>JAKFDK010000023.1:0-2235 GCA_036676195.1 Clostridia bacterium | reverse complement strand
GACCCATGCCTGCAGTTCCTCCACCTGCAGGACGTCGCCCGCATTCTGGCTGACGGGAATCCGCCGCTGCTGCAGGAAGTTCACGGCAGAATCAGCGGTGGAGAGCAGCGGGGCATTGAAAAAGTTCTGGGCCACCACGGCCGCCATTTCGCCCACCGTCACCAGCCCCCTGGCCTGGCGCGCCTGCTGCAGTTGCAGCATCAGGCGGACTGATTCCGCCTTCGGGTCGGCGTGGCCAGCCAGCAGGCGCAGGATCACCGTGGCGCCCTCGGCGAAGGTGGCCACCCGGTCAGGCTGAAAGCGCCCGTCCGGGTAGCCGGTCAGCAGCCCGCGCCGGGCCACCTCCCGGATGTCACCCTCCGCCCAGTGGCCGCCGGTGTCGGTGAATCCCACCGACTGGGTCCGCACCGGCAGGCGCCGGCTGAAGGGCCGCAGCACCGCGGCCAGTTCGGCCCGGGCGGTGGGGCGGCCGGCCTGGAAGGTGCCGTCCGGGTACCCGTGAACGGCACCGGCCTGCACCAGGGCCTCGATCCAGGGAAACAGCGGACTGTCAGCCGGCACATCGGCAAAGCTGGGCCGCTCAGGCCGGAAGGGCGCCAGTCCCGCCGCCCGGGAGATCCAGGCGGCAAAATGCCCGCGGGGCAGGGGCCGGTCCGGGTCCTGCTGCACATCTGCATCGGCCAGAAAGCCGGTGCTCCAGAGCACGGCCAGGGTTTCAGCCGCCCAGTGGCGGTCCCACGGGGCGGGCAACTGTTTCAGAGGCACCTGCCATCCTGGCGGCAGTTCCTTGGCCCCGCCGGATATACCGGCCAGGGACAGTAGCACCAGGGTGACCAGCAGGCATGCGGTCCAGCGGCGCATCCGGCTTCCTCCCTATTCCCCCACCACATGGGGCAAAGCTGTATATTGCAAACGCAGGGTGGCGCGATGGCCCAGAAAGCGGGTGCGCAGGGGCACCACCAGGCGCCCCACCACCACCGGCATACCGCCGGGGCCGGACTGCACTTCCGCCTGCGCCTCGACGGTGCCGTCGATCAGGCTGCCTGCCCGCAGGGGCCAGCCCTGCCCGTCCAGTTCCAGGTTGGCGGCCACCAGCGGGCCGAAGGTTTCCTGGGGCGGCTGCAACACAATTCGGTGCTCCAACACCCAGACCCGGCGCTCGAACTGCCGGGCGGCGGCCCGGGTAGCGGTGACCAGCGCCCCCTGTGCCTGCTCCCGCAGGGCCAGGGCGCCCAGGAAATCCGTCAGGCCCAGCACCAGCGCCAGCAGCACCAGCACGGCGCACACAGACAGGAGCAATACCGGTGCGTCCCCGCGCTCTTCCCGCCACTGCCGCCTCATCCGGATGGCACCACCCCGGAAATGGTCGTGAGGGATTTTTGGATACGGAAGGTCCCCCGGTAGCTGATCCATTTCAGCTCAGGCAGTAACCGGGTCAGGACGTACGGATGGTCGTAGGTCACCGTCAGGGTCACCTGGCCGCCCCAGGGAACCCCGGGCGGGGTGCCGGAAACCTGCACCTGCTCCAGGGGCCGCCTGTCGTCGGCCATGCGGCGGGCGACCAGAAACGTCACCTGCGGGGAAACGCCGCCGTCGGTGGCCAGTTGCAGTTCGGCAGCGGTGAGGGCGGCCCGCACGCTGACCACGGCGCTGTAGATGTCAAACGCCTGCAGGCCGGCGGTGAAGGTGCCCATGAGCAGCAGGGCGGCCAGGGCCATGGATATGAACTGGTCCATGGGCTCAGTGGGTGTCCATGAAGGTCTGCAGCTTACCCCCGATCCAGTTGTTCAGCCCGGCAAAGTAGGCAATCACGGCGGCGGCAACGCCCAGGACGGCCACCACGAACAGGCCGCGCATCAGCAGCTCATCCACGCCGCCCTTCTCCTCCCGCAGGATCTGCCGCAGGGTCTGGCCCAGGCGCTGCGCAGCCATCTGCACTTTTACTGTCAGTCCGAGCATGGGGCACTCCTCCTTCACGTGGCTATTCGGTCAGGAACCGGAAAGCCTGAACCGCCAGCGGGGTGGCGAAGATCAGGGCGCCGTTCATGAACAGCACAAAGGTCACCACCGCCATGGTCATGGTGGCCGAGCGAATGCGCTGCCGGGCTTCCTCCCGCGCCATGGTCAGGTAGTGCTGTTCCTCTTCAGACAGCACCTGCTGCAGGGGAATCCCCAGGCTGTGCTGGTGCAGCAGGTGGCGGACCAGGGCCTGCACCCGCGGGCTGCCGGTCTGCC
>JAKFDK010000022.1:0-138363 GCA_036676195.1 Clostridia bacterium | reverse complement strand
TTCCCCACTCATGCGCAGGAGCCGGGCATCGGCCTGTTCATCACCGGTGAACACGCGGATCACCTTACGGGCGAAGAGCAGGGCGGTCTCCAGCACACGGATGTGCGCCCGCAGGCCCCGTTCTCGGGCGGTGGCCTGCTCCAGTTCCGCCTCCAGCCGCCGGACCAGGGGCGCCGCGGCCCCAAGCTGCTCTTCCCGGCTGGGCTTGCCCGGCTTGCGGGTCGCAAACGCCTGGGCCAGCGCCTCCCCACCCCAGGCGCAGCATCAAACAGACCATCCATGTTGCACATGTTTCGGAGCAGGCTTGCTTAGGAGGCATGCACTCTTCCTGACAATGGGTGCAGACCTTCCGCGATAGGCAGAGCTGAACGACGAGCATGGAGACACGGCAGTACGCCGTGCCTCCGTCCGCTTGCGTGGTCTCACGCCCGCCTCTCCGTGCTGTGAAGAGCTTGATGCAGCTTCATTTTCGCCGCCCAGAGATCCCCCTTGGTGATCGCCGGCGTCTCCGGAGCGGCTGCCTGCTGCAGGAACGCCATATACTCCCGCAGCGGGGCCAGACCTGCCTCGCTCGCCTCCACCCCTGGCGGGAGCCGCTCTGCGCCTGCGTCCCGCATGCACTGGAGCAGCCGTGCGATCTGCTCTTTGGAAATGGGCCGGTCATCTTGCTCCACTTGGATTCCACCTCCATCTAATGAAGGGAATGAACAACCGCGGGACCATCACATGCACGGGGGACCTGCGCGCCTGCCGCGCTCGTAGGCGCCCGAGTCGCAGGCCCGCCCCTGCGGGCGCCTGACGCCGCGCTGATCGATGGGCACAGGCTCCTTCTCCAGGTTCTGGCAGTGAACGGCAGCATCAATGGCCACACTGCGCCTTCGCAGGGCGTGGGTCGGGGTTCTCCCGGGCGGGTTCAGTTCCAGCGGCCCCAGCCTCAGAGCGGCCGGCGGTACGGCGGTGAACCCGGGACAGGAGGTGTCAGTGGAGAAGTTCCCGCCGAAGTCATTCACTGTGCCGACACAGTTGGGGCGAGGGTTGCACGAGCCGTCGGTGGTATTGGCGAAGATGCTGTTCTGTGCATAGATATTGGCTCCCCCGGTCTGCTCAACCCCGCCCCCGCCGTCGGCCTCCACCGAGTTCTCGTTCACGGTGACAAAGCTGACCTCCGTCAGCCCGCCTGAGCCGACGATGGCCCCGCCCTGCGTGAGGGCCTCGTTGCGGGAGACCGTCACGTTCACCAGTTTGGTGACGCCGCCGCTGGCGAAGAGACCGGCCCCCCGGGCGGCCTCGTTCTCAAAGATGGCGCTGCCCCGCGCCTCTGTGGAGCCGACTTCGGTGAAGATGCCGCCGCCGTCTCCTGCTGAGTTCTCCGACACGTTGGTGTTGACCAGCCCCAGCCACGTATTGGTGCTGAAGATGCCCCCTCCGTCGTCGATCGCGCTGTTCTCCGTCACGTCGCTGTCGATCAGCATGACGGGATCAGGAGCGAAGGTGTCAATGGCGCCGCCGTCATCTCCTGCCGTGTTCCTGGTCAGGGTGCTGCGAATGATCGTGACGGTCGAGAAAAAGTTGCGGATGGCGCCTCCGTCGCTGCCAGCGCGGTTGTTTGCCAGCCTGCTGCCCGTGATCGTCAGCGATCCGTCTCCCAGTTCGAATACCCCTCCGGAGAACCCCGCCGTGTTCATCGAAAAGGTGCTGTCAACGACCTCGGTGCGGCCGCTGCTGTTGATGGCCCCGCCGTCGAAGGTGGCGGTGTTGCCCGTGAAGGTGCTGCAAATGATCTCCACGCGGTCGCTGCCCTGGTGGATGGCGCCGCCAAACGCGGCATGGTTTTGGGTGAGGGTGCTGTCCCGAACGGAGAGAAGCCCGCCAAAATCTTTGACGGCGCCCCCCTGGGAGGCCGAGTTGTCGGAGAGGGTGCTGCGCTCGATCACCAGCCTGCCGTTCACGTTCAGGACGGAGCCTCCGTCACTCGCGGCGGAATTCGTGGAAAGGGTGGACTTGCGCACGATCACAATGCCACTGTCGTTGAAGATACCGCCACCGCGGTTCGAAGCAGCATTCTGGGTCAGAACGGCGCGGATGATCCGCACCCGGCCGGCGTTGAAAATGCCCGCGCCCTCCGCCGCGCTCCCGTTGCGAATGGTCAGCCGCCGGATCGTCGCATCCACCCCGTTAGCCACCGAGAAGATCTGGACAGCGTTTTGGCCGCTCACCGCCAGGACGGCTGCGCCGGGGCCGCGTATCTCCAGGTGATCCGTGATGAGGGGCAGCGGGGACAGCAGGGGAATCGTTCCGCTCACCGCGTCCTGAAAGATGATGGTGTCGCGGCCGGGGGTTGCGTTGGCATCCAAAATCGCCTGGCGCAGCGAGCCCGCCCCGCTGTCCAGGGTGTTGGTCACGAGAAACTTTGCCATCGCCGCTCACCTCCTACATGCGTGGAGGGCCGGAACCGCCGCTGGATTCGCTGGTTGGCTCCGGTGCCCGCTCTGGCGATGAGGGGTGGCACGGTGGCCGCCGCCGCCTGGCACGCTCGTAGGCGCCGGAGTCGCAGGCCCGCCGCTGGGGGCGCCGCACCCCGCGCTGGTCGGTGGGAACGGGGTCGCCCTCCACATCCTCGCAGTTGGCGGCGGCGTCGATCGCGACGCTGCCCGGTCGCAGGGCATGGGTGGGCGTCCGGCCCGGCGGGTTGAGGGCCAGCGGACCCAGCGCCAGGGCTGCCGCCGGGACGGCGGTAAACCCCGGGCAACTGGCGTCCGTAGAAAAGTTGCCGCCGAAACTGCTCACCGTGCCGGCACAGTTGCTGCGGGGGTTGCCGGCCACGTCGGCGGTGTTGGCGAAAATGCTGTTCTGCACGAAAATATTGGCACCGCCGGCGTTCTCCACCCCGCCGCCGGCCGCGGCCGCCACCACGTTCTCATTGACGGTGACAAAACTGGCCTCGACCAGCCCATCCGTGGCGAGGATGGCCCCGCCCTGGTTGACGGCGTTGTTGCGGGAGACCGTCACATTCACCAGCCTGGTCATCGCCAGGGAACTGTTGAAGAGACCGGCTCCCCGGGTGGCACTGTTTTCATAGACGGCGCTGGTCAGGAGTTCCGTCAGGCCGGACTCGGTGAAGATGCCGCCGCCGTCGCCCCCGGCCGAGTTCTCTGCCACATTGGTGTTGACGAGCCTCAGCCAAGTGCCCTCGGTCAAAAATCCCCCTGGGCCGCCGAAGATTCCCCCGCCGTCATCGCCGGCGGTGTTGTTGGTGACATCGCTGTCGATCAGCACCAGCGCTTGATCGCTGCTGAAAATCGCACCCCCGTCATCCCCCGCCGTGTTCATGGTCAGGGTGCTGCAGGCAATGGTGATGGCCGCGAATTCGTTGTTGATAGCGCCCCCACCGCTGCCTGCGGCATTGTTCGACAGCGTGCTGCCTGTGATATTGACCGCACCGTCGCCGACGTTGATCACGCCTCCGGATAATCCCGCCGAATTCATGGCGAAGGTGCTGTCCACGATCTCGGCGCTGCCCATCATGATAATGGCGCCGCCTGCTGTGGTGGCGGCGTTGCCCGAAACCGTGCTGCGGATGATCTCCACCCGGCCGGTGAACTGGGCAATGGCGCCCCCCCTGAAGGCGGAGTTGCCGGTCAGTGTGCTGTCGCGGATCGTGACCAGCCCGGTGTCATTTCGGACGGCGCCGGCCAGGTCGCCGGCGCTGTTGCCGGAGAGGGTGCTGCTCTCGATCACCACGTCTCCGTTCAGGCTGTGGATGGCGCCTCCTCTGTCGGAGGCCGTGTTCATTGCAAGGGTCGAGCCCCGGATGATAACGATGCCGCCCTCGTTGTGAATGGCTCCGCCTCTGCCCAACGGCGTGGCGGTATTCTGCGTGAGCACGGAGTCGATCACGCATACCCGGCCTTCGTTGAAAATGGCACCGCCCTGGGGGGCTTGCCCGTTCCGGAGGGTCAGCCCGGAGATCGCGACATCCGCCCCATTGTCAACTGCCAGGATCCGGACCGTGTGATTGCCGCTGATCTCGAGTACGGCCGCACCCGGACCCACGATCTCCACATCATCCGTGATGGTTGGCAGTTGGGAGAGGAGCGTGATCGTTCCCGTGACTCCGGGATCAAACACGATCGTGTCCGGCCCCGGGTTTGCGTTGGCATCCAGAATCGCCTGGCGAAGTGAGCCCACCCCGCTGTCGTTGCCATTGGTCACCACGAAGGTAGCCACTGTTCATCCACCCTTGTTGCTACCGTGATGTTCCCATGTGTCAACGTATGAAGCACAGAGGCCGTCCGCTCCTCTCAGGGGCGGATGGCCTCTGTTGGAAGCGAAGTGGTCAACTCTTAATTGACAAAACACACAGGCGAAGGCTAACCTTGTAGAAAACTAATCGTTCTCTATAGCGATGAGCTATGTCCCACAGCCAGCTCAAGTTTCACGCGAACAAGTCAACATTCGTTCATTGGCAACGGAAACAGGGTAATCAGGTCTGAGCCGACCCACCGGCCTCACAGCCGGTAGTTGGACACCCACGCCCTTTCCCGACTATCGGCCGGGCACCTTTCAGCGCACCCGGCTCTCCGTTGGGGAGCATAGACTCCCAGCGTCTCACGGCGCACCGGCAATTTCTTAAAGTACACGTGGGCTTCGTTGCTTAAAATTCCTGCCGAACGTACCGTATTTAGTGGCATTGAGGGCCGAAGCCACGCACCCGGGGCGATCGGAAGTCAAATACGCAGCACCGCAAAGGGCTGTATGCCCCAGAACGCGGCAGTGAACCCACAGAGTCAAGGCGAATTCATGCCAAAACCCTCCCATACCCACCCCCGTATTAACAGTGGGCCGCCTCCGTTCTGTATCGTCATGTGCGTCCCCGGTCGCCCGTTCATGCTCCCCTTGCCGATGAGAGGGGCGGGCAGGCTGACCTGATAGACCGATGTCTACGACAACCTGCCCCTGTCCGTCCGGACCAACCAGCGCCTCAAAGACCTTGTCGTCCGGCTTGATGTGCAGGTTATTCAGGCGATGTTTGAGCCAGAGGGGGGATCGGTGTGACTCAACGGCCGGGGTCCGTTGCCCTTGTCTTGCCGGGCCTGATGCTCGCGATGCTGCTCGGCGAGGTCGCTGCCACCGTGGTCATGCCTTTGTACGGCAAGCTCGGGGACAGGCTCGGTCGCAAACCGGTCATGCAGGCCGCGATCGTGGTGTTCGTGCTGGTGCCGTCCTGTGTGGGCTGGCAAGGTCGCGTTGCAGGGCATGGGTGGTGGCGGGCTCATGATCGGTGCGCAGGCGATCATCGGGGAGATCATCAGCCAGCGCGAGCGTGGGCGGTATGTGGGGCTGATCGGGGCGGCGTACGTCGTCGCGGCGGTCGGTGGCCCGCTGATCGGCGGCTTCGTGATCGACCAGCTCTCCTGGCGGTGGATCTTCTCGATCTACCCACCGCTCGGACTCGTCGCCTTTGCCGTGCTGACCTTCACACTCCGGCTGCCGAACAGGCCGGCCGGCTCATCACCAGGACCGGCCGCTACAAGGCGTTCCCCATGGCGGGCGTGCGCACCGCCGTCGGCGCGGCGTTCGGCCAGGCCGTCCCTCCGGTGTTCGGTTACATGGCGCCGCTGCTGGCGCTGGCGTTCGTCCTCGCCCTCGCATTGCCAGTGTGTCCCCTGCGCACTACCGCGCATGTCGAAGCATCTCAGACAAGCAGCCAGGAGGAACATCTATGAAGGACCGGCTCGTCGCGCCTCTACGTGCCTTCAGCCGTCACGATCTCGCCCTTGCCGGGGGCAAGGGTGCCAATCTGGGCGAGCTGGTCAGGAACGGTTTTCCCGTCCCGGACGGCTTCGTCGTCACCACGGACGCCTACGCGGCGGTCGTGGCGGACGGGCGGCTGGACGCCCGCATCACCGAGCGGCTGGCGTCCGGCGATGCGGACGGGTCGGCGATGCGCGCCGACTTCGAGGCGGTCACGTTGCCCGCAGGGCTGCGAGCGGCGATCGCCGGCGCATATGTGGGGCTCGGTGGCGGCCCGGTCGCGGTGCGCTCGAGTGCCACCGCCGAGGACCTGCCGGGGGCGGCGTTCGCCGGCCAGCAGGACACCTACCTCAACGTCGTCGGCGAGGAGGCGGTCCTCGACGCTGTGCGCCGGTGCTGGGGCTCCCTGTGGACCGACAGGGCGATTGCCTATCGCCGCAAGCGCGGGATCGACTCACACGAGGTACGCATCGCCGTCGTCGTGCAGAGCATGATCGAGGCCGAGTCCGCCGGAGTCATGTTCACCGTGAACCCGGTCACCGGCGATCGCGACCAGATCGTGGTAGACGCCAGCGCCGGGCTTGGCGAGGCCGTGGTCTCCGGCCTCGTCACCCCTGATCACTACGTGCTGGACGCGAGCGGACAGATCCGCAAGTGGTCCCCCGGTCGCCGCGAGGTGGTCATCAGGGGTACGGCCGGCGGCGGCGTCACGCACGAATCCGGAGCGGCCACACCGGATCGGCTCCTGACCGACGCGGTGCTCAGGGAGCTCGCCCGAATGGGCACCGCGCTGGCGCGCCATTTCGGCCGTCCCCAGGACATCGAGTGGGCTTACGCCCGGGACCGCGTGTGGTTGCTCCAGGCCCGTCCGATGACCGCCGTTCCGCCGCCCCCGATGCGGCTGAACCGCAGGCAGCGTCTCCTGGGTTCGGTGCTCCTCGAATACCTTCCGGTCCGCCCCTATCCGATCGACGTGACCACCTGGCTGCCTTACGGCCCTGCGGGGATGATGGCCAAGGTGGCCGAGAGCGTTGGGATCCGCGGGGCCTTCGAGGGCTTCCTGCCTGAAGAGGACGGCGTGGTCGATCGGCTTGTCCCGCCCTCCCCGCGCCCCACGCTCGGGGTGCTGGCGGCCCCCTTCCGGCTCGCCCGCAGGGCCTGGCGCCACAATCCAAGCCGGTGGACGGAGGATCCGCGGTTCACCGAGTTCCTCCGGCGGGTACGTGAGCTGGCCGAGCGCGCTCTGCCGACGATGCCGTGGACACGGTTGATCAGGATCCCGCGGGAAGCGTTCAGTCTGGTCGATCCGGTCACCGACCTGCGCATCGACTACCTGCCGCGGGCGGGACTCGCTGTGCTCAGGCTGCTCCTGGTGCTCAGGCTGCTCGGGCGAGGCGATCAGATGCCTGACCTGATTGGCGGCGCTCCGACGCGGACTGAGGCCGCCAACCGTGCTCTGGAGTCCCTCGCCAAGCGGGTGCGCGACAACCCCGGGCTCAGCCGGTCCTTCGCCGAGGTCGAACCGGAACAGTTGCTGGACGTGGCACAGGGCGATCCCGGGTTCCACGCTGAGCTCACGGCGTTCCTGGCGGAATACGGTCACCGCGAAACTGCCAGCCCGCTCCTCGTCACCCCACCCACCTGGGGGGAAGCCCCCGAGACCGTTGTCGGGCTGATCAGGGTGCTTGCAGCGATACCGCCTTCACCCGCGTCCGCAGACCGGTCCGACCAGGCACTGACAGGGCTGCTCGCCCACCCGCTCCTGCGCGGGCCACGGCTGCGCGCCCGCATGCGGCGCTGGGTAGAGGCGGCCCGCTCCGGCGTCGCCTTCCGGGAAGACAGCCACTTCTACTTCACCAAGCCACTGCCGATCCTGCGCCGCTCCCTGCTGGAGATCGGCCGCCGGCTGTGCGACGTGGGGGTGCTAAGAGAGCCGGACGAGGTGTTCCATCTCCGGCTGGAGGAACTGGAGGCCATCGCCGACATCCAGCAACTCGCCGAGCCGGACGCAGACATGCTGCGCTCAGCCGTACGGACCAGGTCGGCCAGGCGTGCGGAGCTCGCGGGCGTGCCGCTGATCAACCCCAGCCTGATCTTCCCGCCCAGGGATGGGGACGCCGCGCTCGTCTCCGGGACGCCCGCCGGCGGCGGCACGGCCACGGGACCTGTCTGCGTGATTCGCGAAGCGGCCGAGTTCGCCAAGCTGAGCAGCGGTGACATTCTCGTCTGCCCGTACACCAACCCGGCGTGGACCCCGCTGTTCCTGCGCGCCGCCGCCGTGGTGGTCGATTCCGGAAGCATCGGCTCCCACGCTGCGATCGTGGCGCGCGAGTACGGCATCCCTGCCGTCATGGGCACCGCTGTGGGGACCACCGTGCTGAAAGACGGGCAGATGGTGACCGTGGACGGCGGCGCAGGCCAGGTTACTTCCGCTGATGGGAGGGGTTCGTAGGATGTGCGCCCTGACCTCCGGGTCGAACGACGACCTGGATCATCGCAAGCGGCCCCGCCGTCGTGGCCAGGCCCTCAACGCGGCCATCTTCCAGGCGACTCTCGACGAGCTCGCCGCAGGTGGCTACGCCACGCTGACCATGGAACGGATCGCCGAGCGTGCCCAGGCAAGCAAGGCGTCCCTGTACCGTCGCTGGCCGACCCGCATGGAGCTGGTGATGGAAGCCGTCCACCACATTGTCCCTGATCCCTCATCAACTCCTGACACCGGAAACCTGCGCGGTGACCTCCTGGCCGCCCTCAGGCAAACAGCCACGCTGCTGGCAGGGCCGGCGGGCGAGGCGCTGCGCGGCCTCCTCAGCGACGTCCTGCGCGACCCCGCCAGCACCGCCGAGGTGCGCCGGCGCTCACCGGGAGCCGGGCGCAGGACCATGCAGGAGATCGCCCGCCGGGCCATAGAGCGTGGTGAGATCGACGCGAGCGCCATCACGCCGCGCCGGCTGGAGGCCGGGCATGCGCTGCTCAGGCACCACTTCCTCTTCAACGGAGAGCCCATCTCCGACGATCTGATTGTCCAGATCGTCGACGAAGTCATTCTTCCCCTCTTCAAGGCAAACCTCAGTTGAACCTGAGACCATCCTGGCCGTATCCCACGGAGTGGCAGGCTGTTTCGGGAGAATGAACACCGCCATGCCTTGCCAACTTGCCACCTTCCTGGAGCGCCCGAACCGTGCACAAGTGCCACGCAGAGCCCGGTCGTGGCGATAACCGAAGACGGCGTGGTACCTTTTTGAGCACGCCCAAGGGGAGCGCTGCCATGAGTGCAAGTGTGCTGGAGCGGAACAGCCCAATCGTGTTGAAGGTATTGAATATGTGAAACGCCCCATAGGAATCGGCCACCACCTTCGTTGCCAGTTCTAAGTTTTGTGCATGAGAATATTGCCTGCGGCAAATGTGCTGTAAGACGCGACCATCAGTGTCGCGGAAAGAAGACCCATGCCAGTAGAGTGTCGTCTGGCACCCCTTCGGCCCACGAGGGTGTGATGGCAGAGGTTCCGACACGTTTACGGGCGTCGTGTGATGCCGACAACAAGGGAGCGACCGGGGTGTTATAATGACCATCACGCACTACTGATAATGGGGTGAGCTTGTCATGACGACGCCGCACGACCACACTCGGGATCCACTCCATGGGATCACACTGGAGCGCATGCTCCTTGAGCTCGTCGAACACTTCGGCTGGGAGGCAATGGGACAGCGGATCCAGATCCGGTGCTTCACGAATGAGCCAAGCATCGGGTCCTGTCTGAAGTTTTTGCGCAAGACGCCCTGGGCTCGCAAGAAGGTCGAAAACATGTACCTGCTTATGGGCGGCAACCGAGCACCGGGGGAGCGGGGCTGAGGCTTGACGTCTAATCCTACATCATCCCCGGCGTGCGCCGATCGTCCATGTGCCTCACCCGCTGGGCCTGGTGGGATGAAGCACTGATACCTCAGGGGGGTAGCTCGGTGCGTCTTGGCCACCCCCAAAACCACCCAAACTGGTCCCTGGGCCTCATTTTGGGGGAGTTCCGTCATTTTTTCCACGGTGCAGCGCCGGGGCCGGGGGGAAAAAATGACGGTAGGCCCTCCTGGGCGGGGGTCAGGCCGTCTCTTTGCCGCGCCGGTCTGGGATACCCCTGCCAGCCAGCCGGCAGAACCATCTCAATGTGCAGTTCTGGGCCCTTCTCACGCCATCCCGGCGTCATCGCTCCACCGAAACGTTGCCGCCGCTGTTGGTGTGGGGTGGCCGGGCGTGCACCCTATCCCATCTGCGTTTCCCAGCGTCGCAGGTCTGGGCGGGCCAGCAGCAGCACCGCCGCGCCCAGCAGCATCAGAAGCCCGTTGGTGCGCACCGCGGCAGGGGCGCCAAAGACCTCGGCGGCGTACCCGATGGCCACAGAGGCAAACGGCTGTAGGCCGAAGGTAACCATCCCCTGCAGCCCCAGCAGGCGGGCCCACATGGTTTGGGGCGCCAGGATTTGCAGCAAGGCCTTGGACGTGGCCATGACGATGGGCTGGCCGAAGGCGGCGAAAAACATGCAGGCCAGGGAAAGCGGCAGCCATCAGGAAAACAGGCCGAACCAGACGCCGCCCCACATGACCGCACCGCAGAGCATCAGGCCGATCCGGCGCTGCCGCTGCACCAGCGGGATCACGAAGATGGAACTGACCAGTGCGCCCGCCCCGAACGCGCCCATGAGCAGCCCCAGGGTCTGGGGGCCACCGTGCAGGTAGTCGGTGGCGAAGGCCGGAATGATCTGCGTGTTCGCAAAACCAAACAGATAGATGTACCCGGTCAGAATCATCAGGTCCTGGATGCGCGGCTCCCGGTTTATGAACTGGATCCCGGCGTGAAAATCCTGCAGGGGTTTGCCGGAGGCGGGCTGCCGCTTCTGGTCTGCCTGCACCCGCAACAGGCTGAAGATGACGGCCGCAAAGCTGAAGCCGTTGAGCCAGAAGGCGGTGGCGACACCCAGCCCGCCAATCAGCCAGCCCGCCACGGCCGGGCCGATCATTCGGCTGATCTGTATCATGACCCGGACAGGTCGCCAATAAAGGCGTTCTGGGCGGGCATGTCCAGCGCCGAGACAATGCCCAACAGAGCCGCCAAAAGGTGGACATGCCAGAGCTGCACCAGGCCGGTCTGGACCAGAATGGCCAGTGCACACGCCAGCAGCATGGCGGCGACCTGGGTAAAGATCAAAAGCCGGCGGCGGTCCAGGCGGTCGCCCCAGGCGCTGGCCCACGGCCCGAACAGCAGGTTGGGCAGGGCGCCCAGCATGGCCACCATGCCCAGCGACGCCGTGGAGTGGCTCAGTTGCCACACCACCCAGGACTGGGCGGTGGACTGCATCCAGGTACCGATCAGGGAAAGGGCCTGTCCGCTCATGTAGCGCCGGAAGTTGGGGTTCTGTAAGGGTGTAAACGTGCTAAAGAGTGTACGTGCAATGGCCACTGCCAGCTAACCTACTTTCACCGCTTGCGGGTTGGCGTGGGGCAGGTCTGCGGAAGGCGTTGGGCTGGCCCTCTTCGTCCATCTTGGCCAGGCACAGTTTGAGCCCATCGAGCGGATCAAGCGCCCGAACCGCCGGGAGACTGCCCCCTCGGCAGCGGCCCCCGGCAGTGACCCGGAGCCGGCATAAAGAAGCGGCTGTACCAAGCCGTACACAAGCAGGGACGCCCAACCGGGGCGTCCCTGCTCTGGTTTGCTGCAACAGGCGGGACAGACAGGACCCGTTATTTGTTCAGGGCTTCCTTTAGCCGCTGGTACTCGGCCTCGTCGATCTCGCCGTTGACCAGACGCCGCCGCAGGATCGCCAGCGCATCATCGTGACCGTGATGCCAGTGGTGGCAGCCCCAGCCGTGGCGCCGGAACGTAAGCACCCGGAAGATCAGAAACCCCACAAAGACCAGCAGGAAGCCCCAGCCCGGATGAAACCAGTGATGTCCCCACATGTGCAACACCTCGTTGGTTCGATTTCAACCTGAGCGTATCAAGCCGGTGATGCGGGGGTATTGCCCGTTTGTGGAGATTTTGTTGAGGCGCAGGGGTTACCGGCCTGGCGGGAGAAAGACTTGCCCCATGGGAAACGAACTGATTTTAGTGGTCGAGGATGACCTTGAGCTCCGCCCCCTGGTTGCCGAATATCTGCGCAACGAGGGCTACGCCACCCTGGAGGCGGGGGACGGCGCCCAGGCCCTGCGCCTGTGGGAGGAGCACCGGCCCGACCTGATCGTGCTGGACTGGATGCTGCCCGTCTGCAGCGGCCTCGACGTGGCCCGCCAGGTCAGGGCGAAGGATAAGACCCCGATCATCATGCTCACAGCCAGGAACGAGGAGCCCGACATCATCATCGGCCTGGAGATGGGCGCCGACGACTACCTGGCCAAGCCGGTCAGCCTGCGCCAACTGGTCGCCCGCATCCGGGCCGTGCTGCGCCGCACCCACCCTGAGCCGGCCAACCACGACCTGCTCACCCTGGGCGATGTGCAGATCGACCTGGCCGGGCACACCGTGCAGAGGGGCGGCCAGGAGGTGGCACTCACCGCGACCGAGTTCAAGCTCCTGACGGCGCTGGCCCGGAACCCGAACCGGGTCTTTTCGCGGCTACAATTAATGGAGACGGCGATCGGTGACTACTACGAGGGCTACGAGCGCACCATCGACAGCCACATCAGCCGCCTGCGTGGCAAGCTGGGCGTGGAGAACCTGATCCAGACCGTGCACGGCATCGGCTACAAGCTGGTGCCGCCAAGGGGGTGAGGGCCGTGCCGCACCCGTGTTTTCATCAGCCATGGCACCGGCACCCCCAGCGCCGTCATGCCCGGGGGCATCACCACAGCCTGCGGGGCAGGCTGGCCTGGGCCTTTGTGCTGGTGTCGTTTGCCTCGTTCGTTGCGGCGATGGCGGCGATTCACTCGGGGGTCTTTGCCGGCCACCCCATGAACTTTCGGTTGATCTTCATGGCCCTGGCACTTGCCGCCGGCGCCGGAATCTGGACGGCAAGAGCCATCACCCGCCGCCTGGGGCGCCTGTATGACGCCGTGGAACAGATCGACCTGCGGGATTTGTCTCTGCGGGTTCCGGTGGAGGGCTCCGACGAGGTCGCCGCCCTGGCCAAAGCCTTCAACCGCATGGTGGACAGGCTGGAGGCCGAGGAGCGAGTCCGGCGCCAGCTCTTTGCCGACGTGTCCCACGAGCTGCGCCATCCGCTGGCGGTGATGAAGGGCCGACTGGAGATGGTGCAGGACGGGGTGGTCCCCCTGAACGGGGAGCTGGTGCTGCATCTGCAGGATACAGTCATCGCTCTGACCCGCCTGGTGGGCGACCTGCGGGATCTCTCCCTGGCGGAGGTGGGGCGCCTCTCCCTGACCCTGGCGCCGCTCGACCTCGGCCAGTTGGTCGCCGACCTGTGGGAGAACATGGAGCCGGCCGCGACTGACAGCGGCATTGAACTGACGGCGCAGGTGGCGCCCGGCCTGCCCATGGTGACCGCCGATGCGGACCGCATGCGCCAGGTGCTGGTCAACCTGCTGTCCAACGCCCTGCACTACACGCCCCCGGGCGGGCGGGTGCAGGTGCGGGTCTGGTCCGACCAGGCGAACGTGATGGTGGCGGTCTCCGACACCGGGCAGGGCATCGCCCCGGAGGATCTGCCGCATATCTTCGACCGCTTCTACCGCGCCGACAAGGCCCGCACCCGCTCCTCCGGCGGGAGCGGGCTGGGCCTGGCCATTGTGCGGAGTCTGGTCAACCTGCACGGCGGACATGTTCAGGCGGAGTCACGCCGCGGGCAGGGCAGTCGCTTTGTGGTCACGCTGCCGCTGGAGCGTGTTGGGGGTTATCGCTGAGTCTGTGAGGTGATTCGAATGGAACTGCCAGAACTTCGCCAGGCGTTGAGCAGCCTGCCGCCCGAAACGGTTGCCCAGCTTCTGCGGGAGGTCTTGGATCGTGCGCCCGCGGCAGCTGCAGTGGCTTCACAAGCCCTTTAGATACTCCTGGGGGTAGTAATTCACGTCGATTTGACCAGAAAATGCCCTGCAAAGCCGCCAGAGACGCCAGCTTGGCAAGAATTTTAAGCTAAACGTCGTGAATTACCTGTAAGAAAATTGACATTTGCCGTGAGACGCTGGAAATCCAGGCTCCCCAACACTTGAGGTCATCGTGGGACAGTGGCGTAGCAAGCTCGCCGAGAAGCTGTTTGAGGTCGCCCCCGCTCGGGCTGTCAAACCGGGCATCCCGGGCGGACCGGAGGAGGCCCTCTCGCTCATCCTGCCGTCCCCTGCCGCCCCGCTGGCAGAGAGTCATCGAGTCGTCCACCACCCTGGTAGCGGGTTGGAGCCGTCTCCCGATCGGGATAATTTATTTGAAACTATAGAGGAGTAACCATATTCCAAATATAATATACTGAGCGGCGGCTAACTTCAGTCGTTCTCAACACCCGACGACCCACCCAACCCAACCGTACATCTGATCACGCATCTGCTCTCTCAGCCGCCAATCGCCATCGAGGGGGATTTGCAGGTGCGTGAGGATCAGAAAAGCTCACCCCCGCCCACCATTGCGCTCCCGAAGGGTGGGGGGGCGGTGCGCGGCATCGGGGAAAAGTTCAAGACCAACCCGGCCAACGGCACGGGCAGCATGAGCGTGCCGTTGGCCATCTCGCCCGGGCGCGCCGGCTTCGGCCCCCAACTGGCGCTGACCTACAACTCCGGCGGCGGCAACGGCCTCTTCGGCCTGGGCTGGAACCTCAGCCTGCCCGCCATCACCCGCAAAACGGACAAGGGGCTGCCGCGCTACGCCGACACCGACGAGTCCGATGTCTTCCTGCTCTCGGATGCCGAAGACCTGGTCCCGGCCCAGCAGGAGACCGCCCCCGGCGTGTGGGTCCCCGACCGCGCGGAGCGGGACGGCTATGCCGTCACCCGCTACCGCCCGCGGGTCGAGGGCCTCTTCGCGCGCATTGAGCGCTGGAGCCGGCTGCTGGACGGAGAGACCCACTGGCGGTCCATCTCCCGGGACAACGTCACCTCCATCTATGGCCGCACCGCCGCCTCCCGCATCGCTGACCCCGCCGACCCGCGGCGGGTCTTCACCTGGCTGATCTGCGAGAGCTGGGACGACAAGGGCAACGCCATCGTCTACGAATACGCCGCCGAGGACTCGGCCGGGGTGGACACGTCGCAGGCCCACGAGCGGCACCGCACCGCCCAGGACCGGACCGCCAACCGCTACCTGAAGCGGGTCAAGTACGGCAACACCCCCTCCCGGCTGGTCCAGCCGGAACTCACCGCCATGCAGTGGCGGTTTGAGCTGGTACTGGACTACGGCGAGGGTCACTGGGAGGAGCTGCCCCCCGACCCCCAGGGCCGGCCGCTGGTCCGCGCCCAGGTCAACCCGCCTCCGGGCCGGACCTGGCCCGTCCGCCCGGACCCTTTCTCCAGCAACCGGGCCGGGTTTGAGGTGCGCACCTACCGGCTCTGCCGCCGGGTACTGATGTTCCACCACTTCCCGGCGGAGCTCGGCGAGGCCGACACCCTGGTCCGCTCCACCGACTTCACCTATGCCGGGGGGCCGGTCACCACCTACCTGACGGCGGTGACCCAGTCGGGCTATGCCCCCCACGGCTACAGCACCTGCCTGCGCCGCTCGCTGCCGCCCGTGGAGTTCACGTACAGCCAGGCCGCTCCGCCCGGCGAGGTGGAAGCCGCCGGCCTGGAGAACCTGCCCGCCGGCCTTGACACCCCGAACTACCAGTGGGCAGACCTGGACGGCGAGGGCACTGCCGGCATCCTGACCGGCCACACCGGGGCCTGGCTGTACAAGCGGAACCTGAGCCCGCTCCACACCGGCCCGGCCGCCCGGGCGGAGTTCGCCCCGGTGGAGCAGGTGCGCGCCATCCCCGTGCCCGGCCGCCTGGGCGGGGCGCAGCAACTGATGGACCTGGCCGGCGACGGCCGGCAGGAGCTGGTCCAGTTGGCCCCGCCCCTGCCCGGGTTCTTCGAGCGCACCCCGGACGCCGGCTGGGAGGGGTTCAAGCCCTTCACTGCCGTGCCGAACCTGGACTGGAACGACCCGAACCTCAAGTTCATCGACCTGACCGGGGACGGCCGGGTGGACATCCTGATCGCCCGCGGCGGGGCCTTCGTCTGGCACGAGTCCCTGGGCGAGGACGGCTTCGGCCCGGGGACCCAGGTGCCCGGCCCGCGCCTGATTTTTGCCGACGTGCTGGACACAGTCTTCCTGGCCGACATGGTGGGCGACGGCCTGCAGGATCTGGTCCGGGTGCGCAACGGTGAGGTCTGCTACTGGCCGAACCTGGGCTACGGCCGGTTCGGGCCGATGGTGACGATGGACAACGCCCCCTGGTTCGACCACCCGGAACTCTACGACCCCGACCGGGTCCGGCTGACGGACATCGACGGCACCGGCGTGGCCGATATCGTCTACCTGGGCCGGGACGGCGTGCGGATGTACGTGAACCACGCCGGCAACGGCTGGAGCGCGGCCGCCCACCTGCCCGTGGCCCTGGAGACGGACCGGCTGGCCGACATGCAGGCGGTAGACCTGTTCGGCAACGGCACCGCCTGCCTGGTCTGGTCCACCCCTATCCCCGGCGCCGCCCGCCGGGCGCTGCGGGCCATCGACCTGACCGGAGGCGTCAAGCCGCACCTGCTGGTGCGGGCAGTCAACAACCTGGGCGCCGAGACCCACCTGCAATACGCCGCATCCACCCGGTTCTACCTGGCTGACCGGCTGGCCGGCCGGCCGTGGCTGACCCGGCTGCCCTTCCCCGTGCACGTGGTGGAGCGGGTGGAGACGTTCGACCGCATCAGCCGCAATCGCTTCGTCACCCGCTACGCCTACCACCACGGCTACTTCGACGGGGTCGAGCGGGAGTTCCGCGGCTTCGGCCTGGTGGAGCAGTGGGACACAGAGGAGTTCGCCACCCTCAGCGCCGGCGGCGCCTTCCCCGCCGCGGCCAACATCGACGCCGCCTCCCACATCCCGCCCGTGCTCACCCGCACCTGGTTCCACACCGGGGCCTATGAGGAGGGCGGCCGCCTCTCCCGCCAGTACGCCGACGAGTACTGGCAGGAGCCGGGCCTGACCCCCGCCCAGCAGGCCGCCATGCTGCTGGACGATACGGTCCTGCCCTTTGGCCTGACCCCGGAACTGACCCCGGACGAGGCCCGGGAGGCCGCCCGTGCCCTCAAGGGCTCCATCCTCCGGCAGGAGATCTACGCCCTGGACGGCAGCCCGGCGGCGGCCCGGCCGTACACCGTCTCCGAGCGGAACTATACCGTGGCCCGCCTGCAGCCGCAGGGCGAAAACCGGCATGCAGTCTTCTACGCCCATCCCCGGGAGACGGTGGACTTCCAGTACGAGCGCAAGCTTTACACCGTGGGCGCCCGGCAGCCGGCCGACCCGCGGGTGACCCACGCCGCCACCCTGGCGGTGGACGGGTGGGGCAACGTTCTCCGGTCGGTGCAGGTCCACTACGGCCGCCGGCACGACGATTCCAGCCCGAACCTGACCGCGGCCGACCGGGCCCGGCAGCGGCAGATGCTGATCTCGTGGACGGAGAACAGCTATACCAACGCCATCGACAGTCCCGACGCCCACCGGACGCCGCTGCAGAGCGAGGCTCGCATCTACGAACTGGTGCGGGTGGCCCCGGCCGCCGCCCTGCCCGATGTCACCAACCTCTGCCGGTTTCACGAGCTGGAGGCGGCGGTGGCCCAGGCGGGCGACGGCGCCCACGACCTGCCCTACGAGGATTTCGAAGCAGCGGGGGCGGCAACCGCTGAGCCGCACCGGCGGCTGGTCAACCACCTGCGCACCCTCTACCGGCACGACGACCTGTCCGGCCCGCTGCCCCTGGGCCAGACCGGGGCGCTGGCCCTGCCCTTCGAGACCTACCAGTTGGCCTTCACCGGCGGGCTGCTGGCGCAGGTCTACCGGCGCCGGCGCCGCGACGGCATCACGGAAAACCTGCTGACCGACCCGGCGGCCATGCTGGGCACCGAGGGCGGCTACCTGCGCAGCCAGGATTACAAGGCCACCGGCCTCTTCCCCGGCACCGACGCGGATGACTGCTGGTGGATCCCCTCCGGCCAGGTGTTCTACTCCCCCGGGGCCGCCGACACGCCGCCGCCGGAGCTGGCCTACGCCCGCGCACACTTCTTCATTCCCCGCCGCTACCGGGACCCCTTCGGCCAGACCACCACCGTCACCTACGACGCCCACGACATCCTGCCCGTGGAGACCCGCGAGCCGCTGGGCGGCCGGGTGACCGCCGGCGAGCGGGACGCCGCCGGCAACCTGACGGTCCCCGGCAACGATTACCGGGTGCTCCAGCCCCGGCTGGTGATGGACCCCAACCGCAACCGGTCGGTGGTGGCCTTCGACGCCCTGGGCATGGTGGCGGGCACGGCGGTGGTGGGCAAGCCCGAGGAAAACCGGGGCGATTCCCTGGCCGGCTTTGAGGCCGACCTGCCGGAAGCCGCCGTCGCCGCCCATGTGGCGAACCCGCTGGCCGCCCCCCAGGCCCTGCTCCGGCAGGCCTCGACCCGGATCGTTTACGACGTCATGGCCTACCTGCGCACCCGCAGCGACCCCCAGCCGCAGCCGGCGGTGGTCGGCAGCCTCTCCCGCGAGACCCATGACGCCGACCTGCTGCCTGGCCGGCAGAGCCAGATCCAGCATGTCTTCTCGTACTCCGACGGCTTTGGGCGCGAGGTGCAGAAGAAGGTGCAGGCCGAGCCGGGCGGGGGCATGAACCCGCGCTGGGTGGGCAGCGGCTGGACCATCTACAACAACAAGGAGAGCCCCGTCCGCCAGTACGAGCCCTTCTTCAGCGCCACCCACGCCTTCGAGTTCGCCCACGCGGTGGGGGTGAGCTCCATCCGGTTCTACGACCCCCTGGGCCGGGTGGTGAGCACCCTGCACCCCAACCACACCTGGGAGAAGGTCACCTGGGACCCGTGGCGCAAGGACGCCTGGGACACCGGCGACACGGTGCTGGTGGCTGACCCGGCCACCGATCCGGACGTGGGCGATTACTTCCGCCGCCTGCCCGAGGCTGCCTACCTGCCCACCTGGCATGCCCGGCGGCAGGCCGGGACGATGGGCGCCCCCGAGCAGGGCGCCGCCGCCAAGGCCGCCGTTTACGCCGGCACCCCCACCGCCGCCTGGGTGGACCCGCTGGGCCGGCCGATCGTGGTGGTGGGGCATAACCGCTTCCTGCGGGGCGGCGCCCAGGTGGAGGAGCACTACCCGACGCGGGTCTACCTGGACATCGAGGGCTACCCGCGCCGGGTGGAAGATGCCCGCGGGCGCGCGGTGATGCGCACCGACTACGACCTGCTGGGCAACCGCATCAGGGCGGCGGGCATGGACACCGGCGAGCGCTGGACCCTGCGCAACGCCGCCGGCGCGGACATGTACACCTGGGACAGCCGCGGCCACACCCTGCACACCCGCTTTGACGCCCTCCGGCGGCCCACGGATGTTTACCTGCGCACCGCCGCCGGGGCGGAGATCCTGGAAGGCCGCACGGTCTACGGCGAGAGCCTGCCCAACCCCGAGGCCGCCAACCTGCGCGGCCAGGTCTACCGGGTCCGCGACGGGGCCGGGGTGGTCACCAATGTCGCCTACGACTTCAAGGGCAACCTGGCGGAGACCACCCGCCAGTTCACCGCCGGCTACCGGGAGGCCCCTGACTGGTCCGGGGCCGTGCCGCTGGCGGCGGAGATTTACACCGCCCGGACGGAGTACGATGCCCGCAACCGGCCCGTCGTCCTGACCACACCGGACGGCACCGTCCTGCGGCCGGCCTACAACGAGGCCGGGCTGCTGGAGAGCGTCGAGGGCAATCTGCGCGGCGCCGCCGCCGTGACCGGCTTCGTCACCGACATCGACTACAACGTCCGCGGCCAGCGGACCCTGGTGGAGCACGCCAGCGGCGTGCTCACCGAGTACGAGTACGACCCGGAGACCTTCCGGCTGACCCGGCTGCGCACCACCCGCAGCGCCGATGGGGCGGTGCTCCAGGACCTGCTCTACACCCACGACCCGGTGGGCAACGTCACCCATATCCGTGACGACGCCCAGCAGACGGTCTACTTCCGTAACCGGCGGGTGGCGCCCAGCGCCGACTTCACCTACGACGCCGTCGGCCGGCTGACCGCTGCCACCGGCCGGGAGCACCTGGGCCTCGACGGAGACGGCGCGCCCCTGCCCCCGGCCCCCACCGGCGCCGACGACGCCCCCCGGGTCCGCCTGGCCCACCCCGGCGACGGCAACGCCCTGGGCCGGTACACGCAGCAGTACGTTTACGATGCGGTGGGCAACATCCTCCAGATGATCCACAAGGGGGATGACCCCGCCCACCCCGGCTGGACCCGCGCCTACACCTACGCCGCCCCCAGCCTGCTGGGCGCCGCCCAGACCGGCGACCGGCTGACCGGCACCCAGGTGGGCAGCAGCGACCCGGTCCAGCCCTACGCCCACGACCCCCACGGCAACATGACCGCCCTGCCGCACCTGCCGCTGGTCCGCTGGGACCATCGGGACCGGCTGCGCGCCTCGGCCAGGCAGGCGGTGGCGAGCGGCTCCCCGGAGACCACCTGGTACGTATACGACGCCGCCGGCCGCCGGGTGCGGAAGGTGACCGACCGGCCGGCTCCGGCCGGGCAGACGCCTGTCCGCAAGGCCGAGCGGCTCTACCTGGGCGGGCTGGAGATCTACCGCGAGTACCAGGGGGACGGGGTGACCGTGGACCTGGAGCGGGAGACACTGCACGTCACCGACGACCGGCGGAAGGTGGCCCTGGTGGAGACCCGCACCCAGGGCGATGACGGTTCGCCGGCCCGCCTGATCCGCTACCAGCACGACAACCACGTCGGCTCCGCCGCCCTGGAGCTGGACCACCAGGGGCAGGTCATCTCCTACGAGGAGTACCACCCCTTCGGCAGCACCTCGTACCAGGCCGCCCGCAGCCAGACCGAGGCGCCCAAGCGCTACCGGTTCACCGGCGAGGAGCGGGATGAGGAGACAGGGCTCAACTACCACCGGGAGCGGTACTACGCCCCCTGGCTCGGCCGCTGGACCAGCGGCGACCCGGACGGCCTTGCCGACGGCACTAACGTATACGCTTACGTCAAGAACCGGCCCACGGCCCTCAACGACCCCACCGGCACCGAGGGCGTCTACGACGAGGAGGCCGGCATGTCGTATGCCGAGTATCCCACCTGCACCCCCGAGAACCCGGCGGGGATCATGTCCTCGCCGCCGCCCCAGGCGGTGCGGGTGGTGCCGCGGCGCGCACCGGCCCGCACCCCCGCTCCGTCGGACAGCGCCGCCGGGTCCGGCGGCGGCGGGTCGGGCGGCGGCACCATGACCAATGTGGTCGGCGGGGCCCAGGTGGTGGGCGGCGGCATGGAGATGTACGCCGGCGGCGCCGCCATGGCCACCGGCCTGGGCCTGCTCTTTGCCCCGGAGCCGGTGGTCTCCAAGGGCGCCGCGCTGGTCATCCTGGGCGGCGTACTCCTCTTCCACGGCGCCGATACCACGACGGCCGGCGTGGATACCCTCGCCACCGGCCAGGTGCAGCACACCCTCACCTACCAGGGCGCCCACCACGTGGCCACCGATACCCTGGGCGCCTCCCCCGAGGCTGCCCGCTGGTTTGCCACCGGCACCGACCTGGTCGCCGGCGTCGGCCCGTCGATCGGCGTCGGCCTGACCCGCCGCGCCCTGATCGGCGCAGCCGAAGAGGGCGGCGCCCTCACCCTGGGTTACCTGCACAGAGGCACCTCGGAGATGGGCCACAACGTGGTCGGCATCACCACCGCGGGCGGCCGGCAGCAGTTCTTCCACCTGGTGATCGGCGAGGGCGGCGAGGCCCTCTGGGTCCCCTATCGGGGGGCAACGGCCGAGTCCCTGGCCGCCCAGGGCTACCAGCTCACCACCATGCCTGTCGCGGCCGAGCAGGGCGCCGCAGCGTTGCGGGTGGCCACGGATACCATGCCGGGGGCGGTGGCCGGCCAGTCCTGGCAGTTGCTCGGCCCCAACTGCACCACCACCGCCGGACAGGTGCTGCAGGCCGGCAGCATCTCGGTGCCGATCTGGGCCCGCTCGCCCATCTTGCTCCATACGTCGGTCCAGTACCCACTGCTCGGCATCAGCGTGGTCTCGGGCGCCGGCGCCACGGGGGCGTCTCTCACGCCCGCCCTGGTGGAGCCGGACCCGGCTGCCGACAGGCCCCACTAGGCCTGACCCACAGTACGGAGGTGACTCGTAGTTGAACGAACAGGGCGCAAACGAAGCGCGGCTGAAGACCGAGAAGCCGCAGGGTGGGTTCCGGGTGCACGGCCGGCTGGTCCACGCTGACGGCAAACCGCTGTCCAAGGCCACGGTCCGGGCCTTTGACCGGGACCTGCGCGCAGAAGGTTTCCTGGGCGAGACCGTCACCGGCCCCGACGGGCGGTACGAGATCCACTACGGCCCGGCGCAGTTCAACCGGGCGGAAAAGGGCAGCGCCGACCTGCTGGTCCGGGCGTTCGGGCCGAACAACCAGGTGGCCGCCAGCTCGCCGATCCGGTTCAACGCCGGGCCGGATGAGACAGTGGACCTGGTGGTGGGGGGCGCCGAGTACCGGGGACCGTCGGAGTTCGCCGAGCTGGTGGCGGAGCTGAAGCCGCTCCTGCAGGGCCTGAGCCTCGGCGACCTCAAAGAGGACGAGGAGCACCAGGACTTCAGCTTCCTGTCGGCCGAGACCGGGCGGGATGCCGGCCGCATCCAACTGCTGGCCGCCGCCCACCGGCTGGAGGCAGAAGCGGAAATCCCGGCCGAGGCCTGCTACGGCCTCGTGCGCCAGGGCCTGCCTGCGACCGCCCCCGCCCTGGTGGCCCAGAGCCCGGCTACCTTGCACCGGGCCCTGGTCCGCTCCGCCGACGAGAATATCACCGCGGCGGAGTGGGCCAGCCGGGCAGATGAGATCGTCGCCGCGGTCCGCTCTCTGGCGGTGAAGCTTGCCCTGAGGCCCGCCGGCCAGGAGGGCCGCGCCCCGCTCGGCGACCTCCTGGGCATCACCCTGAAGAACGCCAGGCAGCGCGAGAGCTTCCTCAATGCCTATATCGAACACAAGGGCACCGTGGCAGAGTTCTGGGACAGCCTGGCCCAGAAGTCCGAGTTCAAGAACCGGGTGGCCGACATCCAGCGCACCCTGCAACTGGGGGCTCTCACAGGCAACCACCTGCCGCTGGTGCAGGAGCTGGAGCGGATGCACAAGTCCGGGCAGATCAAGGAGCTCTCCGACCTGGCCCGGCTTGACGAGAGCGGCTGGCTGAAGCTGGCCGCGGCCGCGGGCGCGCCCCCCGGC
Source organism: Clostridia bacterium (assembly GCA_036676195.1). Lineage (GTDB taxonomy): Bacteria > Bacillota > Sulfobacillia > Symbiobacteriales > ZC4RG38 > JAKFDK01. The sequence continues at coordinate 115,228 of JAKFDK010000022.1, read as the reverse complement.
GTGCCGGGGGCCGATGCCGACGAGCAGGCGCAGAACTACGCCCGGGCCATGAGCCACCTGGTGGAGGACGCCTTCCCCACCGCCTTTGTCGCCGCCCGGCTGGAGAACGACAGCCTGCCCGGCCACGCCGACATGGCGGCCGTCCTCAAGGCCGCGCCCGACTTCAACCTGCGCAGCGGCCGGATCACCTCGTACCTGCAGGAGCACCCCGACGCCGTGGCCGGAGTGCAGAACCCCGCGGCCGTCCGGAGGCAGATCCAGGCCCTGCAGCGGGTCTACCGGCTGGCGCCGCGCTACGGGCAGGCCGGCGCCCTGCTGAAGGGAGGCGTGGATTCAGCCCATGCCATCGCCCGCATGGGCGAGAACGTGTTCACCCAGCAGTACGCCATGGCCGCGGGCGGCCAGGCCTACGCCAAGCAGATTTACGCCAGGGCCCGGCACGTGCAGGCCGTGGCCTTGCAGTTGGCCCTGGAGTACGGCACAGCCTCCGGCAAGACGCCCACCGCCGCCGTCCCCGACGAGGCGGTGGCCGAAGTGGAAGGAGTGCCCGAGTGGTCCAGCCTCTTCGGCTCCCTGGAGCTGTGCAGTTGCGAGAGCTGCCGTTCGGTCTACAGCCCGGCCGCCTACCTGGTGGACATTCTCCACTTCCTGAAGGACCGGCCGTCCACGGTGGCGGGCAAGGGCGCCAAGGAGATTCTCTTCATGCGCCGGGCCGACCTGGGCGAGATCGAGCTGACCTGCGAGAACACCAACACCCCGCTGCCCTATGTGGATCTGGTTAACGAGGTGCTGGAGGATGCCGTCGCCCCGCCGCCGGCCTTTACGCCCTACAACCTGCCCGCCGCCGCCGAGGCGGACCTGAACAGCCGCACGCTCTCCCCGGCCCTGCAGGCCGCCTTCACCCCTCCCCTCACCCCGGCGGCGGTGATCGCCGTGGGCGGCCAGGGCCAGCCCTGGGAGACCGACCCTGACTGGTGGACGATCGACGAGCCAGCCTACACCTACACCATCCGCAAGGAGAGCGGCCAGGTGCGGGTGGTCGCCCGCAGCCGCCAGACCCGGGGATCTGCCGCCGAGCGGGCCGCCAACCCGCAGTACATCAACGGGCCGGCCTATGACACCCTGGGCCGGGCGGTCTACCCCTGGTCCCTGCCCTTCCACCTGTGGACGGCGGAGGCGCGGGCCTACCTCGGCCACCTGGAGGTGCCGCTCCACCAGGTGATGGAGACCTTCCGGGCCGGTACCCGGGCCGCCATCCTCGGCAGCGCCGCCCTGGCCCGGGAGCAACTGGGCCTGACCGCGGCCGCGGCTGACATGATCACCGGCGCCGTCACCAGCCAGCCCGGCGCCGCCGAGCCGGGGGCCTGGAACCTGTGGGGCTTTAACCGCCAGACCCTGACCGCTCTGGACTCCATCCCCGACCCGTCGGACAGCACCCGGCGCATCACCGCAGGCAACTGGCTGAACGTCCTGAAGGGCCGGGTCGACGTCTTCCTCCGGCAGTCGGGCCTCAGCTACACCGACCTGCTGGACCTGCTGGACACCTATTACATCAACCCCATGGCCGGCGCGGCCCGGACGATCACCATTGTCTCCACCGACCCGGACCACCCGGACACCTGCGAGGCCCACAAGCTGAAGCTGCAGGGGCTGGATGCCGCCGCCGCCAACCGGATTGTCCGGTTTGTCCGGCTGCAGCGGGCCCTGGGCTGGAGCATGCGGGACCTGGACCGGGCCATTACGGCCTTTGCCCCCGCCGCCCTCAATAACACCTTCCTCACCCAGCTCGCCCACGTTCAGCGGCTGCACGCGGCCACCAACCTGCCCGTGGCCCGGCTGCTGGGCTGGTGGGCCAACCTGGACACCGCCGCCTACCTGGACCACCGCGCCACCGGCGCCCCCCGGGCCGCTTCGGTCTACGCGCAGGTCTTCCGCAACCCGGCCACGGTCAACCCGCCGGACCCGGCCCTGACTGAGGACCCGGCCGACCTGGCGGGCAGCCTCTCGGGCCGGTCTGCGGCCCTCTGCGCCGCTCTGGGGGTCTCCGCCGCCGACCTGGCCCTCCTGCTGGCAGACACCAACGTGGTCCCGGACGATACCCTCAGCCTGGACCGGCTCTCCCGGCTCAGCCGGCACGCCGGCCTGGCCCGGGCGCTCCGGCTGCCGGTAAGGGACTATCTGAGCGCCCTGCGGCTGGTGAGCGCCAACCCCTTCGCCTCCACCACCGACACCCATATCTTCATGGAGACGGCGGAGCGGGTGAGGGAGTCCGGGTTCACCTTTGCCGAGCTGGACTACCTGCTACGGCACGCCACCGTGCCCGACGCCCCCGCCGCCCCGGCGGAGGAGGCCGTGGCCGCCTTCCTGGACGAACTGCGGGCCGGGCTGCAGAAGGTCGCAGCCGAAAACACCTTCCGCAGCGACGCGGACGACCCGGCCGGGCCGACCTCCGACCCGTCCGGCGACCTGACCCGGGCCAAGCTGGCGCTGCTGGACTGGGATCCGGGGCTGGTGGCCGAGGCGGTGGCCACCCTGAATGGGGCGGCGGTCTACCGGGCCCCGCTGGCGGCCCTGCCCGTCGGTCTCACCCTGCCCAACGCCCCGGCGGTCTTCACCGCCGGCCTGGCCGCCCTGCCCGGCGGGTTCACCTTCCCGGCGGAGCTGGACGGCGTGGTGGCCTATGACGCCGCCAACCTGCGGCTGACCGCCGCCCGCTTCCTGACCGCCGCCGAGCGCAGCCTGCTCCAGGCGGCTGCCGCCGCCACCGGTCACGCCGGCCTGATCGCCGCGGTCAACACCCTCTTCCAGGAGCAGGACGGCCGCCAGGGCGAGATCAGCTTTGACGCCGCCGCCGGCGAACTGCGCTTCACCGGCCCGATGACCAACGCCCGCAAGAACCGGCTGGACGCCGCCTCGGCCAATGCGGCCTACCGGGCAGCGGTGCAGGCCCTGTACGACGCGCCCCGCCGGTTCGTCAGCCGGGCCATGCGCACCTTCGGCGTCCGGGACTTCAGCGCCGCCCTGGCGGCCCTGCCCGCCGGCCTCAATTTCCCGGCGTCCCTGCGGCGCCGGGTCTACCACGACGGGACGGCCCTGCACTTCGTGGGCGTGATGCGGGAGGCGGAGCGGGACGCCCTGCTGGCCCTTGCGGCCGACGGGCCGTACCAGGCTGCGGTTAACGCCCTCTACGCTCAGCCCGAGGCGGTGGTCCCCGCCGCCGGGGCCGCCTTCCTGACTTCCGCCGGCGCTGGTAACGACGCCGCCGCCATGTTCGACGCGGCGGCGGAGCCCGGCGACCGGTTCCTGCGGGTGCTCCAGCGGCTGCTGCCCTACCTGCGCCGCACCCTGAGCGAGCGGCTGGCGGTGCAGGCGGCGGCGGAAGCCCTGGCGCTGGAGCCGCGCGCCATGGACGCCCTGCTCCAGACCTGGCTGGCCTCGCCGGCCGACCCGGAGCCGAACCCGGCCCTCAGGCGCCGCTGCCTGGCCGAACTGCTCGCCCCGGCCTTCGCCGAGAGCAACCCGGCGGTAAAGCTGACGGCGGCGGGCTTCCCGGCCCAGTTCCAGACCTTTGTTAAGGCCCACAAGGCCGCCGTGGTCGCCGCCCGGCTGAAGCTCGGCCACCGGCAACTGACCTGGCTCTTTGACCACGGGCCGGGGGCCGGCTGGCTGGACCTGAACGCCCTGCCCGTGGCGAGCGGGCAGCCCGCCGCTCCCTTCGCCGGCTGGCTGCGGCTGGCCGAACTGGCCCGGCTGCGGGACGGCCTGCCCCAGGGCGAGAAGGCCCTGGACCAGATGCTGGCCGCGGCCGCGTCCGGCACCAAGCAGGCCTGGTTCGAGGTGGCCATGCGCTTTACCCAGTGGTCCCAGGCCGACCTGGAGACCCTGCTGGGCGACATGACCGACCCCACGCAGACCGGCCTCTACGCCGCCGCCTTCCCGGCCGACTACCGGAGCGAGCGGCTGCCGGCCCGGCTGCGGGAGGCATTCGGCCTGCTCCGGCGGCTGGGGATGCCGGCGCTGCAGGCCGCGGAGCTGGCGGCGGGCGGCATCACCCAGGCGCAGGCGCGGGGTGTCCGCCAGGCTGTAAGGGCCAAGTACGAGGAGGAGCAGTGGCTGACCCTGGCCCAGCCCCTGCGGGACATCCTGCGCGGGCAGCAGCGGGCGGCGCTGGCGGACTACCTGGTCGCCCACGGCCTGACGGACAACGTCACGGTGAACAGCGCGGACGACCTCTACGCCCACTTCCTGATTGATGTGGAGATGGAGCCGTGCATGATGACGGCGCGGATCAAGCAGGCCATCTCCTCGGTCCAGCTCTTCGCCCAGCGCTGCCTGATGAACCTGGAGCCGGACGTCAGCGGCAGCGCCCAGACCGACGTCAAGTGGCGGCAGTGGCGGTGGATGAAGAACTACCGGGTCTGGGAGGCCAACCGCAAGGTCTTCCTCTACCCGGAGAACTGGCTGGAGCCGGAGCTGCGGGATGACAAGTCGCCCTTCTTCAAGGAGCTGGAGAACGAACTGCTCCAGAGCGACCTCACCCAGGAGACAGCCGAAGAAGCCTTCCTGCACTACCTGGACAAGCTGGTCCAGGTGGCCAGGCTGGACGTGGTGGCGGTGCACCACCAGTTGGAGCAGGACGAGACCGGCCAGCCGGCGGTGGACATTCTGCACGTCTTCGGCCGCACCAGGGGCATGCCGCAGGTCTACTACTACCGGCGGCGGGAGGACGGTTTCCACTGGACCGCCTGGGAGCGGGTGGATCTGGAGATCACCGGCGACCACCTGATGGCGGTAGTCTGGAACCGGCGGCTGCACCTGCTCTGGCCGGTCTTCACCGAGCGGGCCAGGGCGGCCAGCGTTACCCTGCAGGACGGCGACCTGAGCGGCCACAACCCCGGCAAGTACTGGGAGATCAAGCTGGCCTGGAGCGTCCTGCAGCAGGGCAAGTGGCAGAACGCCCGCATCTCCACCCGGGCCGTGGAGGTGGACTTCACCGGCCCGGAGAACGAGCGGCCCGACAAGTTTATCTTCCGCACCCATGTGGACCCGCAGAACAACCTCTACGTGCAGGTGATGGAGCCGTACATCATCTACAACCACATCGAGTACGGCGACAACGCCCCGGCCTTCCGCTTCGACGGCTTCAACGCTGAGCCGCTTCAGACCGAGGGCTGGCGGGACCTGGTCCGGCGGCTGACCGGCACCCAGTACTACCGGATGTATCTGCAGGAGAACGTGGAGAACTGCCTCTACCTGCCGGTGAATTACGACACCCCGGCCCTCAGGAGGACACCGGGCACCTTCCAGGTGCTGCCCCACTCGGACGGGTCGGCGATTGGCAAGAGCCCGCTCTTCTACCAGGACTGGCGGCGCACCTTCTTCATTGAAGCCGTGCCGACCGCGGTCAGGGTAAAGGGGTCGGTCTGGGGCACGGGCAAGGTCGACCCGGGCCTGGTCTTCGAAATTCCCGAGATCTACTGGGAAGAGCTCCTGCCGTTCGACCCCCGCGGCCCGGTGGTCAACCCCGAGGACCCCTGGATCATGGACCCGACCTTCCCGACGGGGCCGGGCGACGACCCGGTCTATGACCCGGTGGGTGCGGGAATGGCCGAGGTGATCACGCCCATGCGCCGGATGGCCGGCACCCGGCGGTACGCCATGTCCGCCACCTACCGCCGCTCCGGGGGCGGCTACCGGGACCGCGGCTTTGGCGGGGCCGCCGGCTGGCACATCACCAGGATGGAGCCCAGGTACAAGTTCACCTCCTTCTACCACCCGTGGGTGCCCGCCTTCGTCCGGGAACTGAACCGGGCCGGCATCGACGGCCTGATGCAGCGCCGGCTGCAGTTGCTGCCGCACGAGTTCATGCCGCTGGCCCCGGGCCAGCCCCCCTACGTGCCCATGGACTTCAAGACCGATTACGAGCCGCACCTGGTGGACCACCCCATCGTGCTGGAACCGTACCCGACCGAGCAGCTTGACTTCGCGGACGGCGGCTATGCCATCTACAACTGGGAGCTGTTCTTCCATGCCCCGCTGCTGATTGCCGACCGGCTGAGCAAGAACCAGCGGTACGAGGAGTCCCAGCGCTGGTTCCATTACATCTTTGACCCCACCGACACCTCCGGCCACCCGGCGCCCGAGAAGTACTGGCGGACCCTGCCCTTCCATAAGCGCACGCGGGAGGGCTACCAGCGGGAGCGGATCCAGTACATCCTCCACCTGCTGGCCGCCGGGACCGACCCGGTGCAGAAGGCCGCCCTCCCGGCCCAGGAGAAGGCGGACCTGCAGAGCTTTGAGGATGCCGTGGCCCGCTGGCGGAAGGACCCGTTCAAGCCGCACCTGATCGCCCGCCTGCGCACCACCGCCTACCAGAAGAACGTGGTGATGAAGTACATCGACAACCTGGTCGCCTGGGGCGATCAGCTCTTCCGCCGGGACACCATCGAGTCGATCAACGAGGCGACCCAGTTCTACATTATGGCCGCCGACATCCTGGGCCGCCGCCCGGAGGAGGTGCCGCCGCGGGCCAGCGCCCGGGTGCAGACCTACAACTCCCTGGAGCCGGAGCTGGATTCCTTCTCCAACGCCCTGGTGCAAATCGAGGAGTTTGTCTCCCCGTCGGCCGCGGGCAGCACCGGCACGGCGCCGGAGGTTACCCTGCCCAGCATGCTCTACTTCTGCGTGCCGAAGAACGACAAGCTGATCGGCTACTGGGACACGGTCGCCGACCGGCTGTTCAAGATCCGGCACTGCATGAACATCGAGGGCGTGGTGCGCCGGCTGCCGCTCTTTGAGCCGCCCATCGACCCCGGCCTGCTGGTCAAGGCGGCCGCGGCGGGGGTGGATATCGGCAGCGTGCTGAGCGACATTAGCGCCGGGCCGCCCAATTACCGGTTCCAGGTGCTGGCCGAAAAGGCCACCGAGCTCTGCCAGGAGCTGAAGTCCCTGGGCCAGGCCATGCTCTCTGCTCTGGAGAAGCGGGACGCCGAGCGGCTGGCCCTGCTGCGGGCGCAGCATGAGACCGCCCTGCTCGCCCTGATCGAGCAGGTCCGGAAGTTCCAGAAGGATGAGGCCGAGGCGAACAAGGCGGCCCTGGCGGAGTCCCGCCGGTCGGCCCAGACCCGCTACCATCACCACCTGCTGTCCCTGGGCGTGCCGTCGGCGGGCGGGGACCGTCCGGCCCTGGTGGCCAACGCCCGGCACATCACCGTGCAACAGGAGTCCGGCATCCCCATCATCGGGTACGAGCGGCAGGAACTGACCAAGATGGGGGAGTCCAACGACTGGCATGTCGAGGCATCCTGGGCCGAGTTCTTCGCCAGCGTCCTGCACGTCGTCCCGAACTTCAACATCCAGCCCTGGGGCATCGGCGCCACCTTCGGCGGCTCCAACCTGGGCGCGGCGGCGTCGGCCTTCGCCAACCGGTTCCAGGCCGCCGCCACCCAGGCTGGCTTCGAGGCGGGCATGGCCGGCAAGCTTGGCCAGTACGCGATCCGCAGCCACGACTGGGTGCTTCAGGCCAACATGGCCGCCCGGGAGATCATGCAACTGGACAAGCAGATCGTGGCCGCCGACCTGCGGATCCAGATTGCCGCCCGGGAGCTGGAGAACCACAAGCGGCAACTGGCCCAGACCCGGGAGGTCGAGGAGTTCCTCAAGGACAAGTACACCAACCAGGAACTGTACGGCTGGATGATCGGCCAACTGGCCACGGTTTACTTCCAGGCCTACCAGCTTGCCTACGACATGGCCAAGCGGGCCGAGCGGGCCTTCCGGCACGAACTCGGCCTGCGGGACTCGACCTTCATCCAGTTCGGCTACTGGGACAGTCTGAAGAAGGGGCTGCTCTCCGGCGACCGGCTGTTCCAGGACATCAAGCGCATGGAGGCCGCCTTCCTGGAGCAGCACAAGCGGGAGTACGAGATCACCAAACACGTCTCTCTGGCCCAGCTCGACCCGCTGGCCCTGGTGCAGCTGCGGCAGACGGGGTCGTGCACGCTCAGCCTGCCCGAGGCGCTCTTTGACCTGGACTTCTCCGGCCACTACATGCGGCGCCTGCGGAACGTGGGGGTCAGCATCCCCTGCGTCACCGGGCCGTACACCGGGGTGCACTGCACTCTGCGGCTGCTCCGAAGCAGTGTGCGGCACGCGAGCACTCTCCTGGGCGGCAAGTACGCCCGCCAGGAGGCCGACCCCCGGTTCACCGACAGCCTGGGCGCCATCCAGTCGATTGTCACCAGCCGGGCAGAAGAGGACAGCGGCCTGTTCGAGACCAACCTCAATGACGGGCGGTTCCTGCCCTTTGAGGGGGCCGGCGCGATCAGCGAGTGGCAGATCGAACTGCCCGCCGCCTTCCGCCAGTTCGACTACGATACCATCACCGACGTCATCCTGCACCTGCGTTACACCGCCCGGGAGGCGGGCGGGGCGCTGGGGCAGAAGGCGGTGCTGGAGCTGCACCAGTCCATCAACCAGTTCGTCCGCACCGAGGGGCAGCAGGGGCTGGCGCAGATTGTCAGCCTGCGGCACGTGTTCCCCACCCAGTGGCACCGGTTCCTGAACCCGCCGGCCGCAGCGGCGGGGGACCAGACCCTGACCATGGCGCTGGGGAAGGACAAGTTTCCCTTCTTCCTCAGCGACCGGACGATCACCATCGACGCCCTGGAGCTGTTCGTGAAGGTGAAGCCGGCCTTCGCCGGGACGGTGAACGAGAGCACCCTCAAGCTCTCGCCCGCGGCGGGGACGGCCGCCTCGGCAGCACCGGCGGCGGTGGCCCCCTGGCGGGGGCTGCTCCGGGCCGCCAAGGCCCCGGCGGGCGCGCCAGGCAACTGGACCCTCACTGCCTGGGTGGACCCGGGCGACGGGTCGCATGAGAAGTTGGTTCCGGAGGCCATTGCGGAGATCGTGGTGGTCTGCCGGTACACGGTGGGGTAGCCGTATATCGGTGATCTCCACCGCTCCTGGGCTGCGAAAGTATGAATGGCCGCACCGACGATACCCGATCCAGTGCCGCCCTGGCGGCAGCCATGGGCAAAAAGCCGGAAGTCACTCAAGTGGCTTCCGGCTTTTTGCGGTTTCGTCATTCGCGATCAGTCCCCTCAAATCACCGATAATCATTCTCAATAACGAACTTAGATTACCACCCGTATGGTATCGTTGTCAATCGATCAGAAGCCTGATCAGTACTGCGATCGGCGCAATTGACAGGACAGCGGTTTCTCGCCACAGTTTTTTATCGGCAGGCCTTGACAATGATAAGCGTTATCATTTAGGTTTGGTACGAACCGCCTTCCATTCGCTGCATGGCCAATTGGCAGCAGACCCCAGATGGCAGGCGAACCACTGTAAAGAAGGGCGTGCGACGGGACATGATTCATGAATCGGTGGTCAGTTGTGTGGGCCGGACGCCTTTGGTGACCTTGTGCCGGCTTTTCCCCGATGCGGGGGTGGACGTGATCGCCAAACTGGAGCTCCTAAACCCAGGCGGCAGCGTCAAGGATCGCCCCGCCCGGTTCATTGTCGAGCAGGGGCTGCAGGATGGCACCATCCACCCCGGCACACACCTGGTCGAAAGCACTTCGGGCAATCTGGGCATCGCCCTGGCCATGGTGGCGCGGGTATACGGCCTGCAGTTCACCTCTGTGGTAGACCCCAAAATCTCGCCCACCAACCTGCGTATCCTGCAGCAAATGGGTGCCCACATCGAGATGGTCCACATGACCGACGAGCAAGGCGGCTATCTGCAGACGCGGATCCGGCGGGTGCACGAGCTGCTGCAGACCATTCCGAACAGCCTGTGGATCAACCAGTACGCTAACCAGCGCAACTGGCAGTCGCACTACTACGGCGAGGGCAACGAGATCATCGCCGACCTGGACGGGCCCATCGATTGCCTCGTCGCCGGCGTCAGTACCACCGGTACGATCCTTGGGCTCACCCGTCGCCTCCGGGAGGACTTTCCCCGCCTGCGGGTGATCGCCGTCGACGCAGTTGGCTCCGTCATCTTCGGCACGCCCTCCGGCCGCCGCGAACTGCCCGGGATTGGCGCGAGCCGGGTGCCCGAGCTGTTCAGCCCGCATGAGATTGACGAGGTCGTTCACGTCGCCGATTGGGAATCCGTCCAGGGCTGCCGCGACCTCCTCGCCCATGAAGGCATCTTCGCCGGCGGCTCCTCGGGAACGGTGGTTGCCGCCATCCGCAAGCTGCTGCCCACCTTCCCGCGCCCCTATCGCGTTCTCACCCTGCTCCCCGACCGGGGCGAACGCTACCTGGACATGGTCTATGACGACGACTGGGTGGCGCGGCTCCGCCCCCCGGAGGCGGAGCACGCCCTGATCCAGCATACTCAACACCGTTAGCGGAGGAAATCACACCATGCACCCCAACATCTCCGAGCACCTCGCCGGCCCCCGGCAGGCGGTGCTTTATCTGAGCAAATCCGACATTATCCAGTTGAGCGGCGGCTCCTCCCACCTGTACGTAGAGGCAGTTACCCATGCCCTCACCCTGCACGCCCGCGGCCAATTCGTCCAGCCCCTCAAGCCGTACCTGCGCTGGGGCAACGCCGGCCACATCGCCGACCGGATTATCGCCATGCCGGCCTACATGGGCGGGGATCAGCCGGTTGCCGGCCTGAAGTGGGTCGGGAGCAAGCACGACAACCCTTCCCGCGGGTTGGAGCGGGCCAGCGCCCTCACCATCCTCAACGACCCCGAGACCAACTACCCGATCGCCATCATGGAGGGCAGCCTGATCAGCGGCATGCGCACGGCGGCGGTCACCGCGGTGGCAGCCCGCCACCTGGCCCGGGAGGGGTTCCGTGACATCGCCTGCATCGGCTGCGGCCCCATCGCCCGCATGCAACTGCTGACGGTTCTGGAACAATTCCCGTCCGTCACCGCCATCCACCTGTTCGACCGCATCCCGGCCGCGGCCCAGCGCCTGGCTGAGGAGCTGTGCGGGCACTTCCCGGCCGTGCAGTACCGCGTCGCGGCCACAGCCGAGGCTGCCGTGTACGCGGGCGAACTGGTGATCACCTGCACGGTGGCGGACAAGCCCTATATCCCGTACGAGTGGCTGCGCAAGGGCGCCTTCGTCAGCAACATTTCGATCATGGACGTGCATAAAGAGGTGTTTATCAAGGCGGACAAGCTCGTGGTGGACGACTGGGGCCAGTGCAACCGCGAGAAGAAGGTGATCAACCAACTGGTGCTGGAGGGGCGCTTCTCCCGGGAACAGTTGCACGCCGAACTGGGCGAGATCGTGATCGGGCGTAAACCCGGCCGGGAGTCCGCCGACGAGATCATCCTGCTTAACCCGATGGGGATGGCCATTGAGGATGTGGCCTGCGCCCAGGCCGTCTACCAGAGGGCATTGTCGGTGCAGGTCGGTTCTTGGCTGAACCTGTACTAGGGGTGTGGAGGCAACCATGCAGCCTGACGCACTCGTGCCGGAAGGGCGCGCCGAGGAGAGTGTACTCCACGACCTCATCAACGCGCTGCTGCAGGAAAACCTGCTGGAAATGCTGGACCGCGCCGCCGTCCAGACCGACCCCCATGCGCTGATCACGAGCCCCGATTTCGCCCTGGCAGAGGGAGAGATCTACCTGCACCTGCCCCTGGGAAACGGCCGGGCAATGCTCTTCCGGGGCCGCCGGTCACCCTTCTTGCAGCCATACAGGCTCAGCCGGCCGCCCGTGCTGCTCACAGCCGCCACGGGCGCCGGCCTGCAGTGGCAGGCACTGAGCCCTGTCGAGGTGATGCACACCCTGGCGGAGCATCTCCCCGGGACAGAGGCGCTGCCCAACCTGGCCGGTTTCCGGCAGGATCTGCAAGACGCGGTGGCACAGACCGCCCTGTCGCTGACAGCGGCACGACCAGTTGCAGAGGCGGCCTCCGCTTCCCGCCCCTCCCTCGTGGACTGGGAGCGGTTGGCCGCACTGCGGGATCGGCCCTTTCACCCTTCGGCGCGGACCAAAGGCGGCTGGGATACTGCCGAATACCGGGCGTTCAGCCCTGAATTCGGCGCTGCCTTCGGGCTGCACTGGCTGGCGGTGCGCCGGGACTTTGTACAGCAGAGCCCCGCCGCCACCGGAGCAGAGGTGGCCCCCGCGCTGTTGGACAACGCCGGCCAGCGGGAACTGGCGGCGTCCTTCGCCGCCGCCGGCATCAACTGCGCCGACTACCTGGCCCTGCCCGTGCACCCCTGGCAGATGGATCACGTCCTGCCGGCGCTCTATGCCAATGAGCTGGCAAGCGACATCTGCGTGCCGGTGGCCCGAAACCTGGGGCGCTTTGTCGCCACCTCTTCGGTGCGGAGCCTCGCCCCCGCCGGCGGCGGCGCCCTGCACCTGAAACTGCCGATCGGCATCTACTCCCTCGGTGCGCTCCGCCTCCTTCCCCCGCGCTATATGCATAACGGTGTGCGGGCCCAGGCCTTGCTGGAGCACCTGATTGGCGTGGAGCCGCTCCTGGCCCGACAGCTCCATCTGTGCGGCGAGGAGCGCTGGTGGGCCTTCACCGCATCCGGAGCGGATCCGTTCAGCGACAAGCCCGGGCACCTGGCCTGCCTGCTGCGCACTTACCCGGCCCCCCTGATGGAGGACCCGGAAACTACCGTGATCCCGATGTCTGCCCTCGCCGTACTTACCCCCGAAGGGGAGACCCCGGCCGCTGCCCGCATCTTGCGCGCACGGCACGGAGACGCCACCGGCGACCGGCAGGTACTGGATCTGTTCGCGGAGGTCTGCCGGAGACTGACCGAGGTGGCGCTCCTCTGCTTCCGTTATGGGGTCATGCCCGAGCTGCACGGGCAGAACGTGCTGCTCGCCGTGCGGGCCGGCCGGGTTGAAGGCGTACTGCTCAGGGATCACGACACGCTCCGGGTCCACCTGCCCTGGATGGAGCGGGCCGGTCTGCCCGATCCCGGTTATATGGTGAAGCCCAACACCCCCAACACCCTGATCAACCCCACACCCGAGGAACTGCTGATGTATTTCCAAACCCTCGGGGTGCAGGTGAATCTATTCGCCATCGCCGATGCACTGGCCCGGGCTCACGCCATCGAGGAGGCTGCGTTCTGGCAAACGATCAGGGACACCCTCGAGGACGCCATCGCCGCCTTCGCTTTTCCGGCCCCGGTGCGTGCGGTGTTGGAGCGGCAACTCCTCCGGAGCGAGACGTGGCCCGTCAAGCTGGTGCTCACCCCCCTCCTGCGGCGTCAAGGGACAGGCGGCGGCAGCATGCCCAGCGGGACGGGGGAGATCCCCAACCCCCTCCGGTACCTGCCCGCCGGCGCCCGGCGAGGTGCCAGGGAACGATGAGCGGTTCACCGGCATGGAACCGCAACCTCCGGCTGCTGTGGACCGGGCAGTTCCTCACCACGGCGGGACTGACGGTGGTGGTCCCACTGCTGCCCTTTTACATGGAGGAGCTGGGGGTGGCGGAAACAGCGGCCAATCGGTTCTGGAGCGGACTGACCCTCGCCGCGCCCGCCGTCACCCTCATGCTGGCAGCTCCCCTGTGGGGGCGGCTGGGCGATCGCTGGGGACGGAAATGGATGGTCATCCGCGCCCTGTCGGGCCTGGCCGCCAGCATGGTCCTGATGGGCCTCGCCAGGACCCCGCTCCAGTTCCTGGTCTGCCGGCTGCTCCAGGGAGCGTGCGGCGGCGTCATGGACTCGGCCGCCGCCTTCGCCAGTGCGGAGGCACCGCCCGCATCCCGCGGCCGGGCGCTGGGCAGCCTGCAGAGCGCCAGTGCCGCAGGTTCCCTCGCCGGCCCCCTGGTGGGCGGCCTGCTGACCGACCTGTGGGGGCTGCGGCCCCTGCTGCTGGGCACAGGACTGCTGACCGGCGCCTGCAGCCTGATCGCCGCCTGGGTGCTTCAGGAGTCCGCACAGGCGGTACCGGTCGCCGCGTCCCCCGTGCCGCTGCACCGGACCGTTGCCGACCTGTTCCGCCACCGCCAGGTGCGTGCCTTTCTTCTGGCAGGGATCTGCGCCCAGGCCGGTGCCTACGGGCTGGTCACCGTCTTCGCCCCGCACGTCCGCACCTTGCTCCGTGACCCCGGCCATGCCGCAAGCTGGGTAGGCATCCTGCAGGCCGTCACCTGGGGTGCCACCTTCCTCGGCTCGGCCTGGTGGGGGCGGCGGAATGACCGCAAGCCTGTGGAACAGAACTTCGCCGTAGCCGCCTGCGGCTGCGGGATCAGCATCGCCCTGCAGGCGCTGCCGGGCCAGGCCGGGTGGCTGTTCCCCTTGCGGTTTTTGCAAGGGTTCTGCTTCAGCGCCCTGGTGCAGTCCGTCTTCCTGCAGGTGAGCCGGCAGGCTGCACCGGATCACCAGGGGGTGCAGATCGGCGTTGCCAACAGCTTTCTCACGTTCGGCCAGATCCTGGGCTCCCTGGGGGGCGCTCTTGTATCCGGCCTTTTGGCGCCCGCCTGGGCCTTCGTCCTCATGGGCAGTGCCTTTGCGTTCGGCGCCGCCCTGGTCTGGAAGTCACCGAAAAGGGGTGTAGCAGTGCCATGATTGCCGAACAGGCCGCGCTGGAGCGCCTGCTCAATTCCTACCTCCGGGAGACGGGCGTGGCCGACCCCCGCCTGGAGCCGAATGACCCGGCCGCGGCCGCACTGCCGCGTGACGTGTACGATCAGCTATGCGCGCTGGGGTGGCCAATGCGGCTGGTGCTCCGTGCCACCGGAACGGTACTTCTCGGCGCTGTTACCTACGTGTCCGCCACCGGCCACCACCAATTCGGGAGCCACTTCTGGGCCGGCACCGCTGCTACAGCGGCACACCGCCCCGTGGCCGACGTTATGGAACTGGCCGGCCTGCTCGTCTCCGACCTGGCTACCCCGGAGCCGGACGCCTCCGTGCGGGAGATGCGCCGGCGGTCGCTCCTGCAGCACATCGAGAACAGCGTCGGGAAGACCGCCCTCTACGTGGAGCGCCATCTGCGGCGAGGACGACCAAGGCTTGACCCGGACGCGGCCGACCGCTTTCTGGCCGCCGAACAGGCGATTGTCTTCGGCCATCCCTTCCACCCGACCCCCAAAAGTTCGGAGGGTTTCTCCCCTGCTGACCTGGAGCGTTACTCCCCGGAACTCGGAGCCTCCTTCAGGCTGCACTACTTCGCCGCTGTACCGGAACTGGTGATGGAACAGTTCCTCCCGGGCACGGGAGAGGCGGTGATCCCCGCCGCCGTACTCCACGCGGCCCACGACCACCCCAGGGTCGGCCGTGACTGGCGCCTGCTGCCATGCCACCCCTGGCAAGCCGCTTACCTATGCCGGCTCCCACAAGTGGAAGCACTGATGCATGAAGGCCGCCTGATCCACCTTGGTCAGCTGGGCGAGCCCGTCTACCCGACCTCCTCCGTACGCACCGTCTGGGCCCCCGGGCACCGCTACTTTTTCAAACTCCCTCTCGATGTCCGCATCACGAATTTTGTCCGGGTCAACCCGCCCGATCAGCTCCAACGCAGCCTGGACGCCAGCCGGGTCATGGCCGCCCTGCAGCCGGAGTTGCCGTTTGAACGCTTCACCGTCCTCCTTGAGGAGGGCTACCGCTCGGTGGCGCCGCCGGAATGGACTGCGTCTGCCCGCGACGAGCTCGCCGCCAGCTTCGCCGTCCTGTTTCGGCGCACCCCCACCGCGGCCGGTTCGGGAGCCCCGATGGTGCTGGCGGGCCTGCTGGAACCCTCGCTGCACGGGACTGAACCGCCCGTCGTCCAGGCGCTGCGTGCGGCGGCCAACACCCAGGACCGGGGTCTCACCCCTGACTTCGTGGCCACGTGGCTCCGCCGCTATCTGGAGATCTCCCTCCTCCCATTGCTGCGGCTCTTTTTGCAGGGCGGCCTCAGCCTGGAGGCCCACGTACAGAACTCCATGCTGGTGTTGGCCGGAGGCTGGCCCGCCGGCTTCTACGTCAGAGACCTGGAAGGGGCCGCCATCAGCCGGGAGCGGGCCGCCGCGCGGGGCCTCTACGGCGGCCAGGTCACAGCGGACAGCCCGGCCCTCTATCCCGATGCCGACGCCTGGCACCGGCTGAAGTACTACTTCGTTGTCAACCATCTGGGCCATCTGCTGTTTACCCTGGCCCGCTACGGAGCCGGGGAGGAGCGACAGCTCTGGCAGGTGGTCCGCAGCCTGCTGCAGGAGAACGCGGCGCTGTTTCGATCGGCTGGCGGAGAGCATTACCTGGAGGAACTGTTGGACGGCCCGGAGCTGCCCGCCAAAGCCAACTTGATCAGCCGCTTCCAGGAGCGAGGCGAGACGCCGCTCTACGTCCCGATCGCGAATCCGATCCGGGCATGCGAGGTGTAACCAATGAACACAGCCCTGGACACTGCCAACCTGAACGCAGCTCTGCAATGCGAACAGTTCCCGGAGGTCCGCAGGCGGATCTTCCGCCAGTTAATCGAGTCCCTGATCTACGAGGGAGTGGTGCGGCCGGAGACAGAACCGGCCGCAGAGCAACTGGTGTTCCGTCTCCACGGTCAGGACAACGCCGGTCAGCCCGTCAGCTACCTGTGCCGCGGGCAGCGGCGGTTCAGTTTTGACCGCATCCGGCTCAGCCAGGAACCCGTCACCCGGGTCGCCGGCGGTGTGACCGCCGAG
The DNA here is from genome assembly GCA_036676195.1 of Clostridia bacterium. GTDB lineage: Bacteria > Bacillota > Sulfobacillia > Symbiobacteriales > ZC4RG38 > JAKFDK01. Next base: position 98,612 of record JAKFDK010000022.1, on the reverse strand, counting down.
GCCGATTCGCTTTCCCGCTTCCTCCTGGAGATCCGCTCGTCTCTCGGTGCCGACACCGAACGGCTGGTGCATTTTATCGGTGAGCTGGAGCAAACGCTCCTCAAAGATACCCTGGCTCAGCACCGGCGGCACCGGGAGGGGCGCTTGCTCCGGAACTGCACCTACGACGAGATGGAAAGCGGCCTGATGGACGGCCACCCCTACCACCCCTCCTACAAATCGCGCCTCGGCTTTGACTACCTCGACAACGCCGCCTTCGGGCCGGAGTTCGGCCCCGAGGTCCGGCCGCTCTGGCTGGCCGCGCATCGGGACTACACCCGCCGCGCCGCCTCCACCGCCATTGACCCCCTGGCATTGATCCGGCACGAGCTGGGGGAAGCTGCCCACGCCCGCTTTACCGGGGAGATGCGCGCCCGGGGCCTGAACCCCGACGAGTACATTCTGCTGCCAGTACACCCCTGGCAGTGGCGAGAGCGTGCTGTTGCTGCCTTTTACCAGGACCTGCGCGACGGGCGCCTGATCCTCCTTGGCACCGCCGAAGACGCCTATCGCCCCCAGCAATCGATCCGGACAATGGCCAACACCAGTTCGCCGGATAAGGCCTACCTGAAGCTCTCCCTGAGCATTGTCAATACCTCCACCTCCCGCATCCTGGCCCCCCACACGGTGCAGAACGCCCCCCTCATTTCGGACTGGCTGAAGGGGCTCGTCCAGGCGGACCCTTTCCTGCGTGATGAACTGCGGCCGGTCCTGCTCGGGGAGGTGCTGGGGGTGACCTACGACCGGCCGCAGCCTGAACTCTTGTTACCGGCCACGAACGGGGTCCTGTCGTGCATCTGGCGGGAAAGCCTGCACCCCTTCCTCGCTCACGGCGAGGAAGCGGTCCCGTTCAACGCCCTCTGCAGCCTCGATGTGGACGGTCGCCCATTCATTGCGCCCTGGGTGCAGCAGGAAGGGGTGGAGTCTTTTGTCCGCCGGCTGCTGGAGGTGAGCATTCTCCCGATCGTCCACATGCTTTACGCCCACGGCATTGCCCTGGAGTCCCACGCCCAGAACATGGTCCTCATCCACCGGCAGGGCGTCCCCCAGCGCATGGCTCTGAAGGACTTCCATGACGGTATCCGCTTTGCGCCGGCCCACCTGACCGCCCCGGAGCGGCGCCCGCCCCTGCACGCCACACCGGTCGCCCACACACGGGTGAACCGGAATTCGTACATTGAGACAGACAACCTGGAGGACGTGCGGGACTTCATGCACGACGCTTTCTTTTTCATTAACCTCTCAGAGCTCGCCCTCTTCCTCGCCGACCACTTCGGTCTCGATGAGCGCCGCTTCTGGTCCCTCGCCCGCACGGTGATTACGGACTACCAGCGCCGCTTTCCTCACCTGCGGGAGCGTTTCGCCCTCTTTGACCTCTTCGCCCCCACCACGCAGGTGGAACAGTTGACCAAGCGCCGGCTGTACCCGGATACGGAGGTCCGGGTGCACCGGGTGCGCAACGGGCTCGCACAGCCATGCTGAGGCACAATGCGCTGAAGCGGGCACTGGGGGAAGGGCGCGCCGTGTTCGGCCTCTTCTGCTCTACCCCAGTCCCCCTGGTGGTCGAGATGATTGGCTGCGCCGGGTTCGACTTCGTCATCATTGACACCGAGCACACCCTGGTCAATCCGGAAACGCTGGAGAACATGCTGCGGGCCGCCGAGACGGTCGGGTTGACGGCGCTGGTGCGCGTCCCGGACGCTTCCCCCGGGGCCATTCTCAGGGCGCTGGACGCCGGGGCACAGGGGGTGGTTGTGCCCAGGGTCCGCACCCGCGCCGATGCGGAAACGGCCGTCCGTTCCAGCCGCTACTTCCCGGAAGGGGAGCGGGGATTGAACGCCGGCCGCCCGGCTGCTTTTGGCAAGGGCGATCTGCCTGCTTATATTCGGACGGCCAACGCCGAGGTCATGGTCGTGGCCATGATCGAGGACCGGCATGGGGTTGAAGGGGTCGAGGAGATCCTGGCGGTTCCCGGCCTCGACCTGGTGCTGGAGGGCGCCGCCGACCTGTCCCAGTCCCTCGGCGTCCCGTGGCAAACCCGCCATCCCCTGGTCCGGGAAGCTCTCGGCCAGGTACAGGCTGCGGCCAGGCAGCGGGACATTCCTTACTGCGCCATCCCCCGGGTGCCCGAGGACTTCGGGTTCTGGCGGGAGCGCGGGGTCTGCGCCTTTGTTCTCGGCGACGAGCGCGGGGTGGCCTTCCGTGCCCTGCAGGCCCACCTGCGCCTGTTCCAGCAGCAACTCCAGGCAGCCTGCACGCAGGAGCGAATTCAGCCATGAGCCGTATCGAAAGCCTGATCCGGTCCCTCAAGGCGGAACGGGAGCAGCCCCTCTGCGCTTACATCTACGACCTGAACCAGCTCCGAACCCACGTGTCGCACCTGGTCGCAACCCTTCCCTCTCCATGCCGCCTTTTCTACGCCATTAAGGCCAACTCAGAAGCGCCGATCCTGAAGGCCCTGGCCCCCATGGTGCACGGGTTTGAGGTCGCCTCCCTGGGTGAGATCGCCAAAGTGCGGGCGGTGGATGCCCACATCCCGATCCTCTTCGGCGGACCGGGCAAGACCGATGCGGAGATCGCAGGGGCCATTCGCCACCGTGTCACCCTCCTCCACGTGGAGAGCGTGAACGAACTGCAGCGCGTGGAGCATCTTGCCGCCCAGATCGGCACGGTAGTGCCGATCCTGCTGCGGGTGAACCTCAGCGGTCCCCTCCCCGCCGCCACCCTGCAGATGGCGGGTGTCCCCACCCAGTTCGGCATCGGCGAGGCCGAGGTGCCCGCCGCCATCGCCCTGGCCCGCCGCTCCGCGCATGTGGAGCTGCAAGGCTTTCACTTCCATTCCATTTCCAACAACCTGGACCCCGAGGGACATGCCCGCCTGATCGCCCACTACATCGGGAAGGCGCAGGCCTGGGCCAGGGAGTTTGACCTGCGGGTTTCCTATCTCAACGCCGGCGGTGGCATCGGGGTCAACTACCGTGACCTCGCGCAGCAGTTTGACTGGGCCGCCTTCACGGCCCGGCTGGACGGAGTGCTCAGGGAGCAGTGCCCGCCCGGCCTGACCCTCCTGTTTGAGTGCGGCCGCTACCAGACGGCGGCATGCGGCTACTACGCTGCGGAAGTGCTGGATATCAAGCAGAACCACGGAAAGGACTTCGTGATCATCCGGGGCGGGACCCACCAGTTTCGCCTCCCTGCTTCCTGGCAGCACAGTCATCCTTTTACAGTAGTCCCCATCGAGCAATGGCTCTACCCCTTCCCACGTCCGGAACTGCGCGACAGTATGGTCACGGTGGCCGGTCAACTCTGCACCCCGAAAGACCTGCTGGCGCGGGACATCTACGTCCCGCGCGTCCGGATCGGGGACGTCATTCTCTTCCGTTACGCAGGCGCCTACGGCTGGGCCATCTCCCACCATGACTTCCTCAGCCATCCTCACCCGGAACATCTCTTTGTGGATTTCGGACCAGGGGGGTAGAGCAAAAACCTGGGATTCTGCGACAGAAGAATGGGACTCCTCAGGGCGAACAACGTGAAGTGGTCCACGGTGACGGCCACGGTACCGGCGGCAACATCTACCCTGGCCGGAATCCGGACCCGGTCACGAGCAGGCGCGCCTGATGATGTCAGTTTTTACAGGCCCGGGGGGTAAAACGCGCCAGCCAGGCGGCAAAGTCAAAGCCGGCAAAGAACTGTTCAGCAGCCTGGCGTCCGCTGTCGTATAGCCAGTCCCGGTCTGCCGGGGAGAGGTCAAACTCGGTAGTTTTTACATCGCCGGTATTAATGGTAATCGTCCGTTCGTAATCCTGGTGGGTCAGGTCGTAATCATCGTGCCCGTCCAGCACGGTGGTCACCAGAGCACGCAGGTACTGGAGCAGGGTATGGTCCTGCAGAGGTCCGCCGGTGCCGGGGGCCTGCAGGCGGAAGCCGATGGTGGGGACCTGCGGGGCCTCACCCCTGGGGTCAAACAGCCAGATCGGGAAGTTGCTGAGCATACCGCCGTCCACCAGCGTGGCTGTGCAGCTTTCCCCTTCCCGGGTGTAGTGCAGAACGTAGGGCTCAAAGAAGATCGGAATGCTCATGCTGGCCCGAACGGCCTGGGCCACGGGAAAGTCCAGGGGCGCTGCCAGACCATACTCGTTCAGGTCGTCGGGCAGCACCACCATGCGGCAGTTGGTCACGTCAGTGGCAATCACCTGGCAGGGTACCGGCAGATCGCGGAAGGTCACGGTGGACTTGCCCAGCTTGCGGCCAAGGAGCCGGTCCATGAGTTCAATGCAGTATTGCCCGGTGTAGATGCCGCGGTCCTTCAGGACATCGGTAATCTCTGACACCACCCCGAGCGGGAGCCGGCGGTCCATGAATGCCTTGTAGTCGACTTCGGTCTTCATGATTTCGGTGATCTCCGCCGCCGTGTATCCCGCCGCCACCAGGGTCGCCACGATGGCCCCAGCCGACGTGCCGGCCACCCGCCGCCAGGTATAGCCCCGTTCCTCGGCCACAGCCAGGGCCCCGACCAGGCCGATGCCCCGCACTCCCCCACCCTGAAAGACCGCATTCGCCTCCGGCATCCCAACCGCCCCCTCATTTCGACGATGTCAGCGGGCCACCCTGAACCCGAAAGTCAACGCACGTGACCAATATAACCCTCATTTCGTTTAACTGTCAATATTCATACAATGGGTTTGGGTGCCGCAGTTATTTACCTGTGTGCCAACGCAGAAAATAAAGGAAACGTTGATGGGAGGGCTGAATTTTGATTGCACCGCACTATCCGGCCTGACGATGGCCAGGGCGGAGGACCGAACTTTATTCATAGCCAGCGGGGGGAGAACTGTTGGTCAGTTTGTTTCGCCGTCAACCTGCTACCGTTACCGCCGGGCACGGCGGGGCTCCGCCGGCCCACAACCGCCGGTACTGCCAGGACTGGACCGGGAACCCGGAACGGGATTTGGCCGGCCGTGCCGGTGTTCGTGCAGGGCCAGCGCTTTGGGGCCGCCCTGCTGGCCTGGGAGGTCGAAGCTTAGGTTTTCTTGCCTGGATAAAGCGGCCGGTCAGTGGATATCATGAAGAAAGGACACCCGAATGGGGGTGCCCTGGAGTCCGCCAGTCAGTGCCGTCCCAAGTTCAAGACGGCGGCAATCGACGATGGGACCGTCGCCTACCGCTGTTTGATAGCGGTGATGATTGCCGGAATGATCATCAGCACAAGCGAGATGAACGTTGTCGCGTCCATCTCGATGGTGAATTTCACCACGGCGCTCACCCCTTTCATGGACCTGGCCTGCTGCGGCTCCCAGAATCAGGATAACACAGAACGCACCGGCGGCGTGTCGAAGGCCGTAGGTGCGCTCTGTGTTTCCTGACTTGTATTTCCAGATCTGTATTTCAAAACTCATCTGCGGTACGGAACCGGGGTGGCTGGCCCGCTCCGGCGACGACCTACCGGCCCCGGAACAGTTGCTGCCGATTCTGCTCCGTCTGCTCGGCCACCGCCGCCAGCGTAGTGCCGTGCAGCTTCGCCACCGCCGCCGCCATCTCCCGGATGATGGCTGGCTCCACGCGCCGCCCGTCGGGCAGTTGGCCACCGGTGGAATCGGTGTCCAGCACCAGCCCTGCCAGGGGGATTTGGGCAAACAGCGCGCGCACGGCATCCTGGTCCGCAAAGGTGATCAGCCGGGGTACGGAAATAAAGAATCCCAGTTCCAGGGCAGCCTGAGCCGTCTTCAGGCTGCCCACAAACCCGTGCAGCAGTCCCCCGACCGCGCCGGCTTTTTCCTCCCGGAGGATCTGGATCAGGGCCTCCTCCGCCGCCGCCCCTTTCACGTGCAGGTTCAGCGGCAGACCTGCCTCCCGGGCCAGCCGCACCTGGCGCCGGAAGGTGTCGGACTGCTTTTCCCAGTTGATCGCCGGCGTCTTGGCCGTGTCCAGGCCGGCCTCGCCGATAAACACCACCCGGGGATCAGCCAGCAAGTCCCGCAGCCGGACGAAGTCAGCTTCCCGGACTTCGTGCGCGGCCCAGGGATGCAGGCCCACTGCGGCGCGCACGATGTCGAATTCCCTGGCGATCTGTACAGCCCGTTCACAGGCGGCGATGTTCATCCCCACGGTGACGATCCAACTGACTCCGGCCTCCCTGGCCCGCTGCACCACCCCGGTCAGCTCCTCCGGCCGGTAGCGGTCCAGATGGGTATGCATGTCTGTGAGCATCTGTTTAGCGTGCCGCCTGGAACTGCTTGTGGAATCCCTGCTGTTCCAGGCCGCGCAGGATCGAATCGTCGATGACCGAACTGACCTTCAGCTCCTGCTCCAGTTTGAGTTCGACCACCGCCGCCTCCACGCCCGGCACCGACGGGTACGGCAGAAGCTGGTAGTATTTGTCCCGGTGCATCTGATAGCCCATTTTGATGATCTCATTCTTGTTTCCGGCTTCGTCCATCCGCAGATGCCGGGAGATGCTGTCGATCACGGCCTGTTCGTTCTTGGGATCCAGATAGAAAGCCGTGGCTTCCACGATGCCCTTCAGGAACGCTTCCGCCGTGGCGCGCTCGTTCTTCAGAAAGGCTCCGCTGGCCACGATTCCGGTGTGGAAGTACGGGATATTGGCTTCGTAGAGTGACAGCATGCTCCGGAACCCCGCTTTTTTCAACTCGGCGGAGAGGGTGGGGTCTACCACCGTGCCCTGGACGGCCCCGGCCTTCATGGAGGCCAGGCGCGCCGTCTCCGACCCGGTTTGCATGAAGACAACGGACTCTTCGTCTACCCCCACATTCTTCAGGGCCTTGCGCAGGGCCGTGTGAGAGGCAGAGCCCAGCTTGGAGACCCCCAGCTTCTTGCCCTTCAGGTCGGCGGCTGTCTTGATGTCAGGTGTGACCACGAAATCGTAGGGGAAGGTGCTGACGAAACCGCCGATGATCTTGATGTCGGCCCCCTTGGCAATGGCCGGGATCACGGCGGAGGCCGCCACGGCCAGGGGCGCTTCTCCGGCCACCAGCGCCTGGGTCAGGGTTGTGCCGCTCTCGATAAAGACAAATTCCACGTCAAGGCCGTGCTTGGTGAAGATTCCCTGATCCTGGGCCACCCAGACAACGGAGGGGTTGAAGTTCATCATGGAGTGGGCGACACGCAGTTTTTTCAGCGGGGCCGGCGGTGGGGCCTTCGTTTCGGCCGCCGGGCTGGGTCCGGTACTACAGGCAACCAGTCCGAGCGCCAAAATGACCACCATGAACCACTGGGATACGGTGCGGCAGAATTTCCGTGTGCGCATCTGCGACTCCCTCCTTGTCTTGCGGTACACCGGAGCAGGGGCTTCTGGCTAGCGCGGCTGGCAGACAACGTCGAGCAGGGCCGGGCGCCCTTGCCCGCGCACGACCTCGAGCGCCCGTTGCACCGCCCCCCGGATGTCGCCCGGGCGGGTGATGGGCCCTTCGGCATGCACGCCAAAAGATCGGGCCAGTCCGGCAAAATCCACTTCCGGGTCGTGAATCTGCGTCCCGATACCGGCCCGGTCTGGCGGGCGCAGGCGGGCATCCGCCATGCGCAGTTCGTGGTCCTCGGAGTTGTAGTAGGAGCGGTTGTTGAACATGACAAACAGTACCGGAATGCGGTGGTGGGCCGCCGTCCACAGGGCGCTGGGGGTGTAGAGCAGGTCCCCGTCCGGCTGAAAGTCCAGGATCAGGCGGTTCTTGCCGCGGTTGGCCAGGGCCACGCCCAGGGAAACGCCGGCGCCGAAGCCGATGCCGCCGCCCATGTTGCCGCCCTGCCACTGGTACGGGTGTTCAAACTGCCCAATCCGCCGGGTCCAGCCCCGCAGGTCGCCGTTGGCCAGCACCCAGTCCTCTCCCTTGACGGCAGCAAACACCTCCCTGGCCAGGGTGGCCACCGCCACGGGCGAGTCTGACTCACCCCGGCGGGCAGCCGCCTCCCACTGGGCGCGCGTGGCCGCCCGCAAGTCGGCCAGCCGGGGCCGGCGGCCCTCTTTGCGGGCGGCAAAGGCTGCCGCCAGTTCGGCATCGGCCGCCAACTGCTCCCGGCAGACCTGTAGCAGGGCCGGCAGGGCCAGGGCGGTGTCGGCGGCAATGGGGAGGTCAACCTCCGGCAGGCGCTGGTAATCGCATGACCAGGCCCGGACCAGGTAGTCGGCCAGGGTAATGTGGGCGACCCGGGTCCCGTCCCGCAGCGAGGGGCTGATACTGCGGGTGGTGCGGTCACTCTCGGCCAGGGCGCCGTACAGGTCGGTCACATCGAGGGCGAGCACCACGTCGGCCTGCGGGTACAGTTGGGTCTGGGCCCCCGTCAGGTCCAGCGGGTGGGTGTTGGGGAAGTTAAAGCGGTTCCACAGGTCGATTACAGAAGCGCCCAGGAACTCCGCCAGTTCCACCAGCACCGCCACCGTTTCCGGGCGCCGCCCGGCATGGTCGGCCACGATCACTGGCAGTTCGGCCGCCAGGAGCCACCGGGCCAACTCCTGCAGGGCAGCGGGGTCAGCCTGGGGCGGCGCCGGCGGACCGTAGCGCTGCACTGGCGGGACCGCCACCTCCCCGGCGGCTTCGTCGAGACGCGTCTCCTGCAGGTCGGCATCCAGGCATACGTACACGGGCGCCGTCGGCTCGGTCACGGCCAGCCGGTAAGCCCGGTAGAAGGATTCGGGCACGGCGGCCAGGGACGCCGGCTGGTCGTCCCACTTCACGTAATCCCGGATGAGGTTGCCCTGTACCAGGGCGGTGTGTACCCAGTCGGTCCAGGGACGGCGCCGGGTGGAATCCATGGGCCCGGTGCCGCCCAGAAGCAGCATCGGCACCCGGTCGCACCAGGCGTTGAAGATGGCCATGGTGGCGTGCTGGAGGCCAACCACGTTGTGCAGCAGGGCCGCCATTGGGCGCCCGGCCGCCCGGCCATAGCCGTGGGCGATGGCCACCGAGATTTCCTCGTGACAGCACGTGATCACTTCAGGCCGCTGCGGATGCCCCTGGTTGACGAGCGAGTCGTGGATCCCCCGGAAGCTGGCGCCCGGGTTGAAGGCGGCGTATTCGATGTTCAGCTTGCGTAACAGGTCTACCATCAGATCAGAGCCATAGATCGGCCGTTGCACGCAACACCCTCCTGACCGGCTGGGTACAGCCCTCCCGGTTGTACCGCCTTGTAAAGGGTTATTGGCCGGCATTTCCTTTCCTTTGGATGGATTTGTCTGCCTATAGTAAAGTTTTGTGCGCTTCTGGCAACAGGCGTATCCCTCCCTGTGGCAGGCAATGCAAACCACGCTCCGGGTCGGCGGCAGTTGGCCGCCCACGTTGACGTGGCGGACTTCCGGCGCTACCCTGGGGGCAGAAGCGGCTCCGGACCGGAGCCATACAGGAGAGCGAACACCAAGCTTACTTCCATCAGCCTTGGTGGAACATTTAGAGTTGGTTTCCGCATCACACCGCTGCTGGGGTGGACCGCGCTTTCCTGTTCCAGGGCTTGAACACCGATACGCAAATCAGAAACACGGTCACAACACCTTGCGCAATGGCGCCGTATTGCATGAGCAGGTGGTTGTGCACGAAGTCGGGGTTGCTGAGCGCCAGGCTGTTTTGGGTTTCCAACATGGCCAGGTTCTCCACCATCCAGCGGTCGATGCCGAAGATCCCAAAAACCGTTTGCAGGACAAAGAGGACCCATTTCACCATGACCCACCGGTACCGGAAGAACCCCCAGCTTGTCCAGACACTGTACAGGATACCGGTGATGAGAAGTCCCTGGGCTCCGTATCTGACGACGTGATCGCTAATGTCCTGCAACATCTTGTACGTTACATAAACTTCATCAAAGGTGTCCAATGTCAGCCGGATTCTCAGAACGACCGAACTGATGATTCCACCTAACATCAACACCATCAGAACAAGATGACTGATTTTAAGCCATTTCACACCCTTGGCACTCAACTTTCTCATGCCAACCGTCCCCTTGTTGGAGTATCACTGCTACAGGCTCTTGATGAAGGTGACCAGGTGCCACCGCTCTTCCTCGGAAAGTCCGGCCTGCCAGGGGGGCATGCCGCGCTGGGACCCTTCGCTGATCGCCCACATGAGGAACTGCTCGCTGCGTGTGGTTGCAGCCTGGGTCAGGTCTGCCGAGCGAACGCTGCCCATCTGCCTGCCCTTGAAGTCCGCCGCGTGGCAGGCGATGCACCGCTGCTCCGCAAGTTGACGCCCGGCGGTAACGGCCCCGGCATCGCCGGGAACGACGGGGCTACATGACGGGCAGCGAGATCACGTGCCCGGAGGCGACGTGCGAGCTCCAGTCTCCCGGGTGGACAAGGACCGCCACGCCGGCGTGGAAGAACTGGAGAACGACCTGCGCGATGAGCGACCACGCCACGATGACATAACCAACACGGGCGGCGGTCTTGATGGGGTGGAACAGTGCTTGCATGGAAATCCCCTCTCGGTCGCTGGTCAGTCAGGAAATGACAACCTGCTGTCTCCACAATAACGGAAGGCGCCGCCGCGCCAAACGAACCGCAGCCCGATTCCGGACTACGACCGCGGTCGGATCTGCTCTCAGACCGGGCGAAAAAAACAAAAACCCGGGAGTCACCGACTCCCGGGATTTATATCGCGCCTGGGGCTACTCGACCAGCTTGTTCCGATGCGCATAGACGGCGGCCTGGGTGCGGTCCTCCACTCCGAGCTTGGACAGAATCTGCGTGATGTGCGTTTTCACCGTCTTGATCGTAATGAACAGCAGGTCAGCGATCTCCTGGTTGGCCTTTCCCTCAGCGATCAGCCGCAGGATTTCCATCTCGCGCGGCGTTAGCTCCTCGTGGGGCTTGATCTCGTCGGTACGGCGAATCCGGGAGAGCACCTTTCCTGTCACCCGAGCCTCCAGCACAGGCTCGCCCCGCATGGCAGCCCGGATGGCCGCCGCGATCTCGGGGGCCCGGGAGGTCTTGAGCAGATAGCTAAGCGCCCCTGCCTCCAGAATCGGATAAACCTTGTCGTCGTCCAGAAAGCTGGTCAGGGCGATGATCCGCACCTCCGGAAGGGCGCGATAAATTTCCCGCGTCGCCGTTACCCCGTCCACACCCTCCATCACCAGATCCATCAGGATCACATCTGGCCGCTCGGCCAGCGCCAGGCGAATCCCTTCGGCGCCTTCTGCCGCCTCCCCCACCACGGTGATGTCCGGCTGCGTCTGCAGGTAGGCAGACAACCCCATACGTACCATCTCGTGATCATCCACCAGCAAGACCCGAATCATTCTGATCGCTCCCCCAGGTCCTCCACCATGGGAACCTTCACTTCCACCTGCGTACCTTTGCCAGGAAAGGAGATCACTTCGGCTACGCCACCGATCTCACTGGCGCGTTCCTGGATTACCTGGAGCCCATAGGACGAAGGCTTTGCCTGGCCCGTGTTGAACCCCACCCCGTCGTCAAGGATCTTCAGGCGGACCTGACGGTTGGCCACCTGCAACCGCACCGTAACGGTGGTCGCCCGCGAGTGGCGAAGAATGTTGGCGAGTCCCTCCTGGACAATGCGGAACAGATGGTCCTCGACCCCTTTGGGCAGTGGCGGCAGCTCCCCTACCTCCCACCGGACCTGGATGGAATGCCGCGCCCGGAAGGTCGCCAGCAGTTCGCCCAGCCCTTCCTTCAGCCCTTTCCCTTCCAGCACCGTCGGCCGCAAGTGAAGGAGGAGAGCACGCATCTCGTTCTGACCCTTGCCTGCCATCGTCTCGATGGCACTGATCTGCCGTCGGAGGGGATTGTCCCCTTCCGGGATCTGCTCAAGGACCGCCGATGACATCATGGAGATCGCAAAGAGCTGCTGGCTGACTGCGTCGTGCAACTCGCGCGCCAGGCGTTGCCGCTCCTCGATGATGGCAGCCTTTTTCACCTGCTCCCGCCACTGGGCCTGCAGCGTGGAGAGCCGTTGCAGAGAGGCCACATGCCTCTCCACCCGCTCGGCCATCTCGTTCAAGCGGTCGGCCACCAAACCAATCTCATCATCACCGAGAGCGGGCACCCGATGCCCAAAATCGCCGCGCTCGAAATGCAGAATCGATTCCCACAGGCACTCCAACCGCCGCTTGAGCCGGTTGCCATATCGATAGCCGGCCAAGAGGCCCAGTGCAAGGGCGAGTGCGGCGATCAGCACCAGGATGGGTATCTGCAGCCACTGGATGTCCAACAGCGTCAGAAAGTCCAGGCGCAGCGCTCCCAGAATGACGACAGTCGTCACTACGGCCATCAGTCCGGCTACGACTGCACCGAACAGGGAAAGCCGCCACTGAATATTGGCCAGCCGGCTGCGTCTCATAAGTACCTCACGTCCACATCGCCGATGGCCAGCGCAACGGTGATCTTCACCTTGCTGGCAGCCTCGGCATACCTGGCGGTCGTCAAGAGCCCCCTGCAACCCAGGCCGGCCCGGCCTACACCCATCACGTTCAGCGCTCCCGCCGCCACAGTGGCCACCACCGAGACGTCCAGGTCGTAGGGAACGAAGATGTTCACATCCCCGACCAGACCGCGGATAGTGATGAGGTGCTCACCGGGCGGAATGATCGCCCGGGACAGGTCGATCTTCACATCGGTGATGCCGCAGGACAGGTCGATTTCCTGGAAAGGAAACTCCGGGTCCAGCAAATGGACGGTGCCCACCAGGGACCGGTGGTTGCGGATCAGCCGGTACCCGCCATAGATGAGCACGGCGGCGAGACCGGTGCGGAAGGGGTCGATGTGGAGGAGCAGGTCCAGCAGCCAGAGCAGACCCAGGAAGATGAGCAGGGCCCCGATCCGGCGGTAGCGCACGTGACCCCGCCCCCTTTCCAGCCCGCGTACCGGGTTTCACCGAATGATGATGTAGCCGGTTTCCACCCGCAGGTCAACGGCGTGCGTACCGGCACCGTGGGTCAGGCGCAGCGCCGGGCGGCCGGGACCAGGTGGGTCTGCCCCAGGCAGTTCGCTGCGGATCATGCCCCTGCCAACCCGCGCGTCCACGGTGAACCCGGCGTCAGCAGGCAGGCCGAGCACCAGTTTCCCGGTCACCTGGTTAATGCTGACCGCACCCGACAGGGCGTCGAACTGGGCCTCCAGGCTGCCGGAGGTCAGTTGGACCTGCAGGGCCCCCACAAAGTGCGTCAGGTCGATCATGCCGGAAATCAGCCGCAGGCCGGCCTCCTCAGCCTGAACCCACTCCGTGGAGAGCGATCCGGTCTGGCCGTTGTAGTTCAGACTGCGAACGCGGACATGCCGGATCTCCACCTTGCCCACCCGCACGTCCAGGTCGAGCACCTTCAGCGTCGCCGGCCGGTCAGGTGAAGCTCCGGAGATCGCCAGGCTGCCCGTGCCAACCTGCAGATTCAGCACCTGATCGAAGCTTTCCGGCAGCCGGATCTCTACAGGGGTCGGCTCTGATAAGCGCGGCCGGTGCCACCAGGGCGGCGAAACCCGCACCTGCAGTTCGCCGTCTTGACGCGCGAATTCAACGTTCACCCTGCCCGGATCGCTCCCGTGCACGGTCACCAACAGGTCCGGGCGGTCTTCCGTGGCAACCCGGACCTGTCCAATGTCGGCGCGAATGGAAACCCGGTCGATGTCGGTCAAGGACGCCGTCATCGCAGACGGGCTTGCGGTGCGCAACCAGCCGCCGACCGTACTGTCGGCTATAGCTCCTACCAGAAAGAACCCACCCAGCAGGATCATGAACCAGCCGACGACCTTTTTGATGGTCCCGCCTCGTTCCTTCATGAGGGTGGCTCTCTCTCCCTTGTGGCTGGTATTGCCTTGACGATACCACAGCGCCGGGCGCCCGGGGGCCGTCCGGAGACCGAATTTGGGTACGACCGCAGTCGTAGATCAGAACGCCGCCTGCTCGTCCTGGTACCGGCCGGTGCGGAAGCGCTCCAGCAGCAGGGGCGCGGCGTTCAGGGAGCGGGCGCTGCCGTCCAGGATGAACTCGGCCGTCAGGCGGCCCGCCGCCGGGGCGTGCATGAAGCCGTGGCCGCTGAAGCCGCAGGCCAGGTAAAACCCGAACAGTTCCGGCGCCGGGCCGAGAATGGCGTGAAAGTCAGGGGTAATCTCCCGCAGCCCGGCGTAGGCCCGGCCCACCTGGGCCTGCTCCAGGCCGGGGAAGCGTTGCACCCCCGCCGTCAGCACCCGCTGCAGGTCATCCCAGTTCACAACGGTATCATAACCGGGGTAGCTGATCTTGTCGGTACCGCCCAGCAGCAGATTGCCCTGCCGGTCCTGGTGCACGTACCAGCCGGTGTCCAGGTCCACACACAGGGGCAGCCGCGCCCCCAGTTCCGGCAGCGGCGCCGCCACGAAGACGCTGCGCTTGTACGGCTGCACCGGCACGTCTACCCCCGCCAGCCGGCCAACCTCACCGGCGTAAGGGCCGGCGGCGTTCACCACCACCGGCGCCGCCCAGTCGCCCCGGGGGGTGCGCACACCGGTGACCCGGTCGGCCGCCCGCGTGACGGCGGTGACCGGGCAGTCGGTGAGCACCCGTGCGCCCAGTTCCCGCGCCCGGTGCCAGTAGCCGGTGAGCGCACTATACGGGTCGCCGGAGCCGTCCCACGGGCAGATCGTGCCGCCGCACAGGTCCGATGTGTGCATGGCCGGCACCAGGGCGTGGATGTCAGCGGGGGTGAGAACCTGAGTCGGCACCCCGAGGCCCTGCTGCAGGGTGGCCTGGCCCTGCAGGCCCGCCATGGTTTCCGGGCTGGCGGTGACGAACAGGTAGCCGTGGCGGGTGTAGCCCATGTCTACCCCGAACTGCTCGCCGAAGGTTTCCCACTCGGGCCGGCTGAGCAGGGACAGTTGAATGTTCGTGGGTGTGGAGAACTGGTAGCGGATGCCACCGGTGGCCTTGGACGTAGCCCCCAGCCCGGGGGCTTCTTCCTTTTCCAGTACGGCCACCCGCAGATCCGGCATTTTCCGCAACAGGTGGTAGGCCACGCTCATGCCAATGATCCCGCCGCCGATGATCAGGACGTCTGCCTGCTGCATGTGTCTGCTCCTTTGTGTAGCCGGTATGGATGGATTCTTCGGCTGGCGGGGACGATCTCCTGCTCGTGGCGGGGCGACGCGCCGGTAGACAGTACTTACTCCGAACTACACAACTCGGATGCCCAAACGCGCGGCAATGCTGAGCAGGCCAAAAGATAGCCAGATAGGTTGGCCGGTTCCAGGAAAGTACAGGGGCTGAAGCGAAGATTCAGGGAGTTCCCCTGAAGGGAGAACATGATGCCATGCCGCACCTGGGTCCGACTTGCCCTAGTCGCCCACCGGTCCGCCGCCCGGGCCGCGCCTGGGTTACCGGCCTGACCCTGGTCTGGCTGGCCCTGGTCCTGCTGCCTCTGGCCGCGGGCTGCGGCGGCGCTTCGGGCCTGCGTTATCAGCTTAAGCCGGGTGATCAGGTTCGCTACCGCTATACGGAGACGAACATCATGCAGGTCCCCGTCCAGGTGGAGAGCCCGGTGGTGTTGCCCGAGCGGATTGACCTGCGTTACAATCTGACGGCCTCGGTAGTGGCTGACCAGGGCGACACCATTGTTCTGAAGGTGGCCGTTTCCGGAGTGGAAGGGCAAGTGACCGACCGCAACGGTACGCAGCCCCTGTCCGGCCCGCCGGAGCAGACGGCGAATCTGCTGATGCGGCCGGGGACCGGCCAACTGCTGGCGGTGGAGGGCGAGATTACGCTGCCCGTGGCCGGGACGCAGTTCAACCTGCTGGACTCCTTCCGCCAGGCTCTGCACTCCTATCCGGAACAGCCGGTCAAGTCCGGCGACCGCTGGCCGGCGATGGTGCACCATGAACTGGCCCGGAACCTGACCGACAGCTTCCAGGCCACGGTCACCTATGCCGGCGACAGTGAACGGGACGGGGTGCCGGTGGCGTGGCTGAAGGTGGTCGGGGAGGGCATCATGCCGGACGACGGCGGGCAACTGACCCTGACCAGCACGCTGCTGGTGGACCGCAACACCGGTCTGCCGGTGCATTCTGAAGACGTGGCCCGGCTGGACTCCCCCGTGCTGATCATGGAAAGCCGCAGCACGCTTACCCGGGTGCCGTGACCGGCCGTGTAATCGCCAAGCCACGACGGTAGGATGCAGGACCTCCCTTCTGCGTTGTGTGTATGAAACGGTTGTTTTGGTCTACAATGAAAAGGAGCGCCCGAATGAGGGCGCCCAGGAGCCCGCAGATGCCGTCCCAAATGATGGACGGCGGCGGCTGACATGGAATCCTAGCCTGCCGCTACCTGATAGCGGTGATGATTGCCGCAGTGACAATCAGCACGGCCGAGATGAATGTGGCTGCACTCATCTCAACGGTGATCTTCACCATTGGCGCTCACCCCTTTCGGGGACCTGGCCTGCCGTGACTCCCACAATCAGGTTAGCACAGAACACGCTTTCGGTTTGTCGAAACCGGAAAGCGTGTCCTGTTTTCGCTCGCCAATCTTCGACATGGTGGGTGACGCTCAGTGGTCGCTCAGCAGCGGTGGCTGCAGCTTCTGGTGAGTCTGAAAGGCCGGCGCATATATGCGCCGGCCTTTGCTGCGAGTTTCTACCTATTATATAGCCGCCGTGTCGGGCTGCGTAGCCAGGGCTGCGGCAACGGCATCGGCCAGGGCCAGCAGTGCCCGGCCGGCCGGGCCTTCGGGCGCTGCCAGCACCGCCGGGCGACCGTCGTCGGCCTGCAGAAGGGCAGCCGGGTCGAGGGGAATTTGCCCGAGCAGGGGCAGACCGAGCGCTTCGGCCGTGCGGGCGGCGCCACCTTCGGAGAAGGGATGAATCTCGCCGCCGCAGTGCGGGCAGGCCAGGCCGCTCATGTTTTCCACCAGGCCCAGCACCGGCACGTTGCTGTCCTTGCAGCCGTTGATCGCCCGGCGGGCGTCCTGCAGGGCAACCTCCTGCGGGGTGGTCACGATCACCACGCCATCTACCCGCATGAGCAGTTCACGGGTGCTGATCAGTTCCCCGCCGGTGCCAGGCGGCATGTCGACAATCAGCCAGTCCAGGTCGCCCCAGGCCACGCCGCCGTAGAGCTGCTGCAGAAACTCCTGTTTATATGAATCCCGCCACATCACCGGCGAGTCAGGGTCGTCGAGCAGAAAGCCCAGGGAAGCTACCTTTAAATTAGGCAGCGGTTCCACCGGGGTGACACCGGTTTCGGTGATCTTGAGGCGGGCGCCCAGCAGACCCAGCATGCGGGGAATGCTCGGCCCGCTGATGTCGCAGTCGGCCAGGCCGACGCGTTCGCCCCGCAGGGCCAGAGCTGCTGCCAGGTTCGTGGACACAGTGCTCTTGCCCACGCCGCCCTTGTTGCTCAACACCAGGATCCGGCGCTTGATCCGGACCAGGCGCTGGTCCAAAACCCACATGTCATGCGATGTCTGGTCCAGCTTGCAGGTAGCTCCGTCCGGGCAGAGTCCGCAGGGAATCATCCGGCCGCACTCGGCCATGGTCGGTTCCTCCCTCAGGGGGTTGCAGTAGAAAGTGTCAGGTCTTGTTTACGGTCCAGAACCGCACCGCCCGCCGCCAACACGGCCCAGGCCAGCAGCACCAGAACATGCTGCTGATTGACCTGCAGGGCGTAGCCAGTGCACCAGAGAATGCCCAGGCCCGCCGCCTGCACCCGGCCGTCGGGTGGCCAGGAGGCGGCGCCGGTGAGAAAGAAAATCCCCGCTGCCAGGGCCAGGGCGTACAGCCAGCCCGGCCACGACAGGGTGAACCCCAGGGACCACATGGCCAGCACACCGGTCATATCGGCGCCCAGCCCATACCCGATCACAAACAGGATCCCGCCGGCCAGCCCAAGCAGCACGGCCCGCCAGGGGGCGGGCGGCAGCCCGGTCCGGCGCCGTTCCAGGCACAGCCCGGCGGCCAGCAAAACCGGCGCCAGCACGGCCAGCAGTTCGCCGCCACGCAGCACGGCAGTGGCCAGGGCCACCTCGCCGGTACCGCTGCCCAGGGCCAGGGCCATTTGCGCCACGGCGACCCCGTACCAGGTCAGGTTGGCCAGCAGGGCAGCGGCCAGGCCAACCTGCCGCCAGGGTCCGGTCGTCCGGGTCAACGCCTGAATCCCCAGCCCGGCCACGGCCGCCGCTGCCAGGAGAGCGGTGGCCAGAGACCAGGCCGGATCAGGCGTCAGGCCGGGGACCAGCGTTGTGCCCAGGGCGGCCACGACCGCCACGGCGGCAACGGCCCGCATGGAGAGGCCCCGGCCGGCGGGGCCGGCGAGCCGCCACAGGGTATAACCCAGGGCGAGCAGGCCGGCCAGCAGGCTGAGGTTGAAGGCAATCTGCCCGGCGTCGGACAGGAGCCGGTAGAGCACGAGCACAAAGGCGTTTTTCGGCATGAAGATACCGACCCGGGTAAATAGGCGCCCCAGCAGAAACTCCACGGCCACAACCAGCCAGATCGCCCGCAGTGCCGTTACCATGACTATCCCTACTTCGCGGCGGCCGCCTTTGCCCCTTCAATGCTCAGGCTCGCCCAACTGGTGGTGTACTTCATGCCGTTACGCTGCATCAGCTTGCCGTCCCAGACAGCGAAGGCAACCTGCGCCGGCTTGGTGGGATCCAGGCTGAGATCGCCTTCGGCGGCGGCCAGGCCACGGGTGAAGACAACCGCCCACTTGCCGTCCTTCCACACGCCGCTGCCCTGTACCTTCTGGAAAGGTTCGGGGGCCGTGGTCAGGCTGCTGAAGCCGCCCGCCACCAGGTTCTCTACCGGGGACTCGTGCTTGGGCTGGGCCCGCAGGTTGCCCACATAAGCGGCGGGCCGGCTGTACAGGTCTTCGGTGAAGAGTTCCTTGTCACCGATGGTGTAGCTGTCGCTGTGCATATTCGGGTACTGGGTCTTCATTTCCCGGCTGCCATACTGCCAGTCGGCCTTCCACTGCCAGATGTGGGCGTAGCGGTCAGCCTGGCCCATGCAGATGCCGATGGTGCCGTCGGCCAACTGGATGGCGGCCTGGTCGGCAAAGTCCTGGGGCCGCAGGGTGGTGACTTCCTGGGAGTCGTCCTTCCACTCCATGCGGAAGGCGACCTGCTGGCCGTTGCTCAGGGCCCGTACGCTCACCTCGCCCGGCTTGGCGCCCGGGGTGGATACGGCAGAGAGGGGCAGTTTCACGGCAGCCGTCTTGTTCCAGGCCGCATCCCAGGGGTCGGTGGGCAGGCTGGCCGCATAGCGGGCAGACAGGGCCGGTGCGGCCACGGGCTTACCCAACTGGAGCTTTGAAATGGCGGGGATGGCTGCGGCGGCGATCAGGATCACCACGCCAATGGCAATCAGCCAAGTGCGCTTGTTCACGGAGTTACGTCACTCTCCTTTGCTTTTGGCAGGAGTGAGCCCGTCCTTGCCCAGGTTCACCAGCTTTTCCGCCTTTTCCGGGGTGACGCCGGCCAGTTCGGCCTCCAGGTTCAACCAGGTGTCGGTGAACCGGCATAGCGCCACGTAGAAATGGCCGTAGGCGGCGTCGGCGGTCAGGGTCGCCACGACCCCGACCCACCGGCCCAGATGCGCCTGCAGGAACTTGGCCTGCGCATCCCGGCAGATTTCGGCCGCCTCACCGTTGGCCTCGGACATGGCCAGCCCTTCTTTGGTGCAGAGCAAGTACATGAACTCCAGTTCCGTGCCGAGAAAGTCGGGCCGGTCGCCGCCTTCGGTAATATCCACACCAAAGGCCCGGTAGAAGCCGGCGATATCGGCCATTTCCTGCTGCTGGTGCCAGAGCTGGGAGCAGGTATATTCGGTTTCATAGGGCGGTGCAGGCAGCGCCTGCCCCTGGCCCCACAGGCGAACGTATTCCCGTTCCCAGGCAGTGCGATCGGGGGCGTCGGTCAAATCACGCTGCAGGGCTTCCCGCAGGGCCTGCAGGGGGCCGGCCATGGCCCCGGCCGCCGGTAGGGCGGTCAGGGCGTCAGCCAGTTCTTCGACCAAGGCACCGGACTGCAGACCTTCTTCGAACAGGTCCGGACCGGGGTACAAGTATCCTCTGGACAGGGCCACATAAACCCGTCCGCGCGCCTCGGCCGCGAGAACCTTTGCATCTTCCATGCCGGCCGCCTCCTGTCAGTTCAAATGATTCTAGGTGATGTTCAGGCGATCTTCGGGCCGGACCTGGACCTTGTCCACATACTCCACCCGAGTCACTTCCTTGCCGTCCCGGTCGAAGCCGACGATGGCCTCTTCCTCCAGCTTGTAGCTTTCGATGACCTTTTCGGTGGCGCCGAAGAGCTGCAGCACGGCCAGGGTTTCCTTGCTCGGCTTGGTGTAGGCCTCGATGGCCTCCTCAGCGCCGGGTCCGAACATCTGCTTGAGGTAGGTCCGGGGCACCCAGCGGGGCGGGATGTAATAGATGTTGGGCTCGGTGCCAAACTGCGGGTACAAGGGCAGGGCCACCTTGGCCTTGTGCACCAGGTAGTGGATCGGGCTCTTTTCGTCGTCGATCCAGCCAAAGAGGCGGATCTTGCCGATGCAGGTGGCGATGCAGCGGGTGGCAGTACCCTGCTCAATGCGGGGGTAGCAGCCGACGCACTTTTCGGTGGTAGCGGTGGTGCCCCGGTACATGGGCTTCTTGTAGGGGCAGGCTTCCATGCACTTGCGGTAGCCGCGGCAGCGGCTCTGGTCGATCAGGACGATGCCGTCCTCTTCCCGCTTGTAAATGGCCTTGCGGGGGCAGGCCGCCAGGCAGGCGGGGTAGCTGCAGTGGTTGCAGATACGGGGCAGGTAGAAGTTCCAGTTGTCATGCTCCGGCAGCGACACACCCTTGGGGTTGTGGCTCGAAGAGGTGTCTTCGTAGGCGTTGGGGTGCCGCCACTCGTCGTCAGCCGGCAGGTAACCCAGGGCGACCATGCCGGAACTGGTCTGCTTGTCGGGGTCGCGGGCTTCAAAGATGGTCTTGCCGGCGAACTGATTGCCCTGCCACTCCTGCGGGCCGAGCATACCCAGCAGCTTGGCGTCCCAGTTGGCCGGGAAGCCGCCGTAGGGCTTGGTTTCCACGTTGTTCCACCACATGTATTCCTGCCCGGGACCCCAGGTCCAGGTGGACTTGCAGGCCATGGTGCAGGTCTGGCAACCGATGCAGCGGTTCAGGTTGAAGACAGCAGCGAACTGCTTCTTGGGCCGGTTTTCCTCGTACTGGTACTCCATCTTCCGGCCCAACTGCCAGTTGTTTACCTCAGGCATCCTCGTCCACCTCCCTTATTTAATGAACTTGCCGGACAGGTAGTCCTTCATGGCGGCGTTCTCGTTGCCGGGGGCGAAGCCCTTGGTGGCCCGCTCCCACTGTCCCTTGCCGCCAATGCCACCGTCTTCGGCCTTGGTGATCTTGATCAGGGTCTCCTTGGGGCAGGTGTTGGGGGCGTGAACGTCCACCTCGTACCCCTCGCCGATGGTCTGGCCGCCGTAGACCTTACGCACCAGGCTTTCCGTCATCTGGGTGGGCTGCAGCCAGGCGCGGGTGGCGCTCTGGTGCGAACCGTAACGGACATGGGACATGTATCCGGTGACGCTGGACCGGGCCAGGCCGTCGGCCCGCTTTTCATGCGCTTCTACGGTCTTGGGGCTGGCGATCCAGATGGCATGCTTCATCATGGTGACGCCCCGCGGGTACGATGGATTGTAGCGGGCCCGGACCTTGAGGCGGGCCACCTTGTAGTAGGGATCGCTTTCCTTCCAGCCCACGTACGGACGGTCGGCCGGGTTGGCGTCCACCCACACATAGTCGCCGTCGGCAATGCCCAGTTCCTTGCCATCTTCGGGGTTGATATGGATCTGCGCTTCGCCGGTGTTGGGCGTGCGCTTGTCGTTGCGGTAGGGGTCACCAAAGTTGGAATCCCAAAGCACGTTCCAGTCGGTCATGGCCCAGGAGGAGTGCACCCGGTGGCGGGACTTGGGGGTGAGAAAGTAGTAGCGGTAACCGGCTTCCCACAGGGGGTTCGGGTGCGACTTCGCTTCCGGCCAGGTCATCTTGACGTTACGGACGGTGCGCTCGTCGGCGTCGATGGTCTTGAGGTCTTCCACCAGGGTGACCGGCCGGATGGCCGAGTGGGTGCCGACGATGACGTTGGGCAGGTAAGGCGTGGCCTCGACGGGCTCGCGGTGGACGATGAGGTTTTCGCCGCTCTCGATGAACTCGTCCTCATCCTTGTACAGTTCCATGCGCCCGGTCTTGGTGTACCAGGGCTTGTGCTCGTGCACCTGCTCCCAGCCGAAGACCCGGGGGTAGGTCCGGAACATGACCAGCCAGTCCCGGTCAGACTCCAGCAGTTCAGATGCCTTGTACCCGCTGGTGGTGTACGAGCCGTCCAGAACCCGCTGCATGTAGACCTCGGCCTTGTCTTCGTTGATGAACTTCCAGTAGTCCGAGTAGCGCTTGTCGCCGGTCAGGTCCGCCATCTTGTTCGCCACGGCAGCCATGACTTCCATGTCGGACTTGGTATCGTAGAGCCGCTTCAGCTTGCCTTCCCAGGCGTTCAGGAAGGGGTTGGAGCAGGCCGAGGTCATGTCGGGCATACCCATTTCGGCCCAGGAGTCAACGGCCATGACCACGTCGGCGTGCTCGCAGGAGCCGCTCCACTCCCAGTCGTTAACGATGATCATTTCGACCCGCTTGTTAACAACCTCGATCATGTGGTGGGCCCATTTGGCGTTGTTCAGGTGGTTGGAGTTGGCAATCCACCAGGCCTTGGTGGGCGTGGGCATGTGGCTCTTGCCGGTGAAGTACTTGCCCTTGACCTTCAGGGGCTTGTCGCCATAGTTCCAGTAGGTGGGATGCTCGCTCTTGACATACTTCTTGAGCTTGACGTCCTCTGGCTTGGCGTCGGGGTCCAGGTTGGGGTTGAAGGGATCTTCGGAGTACCAGATCGGCAGGCCGGGATGGTTCTCGCCCCGGTAGTTACCGGACCAACTGGTGAAGTTGGCGCCGGACTGGCCGACGTTGCCGGTCAGGGTCATGGCCAGCCAGGCGGCACGGCCGATAAGGTCGTTGTGGAAGTAATGGTTAATGCCCTCGCCGCTGGCGATCATGGCCGGCTTGATGGTGGCCAGGTCGTCGGCGAGCTGCTTGATCTTGTCGGCCGGGGAGTTGGTGATGTCGGCCACGGTCTGCAGGTCGTAGTCCTTCAGGTGCTCCTTGTAGAGCTGGAACAGCGGCTTGACCTCGACCTCTTTGCCGTCGACGGTGGTGACCTTGAAGGAGCCTTCCAGCGCGGGGTCGATGCCCTTGTCGAACACGTGCTGGCCGACGTCGTTACGGGTGAGGACCTTGGGGCTGTTCGACTTGGTGTCCCAGACGACGAAGTCGCCCCACTTTTCGCGCAGACCGGGCTCGATCTGCTGGACGGTATCGCTATAGCCACCCAGGGGCTGTGGCACATACCCCGGGACCATATCACGGGCGTTCAGCCGCTTGAGGTTGTCTGCACGGACCAGCAGCGGCATGTCGGTGTGGCTCTTGACGAACTGGGCGTCGTACTTGTTCTCGTCCATAATCAGCTTGGATACGCCAAGCAAAAGAGCAGTGTCGGAGCCGGGGCGGACCGGAATCCAGTAGTCGGACTTGGTGGAGACCGGGCTGTACTCGGGGGCAATGTTCACGACCTTGCCGCCGCGCTCCATGATTTCGATCCACCAGTGGGCGTCGGCCATCTTGTTCTCGACCATGTTCTTGCCCAGGAAGACCATGAGCTTGGTGTTGCGCATGTCGTTCATGTCACAGTCGGAACACTTGACGCCGGTAACCATCGGGTGACCGGGCTGCAGGTCGCCGTGCCAGTCGTAGCTGGACCACTGGCGGCCGCCGTAGTGGCCGTCGATCAGGCCGAGCATGTTGGCGAAGCGGGTGAGGGAGTTAATGCGCATGACGCCGGACAGGGCCATGCCGTTGCGCAGCTTGAAGGTCTGGGCGCCGGAGCCGTGCATGGCCTCGATCATGGCCTCGTCGTAGCCATGCTTCTTCAGCAGGGCGGCGCCTTCTTCGCCACCGTACTTCTTGGCGATGTGCAGGGTCGTTTTGGCTACCAGGGTCGCGACCTCGTCCCAGCTCACCCGGACCCAGTCGTCATAGCCACGGCTGAAGTATTTCTTGTTGTTCTCCGGATCCATGGCGTCGGGGTAGCCGTCTTCAATCCACTGCTTCCACATCTTGCGGACGTGCGGGCCCTTGACCCGGAACGGGCCGTAGATGCGGCGGGGCAGGGTATAGCCCTTGAGGCAGCCCCGGGGGTGCCAGCCGGCATGGCTCTTGGTGCCGTACAGGTCGGTGGCGGTCCCTTCGGTGTAGGGGGGCTCGACCCGGATCATGACGCCGTTGCGCATGACGCCCTTGACCCGGCAGTTGTGGGTGCAGTTGGGGACACACAGGAACGTGAACTCGCCATCAGACTTGTACTGGTCCCGGTAGAGCTTTTCCCAATCACGCTCGGGGTAGGCCTGTAGCGGGTTGGCCACCTCGAAGGGCTTGAGATTGGTCAGAGCAGCCGTCGCCCATTTGTGGGATACTACCACCCCGCCGGCCGCCACTGCGGTGCTGACGAGAAACTGGCGGCGTGTAAAGCCCATGAACGCGAAGCCGCTCTTTTCCTTTTGTTCTTCTGGCAAGACTGATTCAACCTCCCCGTACGGACAGATACTGGTGCCACTGACCGCGGACTTCAGCGATCAGCGCTGTGACATGGTCCTCGCCACGCCGGCGCCACACTGCATGGGGTCCACGGTAGAAGGGGTCCCGAAACAGCGCTAACAGGGCGTCGTCTTTATAACCCATGCGGATGAATTCTTCGGTAAAACAGCGGGCCATCTCGTCAAGGCCGATCTGGTCTTCCGGCATGGGCATGGCGACTCCCATTAGATCCAATGCTTCGCTGGTTCCGTCTTCCCCGGCCACTCCTGCACCTCCAGTCGTGGGTTCCTTCGCTGGTTGGCTTATGCACCCTTGTGTACCAACGTCTGCGCCTATTTTCGCACCCGCGGTATCTGCCCCAATAGGGACAAATGTCACAACTGGGAGGAGGCGCAGTAAAGCAGCAACCCGCCGTCTGAATGGAGCGCGGTAGGCTCCGGTGATGTCGAACGGTGGTGAATGAATACAGAAACGCGCTCCCAGCTCTCGACAAACTGGAAGCGCATTCTGTGCTATCCTGATTTTAGAAGCGACAGTGGGCCTGCCCCCAAAAGGGGGGAGTGCCAATGGTGAAGATCACTTTCACCATCGAGATGAGTGCAGCAACACTCATTTCGGTCGTGTTTATCGCCGCCGGGGCAATCATCTCCGCTATCAGGTAGCGGCTGCCTGTCGGCCATCCGGTCGGGGCGCCGCCGTCTGCAGTTCGGGGCGGCAGCTGTGTACTCCGGGTCTGGAGCGTCCGCATGCGGACGCTCCTTTCCTATTGTACCCCTGGGTGGACCGCACTATGCGGCATGAGTGAGTGTTCTTGACACTTTGGCGGCCAGGCCGTTATACTACAGTTGTTCGTCTGTGCAACCGAAAGAGGAGTGCAGTTTTATGTATACGCAAGAGAAACTACGGGAGCAGATCCATTTCCGCCTCTCCCCCCTGCTGGACCTGGCGCTGTCGTTGCTGGTGCTTCAGAGTCCGGAGCGCTTCGGGCGGGTGGGTCCCTGGGCGGATCGGGTGCTGGGCCGCCTGCCTGCGGGGGTGATGGACCAGTTGCAGGAGCAGGGCGACCGCGTGGATTTCTTTGCTCTGGTCCTGGATCTGGAAGACGGGCCGCCGCAGCCGACTCCGGACCGGCTGCGGCGGCTGCAGGCGCAGGACCCGGCCCTGGGCACCCCGCTGTTGGCCTACTGGGAGGCGCTGGCACCTGAGGTGGCCGCCGGTGCCGGATTGCTGGCTGAAAGCCTGCAGCAGGAATCGGCCCGTCTGGCCGCCATGGACCCTCTGGCCTTCATGTGCCGCTTTTCTGACCGGATCAGCGTGGCCGGGGACGGCGAGGCCATGATTTTGCACTGGGGCAAGGGGATGCGGGTACCCCTGACGGATCTGGAGCGTATTCTGTTTGTGCCTTCGGCGTTTTGCCCCCGCCGGCTCATGTTTTACCGATTGGGCCCAGTGCAGATCTTTTTTTACCCGCCCGGACGGGACGAGCCGCCGCTGGTGGCGGAAGCGCCGGAAAGCCTGGTGCTGGGCTATTCCGCTCTGGCCGATGCCACCCGGCTCAAGCTGCTGCGCCTGATCGCCCGGCAGACGCTGCCGGCGCAGGACATGGCGCTGCGCCTGGGCGTGAACGAATCGACGGTCTCCCGGCACCTGCGGCTGCTGGTGGAAGCCGGGCTGGTGGGTCGGGACCGGCAGGAGGGCAAGTTCATTTTCTATAGCCTGAACCCGGCAAGGCTCGATGAACTGGCGGCCGGGGGCCGGGCCTACTTGCAGGGGGTGGATGGCGATGAATGAGACGAACGGGCTGGGCCTGGGCATTGCCGGTGTGGCACTGGTGGTCGGGGTACTGGGCGACGCCCTGCTGCGCCCGGGCCCCGGGCTGAATCTGTCGCTCTGGCTGGGTACATTGTTGCTGGCCGCCCTGTGGCTGGCGCGCCGATTCAGCGTTACCCTGTCCGGGGAGGGACGCTGGCTGGCACTGCCCGCCCTCTTGCTGGCCGCTGCCTTTGCCTGGCGCGCCGCCCCGGCGCTGCAGTTCCTGGACATGCTGGCGTTGCTGCTGACCATGGCCCTGCTGGCCGGTCACACCCGCAGCGGGCAGATTCGCCGGGCCGGTCTGGTGGATTATGCGCTGCGGGTGGTACTGGGGGGCTTGCAGGTGGGGTTCGGTGCACTCTTCCTGGTTTTTGAGGACATTACCTGGAAGCAACTGCCCCGCGGCCGCTGGTCTGAGACAGCCGTGGCGATCGGGCGCGGGGTGCTGCTGGCGCTGCCGTTACTGCTGTTGTTCGGGGCACTGCTGATGGCGGCCGACGCCGGGTTTGAAGAATTGGTCGCGAATTACCTGAAGCTGGACCGCCTGGACTTCCTGGAACGCTTGTTCCCGATTGTGTTCTGGACGGGGCTGGCGGCCGGCTTCCTGCGCACGCTGCTGCTGGGCAAGGCACCGGAAATGGGCGCGCTCGGCCCGCCCCCGGGCATGCTGAGCCTGGGAACCATCGAGGTGGGGACCGTGCTTGGCACGCTGAATGCCCTCTTCCTCGCCTTTGTGCTGGTGCAGTTCCGCTACTTCTTCGGCGGCGCCGAGTGGGTCCTGGTCTCGGACGGGCTGACCTATGCCGACTATGCCCGGCGCGGGTTCTTTGAGCTGGTGACGGTGGCGGCCCTGGTGCTGCCGGTTTTGCTGCTGGGCCACTGGCTGCTGCGACCGGATCACGCCGGTGTGCAGCGGCTCTTTCGGGTGTTGGCCGGCGCCCTGCTGGCGCTGCTTTATCTAATGATGGCTTCCGCCCTGCACCGGATGTGGCTGTATCAGTCCGCCTATGGCCTGACGGAACTGCGCCTGTACGTGACGGCGTTCATGGTCTGGCTGGCGCTGGTGTTCCAGTGGTTCATCGCCACGGTGCTCCGGGCGCGCCGGGAGCAGTTTGTCTTTGGCGCTCTGGTGAGCGGCCTAGCCGTGCTGGCCTTGCTGCACGCGCTGAGCCCGGACGCCTTGATCGCCCGGGTAAATATTGGCCGCGTGGAGGCCGGCCAGCCGCTGGACAGCGGCTATCTGGTCACACTGGGGGCCGATGCCGTGCCGGTGCTGGTGGACGCCCTGCCGGCGTTGCCGGTGCCGGAGCGCCGGCTGTTGGCGCAGCAGATGCTGGACCGCTGGGACCAGGTGGCGCCCCCTGACTGGCGCGCCTGGAACTGGGGGCAATACCGGGCCTGGCGGGCGCTGCAGGAGCACCGATCGGCGCTGCTCGAGGCGGCGCAGTTGCAGGATCGTGGCGACGAGGATGCCGCAGAGTGACACAGGCCAGTTTGCCGAGTTGGAGCAGCAGCGCCTGGCGGTTGCCACCGAAGGCATCGCCGCCGAACTGGAAGCCTTTGGCCGCTACCTGGCGCAGGCCGGGTTCTCTGCCACCATCCGCGCCCGGCATGCTCAGGCGGCCCGGCAGGTGCAGGCGCGCCTGGCCGAACTGAAGGGGCAACTGGACACCCTGATCCGGGAGCCAATCCCGGCCAACCTCCGGCCGCTGGCCGATACGCTGGCCGCCGGAAGTCCGGCGGCGGCCCGGTTCCGCTACAGGTGGCGGTGCAGGCCGGCACCTGGCAGGAGCAGGTCAGGCATACCCTCAGCGCCGGTGTCGCCTACGGCCTGCTGGTGACCGGCACCGCCACCCCGGCCGCGGCGGCCAGGGAGCAAGTGCAAACGGCCCTGGGCGCCACCGGCCTGACCACCACGGGACCCACCGGCGCCACCCTGGCCGCCCTGGCCTGGCAGTACCAGGCGCAGGTGGAAGAAAGCGCCCGGCGGCTGGCGGCGGCCAGTGGCATCCCGGCCGTGCAGGGGCCGCGCATTACCGTTTCGGCCTTTACCTTCGAAACCCACTGGCTGGGGGGTGCCTTACCTGTCCGAGCTGCGGGGCATAGGGCTGCACGCCGCCCGCGTGGCGGTTTCCCCGGTACATCCTGACGGTGATGAATGTCTGTCTTCATCCGCCCGATGGCCGCCCGCTCCACCGCCTTGTCATGTTCGATCCGGGCATTTTGCTTGTCCGAATGCTGTTTGGCATTCTGGTAGGCGGGATCGGCCAGAACATCGCTGGTCAATTCCTCGGTCACGATGTGGGCGATCCGGACCCGGTCGGTCTCGCTGAAGGCGAAGTTCCCGCACAGATCGTTAAAGGTCTTCAAGATGTTGGACAGCCGGTCCATCTCCGGTTCCGGCTTGTGGCCACCCCCACCGCCTGGTACCGGTTCGATCTCCGCCTCCTGGTCCGGCAGTTGGATCGCCATGGCCGCCTTCTTCTCCACCCGGTAGCTCTCCATGTCAATCGCTTCGACGTTAAGGGTCGCCGAAGTGCGCCCGCCCTGGCTGGAGTGGGCCTCGTCGAGGAACCCAACTGAATTTCGCGAACCCCTCAGAAATGGCAGTGGGGGGCGCTTCCAATGGACAAGAAACCGGCAGAACAACACTTTTTGATTCCAGATGACCTCTGGGAAAAATTCGACCGTTATTACCGGTTGAGCCCCCAAGCCCAAGGGCGGGAGACCGCGGATCGATGATCGCAAGGCCATCACGCCCATCTTCATCATCCTGCGAACAGGAATCCAGTGGAAGGCCCTACCCCTGCCAGCAGCAAGCCGCGTTCAAACGTCTTTGGGAAGCTGGGCTTCAGGACGCTTGGCTCAGCTTTCGCACTGTCGAGGTTTTCGGAAATTAGGGTCACGGGTGCAGACGATCATTCAGCGGAGCACGAATCCGATGGTACAACGAAGTGCACCCATCTTGCTGGAACACTTGCTGTGTGTGGATATTGCGAATGACCTGGCCGACCAATGGTGCGATACCAGTGGGTTCTCTCACCAAGTGGCTGCCCTGCCGCTATTCATCGCTGATTTCCAGGTAGGTCTCTGGTCAAGTGCGGAGGCGAGCGGTGAACCTCAAGAAATCAGGGCCGAGCAAGTCAAGGAGCCACCGTTTTTCGCTTGGTCCGGGCCAGAACGCCGCCCCCTCAGGCCGAATACAGCCAACTCAGGGGCGAAAATGCCTTTGAAGCCACGTATTCGCCTGCGATTTCCGCACGGTTCCGAACTCGATCTCAGAAGAGAGCGGCGAAGCCAGGTATTGCCATGAGCGAGGTCGGCTTGGAGCCCTCGGTGTCCGCTGCTTCAGGCCACCGTACAGGCGAGGTCCACGCAAGGCACTGCGGGCCCTGCTGCGGGGGCTCCGCCAGGGCCTGGCCGACGGCGGCTACTTCGGACTGGAAGGGGACATGGCCGACTGGGCCGGCATCCCCGCCAGCCTGACCGCCCCGGCCCGGTTCGTGAAGGATCGCAACGGACGTCGCCGATGCGATCCGGGCTCACCTGGCTGAGGGCGGCCAGAACTTTGGTGGCGCGGCAGAGCAGCAGCGGGAGGATCGGAGGCGGTGAGGGTTCCACCCCCTGTCCGAGACGGAAGCGCAGGCAAAAGACCTGCTAAGAATTGCCTGGTTCCTCGTGACTGATGCAATCGGATTGTGATCGCAAAAATATGTATGTCTATACCGAACATATCGATATAGTTTTTCGTGCATAATATTGGGAATACCCAGTGGCCGCCGGGGAATCCCGGCGGCCTTCATATATAAACATCTTCATCTGAAGGAGTCGGTCGCATGGAAAAACTGTCCGGTGGAAAGGTGCACCGCATGGATCCCACCCGCCCCACCCTGGTCCCCCAGGCCAGCGACCCGTTCATGAAGGCGTGGCTCCCCGGCAGCCTGTGGCTCAGTTCCGGTTCCTGTTCCCTGCTTCAGTGGACCGCCGAGGCCAACAACCTCGGGCCCCGCCCGACCCACGGCGAAGTCTTTGTGCGTGAACTGGAAGATGGCACCCGTTTCATCGGCGTGGCGGTCAGGGTCTTGGACGAAAGCCGGCGGGTCGAGTTTCTGTGGACCAGGGAGCAACAGGCCATCCTGATCAAGGGACTGGACCAGGTGTTTGCCGACGCCCGCCTGGACATGAGTTCCGATTATGTTTACAGCATATCGTGCGAGCGCGCCGAGGACGAGGAATATGGCCTCTGTGTGGCGGCCAAATGGACGAAAGCCCGGGCTGCCAGAGTCAAGCAGCGGAATTCGGCGGGCTCCGCCGAGCAGACACCGGACGAGGAACCGGCCGCTCCAGTCACCACCGCCGACTGACCCCGGCTCCTCCGGGAGTGACCCCGGACAGCACCCGGACAGCCGCATAGTCTCACCGGAGTGCTCCCGGACAGCACCCGGACAGCCGCATAGTCTCACCGGAGTGCTCCCGGACAGTCCCGGGCAGCCACGGAGTCTCACGGGAGTGGTCCGGGGCAGCACCAGGACAGTCGCATAGTCTCACCGGAGTGCTCCGGGACAGCACCCGGACAGCCGCATAGTCCCACCGGAGTGCTCCGGGACAGCACCCGGACTGCCACGGAGTCGCACCGGAGTGCTCCGGCACAGCATCCGGACACCCACGGAGTCTCACCGGAGTGCTCCCGGACAGCACCCGGACTGCCACGGAGTCGCACCGGAGTGCTCCGGGACAGCACCCGGACTGCCACGGAGTCGCACCGGAGTGGTCTGGCACAGCATCCGGACACCCATGGAGTCGCACCGGAGTGCTCCGGGACAGCATCCGGACAGCCACGGAGTCGCACCGGAGTGATGCGAGCGTGGCCGTCGGGGACATTGAGTTAGCCACCTGTACGCCGACTGGGGAATCCCCCTGATGGTCGGCCCTCAAGTCCAAGATAAAGAGTGTTACCTCGGCCATTTCAGAGAGCAGCTGCGTTCTGGCGGGGCCTTGCGGTCCCCAAGCAGCGGCCGTGAAGTGATATTATCTTGGACAACGCTCCCTGGTATCCACCAGGGCTTCCAGGCATCCTGCACATTCTAACGCAAATCGTGACCACGCCCCCAGCAAGGGTTTGGCTTGCGCTATCAGTGGACGATGCCGTGCCGTCCGCCGGCTTGGCAGTGGGGTATGAAGATCTACTGCCTCTCGTAGGGTAGGCGCGTTGTCAGATAACTGCGGGTGCTCACCGGGAGGCGTCACGCCCGCGGCCGGCTCTGTGGCGAGCAGGCAGGGGTATCGGCCCCCATTCAACGCCAGACAAGACTTTGGGGTACGTTCTTGCCGCTACTTCGCCGGGGGCGCGGCAAAATCCGCCCCCAACGACGGGTTTTCCCTCGTGCGGGCGGGCAAAGTAGCGTGGCGAGGGTCGTGGGCTCGGTGCTGCGGATCGCCATGGGGCTCCAGCCCCAGGTAACTCAGGTTTTCAGCCTGGATCGACGTCGCCAGCCTACCCCGATAGGGTATGCTGTGAAGGGGCAAGATGGGATTCAGTCCATATTTTTATGGACCCTGCCGAAGAGGGTGGCAAAGAAGTACCCGAACGGCCGCAGCTGTGTTTGAACACCGCGTCGCACCATGCGGATCTCTCACTGCGCCGGTGCCTTGGCCATGATTTCCGCCTGCCGTTCGGCAATGCGCCCCTCGTAAGCCGCTCGGATTTCGTCGGTCAAATCCGGCGGTAGGCCGGCTGCTCTCAGTTCCCCGGCTAACTGCTGCAGTTCAGCCTCCACCAGCCGGTCGCACTGGCGGCGCAGGCCGTCGGCCCGGGCATAGTATTTGCCGGCCAGTGCGGCGACGTCGACCTTGCTGCCGTTATGCTTCGCCTGCTCGTATTCGGCCCTGGCTGAATCCAGCAGACTGTTCAGTTGCCCCTCGCAGGTGGCCTGCACACCGGACAGGCGCTGGGTATACCGGGCACGCAGGGAGTCAAGGCCCGGGGCTGCTGCCATCGCCGGCGCAGGCTGCGCCGCGGATTCAGGCTGTGCTACCGGTTCAGGCTCTGCCGCCGGTTCAGGCGGGGCAGCCGGCTCGGGCTGCGCCGCCGGCGTAGGCTGCGGTTTGGTTGCCACCCGGCTTGCCTGTTCAGCCTGCGCCTGCAGCTTCTGCAGTTCCCCGCGCACCTTCACGAATTGTTTGGCCAGGGCCCGGTATTCTTTCTGGGCGGTCCAGGCCACCCGCCCCAACATGACGTTTCCCGCCAGGGACAGGACGAGCAGAGTGGCACCGGCCACAAGCAGGATGCGGCGCATGCGTGGGCCTCCTTGTGACGGACGCAGTCTGCTTCCTACTTTACCAGAATGGTGACCGGCAGTGCATGCCGGTACCCGCAGAGTTATCCCTCCGACAGATGAATGCCGCGGGCCGAGTTCTTCATGGCGATGAATTCAGCCTTGTCCAGTACCGGGTCCACCTCCGGATACACCCGGTAGACGTCCCAGATTTGCTGCAGCAGGGGCTGCAGGTCCAGAATGCGTTCCAGGTCGTAGACCAGAACCAGGCGCCGGCGGCTGCCGGAGGCATAGAGCGCCTCGGGGTTCAGGGCAAAGGAAGCCTTGTACATAGCCTCCAGCTTGGCGGGCAGTTCGGGGTCGGTATGCAGCCGTTCCTGGAACTCCATAGGTACGGTGAGGGTGAGCATGAACTTCATCGGGGTCTTGGCCTCCCATCACTCCGCCGCTCCGGGGGACGGCAGGAGAATAGTGTTATTGGTCACGAAGATTCACCGCAGGAAGATAAACAGGAGGTCACATCATGTCGCAGTTCGAGGGAGTCACCGTCGTCAAGTCTGCCAACATCTACTTTGAAGGCAAGGTCACCAGCCGGGCCGTGCTGTTTCCCGACGGATCCAAAAAGACGCTGGGCATCATGCTGCCCGGTGAGTACGAATTTGGCACCGCCGAGGCGGAGATCATGGAAATTCAGGCCGGGAGCCTGGACGTGCGCCTGCCCGGCGCCGCCGACTGGCAGCGCATTGAGGGCCAGGGCGTTTTTGAAGTGCCGGCGCAAAGCCGTTTTGCCCTCAAGGTCTACAGCCCCACTGACTATATCTGCTCATACATCAAGGGTTAGGTTCCGGCCCCAACAAACGCTGCAGACCGCCGAAGTGCGGCGGTCTGCGGCGTTTGTTTTATGGTCCCACAGGCTACGTGCCGGTGTTTTCGATGGAGTCCATCCACTGCAGGGTGCGGTGAGTGATAGCGACAAACAGGGCGTCCAGCAGGAATCCGGTCAGGGATACCAGCAGGACACAGGCATACGTGATCCGGTATAGGCCCAGGTCCAGGGAGTTGAACAGGTAGTACCCCAGGCCATTCTGCCGGACGATCATCTCTGAGCCCAGCATGACGAACATGGAAATGGCCAGAGCCTGACGCACCCCGGACAGAATCTGGGGCAGAGCGGCCGGCAGGACGACCTGCCAGAGCAACTTCCCCTCGCTGGTGCCCATGGCCCGGGCACTCCACACCAGGTTTCTCTCCACTCCCTGGGCGCCGTGGTAGCTGCTGACCACCAGTGGAATGGCACAGCCGATGATCAGCACCAGGATCTTGGACAGGTCCCCGGCCCCGAACCACAGCATCAGAATCGGCATCAGTGCCGCCTTGGGAATCGGATAGGTTACGGTCAGCAGCGGGTTCAGAAAGTTCTTCAGGGTCTCGGAGCGGCCCATGGCCACGCCGGCGGGCACGCTGAGCAGAATGCTCAGACCGAAACCAATCGCCCAGCGCTTCATGCTGCCCACCAGGTGGGGCAGAATCTCACCGGATACCAACAGGTGCCATGCCTCGGCCACCGCACCGGAGAAGGGTGGCAGCAGTTCCGGGTTAATCAGCCCGACCCGGGGCACGATCTCCCAGATCCCCAGGACCAGGACGAAGGTCAGGACGGCCAGGATCTTTTTTCTCATGTTTCAGTGGCAGCCAGGGCCGCCGACCGGTCTTCCGCCGCCGCCACCTCCTCCTTGAGTTCGTCCCAGACGTACTCCAGCAGTTCAGCGTAACGGCGTTCACGCAGTTCCGCCCCGCGGACACGGGGACGGGGCAGATCCACCGTCACCTGCGTCTTGATCCGGCCCGGACGGGCACTGAAGATGGCAATGCGGTCCGCCAGGTGGATGGCTTCGTCCACCCCGTGGGTCACAAAGAGTACTGTCTTGCCTGTCTGCTGCCAGATATTCTGCAGTTCATCCTGCATCAGGGCCCGGGTCTGGGCGTCCAGCGCCCCGAAGGGCTCGTCCATCAGCAGAATGTCCGGGTCACAGGCCAGGGCCCGGGCAATGGCAACCCGCTGTTTCATACCGCCGGAAAGCTGCTTGGGATAGTGCTTTTCGAACCGGTTGAGGTTCGTCATCTGCAGATAGCGCCGGGCCACCTGCACCGCTTCATCCCGAGGCAGGCCCTTTTCCCGCAGACCATAGGTGACATTGTCCAGCACCGTGAGCCAGGGGAAGAGGGCAAATTCCTGGAACACTACACCCCGGTCTGTACCGGGGCCCACGACCGGGCGGCCGTCTACAGTGATGTCGCCGCTGTCCGGGCGCAGGAAACCGCCGACAGTGTACAGGAAGGTACTCTTTCCGCATCCGCTGGGCCCCAGCAGGGCAAGAAATTCGCCTTCCTTCACTTCCAGGTCGACGCCGTCCAGTGCCAGCACAGGCTGCTGACCAGTTGAACGGAACCACTTGGATACGGCCCGCGCCACGATTTTTGGCATGCATGTCGCTCCTCTAGATTGGCTTCAGCGTGCGGCCGCACGGGGTGGAGCGGTCGCGTTGCTACTTGATCAGGTCAGGGATGACCACCTTGTTGACGTCCATCTTGGCCTTGATGTGGCCTTCCTTCGCCATGTAATCCCAGTTGAGTTGCAGAGCCTTCAGGTCCGGCATGCCGGTGTTGGTCCGGTAGTAGTCGTTCTTGGTGATCAGGAACTTCTGCAGCAGTTCCACGGGCATCTTGGAAATTTCGGACATGATCTTGATGGTCTCGTCACGGTTCTCCATCACGAACTTGGCCGCCGTCTTCCAGTCTTCCTGGAAGGCCACCATCACGCCGGGGTTCTTGTTGATGAACTCACGGTCGAATACGTTGATCAACTGGACGAAGTCGGGCTGCACGTCGGTCAGCTTGAACAGTTCACGCACGCCGCCCTTGTTCTTGGCGTTGTACAGGAAGGGCTGGGGGAACACGCCCACGTCGATCTTACCGCTACGCAGGGCTTCGTCCATCAGACCAAAGCCGATTTCTACGATCTTCACATCAACTTCGGGCTTGAGGCCGGCTTCCTTGATCTTGGTCCGAGCGATATAGTCCAGGCTGGCGCCGTACACGTTCACGCCCACGATCTTGCCCTTGAGATCAGCAAGGGATTTGATCGGGGAGTCTTCCTTCACCAGCCAGGTAGTAGAGAAGGACTGGTCCTTCTTTTCGCCGATCATCTGGCCGGTGACCACCACGTCGAGCTGCGCCTTTTCCACGGCCTGGGCCAGGCTCAGGGAGGCAACGGTGCCGGCGTCAAGGGACTTGGCCGCCAGGGCCTGGGCCTGTGGGGCGGTGCCCTGGAACTGGAACCACTCCAGGGTATACCACTTGCCATGGTGCTTCAGGATCTCCGGCTTCTTCATCATGA
The DNA here is from genome assembly GCA_036676195.1 of Clostridia bacterium. Classification (GTDB taxonomy): domain Bacteria; phylum Bacillota; class Sulfobacillia; order Symbiobacteriales; family ZC4RG38; genus JAKFDK01. The sequence goes on along the minus strand of JAKFDK010000022.1, from coordinate 62,467 downwards.
CATAGTGAATTTCCTCAGCCGGAATTCCCCAGCCCATCCGGATCTTCACCGGCTGAGCCGGCGGCTTGCTCAGGTCGACAGCGGCAAACTTGGAGGCGTCGCTACCGCCACCGCCACCCCCGGTACTGGCGCCGCCACCACACCCGGCCAAAACCAGCATCGCGCCACCCACAAGCAACCCCAGCAGACCACGGACCTTTCGCATTCAATACCCCTCCTGCATCTATAGAAGATAGCCCAAACCCCTCAGTAAGGCCGTTACCGGACGCCCTTGATTCCTCGGTCCAGCAACGACAGGCGCAGAGCATCGAACAACTCCGCCGACGGTATATTGGGCTCGTCGGCCAGGTCTTCGACCCAGGCGACGTTCACCATGCATGTCATGGCGCAGTTGTTGCAGTAGGTACAAATGTTCACAGCGTCGATTACCCGCGCCGGGAGGTTCTCGGCGGCGATCCGCCCCTCCAGCAACGCCCGGATGATCCCGATCCTGGCCCGGGGTGTATAGGCTTCTGAGCCGTCTCCCCCCAGCATGGACTGGCATGGATCCGTGGTCAGGCACGTACCGCAGCGCTGGCAGCGGTACACGGCATTGATCAGGGCCGAATCGAATCGGAGCCACTCGGCGGGGTCAAACCAGGCCGGGGTCGGCAGGGCCGAAGGCGGCCGGTAGGGCAGCGGGCTGGCTCCGGCTGTGGGCCGGTTCTGCATGGATGCCGGGTAGAGGGTGCAGGGCTGGTCAGCCACCTTGTGCCACCTCCCGAGGGAAGAGGATACCGGGATTCATGATGTTGTGCGGGTCCACTGCCTGCTTGATCTCCCGCAGGAGGTTGTAGTGTGAACCCAACATGGGCATGGCCTCGGCCCAGAGGAGCCCCAGTTCGATGGGCGAGCCGCCCAGCCTCAGCAGAGCCTGTTTCATTTCCAGGGCGCAGGCCATGACCTGCTCGTGCTGCTCCGGATATTGCTCCAGGTACATCAGGGTGGGGTATACCACAAAGGCAGAACCAATCTGAAAGCCGCCGATGAAGTACGGCAGCCCGTACTTCTGGCCGATGATCTCCTCGCTCAGCCGGCGGATCTCCAGGTAGAAGCGGGGGAGCTGGCCCAGGGGGTAGTGCAGGGGAAGCAACACCCGTGCCCCCAGCTTGAACATGCCGCCCGGCGTCAGCCCGAAACGCTTGTCCCAGAATTTCTCCGCCGGTCCGGACCCGATGTTCTTGCCGCCGTGGCGGGCGGCAATGCTGGTAAGCTTGGCCAGGTAGTGATCCACCACCGGGAGATCGCCTTCCAGGATATAGATCAACTGCGCCTCCGGGTGCGTGGCGGTCGGGTTGACCGCCGCCATGCTCCGTTTCTCCTTCAGGGCGGCGAAGTTGGCCGGCACCCGCTCCAGGCGGGCCTCGTACAGGACGGCACAGGCGTCCTCGATCCGGTCGAAGTTCAGGGTGAGAAACCCGTATTTTTCCGGCAAGCGCTCAATTTTTAAAGTTACTTCGGTAAGCACCCCCAGGGTGCCCTCGGACCCACAGAACAGACCGGTCAGGTCATTGGCAAAGGCGTAGCGGAAGAACTGGCCGCTGGTGGCGGTTTGGGCCGGGGCATACGGGTTGGCGGCGGAGCCCGTCACCACCTCTTCCCCGTTGGGGAGCACGACCCGACAGCCAATCACCGCGTCGCCCTGGGTACCCCAGAGCGCACTGCCAATGCCGTCCCCGTGGCAGAGGAAATGACCGCCGATGGCACTGGACCGGGCGCCTTCCGGACTGACCAGGCTGTAAAACCCCTTTTCCGCCAGGGCCTCCAGGATGCTGGCAATGGTGGCGCCGGGCTGAACGGTACAACTGAACAGTTCCGGGTCCACGCTGAGAATCCGGTTCATGCGGCGCATATCCAGGACGATGCCCCCGTGCTGGGGAATCGCCCCGCCCCAGAGATTGACCCCGCTGCGCGGACAGATCGGAATCCTGTGGGCATTGGCCAGCCGAACGATTCGCTTGACCTGGTCGGAATTCTCCGGAACCAGAATCAGGTCCGGTTCCCGGGGGGGGAAGGGTGAGGCGTCTTTGGCATACAGCCAGCGTGCGGCAGCATCGTCTTCCGCATACTCAGGGCCTACGATCTGGGCGAACTGTTGCCTGAGTTGAGGTGTCAGCGAGTCCGTCAGCGTCAGCCCCCTCGCTGTCAATTCGGCCAGCTACGAAAACATAACTATCCTTTAATATTCGAAACAGGACGGACGCGAACCTTTATTTCGACGAAATTCGCCACCCGCTGAGAGTTGGTCTCAGGGGCTGGGCCATCCCCTGGAAAGGGAGAGGCCAAGCCCCAGACCTTTAGTGCATTTCGGCTTCTGCGTGCCACTGCAGCAGGTTCCGCCGCCACCGCAGCAGGAGTGTATCGAGGACCAGGCCAACGATGGAGATGGTGCCAATGGCCACATACATCTCGGCTGACTCGAACTTACGGGCCGAGGCCATCATCAGGTGCCCCAGACCGTCGGCGGAGGCGACCATTTCGCCCACAAACACGCCGATCAGGGAAACGATCACGGCGACCCGCAGACCGGTGAAGATATGGGGCGAGGAGGCCGGCAGGACGACCCGCCAGAGCATCCGCCCCCCCGGCGTCCCCATCGCCCGGGCCGACCAGATGAGTTTGGAGTTCACCTGAGCGGCACCGGCATAGGTGGAAAAGATGATGGGGAAGACCGCCTCACAGAAGACCAGGGCAATCTTGGACGAATGGAAGATGCCCAGCAGAATGATGAACGCCGGGTACACACCGACCTTGGGGATCGGGAACCAGAAGGATAGCAGCGGCAGCAATGCCTCCCGGGCATAGCGGTTGCCGGCCAGCAGCAGCCCGACTGGGATCCCCACCAGCGCTGCCAGGACAACCCCGACCCCCATGCGGTACATGGTCTGTCCGAAGTGAAACAGAAACTTTTCGTACAGCAACATGTGGTACACTTCGGCCAGAGTGCTGGACAGAGGCGGCAGGAGGACGTATTTGATCAGCCCCAGGCGGGGGAGCAGTTCCCACAGGGCCAGGGCGATCAACACCGAGTAGTACCGCCGCAGGAACCCTCCGAAGCCGCCCATACTCACCGCCTCCGTGTCACGGTCCAGGTATTCGGGTCGATTTCACGCCCGTAGTCATCCCAGGCGGCCTGCACGCCGACCTTGCCGTCCTTCACGTCCTGGATCACTTCTTCGTCCGCCCGCTCTTCCGGCTTGCCGTAGCCGCCGCCGCCAGGCAGGCGCATGCTGACGACATCGCCCATCTTCAGGAAGTCCAGGCCCTTGGACTTCATCCGCCGCTCCTCGGGAGTGCCGGGGTTGAAGATCAGCCGGCCCTTGGCGCCTTCCTTGCCGCCAAACAGTCCGTGCGGGGCGAATTCCTGGCGGTCGGCATAGCGGGCGAAGGTCACCTGGGCCTGGAGCAGGCGGATGTCCCGCCGCAGGCTCAGGCCGCCCCGCCACTTGCCGGCACCGCCGGTATCGGTGACGAACTCATAGCACTCGACCCGCAGGGGGTATTCCATTTCGGCTGCCTCGATGGGGGTGTTCATGAAGCGGGCCAGATGGCTGTCCTGACCGTCGCGGGCGTCCTTGCTCGGGCGGGCCCCGGCGCCGCCGCCCTGGATGTCGGTATACACCCAGCGCTTGCCGGTGGCGCTGTCGAAGCCGGAGAAGCCGCAGGTTGTGATGTTGGCGTGGCAGCCGGCCATGACCCGGTCCGGGAAAGCGTTGGCAAACGCCTTCATCATGGCTTCCACGATCTTCTGCGAGGTGTTGGTCCGGGCCGCCACCGCCCCCGGCGGCTTGGGGTTCAGGACCGTCCCGTATTCCACTTCCACTTCCACCGGCCGGTAGGCACCGTTGTTGGCCGGGCAGCCGGGGTCGGCCACCGAGATAATCGCGTAGTACACGGCAGCGTGGGCCGTGGCCAGCGGGCAGTTGGTGTTGCCGCGCACCTGCTGGCTGGTGCCGTTGAAGTCGACGGACACCCGGTCGCCCCGCTTGTGGATGTTGACCTGAATCTTGATCGGGGTATCGGTCAGGCCGTCATCGTCGACGTAGTCGACACCGGTGTAGTCGCCGTCGGGCATGGCCGCCAGGGCCTGGCGGATGCGCCGCTCGGAGGTGTCCATGATGGCGTGCATGGCGGCGTGGGCGGTTTCGACGCCGTACTTCGTGCACAGATCCTTGAACCGCTGGATGCCGACAAAGCAGGACGATGCCTGGGCCCGGACGTCACCGAAGGTCTTCTCCGGCACCCGGATGTTGGCCTCGAAGACTTTCCAGACGTCAGAGTTTTCCTTGCCGCCCTTGTAGAGCTTGACCATGGGCAGCCGGATGCCCTCGGCGTAAATCTCGGTCATGCCGCCGGCCACACCGCCGGGGGCAGCACCGCCCATGTCCTGATGGTGGGCGATGGTGGCGACCCAGCCAACCACCTTGCCATCCAGGATCACGGGGGCGAAGGTCTGCACATCCATGATGTGCTGGCCGCCCCGGTAGGGGTCGTTGGAGACGATGATGTCGCCGTCTTCCAGCGTTTCAGCCGGGAATTCCTTCAGTACCTGCGCCATGGTGATCTCGAACCCGGTCAGGAGCATGGGGGCATGGTGCGCCTGGGCGGCGGTGCGCCCTTCGGCGTCGAACACGGCGCAGGAGATATCTTCGATTTCCTTGATGATCGTCGAGCGGGCGGTGCGGACCATGGCCCGGCCCATTTCGTCGGCGATCTGCTCCAGAGCGTATCGGATCACCTGTGTGGTAATCGGGTCTACCGTTACATGCGGCTGCGCTGCCACAGCTCTCACCCCACCGTCAGGATAATATTGCGGTACTCGTCGATGTGGGCCGAGGTACCCGGCGGCACTGTCAGGGCTGAGATCTTCTCCTCGACCACGGCCGGGCCTTCCAGGACCATGCCCGGGGCCAGCAGGTCACGCTCGTAGACGGGCGTTTGCACATACCCCTGGCCTTCCCAGTAAATCGGGCGGTGATTCTTGACGGCGGAGGCGGCGTCGGCGGGACCCATCTCCTCCCGCTGGAGGCAGACCTGGGGGGTCTGGCCGATGGCGGCGACCCGCAGGTTCACGAACTGTACCGGCTCATCCTTGGAGGCGTAGGCGTAGCGCTTCATATGGAGGGCGTGGAAGCGCTCGAGCAGTACGCCCAGGTCCTCTTGGGTGAGGGTACGCCGGTCCACCGGTACGTTCAGTTCGTAGCCCTGGCCCTCGTAACGCAGATCGGCGCTCCAGATCAGGCCGATGTCTTCAATCCGGAAGCGTTCTTCCTTCAGACGCTCGATGCCGGTGTTTTCCATTTCCCGGTAGGCGGCGGTCAGGTCGGCCGGGTCGGCCTGGGTGACCGGAACTACCCGGGTCGCAACGAAGTCGTGCCGGGCGTCGGCCACCAGCAGGCCGAAGGCAGACAGGTTGCCGGCCAGGGGTGGTACTACCACGGTCTTGATGCCCATGTCGGCGCTCAGGTCAGCCGCATGCACGGAGCCGGCGCCGCCGAAGGAGACCAGGGCGAACTCACGCACGTCGAAGCCCTTTTCCACGCTGTTGGTGGCAATACCCTTGGCCATCTTGGCGTTGACCACCCGGATGACCCCGGCGGCGGCTTCTTCCACAGACATGCCCATGGGTTCAGCGATATGGACCCGGATGGCGGTGCGGGCCTTTTCGGCGTCGAGCGACATTTCGCCGCCCAGGAAGTAGTCCGGGTTCAGCCGGCCCAGCACCAGGTTGGCGTCGGTTACGGTGGGCTTTTCGCCGCCCCGGCCGTAGCAGGCCGGGCCGGGGAAGCTGGAGGCGCTCTGCGGGCCGACGTTCAGGCTGCCGCCGGCGTCGATCCAGGCAATGGAGCCGCCACCGGCGCCGATGCTGTCCACGTCGAGCATGGGGATTTTCAGCGGCAGGCCCTCGAACTTGTTCTCGTTGGTGGTGCGGGGCACGCCCTCATCGATCAGGCCGATGTCGTAGCTGGTGCCGCCCATGTCCACACCGATGATCTTCTTGGAACGGGCGATCTGGCCGATGTAGGCCGCCGCCAGGGCACCGCCGGCCGGACCGGAGTTGACGGTGTTCACCGCCAGGGTCTTGGCCGCTTCCACCGTCATGGTGCCACCGGAAGCCTGCATGATGCGCAGGTCAATGGTGCCGTACTTGGCCTTCAGCTCAGACTCCAGCCGCTCCAGGTACCGCTTCATGACCGGCTGCAGGTAGGCGTTGACGGCGGTGGTGTTGGTGCGCTCGTACTCCCGGAATTCCGGCGAAATCTCGCTGGCCAGGGAGAAGAAGCACTCGGGGAACTCTTCGCGGATGATTTCGGCGGTGCGCCGCTCGTGGACCGGGTTCATGAAGCCGAACAGGTAGCAGACGGCGATAGACTCCACTTCCTGGGACTTCAGGTAGCGGACTTCCCGGCGGACGGCTTCCTCATCCAGCGGAGTGATGATCTGGCCGCGGGAACCCACCCGTTCGGGGATGCCCCGGCGCAGGTAACGCGCCACCACCGGCATCGGATTATCAATGAAGATGTTGTACAGGGCGGCGCCCGGCCGCTGCACCCGGCCGATTTCCAACACGTCGACGAAGCCGGCGGTGGTCAGCAGGCCCGTACGGGCCCCCTTGCGCTCAATCAGGGCGTTGGTGCCGATGGTGGTGCCGTGAACCACATAGTCTACATCCTGAATGGTGGCACCGGCGATGCCCAGGATCTTTTCAATCCCGTTCAAGGTCCCCTTCCAGAGATCGGGACGGGTCGTTGAAGTCTTGGTAAAGTAGAAGCGGCCGGTGGTATCATCCACCATCACCACGTCGGTGAAGGTGCCGCCCACATCGATGCCAATTCTCACCTGGCGCTGCCTCCCCCTGGGGTACGAATTCTTAGCTGCGTTCGGGACGGTTGTTTTCCAGGTACGTCACCAGCTCCGACAGCGAGGTGCCGGGCAGGAACACCTGGGCTACGCCCATGGCCTGGAGCTTGGGCACATCCGCCTTGGGGATGATGCCGCCACAGACGACCATCTGGTCGCCGTGGCCCTCGGCCTTGAGCAGATCGATGATCTGCAGGGTGTACTGTAGATGGGTGCCGTTCAGGTAGCTCAGACCGATCACGTCGACGTCTTCCTGGACGGCCATGGTCACGACCTGCTGCACCGTACGGTGCAGGCCGGTGTAGATCACTTCCATGCCTGCATCCATCAGCGCCTTGGCAACCGTTTTGGCGCCACGGTCGTGCCCGTCGAGTCCGGGCTTGGCAACCAGCACCCGGAGCGGTGCCGACCGCCGTACTGGGTCACTCATGGCAAGGCCTCCCTTGTCCGGGGATCAAAACACGTTCAGGGGCTCGTTGAACTCCCCGTACACGCTCTTGAGCACCTTCGTAATCTCGCCGACGGTGGCGTAGGCCCGCACCGCCTCCAGCATCGGGTACATGGTGTTGCCGCCTTCCCGGCCGACATCGGCCAGTTCCCGCAGCGTGCGCTCGACCCGCTCGTTGTCACGGCCCGCCTTCAGGGCCTTCAGCTTCGCCACCTGCCGCTCGACGGCATGGGTGTCGTGCTCGAACAGGTCATCGGGATCTTCCTCTTCCACCTGCAGACAGTTCACGCCCACCAGCGGCCGTTCACCGCTGTCGATCTGGCGCTGCCACTTGATGCCCTCAGACAGGATCTGCTTCTGCACGAAGCCTTCCTCGATGCACCTGGCCATGCCGCCCCGGCGGTCGATTTCCTGGATATGCTGCCAGATGGCGGCTTCCATTTGATCGGTGAGGTTTTCCACGAAGTAGGAGCCGGCCAGCGGGTCGACGGTGTCGGCCGCGCCGGACTCCAGGGCGATGATCTGCTGGGTGCGCAGGGCGATGAGTTTGGCTTTCTCGCTGGGGATCATGTGGCCCTCGTCCTTGGTGTTGACGGTGACGGACTGCACCCCGCCCAGGACCAGCGCCAGGCACTCGATGGTGCCACGGATGATGTTGTTGTCCGGCTGCTGGCGGGTGAGGGTGCTGCCGCCGGTGCCGGCGAAGAACAGCCACTTCATGCTCTTGGTGCTCTTGGCACCGAAGCGGTCCTTGAGCAGCTTGGCCCAGATCCGCCGGGCGGCCCGGAACTTGGCCACTTCTTCAAACAGGTTCATATGGGATACCATGTTGAAGCTCAGGCGGGAGGCGAAGGCGTCAATATCCAGCCCCCGGTTCAGGGCTTCCTGGATATACTCGGCGGCGTTCAGGAAGCTGTAGGCCACTTCCTGGGCGGCATTGGCGCCGCTTTCCCGGATGTGGTAACCGCAGATGCTCACCGGCACGCTCTTGGGCATGTGTCTGGCCGTGTACTCGATGGTGTCGCCCACCATCTTGAGCTGGGCCCTGAGGGGGAAGATGAAGGCGCCCCGGGCGATGTATTCCTTCAGGTTGTCGTTCTGGACCGTGGCCATCAGCTTCTCGGGGGCGACCCCCTGCTTTTCCGCTGCCGCCTGGTACATGGCGAGCATGTTGTTGGTGACGGCGTTGATGGTAAACGAGGTGCTTACCTTGTCGAGGGGGATGCCGCTGAACAGGGTCTCGAAGTCCGCCAGGGAGTCGATGGCCACCCCGACCCGGCCAACCTCGTGGGCGTAATCCGGTTCGTCGGAGTCGTAGCCCATCTGGGTGACCAGGTCAAAGGCTACCGACAGGCCGCCGGCTCCCTGAGCCAGCAGTTCCCGATAGTTCTGGTTCGTTTCCTCCGCCGTGGCGAAACCGGCGTACTGGCGCATGGTCCAGCCCCGGGTCCGGTACATGAGCGGGTGCACGCCACGGGTGAAGGGGTACTCCCCGGGCAACCCGACCTTGTCCATGTACTCCTGGGACGAAGGCGACCAGTCATTGGGGCCGTAGTACGGCTTCACCTCGACCCCCGTCGGCAGTGTGACCGGCTTCAGGCTCTCGGGCTTGTTTTCCGCCCGCCAGCGCTGTTCCGCTGCCTTGCGTACGTCATCGGCCATGCTGTTGTTCTACCTCCTGAAACAGTCACCGGTCAGTTCCGGCGCAGGAATCCCGCCGGGTCTACCCGGGTCCGCAGCGTGGTGAGTTCTTCGGCGGTCGGCGCCGGGGCGGCGCAGACATCGGGGGCGATGGCGGGCTTGAAGCCCATTTGCGCCACCGTTTCCTCCACGGTGCCGCTGAAGATGTAGCGCAGGCGCATTTCCTTCGTTTCCGGGTCGAAGTCGAAGGCCGCCCTGGGGGTAATGCACCAGACCGGTCCGCCGCCCTTGAAGCCCAGTTTGGTCCGGGCATCGGCGCCGCCCTGGTGCCATCCTACCGCTGACACGTACTGGCACTTTTCGACCAGGGTGCGGGGTGAGTGGTCGTTGGTGTAAATAACGAAGCGTTTGACTCCGGCCATGACGCTGGCCGTACCCACCGGCCCCGGCCCCCGGACCTTCCAGCCGCCGGGGCCTTCGCCGACCCCGAGCAGGTTCATGTTGCCGTAGCGGTCGACCTGCATGCCGCCGGCGAAACACAGGTCCATGTGCACGACGGCGTCAAACATTTGCTCCAGCGACATGATCGCCTCGGCCCACTTGCCCGCCTTGGGGCTGGCCACCTGGTTCAGGTCTTCAAAGCGGTCAATGCCGGAGAGGTTGGTGAAGTAGTTCATGACATTGAGCTTGATGTCGGGAGCGTGGGTCAGGTGAGCCAGCAGGACCCCCGCCGTGGGCACAGGCAGGTTGGTGCCAAGGGAAATGTATTCGCTGTTGTGGATCTGGCGGCTGATAAACACAGCCGCTGTTTCCTTTGGGCTGGCGTCGCTCATGATTTGGCACCCCCCTCCAGTGCCAGGCTGAGCAGGCGCTGGACCCCGACCTGCTCCAGGTACTGGGTGTGGTCCGCCGGACCGTCAATGTAACGGGCCACGTACTCGTTGAAGGCGGTGCCGTCGCCGGCGGTGAGGGCCTTGCCGGCCGCAGCAAACTCTTTCAGGTGCTTTTCGTCAAACACGTGTGCACTGTGGGAGGCGAACGGATGGGCGCCGTACGGGGCCACGACCACGGCGCTGACCAGGGCGGCCGGCAGAGTGGTGGCTTCCGGCTGCTTGCGGATGACCTCGTTGGGGACCAGCTTTTCTACCTGGACGATCACCTGTTTGGCGGCCCGGGCCAGCATCTGGTCGATGAAGGTTGCCCCCAGGTGCTGCACGTTGCCGTAGGCGTCGGCCTGGCCGGCATGGATCAGAGCCACGTCCAGCTCCAGCGCCTTGGCGGCGTACAGGTCCGGCCCGCCGAAGGGGTTCGGCAGCGGCTGCAGGAGCGGGGTGCGCTCCGGAAAAGCGGTGCCCACCGGTCCGGCCACCGGCATGAAGGGAATGCCCATGGTCTGGGCCCGCAGCATGGCACCCAGGGTGCCCAGGTCCAGATCTTCGAGCCGCACCTGGCGGCCGGCCCGGGCGCCGAAGATGGGGCAGACCGGAGCGACAGACTCGGCGCCGCAGTAGGGCGTGATCAGCCGCTCGACCAATTCCAGGCCCAGAAGCATGTCGACTTCGAGGCTGCCGGCCGCTACCAGGGTAAGGTTGCGCCGGCGCTGGCGCATGAGTTCACGCAGCAGGGTCATGGGCTTGTTGCTCGTCACGAATCCGCCAATGCCAATCACGGCGCCGTCAGGGATACGGGCAGCCGCTTCGGCGGCGGAGATGACCACCGGGGTGCGTTCAGCCACCCCATCACCTCCTGTCTGCCCAGATATATAAGCAAGGCCCGTGCCAATGCTGACACCGGCTATTGATGCGGGTTTTCGGGTTTTCGGGTTGCTGCACAAACAGAGTTTTAGATGGCTATGTTCTTAAAATTAGAACTCGCCACCGGCGTCGGATTTAACTTTAGAACCTGAGAAGACCCGCACAGTACGGAGGTTTTGCGTGATATACTCTTGCTAAATCGGTACTATGACCAAAAATTCCTGAAGCCCAGGCGGTGCACTTACAAATGCGGGTCTCCCTTTTTGCAACCTGTCTGGTGGATACGTTCTTTCCCGAGGTCGGTGAAAGCACCGTCCGAGTCCTGCGGCGGCTGGGTTGTACGGTGGACTACCCGCCCGGCCAGACCTGTTGCGGTCAGCCGGCCTGGAACAGCGGCCACCGGCCGGAGGCGGAGCAAATGGCGGGTGCCCTGGTCCGTGCCTTTGCTCATAGCGAGTATGTGGTGACACCCTCGGGTTCCTGCGCCGGGATGATCCGCACCGTCTACCCCAACCTGTTTGCCAACCAGCCGGCCCTGCAGGCAGAGGCCCGGGCCCTGGCCGGGAAGACGTACGAGTTGAGCGAGTTTCTGGTCCGGGTGCTGAAGGTGGACCTGAGCCAACTGGCGGCCCGGTTCAACGGCAGCGTTACCTATATGAGTTCCTGCCACATGACCCGGGAACTGGGGGTACGGGAGGAGCCCCAGGCCGTGCTGGACCAGGTGGCGGGCCTGGAGCGCCGGGAGATGGCGCGGCCTGATCTGTGCTGTGGATTTGGCGGCACCTTCTCGGTGAAGCTGCCGGAAGTGGCGGTGGCCATGGCCGACGACAAGCTGGCCGACGTGAAGGCCACCGGCGCCGAGTACCTGGTGGGGGCCGACAGTGCCTGCCTGATGCACCTGCAGGGGCGGCTGAACCGTACTGGCGGCGGCACCCGCATTCTGCACCTGGCCCAACTGCTGGATCAGGCCACCCGGCCGGCCGGCCGGCGGAGCGGTGCGGGGGTGAGCGGCCGATGAGTCAGGAACTGCGGCAACGGATCAGCCGGGAACTGGGCAACCTGCCCAAGCGCAAGGCGGTGGCCGGGGCGACCGATAATGCCTTTTTCGGCCGCCTGCGCCAGTGGGCCAAGCTGGCGGGGCAAGGCCGCCTACAGAATTTGCGGGACCGGGCCCGGGCGGCCAAGGAACAGGTAATGAACGACCATAGCCGCTACCTGGGCCAGTTTACCCGTGCCGTGCAGGAGCGCGGCGGCCAGGTGCACTTCGCCGCCACCGCTGCTGAGGCAGTGGCCCATGTGCTGGCCATTGCCCGCCAGCACAACGCCCGGCTGGTGGTGAAGTCCAAGTCGATGGTTTCAGAAGAGATCCACCTGAACCCGGCCCTGGAAGCGGCCGGGATCGAAGTCGTGGAAACCGACCTGGGCGAGTACATTGTGCAACTGCGCGGCGAGGCACCGGCGCACATCGTCGGGCCGGCCATTCACCTGACCCGCCACGATGTGGCCGACCTGTTCGCCGACCGCCTGGGCGAACCCATCACAACCACCGATCCGGAAGCCCTGACGGCGGTGGCCCGGCGCGTGTTGCGGGAAAAGTTCCTTGCGGCCGATGTTGGCATTACCGGTGCCAACTTCGGGATTGCCGAAACCGGCACCGTTGTGCTGGTGACGAACGAGGGCAACGGCCGCATGGTGACCAGCGTGCCCAGAGTGATGATCACCCTGATCGGGCTGGAGAAGCTGGTACCTTCCTGGGCCGACCTGGACGCGTTCATTGAATTGCTGCCCCGCTCCGCCTCGGGGCATGACATTACCGCCTATGTCAGCGCCATTACCGGCCCGCGCCGGCCCGGCGAGATTGGCGGCCCGGAAGAACTGCATGTGGTGGTACTGGATGCCGGGCGCAAACGTCTGCTGAACAGCCCGTACCAGGATGCCCTGCGCTGTATCCGCTGCGGGGCCTGCCTGAATGCCTGTCCGGTCTTCCGGCAGGTCGGGGGCGGTCACGGCTACGGGTCGGTGTACAGCGGTCCCATCGGGGTAGTGATCACCCCCCTGCTGCAGGGGCTGGAGCAGGCTGGCGAGTTGCTGGATGCCTGCAGCCTGTGCGGCGCCTGCGCCGAAGCCTGCCCGATGCAGATCCCCCTCCCCCACCTGATCCGGGAGCAGCGGGCCGAGCGGGTACAGGCCCGGTTGGTGCCGTTCTGGGAGCGGATGCTGTTCCGGCTCTGGGCCTGGACCTGGTCGGCTCCCGGCCGCTACCGCTGCAGCCTCTGGCTACTCCGGCTGCTGGCCCGCCCCTGGAGCCGGAACGGCTACTTGACCTGGCTGCCCGGCCCCCTGGCGGCCTGGGGCGGCGGACGGGACTTCCCGGCCCCGGCAGCCAGTTCCCTGCGTGAGCGCTGGGCCGATCTGGAGCGGGAGGTTGAATGAAGTGAAAACCGAGGCTCTGACGGAGCAGTTTGTCCAGGCCCTGCAGGGGGTGGCCGGCCAGGTTGTGGTGGCCGATGGTCCGGCGGCGGCGGTGCAGGCCGTGGTGGCCGCCCTGCGGGAGTACGGCGTGACCGAAGTGGTGGCCTGGGCCACCCCCTGGTTGGAGCAACTCGGACTGCCGGCGGCGGCCGGCCGGGAAGGCATCCGCTGGCTGGCCGCCGGCCCCGGTGTGACGGCAGATGATCTGCACGCGGCTGCCGCCCGGGCCGGGGCCGGTATAACCGGCGCCGATGCCGCCGTGGCCGAGACGGGTACGCTGGCGCTCATGAGCGGGCCCGGACGCCCGCGCTGCGTGAGCCTGTTGCCGCCGCTGCACATTGCCGTGGTGCCCGCAGACCGGGTCCTGCCCAGCATCGCCGCCCTCTTCCGGGACCTTAGCGCCCTGGCCGCGGCGGGTGAGGTCCCGTCTTCGCTGAACCTGATCACCGGCCCGAGTAAAACGGCCGATATCGAGCATGTGCTGGTGCGCAAGGTGCACGGGCCGGGCAATCTGCTGGTGGTTCTGGTCCGGGACGGTATGTAGGCTCGCCGGGACGCTCGGTCGGCGACCACAAAAGCCATGCGTGCGTACGATGGGGTGAAGCATCGTCCTGGAGGGATCGCATTGACAGGCTGCATGGCGTGGACCGGTTACTCTCAGCGGGCCTGGCCCGCCCTGCCATCCCTGGCACGGCAGGGCCTTTACTTTCAGCCGGGCACCTATTACCCGCTGGCGGCGTACCAGCAGCCCCCGGTTGCGCATTACACTCCTGTATTCGTGCTCCCGCTGCTAACGTCGACTGGGATTCCGGTGGCGACTGGGAATTACCTGCTGCCCATCGTCCCGGCGGCGCGGCCACCGGTGGCCATGCCGCCGGTGGCCGCGCCGCCCAGGACCCACCACCGCCGGGACCGGACCCGTTCGTCTCGGAGCACCGAGCCGCCCCCGGCCACCGAGCCTATGCCGGAGGAAGCGGTGTTGCCTGCCACTGGGGTGCCGCTGGAGACGGCAACCGGTGGGTATGCGCTGATGCCCACCATTCACGCAACGCCGGACCCGGTGCCCACGTCGCTCTAGCGCCGGGTACTCCGGACGGAAACTCCCACCGAACCTACCGGTGGGAGTTTCCGTGTTTGTAGGTTGGAGCCGCCTCGTTGAACGGAAAGTCACCCATTGAACTGGCGGGTAGGAAGCAGCGGCCACCACACCGCCCTGATCGCCGATCCGGACGGAGATGAACAAACACAGCTTTATCTGCTTTCCGGCCCGGACGGCTGGCCGCGGCAACGCCCGCACTCCCGCAGAAATGGACGCCTGCGTATGGGATCTGCAGACCGACACCCCGCAGTTGGTCTGCAGCGGCGGCGGTATCTTCGCCCCTGGCGGCTGGGCCCCGACCGGCAGTCGGTTGCTGGTGTTACAGGCCTATGCCAACACCAATCAGGACATCTGGCTGGTGGACCCGGCAAGGGGGAAACACCGACGACGGCCGTGACTTTACCGACCTGGCCCGCTACGACCTGCCACTGCCGGATCTGCCGGCCGGGGTCATCACGCAGGTTGTGTTTGCACCGGCCGACAGGCATCGCCGGCTTTTTTTGCGGATGAGCAGTTACCGCCGGGCCGATGCCGTATTCGTGGCCGACCTGGAGCCGGTGCAGTTGCGCCAGGTCACCGATGCCATGCTCGGCCGTCTGCCGGATGAGGTGTTCCTGGCACCGGAACTGGTGACTATCCCCAGCTTCGACGGCCTGCCGGTGCCGGCCTGGCTGTACCGGCCACGGACAAGTGCACCGGGCGGGCGAATACCGGCGGTGCTCTCGATTCACGGTGGGCCGGAGGGGAAGGAGCGGCCCAATTACACCTGTGGTGGTTTCTACCAGTACCTGCTCAGCCGCGGGATTGCCGTGCTGGCTCCTAATATTCGCGGCAGTACCGGGTTCGGCAGTGCCTACCAGAAACGTATCCACCGGGACTGGGGCGGCGATGAACTGAAAGACATTGAAGTCTGCGCTCGTTACCTTCAGGAGCTGGACTGGGTGGATCCGCAGCGGGTGGCCGTGTGGGGCGGCAGCTTTGGCGGGTTTGCCACCCTGAGCGCCGCTACCCGTCTGCCCCAATACTGGGCCTGCGCCGTCGCCGTGTGCGGGCCGACCAACCTGGTGACCTTTGTCCGCAGTGTGCCGCTGTACTGGCAGCCAATCATGAAGGAACTGGTCGGTGACGCCGATGAAGACCGGGATTTCCTCCTCTCCCGCTCTCCCATCACCTATGCCAACCATCTGCGCTGCCCGCTGCTGATGGTGCAGGGGGCCAATGACTCGCGGGTGGTTCAGGCTGAATCCGACCAGATGGTGGACCGGCTGCGCGAACTGGGCCGGCAGGTGGAGTATTTGGTCTTCCCCGATGAGGGCCACGGCCTGGCCAAGCGCAGCAACATGCTGAAGGCGTTCCGGGTCATCACTGGGTTCCTGGAGGGTCATTTGCTCGGGTCGGCTCAGGCGTAACGGATCAAAGGCATAGCCTGCCCGTATTGCCATATTATGGTTGACACCCCGGCGGTGGGGGTGGTATTCTAGTGCCGCGCCGTTGGCGAACACGTGTTCTCGAACGGCGCGGCGTCTGGAAAAGCCCCCCCATGGAGGTGCCCCGCATGCACCGGTACAGTGGCCGCAAGGGCAACTGGATTCCCTACAACTATGATGAGATCGTGCCCCGCCGACACCAGTGGCGGGACGAGATGCGGCCAAAAGTTCTTGACGCTGCCGCCGCCCTGGTCGCCGAGGTGGGCCCGCGCCGGTTCACCGTCAAGGAAGTGGCGGCCCGGGCGGGTATCGGCCGCACGACCATTTATAAGTACTTCGGGCTGAAGGCCGAATTGCTGGCAGCGTGTCGGGAGCATGTGGCATACCTCAGCGGGCACCGGCTGGACGGCAGAGCCGCCGCCTTTGCCCGGCGCCCAGCGCGGAGTAATGCCCCGGCCGAACCGGGGCTGGCCGGGGTACAGCAGGTGCTCATGGGGCTGTGCGGGGAACTGCAGGCCGAAGGGGATCTGTGGCTGCTGGCTGCCGCCGAAGGGGTCAGGTCCAAGCGCCCGCCCCGTCACCCCCGGCCATGGGAGCCGCCGTCACCGTTTCCGGGCCGGCTCCTGGGGGTGGTGCGGCGGGCACTGCTCCCGGCGCAGGCGGATGGACAAATTGCCAAAGAAACGGGCCTGGCGGAACTGGCCCGGTGGTTATGCGCGCTCTGGTGGTATGCACTGGCTGTACAGGGGCCGCAGGCAGACGGCGGCGGCGCCCGGCCCACTGAGCCCGGCCTGGAGTCTGCACTGGCCTGGCTGCTGAGCGGGGCCGCCGCCACCACCGCTACATGTAACCAGGAGGCGCCAACTGGGTCAGGAGCATCTGGATGTGCCCCATGTGCAGCCCCTGGTGGTGCGGCAGCAGGGACAGAGCCCAGCGCACCGTCACCGGCCCGGCCTTACCCAACACCACCTCCCGCTGCAGGTCGGCAGCCTGCAGGCCCTGCAGAGCGTTCAGGAGCACGGCCCGGGACTTGCCCATTTTGGCCGCCAGGGTCTCGGCGGTTTCCCCTTCCGCCATCGGCAGCGGACTCTGCGGCTGGTCCAGCAGGAACTCCGCCTTCAGATCATCCGGCACGGCGACACCGGTGAGCAGGCAGGCAAACTTGATCTCAGAGGCACAGATGTGGACGACCAGGGTGGCCACGCTGTTTGTGAAACCAAGGGGCGTTTCCCTCAGGTGATTCGGCTGCAACTTGGCAATGGTGGTTTTCAGGCGCTCACGGCCAAAATCCAGGGCGCCCACCACCCCGGAGACGTAGCCTTCCAATCCCACCGGTAAATTGAGGTCCAGTGCCATTTGATCCACCCCTGTTCAATAAATCCCACCAGCAAATCAACGTAGGAATGATTCCCCTTGCGTAGGCCGGTATCCTGCTCGGCGAGGAGTCCCCGGCGGCAGGTCGAATCCTAAGGAGAACTGTACTGAGAAGGGAGTCCCGCCAAAATGAAACGTACCACCCAGCTCCGCCATCTGCTCTCCCGCCCCGGCGGTGTCGTTACCCCCGGAGCTTATGATGCCCTGTCTGCCGTGGCCGTGGAGGCGGCCGGTTTCGAGGCGGTTTTCCTGACCGGTTTCGGTGCCGCCGCCAGCCTGCTTGGCCGGCCCGACTACGGCCTGACCACCCTGACCGAGGTGGCCGGGGTGGCGAAAAATATGGTCCGTGCCGTTTCTCTGCCTGTCGTGGCTGATGCCGATACCGGTTACGGAAATCCGCTGAATGTGATCCGCACCGTCGAGGAGCTGGAAGGGGCCGGGGTGGCCGGCATCATGCTGGAAGACCAGGTCTGGCCCAAGCGTTGCGGACACATGCAGGGCAAGCAGGTCATTCCGGCCGCGGAACAAGTGCAGAAGATCCGCGCCGCGGTGGCGGCCCGGCGGGACCCGGATCTGGTGATCATCGCCCGGACGGATGCCCGCGGCCCCCTCGGCCTGGCGGAGGCCATTGCCCGAGGCCAGCGCTACGCCGAAGCGGGCGCAGACGTGATCTTTGTAGAGGCGCCCGAGTCGGTGGACGAGTTGAAGCAACTGGCGGCAGCCTTCCCCGACCACCCGCTCATGGCCAATATGGTCGAGAACGGGCGCACCCCGCTGCTGCCGGTGGCGGAATTGCAGGCCATCGGCTTCCGCCTGATCGCCTTCCCCGTCACCGCCATCTTCGCCGCCGCCCACTCCCTGCTGGCGACCTTGCGCCACCTGAAGGAAACCGGGACCTCCCGGGGGCTCGAGGACCGCATGCTCACCTTCACCGAGTTTACCGGCCTGGTAGGTCTGCCCCGGCACCAGGAACTGGAGCGCCGCTTCGTGAGCCAGTAGGCTTCAGACCCGGAACCAGACCATCTGCTGCTGTAGGTCCCGGGTAACGGCCGCCAGGCTCTGAGCCGATGAAGCCCCCTCATCGGCGGCGGCGTTCAGTTCCTCCACCGCCGCCGATGCCTCCTTCGCCGCGGCTGCGTTGGCCTGGGCCACTGCTGCCATCCGCTGCATGGTCTGGGTCACCTGTGTAGCCGCCGCTGCCATTTCCACGGTGGCGGCGGTATTTTCCTCGGTCACCGCTGCCACCACGTCAAAGGTCTTCACCACCTGCTCCACGTCGGCCCGTAATTGCCGGGCGGTGGCGGCAATGCCCTGAACATCAAGCGCCGCTCCTTCAGTCATGGCCAGAATCTCCTGCAAGGCCTGCCCTGCCTCGCCGGCCAGACGGCTGCCGGCTTCCACCTCATCGGTACCGGCGTCCATCGCCTGTACGGCTGCAGCCGAGCGCGCCTGGATGGTGTTGATCAGTTTGCTGATTTCCCGGGATGAGGTCGCTGACCGTTCGGCCAGTTTCCGTACTTCGTCGGCCACAACCGCAAAGCCACGGCCGTGCTCCCCGGCCCGGGCTGCCTCAATGGCGGCGTTCAGGGCGAGCAGGTTGGTCTGGTCAGCCATGTCGGCAATCACCCCGGTGATCTCCCCGATCTGGGCCGAAAGCTGCTCCAGGTCGCGGATACGGCCGGCCGACTCCCCCACGGCCTGGCGGATCCGCTGCATACCGGCCACGGTGCGCCCCACCACCTTGGCACCGCTGCGGGCGGTCGCCGCCGACCTTCCGGTGCTGTCGGCTACGACCCGGGAGTTGGCCACCACTCCGTCCATGCCCGCGGCCACTTCAGCCAGTCGTTCTGCCGCCTGCTGAACATCGGCGGCCGATTGCTCGGCACCGCCGGCAATTTGCTGGATCGTCTCGTGCACCTGCCCGATGATGTTCAGCGCCTCGTGGCTGGAGCGGGCCTGCTCGGCGGCGCCGCCGGCGATCTGGTCTATCACCTGCGCCACTTCCCTGGCGCCGCCAACGGACTGATGGGAAGCAGCCGACAGGGATTCAGCGGCAGACCCCACGGTATGGGTGGACGCAGTCACCCCCTGGATCAGCCGGCGCAGATTCTGCACCATCTGATTGAAGGCCGCTGCCGTGTCGGCCACTTCATCGGCCGTGCGGACCGGCAGTTCATCGACCGCCAGGTCTCCCTCCGTCAGCCGCCGGGCCGTGGCCGCCACCTGCCGCAGCGGTCGGACGATCTGCGGGTCAGGTACAGGGCAATGCCCGCCCCCAACAGGACTGCCGCCGCCGTCGAGAGCAGGGTCCAGACCCGGGTTCGGGCGGCCAGCCCATGGGCGTCGGCCCGCCCCTGCTGTACCAGTTTCCCTTCAAACGTAATGAGTTCCTCAACGACGCGGACAAGCTCCTGGCGCGGCATCCGCATCTGCTCGCCGGCGATCTGAATCGTCTCTTCGCGGGTAAATGTCTGGCGCTCCAGGATGGCATTGCCGATCTCATCAAAGGCATGTTTGACCTGTTCAACCTCAGCCAGCGTTTGCTTGCCTTCATCGCTGCGGACCCGCTCCTGGATTCGGGCCAGCGCGTCGTCGGCGTTCAGCTTGGCCCTGGCAAAGTCCCTCTTGTACAGATCCGCCGTTGTCAACAGATAACCCAAAAGGGCCTGCATTTCATCCTTGGTGGCAGCCTCCAGCCGGCGGGTCTCCACCATGACCTCGTCAACACGGCCGGTCAACCGGCCGATGGTCATGCGCATCGATTTGCCTCCTACGAACTGGGCTACCCGCACAAAATCGATGGCGGGGGCGCCCATGTTCGCCCCCGCCCAGCGCTGAACTTAGTGAGCCAGGGCCGGTAACCAGGTGGCCAGGGCGGGGAACGCCATCACTATGGCGAGGGTCACAAGCGACACCCCAACGTAAGGCCAGATCCCCCGCCACATTTCGGCTGTACTCAGATCGTCAGTGATGCTCATGACGGCAAACAAATTCATGGCCACCGGCGGCGTGATCATGGCCAGTTCCAGGTTCATGACCAGCAGCACCCCGAACCAGACCGGGTCAAAGCCCAGCGCCGTAATCACTGGATAAATGATGGGAATGGTAATCAGGGTAATGGAGATGGCGTCCAGGAACATACCCAGGATCGCCAGCACCAGCATGATCAGGATCAGCACCACTATGGGCGCTACCTGCATGGCCACCACGCCGGCCGTCAGTTTCTGCGGGATCTGCAGCACCGTCAGAACATGGCCCAAAAGAGATGAGCCGATCACGATCCCCACCAGACGAATCGTGGTTTCGACCGTTCTGAGCAACATGGTCCAGAATTCCCGCAGGTTCATGCTCCGGTAAACAAAGAAGTTGATCACCAGTACATAGACAGCACCCACCGCCGCCGCCTCTTCGGCAGAAAAGATGCCGCCATAGATGCCACCCAGCACGAAGACGGGCAGGAAGAGGGCAGTCCCCGCCTGGCCCAGGGCCCGCAGGCGTTCCGGCCACTTCAGGGCCGGCAGGGGCGGAGGTACCCTGGCGACGAACCACAGATACCCCAGGGTCACCAGCACCTGAATCACACCGGGGACAATGCCGGCCGCGAACAAATCCTTCACTGAAGTGTCCGTCAGCGCACTGTAGAGGATAAACGCCAGGCTCGGGGGGATTAACATCCCCAGCGTGCCGCCGCTGGCGATCAGCCCGGCAGCGAGGCCCTTACCGTAGCCGCGTGCCCGCATTTCCGGAATGGCAATGCGCCCCAGAGAAACGGCGTTGGTCATGCTGGACCCGGAAATGGCGGCAAACAGCCCACAACTAAGGGTCGTGGCAATCCCCAGCCCGGCCCGGTAGTGGCGGGTAAAAGCCGAGGCGCCGTTGAACAGCCGTTGGCTGATGCCGCCGCTGGCAAACGACTCACCCATAAGTACATACAGGGGCAACGCCAGAAGTACAAAGGAGTCAACAGATTTATAAGCCGCAATGGCCAATTGGGTCGTGCTTTGCACATCACCCGTGTGGATGACCAACATCACCACGGCCGTGACGCCCAAGGCAAAAGCGACGGGAAGCCCTAGCACCATGAGCGCTACAAGGCTGCCAACGGCGAGGACGTACTCCAAGCGGGTGCTTCCCCTTTCTAATGCGAGACTTTAACCGGCGGTGCGGCCCACCCCGAACAACTCCTGCGCCGTTTTAATCAGTTGGGCCAGGCCTTCGCAGGCCAACAGGAAGGCGCCCAGGGGTACAACGGCCTGGGGCAGAAACATGGGCACCTTGACAGACGTGTACGAAATGTTCCCGAGCTGGTATGAGTTGGCCGCCACGGTGAAGCCTTTCCAGAGCAGGACCAGGAAGAACCCTTCGGCCATCACCAACGTTAACAGCCGGCAAAGCAGGCGCACCCGCGGTGGGAAGCGGTCAAACAGCAGATCGACCACGATCAGGCGTTGGCACCGAAACACATAGGCGATGGAAAGGAAGGCCATGGCGATGTTCAGGAAGACGGGGATATCGGCCAGCCACCCCACGCTGATGTTGAAAGCAGACCGGAGAATCACGTCCAGTGTGATCATGGCGGTCATTGCCGCCACCGCGATGCCGGACAGTACGTAGCAGGAAAACTGAACTTTCTCCAGCCACCGGTCCAATGCTGCACCCAAGGTTGAAACCCCCTTGACCATCAACCCGCCGGGGACACGGCCGGCCAGCGGCACCCTGGCCCGGCCCACCGTGTCCGGTCGGCGGGAGACAGCGGTTACTGGGCCTTTGTGACCAGTTCCAGCAACTCCTTGCCCCGTGGGCCGGCGCTCTGGGTGTACTTGTCCCACACGCCGGCGAATTTGGCCCGCCAGTTCGCGAATTCACTGCTGGGAACGGTATGGACCTGAATTCCGGCCGACTTCATCTTTTCGATAGCCTTCTTGTCTTCAGCCGTCTGGCTTTCCGACACCCACTTTTCCAGGGCCTTTGCCTCGTCCCGGACGATCTTCTGCAGGTCGGAGGGCAGTGCCGCCAATTTCTTGGGGTTGGCGGTAAGCAGGTGAATGGGCCAGGACTGGGTGACCAGGGTCAGGTACTTCTGGACTTCATACAGTTTGCGGGACTCCATGCTGGTGGCACCGACCAGAATGCCGTTGGTTACGCCCCGCTGCAGGGCAAGGTAGTGTTCAGCCGGTGGGGTCGTCACCGGTGTGCCGCCCAGGGCAGCCACAGCGTCCACATGCATCCCGCCGGGAACGGTGATTTTCAGACCGGCCACTTCTTCAGGCCTGGTGATCTGCTTGGTGCCGGTCATGTAATGCATGGGGCCATAGTCGATCCAGGCCAGTTGGGCCATGCCCTTGGCGGCCAGATCCTTGGTCATTTCCTCGCCCAGCTTGCCGTTCAGCAGCTTGAACATGGTGGCGCCGTCGGGGACCAGCATGGGCAGATCGAAAATGCCCATGGTAGGAACATAGCTCGTGTAACCAACCCCGGCCGCCATGCCGAGTTCGATGGTACTGTTGATGACGGCCTCGGGAATCTCCCGCATATCATATAACTGCCCGGCCGGGTACACCTGGATGATTAGCCGGCCGTTACTGGCCTTCTCCACGTTCTTGACAAAGTTCTCTACGCCGGTGTGGTAAAAATGGGTGGTCGGCCACTGGTGAGCAAGCTTCCATGTAATCGCCGGACCGGCATCTTTCACGCCGGCCTGCTCCCCGCCGCCGGCCTCTTTGGCACTACTGGCCTCCTTGGGCCCTGAAGAGGAACACCCTGCCACTGCCAACATGACAACCGTGAGGACCAACGCGAGCCACTGCGGGAACCGCTTCCAGAACATCATTGCTGCCCACCTACCTCTTTTGTTGCTGGAACCGGAGCACGTGAGTTGCCTGAAACTAGTAATACTCAGCGGGATTGATCCGGACATCGACCACAACCGGTTCCTCCAGGGCGAACGCCTGCCGGAGCACATCGGCCACATCGCCCGCATTCCCGGTGGTCAGGCTCCTGACCCCCAGGCCGGCGGCCAGTTGGGCGAAATCCACTCCCGGCTCGTCCAACCAGGCGCCGGGATACTCTCCGGCCTGAACAGCCGCCTGGCCGTACTGACCCAGGCCCCGTCGGACCGCCATGTAGCCGCCGTTATTCACCACCACAAAGACCACCGGCAACCGGTAACGGGCGGCAGACCACAGGCCCTGGATACTGAACATGGCGCCGCCGTCGCCCACAAACGCGGCCACCCGGCGGTCGGGGGCGCCCAGTTGTATACCCATGGCGGCCGGAATCCCCCAGCCCAGGCCGGCACCCGCTGTGCCGTAATAGGAACCGCTGCGGGCAAACGGGAAGCGGCGATGCAGCAGAAATCCAGACAGGACCGCTTCTTCCACCACAATGCCATCGGCCGGCAGGGCGGCCTGCAGGCCGTCAATGAGATCGCCCAGGTGCATGGTCCCCGGGACCGGCGGCATGGCGGTAGGTGTCAACGCCGTACGGGGGGCATCCACCGCCGCTCGCCGCGCCCGAGTCTGGCGCAGTTGCAGGCGCTCAGCCGGCAGGCCCGGCCCCTGCGCCGCCATGATTTCCCGCATTCCGGCCAGGGCTGCACCTACATCGGCCTGGATGGCTTGTTCGGTGGCGTAGATCTTGCCAAACTCCCCTGGATCGCTGCCGATCTGGATCAGGCTGACTCCGGCCCGCAGGTAGGGGGTCTCCGGGAAGCTGTATTCCATAAACATGCGGGCGCCGAAGGATACGATCAGATCGGCCTCAGCCACCACCGGAAGCTGGGGCAAGAAGTTGCCGTGGTAGTACGGGTGGCCCGTGGGGAAACTGGTGGTGTTGGTGGTAAAGCACTCCTCACTGACCACCGGAACCGCCAATTGCTCCGCCAGTTCCCTCAACAACTCGGATGCACCGGCAGCACCAACCTCGTTACCCGCCAGGATCAGCGGGCGTTCGGCTGTGGCCAGCCGGCCCAGCACCGCCCTGAGGTCGTCGGGGTGCGGGCGGTGAATGGGCCTGACCACCGGGCGAACGTAGCTTTCCGCCCCTGCGGGCATGGCTTCGGCCATGTAGTTTTCCGGCACCGCCAGGAACACCGGCCCACTCGGGGCCATCTGCGCCAGGTTGAGCGCCCGGTAAGTCAGCTCCGGAAACTTTTCCGGCCTGGTTACCCGCCAGGCCGCCTTGGTGACCTGACGCAGCAGACCGCAAATGTCCGGCACTTCGGCAAAACTTTCCCGCCCGGTCAGCCGGTCGTCCTTTTCCCCGGCAATCACCAGTACGGGCGAACGGTCGTTGCGGGCATTCATCAGATTCATGGCCGTGTTGGCCGTGCCAACAGCGGTATGCACCAGCACAACGCCGGTAGTGCCGGTCACCCGGCCATAGCCATCGGCCATGGCGGTGGCTATGCCTTCGTGCAGGCCAAGGTGAAAGGGAATGCCGGCGCCGACCATGCCGTCGAGCAAGGGCAATTCGGTAGTGCCCGGGTTACCGAACACCCGCCGGATCCCATTGGCCTGCAGGATTGCCAGTACTTCCTGTGCCGCCGTGGTCATTTCACTGTTCACCTTCCTCAACGATCTCAATCACCATTTCCAGCTCTACAGGCACCTGCATGGGCAGTCCGGCTACACCAACGGCGGTCCGGGCGTGTACACCGCGCTCACCGAACAGGGAATACAGCAGATCCGAAGCACCGTTGGCGACTTCGGGCTGTCGGGCAAACTCAGGTGTACTGCTGACATATACGTTAACCTTTAAGATTTGGGCAACCCGTTCCAGGTCGCCCAGTGCCTGTTTGATTAAGGCCAGGGAATTCAGCACGCAGATCCGGGCGGCGGCGTAGCCGTCTTCGACCGAGCATTCCGCCCCCAAACGGCCCTGGTAGTGCACCACCCCGGCGGTGGCCGGGACTGTTCCGGAAACATATAGGTACTGACCCGACCGCTTGGCACCGGTCATTGCCTGGGGATAAACGAACGGCGCCGGCAGACTGAGCCCGAGCGCTTCCAACTGCGCTTCGACCACACGAAGGACCCCCTTGAATTTACGAGCGGAAATTGTTTTTTGATTTGATCTGCTCCACATAGCCGTAGACCGTGTACCGGGACACCCCCAGCGCATTGGCCACATAATCAATGGAACCTTTAATCAGGAACACACCCTTGTCGTACATGCGCTGAACCGCCGCAACCTTGTCGTCCCTTTCCATGAGCAAAATGGACTTGCCCTGATCGGCAATGGCTTCCTGAACCAGTTGGGCCAGTACTTCATTCACATCGACCCGCTGACTGGCCTGGGCATCGGAATCACCGCTGCCCTCCGCCGACCTGCATCCGCGCAGATCAGCGATCAGGGCTTCGGCCACCAACAGGCTGGACAGGTCATAGTTGATACAGAGCGCCGCCACCACCTGCCCCTGAGCGTCCCGGTAAAAGGCCGTGCTCGACTTGAGGCGCCGTCCGTCGCGGGTGGTGGTTTCGTAACTAAGCAGGTGGCCCGGAACCTGCTCCTCACTCTGGAGCAGCCGCGGGGCATGATCGCCCACTGGACCGCCAATAGCCGGACTGCCACTGGTGCGGCCGGTGACGTGTCCGTTGGCAATGGCCACCACGGAATGCTCCGGGTCACGCAGGTCATGCACGACCACTTCACAATTGCGGCCAAATTGGGCCGCAATCACGTGCACCAGAGGCTTGAGCACCTGAAGCACCTGTTCAGCGGATAAATCGGACGGTACGGAAGACGGTGAAGCGTTGTTGTCCACTTACGTTTCCCCCCATCTGCAATTATTTTGTTTAGCTGGGGTTTATGAATTCTTAAAGCACCCACTGAATTCCTTGCGATCACCAAAATTTTTTGGTGTGCCCAAAAAATTTTTGTAGAACCGGCTTTCGTGAGATAGACCTGGTGCCTTCGCCTTTCCTTGGTTCGGTTTTCCATATGCAGCCCCGGTCTCCTTTCCGTTTTTTGCCACCGTCATTCCCGGCCCCACCGTACCGTTGTTTCCCGTGTAAATCATGCCGAACGGCCGGTGGAGAACTCTCCACCGGCCTGTTTTGTAGAGGTCAGAAAGCTGGGCAGGCGGCCACTGCTCTGGAACCCGGCTGCCGGGCCGTACCCTACCCCGCTTTGCCGGGGCCACCCGGAAGCCCGGGGAGTCATAAGCCGACGCGCAACGCCGCCCGGCGCCAACTGGCACGGGCGGCGTTCTGTTTACTATTCCGGGCAGCCAGTGCCGTCCAGACGGGTACGCCCGACCCAGCGGCGAGAGTGCTCCAGCAGGCCCTGGTCACCCTGGTGCTCGGCTGCCACCATTTCCTGCAGCCGCTGCCGCTTGGCCGCAGTCTGCTCGGGGATGCGGCTGTGGTATACCTTCAGATGCTCCGGGTAATCGTTCCCGACCGGACAGCTTTCAAAGCAGCGCGGGCAGGCGGCATAGGCGCCCACGCCGGTGCGCAGGGCCTGCCACACGTCCACCGCCTCTTTGGAGTGAATCGCGCTGTGCTGCTCCTCGGGGGTGTCGGCTTGCAACACTTTGTGGTTGAAGTTCATCCAGGCCGCCGTGCCGGCCTGCTGCGCGCAGGTGGCGCAGCCGGGCTTGTTCAGACCCCAGTGCCTGACGGCATCGGGCGGACAGGCCAGCAGGCACCGCCCGCACTGGGGGCCCAGGCCGAGCGCCTCGGTCATCGGCTCGTCGGTCGCCAGTTCGGCGTCGGTGAGCACCGCCGCCAGGTACACCCGAGGGCCAAAGCGGGGTGTCACCAGCATCATGTTCAGGCCCAGCGTGCCCAGGCCGGCCTCAACGGCGGCGTGGCGCAGGGACAGTGAACCGTACGTGCCGCGCTTGAGCCGGGAGTCGGTCACCTGCTGCGGCACCGGTGTGGCGTGCACGCCGTTGTCCTCCAGGAAACAGGTGAGGTCATAGGCGATATCGTCCAGCCGGTTCATGACGTTGTGTGGCACCGCCCGCTTGACCAGCATGTCCTGGCTGCGATACGTCCCCCAGGGCATGCGCTTGGCCAGCACCACCACCGAGCGGCACTGGGGCCACAGGCGTTCCGGGGTCTGCGGCCACTGGGGGTCAGGCGGGTAGCGGTTCATATTGGCGGCCGAAGCAATACCCACCAGGTCAGCGCCCAGGGCGCGGGCCTGTTAAAAGCGCCCCCCACCGGGGGCGTTGCTGTGGTTCCGAGCCTGTGACATTTGTCCCGTCCGGAACCGACCGGGGCAGTGCTATACTGGGTGCACAAGACCCGGCACAGGAGGAATCGGACGTGATCTTCGGAATGCCAGCCGCCAACCTGGTGGAACAGGGCCGCGGCAGCGCCGAAAAGCAGCAACTGCTGCAGCAGTTTCTGGCGGTGCAGGAAGCCAACCGGAACGCCGAGGTGACCTGGGGCAGCGACGGGCACATGGCGATTACCGAAGTGATACAGGCCCTGAAGGACCAGGGTTACTGGTATGACCCGGATGTTCAGGAACTGCTGCGGGTGCAAGACCTGGGACTCCCGGAACTGCAGGCGGCGGCCCGGGCCCTGGCCGGCAGTCTGGGCGAGGCCGCCGGTGACCCGGCGCTGCCGGCGAAGGAACTGGCCCGGCGGCTGGTGGAGTGGCGGGCGGACGCCCTGCCCATGTTGCCGGCCCTGATGGCCCGGTTTGTTGCCCAGACCGCCGGGGTGGACCTGCTGTCCGATCCGGCCGGCCGCGCCGCTCTGGCCACCGCAACCGCCGAATTGGACCAACTGATGAAGACCGACGGCTACTGGCAGGAGGTGGCCGAGGAGTTCCGCACTCGCTGCGGCCCCCAGTTGCAGCCTCTGCCAGTCTGGACCCGCAGCCACCTGGGTATCCAGATTTAGTGACAGTCCGCAGCACCCCGCCGGCGTTGGCCGGCGGGGTGCTTGTCTGTTCAGGCTCGATCGGGCGGCGGTACCGGCTCGTTTCGCTCCGCCGGGGCGAAGGCGCTGCGGGTGTCGAAGTCAGCTCCGTAATCGGCGCTGAAATCGGCACTGTAGTCGGCGTCAAACCGGGGCGGGTGGGGCGGAACCGGACCGGTCCCTTGCCCCAGGGTGAACGGGTCTGACCGGACCGGCCGGCGCGGCGTATCCATATGACCGACCTCCCCGCGCCAGCATGCGCACCCGGCGCAGGTTTCATGCAACCGCTCCCTTCGGGCACTGGTTCCGAGTAGATTCCTTTATTCAATTCCAGCCTGACTTTGCACCCGGCGCTGATTTAATTGGGGTCAGACCAACCGCAAGGAGGGACTCGGATGATCAAACAAATTCGCACTGGGGTCGCCTGTGGCCTGGCCCTGCTCACTCTGGTGGGATGTGGCGCCCCGAAAACCACGGCCGACCGGGTGCCGGGTAGCCAGCAGGCAGCAGGCGGCGAGCCGGTTGAACTGACGGTGGCCGGTTTCCTGGGCATGAGCCGGGAAGCCCTGGACGATGTCAACTACGAATTCAGAAAGAAGCACCCGGGGGTCAATGTACGGGTCAAGGACCGGGCACCCCTGGGCAAGGGCGGACAGCCCGAGGAATCGGACCTGGAGGGGATTGACGCCGTCATTTTGCCCCTGGCCCTGGCGGGCCAGATGGCTGAGGCCGGTATGCTGAAGGACTTGAGTAACCTCAAGGTCCCGGCCCCGAATGAGGCGGTGGCCGGCATCTTCGATGAACTGGGCACAGCGGAAGGCAAGCGGTTTGCCCTGCCCATCGATGTGAGCCCCGCCATGTTCGTGATCAATGAAGAACAACTGAATAAGGCGGGCATCAAGGAACTGCCTCAGGACTGGACCTGGCAGGATTTTGGGCAGGTGCTCGCCACCACCAAGTCGGCCGGCATTACCAACATGGTGCAGGTCTCCGCCCTGCTGGAGCCCGCCCTGCGCGCCTACGGCGGCCAACTGTACGACCAGGACCGGCAGGCCTGGAGCTTTGACTCCTCGGCGGCCAAGCAGGGCCTGGCCGTGCTGGCCGATCTGGTGAAAAAGGATCTGGTGCAGGCAGATGTCCCGGGCGGGGCCACCACCATGGCCATTCGCATTGGCGGCAAGGACGGGCCGGCCCTGATGGCATTAGGCGCCAACAAGTTGATGTCGGTCCCCGGCATGAACATGCACCCGTACCCGCGCGGGCCGCAGGGGCGCCCGGTGGCCGCCAGCGCCACCGTGGCGGCAATCCCCAAGTCTTCACCCAACGCCGAACTGGCCACCGACTACGTGCGGGAATTCCTGAGCAATCCGGCGGCCCAACTGGCCCTGGCCAAGGGCGGGATCCGGCCGGTGACGGCGGACGCCCGAGCCCTGTCGGCCTGGCAGGAAGCGGTGGGCGAGCGTATGGCCAGGGCAACGGACCTGGCCTTGGCCGGACTGTATGCAGAGCCGTCCGCCAGGGATATCCGGCCCGTTCTGGAAGGTCTGCTCCCCTACTTCAGGGGGACGGCCGGCCTGGATGAAACGGTGGCGGGCCTGATCGCCCGGCTGCCGCAATAGGAGGCAACGATCCATGCGCAAGTATGGCTGGCCGGCCCTGCTGGTGGGCGTGCTGCTGCTGCTGGCCGTGACAGCAGCGGTACCGGTCGCCGCCGGCGCCCTCACCCTGGGCAATTACACCTATCTGTTCCGCGGCCGGGATGTGGACCTGCCGGTGGATATCCTGACGGTGGAAGGGACCTACCTGGTCCCGGAGGAACTGCTGGCTGTGCTGGGCCTCGTACCACAGACGGAAGGGGACGATATTCACCTCCGCCGCGGCCCGGTGCAGATGACGCTGCGCCCGGGGGCGGAGTCGGCCCGGGTCGACGGCCAGCCGCGCCGGCTGAAGACACCGGCCCTGCGCATCAGCGGCCGGCTGTTCGTTCCGGCGGAACTGCTGCCCGATCTGGCCTTTGACATGACCGTGGACGGCAAGTTTGTGCTGATCCGGGACTACGCGGCAGGAGCGGCCCCGGACGCCGCCGCCGGAGATACCGCCGCCGCGGCCGGAGACGCAGACATCGCCGTGGACACGCGAGCGTCGGGGGACCCGGCCTTTGCCGAAGCCTGGGCCACCCATACGCTGCAGAACACGGTCCGTGGTGATGGCGGCACCTACGGCCAGGCGAGCATCACTGTACTCACGCCGCGACTGCTGGCTGACCCACGGCTGGACCTGCCCTGGGGCACCCGCATGCGGCTGCAGTCCATGCTGGCCGGCCGGACCCTGCTGCTGATCACCCTGCGCAATACCTCCCTGCGTCCCCTGAGTCTGGATCCGGGCAAGCTGCTGCTCACCGGCAGCCAGGGGCACCAGTCCGACTACCTGAATACCGAAATCGCCGTGGACGGCACCGTCACCGCCACGCTGGCGCCGGGGGCCGCGCACACCAGTGTGCTGGCCTATGACCAGGCCACCGGGCCGCTCACCCTGTATTACGAGGGCAACAACGCTGTACTGGGGCAGGTGGCCGGCCCGTGAGCCCGCTGGTGGAGCTGGTGGACGTGAGCCGCTTCTTCCGGGGTGTAGCGGTTCTGCAGGCGGTCAGCCTGCAAACGGAGCCAGGCCAGGTGGTGGCCATTTACGGCCGCTCCGGCTCCGGGAAGACGACCCTGCTCAACCTGGTGGGCGGCCTGGACCAGCCCGACGGCGGTACGGTGCGGGTGGCTGGGACAGACCTGGCCACCCTCTCCCCCGCCCGGCGCTGTGAACTGCGGCGCACCCAGATGGGCTTGATTTTCCAGTCGTACGGACTGCTGTCGCACCTGAGCGCCCGGGAGAACGTTGAGCTGGGCCTGCGCCTGGCCGCCTGCCCGGGCCGGGAGTGGCGGCCGCGGGCCGAAGCAGCCCTGGCCGCGGTAGGACTGGCGGAACGGGCACGGCACCGGCCGGCCGAACTGTCGGGCGGGGAGCGGCAACGAGTGGCCATTGCCCGGGTGCTGGCCACGCGCCCGCGCCTGATTCTGGCCGACGAGCCCACGGCCGCCCTGGACCATAACACCGGTTTGATGATCATTGACCTGCTCGTGGCCCATGCCCGGGAGACGGGGGCCAACGTCTGGATCGCCACCCACGACGGGGGCGTCGGCATCCGGGTCGATACCGCCTACCACATGACGGCGGGGCGCCTGGCGCCCCGGGAGGGGTAGACACCATGAAAAAACACCTGGCGCTGGCGCTGGCCGGTGCCCTGCTCCTGAGCGGCTGCCAGCTCCTGCCGCCCGAGGCCGAGGAGCCGGCCATCACGGTGGCCGCCCCGGTAGTCACCCAGCGGGAAATCACCACCGTCCAGTCGGGGAGCATCGACGTACGCGTGAGCCTGGCCGTTTCCTTCGGGGCCGAACAACAGGAGGCCCGGTACTTCACCACCGGTGGCCGCCTGAAGCAGGTGCACGTGCGGGTGGGCCAGCCCGTGGCGGCCGGGCAGCTCCTGGCTGAGCTGGAGGCCGGCACGCTGCCCTACGACCTGGCCCAGACGGAACTGGACCTGCAAAAGGCCCGCCTCAGTCTGGCGGCGCTGCAAGCCAAGAAAGGCTTTGTGGATGCCCCCAGCCCGACGGAACTGCAACTGAAGGAACTGGACCTGCAGAAACTGGAGCTGCAACTCAAGCAGAAACAGGACGCCCTGGCTGCCACCCGGATGTACGCCCCCTACGCCGGACAGGTGCTCAGCCTGAGCGCCGCCACCGGCGACCAGGTGGATGCTTACAAGGAAGTGCTGGTGCTGGCAGCCGCCGGGCCGGTGGTGGCCCGGGCCACGGTGGACGACGCCACCGCCGCCCGGCTGCGGGTAGGCCAGCGGGCGGAGATTTACCCCGCCGACGGCGACCCCACCCCGGTCCCGGGAACGGTCGTGGTGGCGCCGCTGCTCGGGTCCACCGCCGCGGACAAGGTGGTGGTCATCCGCCCGGATCAGTCCGGAACCCGCCTGCAGCCCGGACGCAACAGCAAGGCCGAGGTGGTGGTGGAAAGCCGGTCAGACGTGCTGCTGGTCCCGGTCAGCGCTGTGCGCAGCTTCGGCGGGCGCAAGTTTGTGACCGTGTCCGAAGGCGACACCCGCCGGGAAGCGGCCATTCAGACCGGACTGGAGAATGAAACCCAGGTGGAAGTCACCGCCGGCCTGAAAGCCGGGGACCGGGTGGTGAGCCGGTGAGCCTGTATCTGCGCACCCTCATCCGGCGCCTGCGGCACACCGGCCTGCCGGTTCTGTTGCGGCTGACCGGCCTGACCCTCGCCGCTGTGCTGGCGGCAGCCGTACCGGCCTTTGTGCCGGCGGCCATGGAGCAGGTGTTGCACCGGGAGCTGGCGGCAGCCGCCACCCCCACCGGTCTGGTGGTGAACTGGACAGCGGCCGATACCGGCGACCAAACCGCCGCCATCGCCGAACTGGACCGTTACCTGCGGGAGACCTTCCCGGCCGCGGCCGGTCTGAACAGCCCGGGCGGCCACAGCGGTGCAGAGACGGCGCAACTGCTCTCCCTGGGCCGCCGCCCGGTCCAGCAGGTGGAAGCCGACGGGCGGCTGCGGGCGACCAAACGCTACCTGCACTTCGGTCCCCTGCCACCCGGCCTGACCCTGGTGAGCGGGCGCCTGCCGGCCCCTGACTTGCCGGAAGTGGTGCTGACTGAGCCGCTGGCGGCCAAGGCCGGCTACCAGCCGGGTGACCGCCTGCGGGTACCGCTCACCGCCGTGGCCGGTGGTGAGGCGCTGACGGTGACTGTGGTCGGCACCGTGGGGCTGCCGGACACCGGTGCCCTGGCACACCTGAAGGAAGCCCTGGAGAATGCCGTGTTCACGGCGGTACCCTTCTGGGACGGGCTGGGCCGGCCGGCGGCTGAAGCCGTGTGGGGCGTGGACCTGCCGGCGGCAGCCCTGCATGCGGCGGGCCTGGACCGGCTGGTGCCGACTCTGCAGGAACTGCCCCTGCGGGTGGCGCGGCTACTCCCGGAT
Source organism: Clostridia bacterium (assembly GCA_036676195.1). Classification (GTDB taxonomy): domain Bacteria; phylum Bacillota; class Sulfobacillia; order Symbiobacteriales; family ZC4RG38; genus JAKFDK01. The sequence goes on along the minus strand of JAKFDK010000022.1, from coordinate 29,423 downwards.
GCCGACCTGATCAGTTCCCCGCTGGCCTGGCTGGCCGACTTTCAACGGCAGATGACCGCCACTGTACGCTTACTGCAGGTGTTGCTGCTGCCGGTTTTCCTCTTGATCACCGCCTTCGTGGTGACGACCGCCGGGGCGGTGGTCACCAGCCGGCAGGTGGAAATCACCGTACTGCGCAGCCGCGGTGCCACGCCACTGCGGGTGGTGGGGTTCTACCTGGGCGAGAGCGCACTGCTGGCGGGGGCGGCCGCCCTGCTGGGGCTGGGGCTGACGGTGCCGACAGTCAGGCTGATGTGGCTGTGCGCCGGCTTTTTGCAACTGGTGGGGCGGCCGCCCCTGCCGGTCACCCTGGGTACCGAAACGGCCCTGTCTGCCCTGCTTGCAGCTGCCCTGGCCGAAGCGGCCTGCCTGCTCCCCCTCGTGGGCGCGGTGCGGTCCACCGTGGCCACCCGCCACCTGGAGGCCGCCGCCCGCGGGCCAGTGGCCAGGCTGCTGCGGAGCATGCTGGAACTGGGTTTACTGGCGGTGCTGGCCTACGGCACCTGGCGCCTGCGCAGCGGGGCTGACCCCGGCGACCCCCTGTTCCTGTCCCTGCCCGCCCTGGCCCTGACCGCAGGCGGTCTGGTGGCCTGGCGCCTGCTGGAGCTGGCGTTATCCTGGCTCGGCCGGCTGTGCAGCCGCCGGCTTACCCCTGCCCTGTACCTGGCGCTCAGCCTGCTGCAAAGCCAGCCCGGCCGGTACCAGGGCCTGTGGCTGATGCTGGTGATCACCGCCGGGCTGGGTGTATACGGCGCCGCCTTTGCCCGCACCCTTGACCGCGACCTGGCGGCCCTGACTCAGTACCAGCTCGGCAGCGACCTGTGGGTGCACCCGCTCTGGGAGAGTGAGGTCTTGTCCGTTGACGCCGACGGCCAGCCGGACGAAATGGCCTACCGCGAGCCCCCCTTCAGCCAGTTGCAGGACCTGCCGGGGGTGACTGGCACCGCTCGGGTCCAGACCCGCCGGGATGTATCCCTGGCGGTAGGCAGCCGCAGTCTGGGCAAGGCAGATCTGATCGGGATCCAGCCGCAGGAGTTCGGGCTGACCGCCCGCTTCTGGCCGGAGCTGACCCCTGCCCCGCCGGCCCGCTATCTGCAGGCCCTGGCCGGGGAGGAGCAGGCTGTACTGGTCTCCACCGCCCTGGCCGGGCGGCTGGGCCTGAAGCCGGGAGACCGGTTGCAGGCCCGCAAGCAGGGGGGCCAGGCTGCCCTGACAGTGGCGGGTATTGTCCCCTACTGGCCCGGACGGCTGCCGGAAGCAGGGGAATTCGTAGTGGGCAACCTGACCTACCTGCAGGATTCCCTGGGGCTGGAGCCCTACGACGTGTGGCTGCGTCTGGCGCCTGATGCCTCGGTACCAGCGCTGGTGCAGACCCTGCAGGAGCGGGGGGTGCGGCTGACGGCGCTGGCGGACCGGCGGGCCGCCCTGGCCGCCGGCCGCCGCCAACCGCTGCGCCTGGGAATCTACGCTACCCTCTCGGCCGGGTTTGTCGTGGCCCTGCTGGTGATGGCGCTGACCTACCTGCTCGGTGTGGGGCTCACGCTGCAGGCCCGGGCGCGGGAACTGGGGGTGCTGCAGGCCATGGGGCTGTCCGCCGCTGGGGTGGCCGGATCGCTGTATGCCGAGCAACTGCTGCTGGTGGGAACTGCCGCCGTTGCCGGGCTGGCCGGGGGCGGCTGGGCCGCCGCCCTGTATGTCCCCTATCTGCGGCGCCAGCCCGGACAGTACCTGCTGCCCCTGCCGGTGGCAGATGCTGCCGGTGAACAGGTGTGGCTGCTGCTGGGCTTTGCCCTGGCCCTGGTCCTGGGCGCCGCCACCGTGTGGCTATGGCTGCGGCGGCTGGCCATTGGTCAGGCCCTGCGCCTGGGGGAGGACGGCTAAGGAGGGAGTCGGGTGATCCAATGTGAAGGACTGGTCAAGATCTACCGGGCCGACGGGGTGGAAGTATTTGCCCTGCAGGGGCTGGACCTGCAGGTGCAGGCAGGAGAAATGGTGGCCGTCGTCGGAAATAGCGGCAGCGGGAAATCCACGCTGCTCAACGTGCTGGGAGGGCTGGATGCCCCGTCGGCCGGGGTGGCCCGGGTGGCCGACTGGGACCTGACCACTCTGACCGGGCGGCAGCGTGACCGCTACCGCCGCCAGGTAACGGGGTTTCTATGGCAGAATACGGCCCTGAACCTGATTCCCTACCTGAGCGCCCTCGATAATGTGCTGCTGGCCATGTCCCTGACCGGGCGGCCGTCACCGGCGGCGGCTGAAGCACTGCTGGCCCTGGTGGACATGGCCCCGTACCGCCGGGCGCGGCCGTCGGAACTGTCGGGCGGCGAGCAGCAGCGGGTGGCCATTGCCGTGGCGCTGGCCACCCGGCCGGCACTGCTGCTGGCCGACGAACCGACCGGTTCCCTGGATGCCGCCTCGGCCGGCCTGGTACTGGCCGCCCTGCAGCAGATCAACCGCGAACTGGGCACCACCGTTCTGATGGTGACCCACGACCTGGAGTTGGCGCAGGCCGCCGCCCGTGTGGTGCGCATTCGCGACGGCAAGGTTGCCGCTGAGCAGACCGCCGGCACCCGGGAAATGGCGGTGCTGGACGGGGTGGGGCGCCTGCAGGTGCCAGCCCCCCTGCTGGCGGCCACCGGCATCGGCCGCCGGGCCGAAATCGAGTTGCGCGGCCGGGAAGTGGTGCTGCGGGCACCGGCTGAACCAAACACATAAGAGAGGGTGGACGCCTTGTCGGCATTCCTGCTGTTGGTGGAAGACGACCCCGATCTGGGCGCTGCCATCGTCATCGGTCTGGAAGACGAGGGCTGGCGGGTGGAGCACGTGCTCGACGGCGCCGCCGGACTGCGCCGGGCGCAGAGCGGCGAGCATGACCTGGTCATTCTGGACGTGCGCCTGCCCGGCCTGAACGGGTTCGACCTGTGCCGGGAACTGCGCCGCACCAGCCATATTCCCGTGCTGTTCCTGACCGCCCGCGGCACGGAAACAGACAAGGTGGTCGGGCTGGAACTGGGCGGCGACGATTACCTGGCCAAGCCCTTTGGCATGCGCGAGCTGCGGGCGCGGGTGCGGGCCTTGCTACGCCGGGCCGAGCCCAGGCCCGAGGAGGAAAAGCGGATTCGGGTGCACGACCTGCTGATTTTGCCCGAGCGGCAGTCGGTGTACCGCGGCGGCGAGCGCATTCACCTGACCGCCAGCGAATTCCACCTGCTGCTCACCCTGGCCCGGCGCCCCGGCATGATCTTTACCCGCGAGATGCTCATGGCAGGGTTGTGGCAGACCGACCGCAACACCGGCAGCCCGCTGACAGTCAACGTGCATGTGCGCAATCTGCGGGCCAAGCTGGGCGACGACCCGGAGCAGCCCCGGTACATCACCAGCGTGCGCGGGGTCGGGTACAGGCTGGCAGAGGAGGAACGGCCATGAATCCCTGGCGCAGCCTGCGCATGCGGCTGGTAAGCAGTTACATGGCCCTGGCCCTGCTGTTGCTGGCCGTGGCGGGCATGGTCTTTTCGGCGGCGCTGTCTGCCTATGCCCAGGTGGAGCAGCGCCAGCGCCTGACCCGGTCGCTGGAACAGGCCAAAGTGATTCTCAGCGAAGCCAGAGCAGCCGGGGAATCGCCGGACGTGACCCTGCAGCGGCTGCAACGGTACCTGCCGGACATGCAGGTCGAAGCCCTGCCGGGCCCCACGATCAATCCCCTGCTGCCGCCGTCACCCCCGGCCGGAACGGTGCTGAAGCTGTTCCGCTTCGGAGACGACACCCTGGCGCTGCCCGTAATCATTCCGGCTCCGGAACCGGCCAAGCCGGTCTATCAGATCACCCTGCGCCCCCAGAGCAGTTCGCTGCTGAGCAGCATTTACCGGCAGACGCTGACCACCCTGGCACTGGCCTTGCTGCTGGCCGGGTGGATCGGCTGGTGGTTCAGCCGCTGGCTCTCCCGCCCCCTGGCCCGCCTGGCCGATGCCACCACCGCCGTGGCCGCCGGGGACTTCGTGCAGACGGTGCCTCCCACCGGAGTTGCGGAGCTGGACCGGCTGGCAGACCAGTTTAACCGCATGGTGCTGCGCCTGCGCGATAGCTTCCGCTCCCTGGCTGCCGAGCGCGACGTGGCCAGGCGGTTCGCTGCCGATGCCGCCCACGAGCTGAAAACGCCGGTCACCACGCTGCGGGCCTACCACGAGGTGGTGGACGAACACCCGGAACGGCTGTCGCAGCTCTCGCCCCCCATCAGCCGCCAGATTGAGCGCATGGAGCGGATTATCACCGCATTGCTCCACATCTCCCATCTGACTGACGGCAGCGACATCACCCTGGCCCCCGCCCCACTGGCCGCCGCCCTCAGCCCACTGGAACCGGTATTCGCCGACCTGGCCCGGGACTACGGCCATACCTTTGCCATGACCGGTGCGAATGAACCGCTGCCGGTCTGCCTGGACCCGCAGCTCCTGGAGCTGGCGGTGGCCAACCTGGTGGACAACGCCTGCAAGTATACCCCGCCCGGCGGGCAGGTGCGGCTGATTCTGGAGCGGGCAGGCACTGACGCCCATGTGACCGTTGCCGATACGGGGCCGGGCATCCCCCCCGAAGAACTGCCCTACCTGTTCGACCGGTTTCACCGCGGCATCAACACCCAGGCCATCCCCGGCACCGGGCTGGGCCTGTCCATCGTGCAGGAGGCCGCCGCCCGGATGGGCGGCACGGTAGCGATTGAGAGCGCACCGGGGCAGGGCAGCCGCTTTACGCTCCGGCTGCCCCTGGCCGAAGCCAAAACATAAGCCAGGGCTTTGGCCCTGGCTTATGTCAGACCAGCCCAGGCCAGTAAGCCCCTGGGGCGAAGGGCCACCCAAAAAGGGGAAGAAACGGCGGGGCCAGTGGCGCAACCGGGACGAACGCACCAAAACCACCCATGGGTGCCGGCCAAGGTGCCCACCCGGGCACCGGGAGGGGCAGACCAAACGGTCCCATCCCTCCGCTGCAGTTGCTTCAGGAACCGGCCAGGGCAGACCCCTCCCTTTCCCTCCGGCAGGGTTGCCCCATGTTATGCCGCGCCCGACCGACCAGTCAATAGCCGGCCTTCTCCTGGCCACGGCATTTCTATGCGCGTGCTGCCGCTGCTGGGCAGGAAATTGCCGCCGCGGCAGGCCAGGTGCAGCGCGATGCAGATCCATTCAACATATGAATTACCCGCCATTCCTCACACCAGACCTGAAATTGGGGTACAATGAAACTATGCCAATTCATGAAGTTCTACCAGATGTTTACCTGGTTGAGATTCCGATAATCGGACCGCTGAAAGTGTTGAATGCGTACCTGATGCGGGGCAGCCAGGGCTGGACCATTATCGACTGCGGCTTTAACCTGGAGCCCAGCCATCAGGCCTGGCAGGCGGCGCTTGCTGAACTGGGCATGGGGCCGCGGGACATTGAGCAGATCCTGGTCACCCACCTGCACCCGGACCATTTCGGGGCGGCGGGCTGGCTACAACAATGGACCGGGGCTCCGGTACTGATGCATGACCGTGAAATTGCCGCCGCCGATCGCATGTGGAATCCGGAGCTGCGGCAGTCCGAAGCTATTGGCGAGAGTTTTCGCAGCCACGGTATGCCGGCCGACACCGCCGGGGACGTGACCCGCCACCACGCGGCTTTTGCCGTCCAGCCACTGCCGACGCACCTTGTGCCAGTGTCAGATGGCGAGTCCGTCCGCCTGGGCAACCGCAACTTTCAGGTGCTCTGGTGCCCTGGCCACACCGATGGACTGGCCGTCTTCTGGTGTGCCGAAGAGGCACTGTTGCTGGGGAATGACATGGTGCTGAACAAGATCTCGCCCAATATTCAATGCTTGCCCAACATGTACCCGGACCCGCTGGATTTGTTTCTGCAGAGCCTCAATAAGGTCGCGGCGCTACCAGCCCGGCTGACATTGCCAGGCCACCGGACGCTCATTCACGACCTGGCCGGCCGGTGCGGGGAATTGATCCAGCATCACCAGGAGCGGCTGCGCCTGGTGCAGGAACTGGCCGCGGGCGGAGCGACGGCCTGGGAGGTCTGCCAGGGGCTGTTCGGCAACATCCTGAAAGACACCCACAATAAGCGCTTTGCCATGGCGGAGACCCTGAGCCACCTGGTCTACCTACAGCAGCGGGGCCACCTGGTCCAAGAAGAGGACAAGGGCCTCTGCCGGTTCCGGACCGTCTGACTCCAGCTCACCCGCGGATGCCCCTGATATAGGGGTACTCCCTGGCACGGACAACGTTTCCGACCTGGCTGCTTTCTGGTGCGCGGCTGGTGAGGGCGGCGGCAATGACCCGGTCCACCGCCAGGCCGATGATCCCGCCCAGCAACAACACAGCCAGCCGGTCGGCAGGGTCCGCCGCCAGGTTAGTCATGAGCGGCAGGCTTTCCGAGAGGCCGGGGACTATGCCGTGCCAGAGCATGACACTCCAGGCGCCGACCCAGCTCAGCCGCAGGTTAATCCCCACCGGAGCTCTGACCGTGTCCGGCAGCAGCAGGAGTAGCAGGGCCGGCAGGAAGCTGAGGCCAACAGCAGCGGCCACGTTGTGGTCAGCAGCCATGGCCAGTGGCCCATTGATTTGCAGGTTAGTCAGGCCGGCAGCCAGGGCGCAGAACCACAGGAAAGGTGTCAGGCTCCGGCGTATGCCTTCCGAACGCCGCAAGAGTGCACCAACCGGCAAACCCACCAGCAGGGCGAGCCCGTAAGCCACCATCGCCAACAGCAGCGTGGATGCGACGGGCCGGAAAAGTTCCGGACCGAGCCGGAGCGCCAGCCGTGCCAACACAGCAGAAAGCGGTGGCAGCACCGTGGGCTGCGCCAGCGTCTCCCACAGGACACCTGCAATCAGAAAAGGGATGATCCAGCTCAGCGGCAGATGCTTCCGTTTCAATGGCTTCACCGCTCCCGCGTCAAATAGATGTCTGCAACCGGATTCATTCAGGGCTTACATCGAGAATTCTCCTATTAAATGATATTATTTATTGAGTTGAATAACAATAACTTGTGTGCACAAACTTTTGATAGATAGATAACAAGAGACCACCCGACAGCCCGGGTGGTCTCTTGTTATGCGCAGGGGTGCCCGACAGCACAGAGTTCAGCGCAGGGTGCCTGTGCCTCGCAACTCGGTGGCCCCGGCTTCCAGCCCGAACTTCTTGATCTTGTTGTACAGGGTGGCCAGGGAAATGCCCAGGGCTTCAGCCGCCCGTCGCTTGCCCTCACCGCCGTGCCCGAAGCGTTCCAGGGCCCGGCAGACCAACTGCCGCTCCATCTCTTCCAAAGGCATGACCTCCTCCACCCGGCTGGCGGAACCACCCCGCAGCCCAACCAGGGGTTGCAGCACCGCCGGGGTGATGATGCGCTCGCCCGGCCCCAGCAGGTGCATGGCCCGCTCCAACACGTTTTCGAGTTCGCGCACGTTGCCCGGCCAGTCGTAACGCTCCATGGTCAACCGTGCCTCTTCGGACAGACCGGTCACGTCCCGGCCGAGCTTACGGTTCAGCTTGGCCACAATGGTCCCGAACAGCACCGGGATATCTTCCAACCGGCGGCGCAGCGGTGGCATGGGAATGGTGACCACGTTCAGCCGGTAATACAGGTCACGTCGGAAGCGGCCGGCAGCCACCATTTCCGGCAGGTCCACGTTGGTAGCGGCGATTACCCGCACATTAATGCGCACCGGGGTGGTGCCGCCCAGCCGGTGGAACTCCTGCTCCTGCAGTACCCGCAGTAACTTGGCCTGCAGCGGCAGGGTCATTTCACCGATTTCGTCCAGGAAAATGGTCCCATGGTTGGCCAGTTCGAACATGCCCAGCTTGCGCTTGACGGCCCCGGTGAAGGCGCCCTTCTCATAGCCAAAGAATTCGCTCTCCAGCAACTGATCAGGAATGGCGGCACAGTTGACCTTGATGAACGGGCCGCCCCGCCGCCGGCTGGCGTTATGGATCGCATGCGCGAACAGTTCTTTACCGGTGCCGCTTTCGCCCATCAGCAGGATGACCGAATCGGACGGCCCTGCCCGCCGTGCCAGCAGCACCGCTTCAGACAGCGCCCGGCTGGAGCCGATCAGGTCGGCAAAGGTGTAAGTGGCCCGGGCCAGGTCGCCCACCCGGTCGTACAGGTTTTCGATCATGGCACTGCTTTTGTAAAGGTCACGGCCCAGCCGCATGACTTCGGAGACGTCCTGAATCACCACCACGGCCCCGACCATCTCGCCGCCGTTCATGATGGGGCTGGCATCGGCGATTACCTCCACCTCCGAGCCCTTGGCCTTGGTCCGCCCGCCACGCATCGGGCGCCCTGTGCGCAGCACTTCGCTCAATTCCATTTCCGGCGCGGTTTCAAAGATACTTTTACCCAGCCGCGCCTCGGCCGGCAGACCCGTAATCCGGGAAAAAGCCGGGTTTATATACGTCACGATGCCATTGCGGTCAACGACCTCAATGCCTTCCTGGATCGATTCAAGAATGGCCTGCAGATAATGATGATGGGCCAACCAGTTAGCCCCTGCTGCTACAAATTCTGCCATAGAGAATCTCCTCCCGGAAGTCATATCTCACTATCATTCCAAATGCTAAAATAGGTTCTTCAAAAAACTGCAGATTCCTTCTTAATCTTAGATGAGTTGGCTGGAATCCGTTTTCATGCAAACCGCCCCCGCCAGAGTGTGGCGGGGGCGGTTCCCGGTATAAACAGGGTCAGATACGGGTAAAGCGGAATCGACAGTGGGGCGCACCGGTGGCGGCACAGACGGTCTCCTCCTCTGTGACCTCGCCTTCCAGGCAGGCCCGGGCCACCCCGCCCCAGACCCCGCGAATGTAGTGGCAGACACCGGCGGACTGGGGGCCATAAAGCTGGGCGTAGGCCCAGGCAAAGGGGGAGTTATCTACCTGAATCTCCAGCACGGTGGGTGTGAGATCGATGACCGTGAACTGGCCCCAGCCGATGCAGGGGCCGACGCCGGCCATATAGGCCAGGGTCTCGGCCAGGGAAGTGCCGTTATTATCCCGGTAGGCCTGAAACGAGGTGCGCCCGCCCAGGCGCCCGCCCGCCGCAATCAGTTCAGCGGTTCGGACGTAGCCCAGTTCCTGTTCCACCGCCCGTTGAAAGGCGACGATCGGTTCGGGCCGGAACATCTGGTAGCGCAGCCCGTGCCAGAGCAAACCCTTGCCCTCCGAGCTCCACTCCATTTCGTTCAGAAAGCTATTACGCAGCATGCTCTCGTGCACTGCCGTGCCCCCTGTGTGTCGTTTACAGCGGCAGTTGGGTCCCGGCGCCTGCGGCCAGCGCCCGCCGGTAGGCCAGGGCCCCGGTGGCAATGTCGGCAATGGCCACCCCGACGGAGTCAAACAGGGTGATCTCCGCCGGCGCCCGGCGTACCGGCCCCCCACCAGCCAGCAGCGCCCCCACATGGTGCACCCGGCTCCAGTCCAGGTCCGGGCCAAGGGCCCGCAGATCACCGCAGTCCTGTCTGGCCTGTTCGGGGTCGTCCACAGCCACGACTGTGCACCGGCGCACCAGTGTATCGGCCAGTTCCCGCCGGTGGCCGGCGTTGGCGCCAATGGCACTGATGTGGGCGCCGGCCTCCACCCACTCACTGAGCAATACCGGCGTGTCCGCTGTGGTGGCAGTCAGGATCACATCGGCCCCCCGAGCGGCTTGCTCCGGAGCGGTGGCCGCCAGAACCGGCACCGCCAGTTCGGCCGACATGCGGCGGCAGAAATCCGCCAAAGGTGCAGCGGTGCGGCTGTAAACCGTCACCCCGGCGAGGGTCCGGGCGGCGGCCAGGCTGCAAAGCGCAGCCCGGGCCTGCCGCCCGCTGCCGTAAACCCCCACCCGCAGCGGTCCCGGATTGACCATGGCCTGGACCCCGGCCGTGGACAGGGCCCCGGTGCGCAGGTCAGACAGGCAGTTGCCCTGGACCACGGCCGCCAACTGGCCGGTTTCCTGCTCGTACAGCAGCACCAGTACATGCGGTGCCTGGCCCGCGAAGCCCACGGTATAAGTCTTCAGGCCAAAGAACCCGGCGGCAGCCACGCCGCCTGCCATCACATTCAGCACACCGCCCCGGCCAGGTACCCGCTGGCGCAGCCGGTTATGGGCCGTGCCATCCCCGGCGGCATGGGCAATCAGTGCTGCCTGCACGGCGGAATTGGCATCCGCCCAGGACACCAGCGCCGCCACTTCGTCTTCACGCAGATATAGGGCCAATCGGGTCACCCCCCGGCACGTGCGTTGGGCGTCAGGTCCTACTTGCTCAGCTTCACGGCGTTCGGCTGCACCTTCTGCAGGTACTGCGGCCGGTAAACCTTGCTGAAGTCAGGCGCCGTCTTCAGTACGCCCTGGCTCTTGAACCAGTCAAACTGCTCGTTCCAGTCGGTCTTGTTATCGTCGGCCAGAGCCAGGGCATAGGTGCTGTCCTTCAGGAACGACTCGACCTGCGCCGCGTCCCACTTGGTCCACTTGGCCGTAATGTCGACTGCTTCCTTGGTGTTGCTCTTGAAGAAGGCGTTGGCGTCGTTCAAGGCCTTGAGCACGTTCTCGATGACATCGGGGTTGGCATCGGCATACTTGGCCGAGGTCACCGCGTAGAGCTTGGCCGAGTACTTGGCCACCTGCGAGCTGTTGCCCAGGATCTTGGCCTTGTCCTTCATCATTTCAATGGCCTTGGACGGGAAGGGTTCCCAGAGGATAAACGCATCAATGTCGCCCTTCTGGAACACCGCCAGGGTCTCGGTGGCGGCCACCGGTACCATCTTCACATCTTCAGCCTTGAGGTTGTTCTGGGTCAGGACCTTCTTCCACAGGAACTCGGCGATGGAGCCCTTCTGGTAGCCGATGGTCTTGCCCTTCAGGTCCTGCACGCTCTTCACATCGGCCTTGGCCACCAGTTTCAGCGTGCTGGGGGCGTCGGTGTGCATGGCAACGGCGACAATGTCGGCGCCCTTCTCGTTCAGGTTCATGGGCGTGAAGGGTGTGGTGCCACCAAAGTCGGCCTGACCGGCAACAATCTGCTCCACGCCCAGGTTACCGGCGGGGAACTGCTTGAGATCGGATTCCAGGCCATACTTCTTGAAGAATCCCTTTTCATGGGCTACGAACCAGGGCGCATAGGTCGGATCCACGCCAGTGGTCAGGCGCACCTTCTTGGCCGCGGCCGGTTGCGCCGGCTTGGCTTCCGGAGCAGGGGCCGGGGCGGTCGGCTTGGCTTCCGGGGCCGGGGCAGCGGGCTTGCTGCTGCTACAGGCGGACAGGACCAGACTCAGGGCCAGGAGCAGGGCGGGAACGAACCGAACACTGCTGCGGCGAATCATGTGTGTTTCCCCCTCTTTCACTAGGTCTTGACCTGATACCGGTACAGGAGCCGGGCCACCAGCCAGCGGAACACGAAGTCAGCGATAAGGCCCATGGTACCCACGGTGATGATGCCGGCGAAGGCCCGGTCTGTCTGCATAAACAGGCGGGCGTTATAGATCAGGTAACCAATGCCGGATTCGGCCGCCACCATCTCCGCTGAAACAACGGTCATAAAGCTGTTGCCCATCCCCAGCCGCATCCCGGTGATGATGTGGGGAATGGTGGCAGGTATGACCACGTGCAGGATCACCTGCACCGGCCTTGCCCCGAGGCAGGCTGCCGCCCGCAGTTTTTCCCGCTCCACGGTGAAGACTCCGACCATGGTGTTGAGCACCACGATAAAAGTCGTTGTGTAAACGATCAAGCTGATCTTGGATGCTTCGCCCAGCCCCAGCCAGATGACGGCCAGGGTGACAAAGGCGATGGGTGGCACGAAGCGGAAGAACTGCACATAGGGCTCAACCGCCCGGCGCAGCATGGGCACCCACCCGATCAGCAGCCCGACAGGGACGCCCAGGCCTGCGCCGATCAGCCACCCGGCCAGGACACGGTAGTAACTGGCCCCAATCCCGCTCACCAGTTCCCCGCTGTGATACATGTCAACAAAGGCGGTGATCACCATCAGGGGGCTGGGCAGGAACATGGGGTGGGTCAGGGAAGCGGCACCGGACCACAGCAGCAGGGTGGCTGCCGTCAACAGCACATAAAACACAATACGGCTGCCCAGCACCGTACCCGGGCTCCGCCGGGCGGCCAGCGGCAGGCGTGGCATTTCCATCTCAGTGCACCCCCCGGTCGATTTCCGCCGTCAGTTGGTTGTATAGGTCTGCGAATTCCGGGGTGACCGTGCGCGGCCGGGGCAGGTCGACCGTGACGGTGCGTTTGATACACGAACCCGGCCCGCGGGCCATGATGCCGACGCGGTCGGCCAGGATGATGGCCTCCTGCAGATCATGGGTGATGAACAGCACGGTCTTGCCCGTTTCACGCCAGATCGCCTCCAGTTCGCCCTGCAGGTGGCGACGAGTCTGGGCATCCAGCGCACCGAAGGGCTCGTCCATCAGCAGTACCTGGGGGTCCCCTGCCAGCACCCGGGCGATCTGCACCCGCTGGCGCATGCCGCCGGACAGCTCATGGGGAAACTTGCGCCGGTGCTGACCCAATCCGACCAGGCCCACATACCGCTCCACCCGTTGCTCAATTTCCGCCGGGGAAATGCCCCGCATGCGCAGGCCAAAAGCCACGTTTTCCTCCACGGTCAGCCAGGGAAAAAGCGCCCGGTCGGTCTGAAACACCACCCCCCGGTCCGGGCCGGGGTTCTTGGCCGGTTGGCCGAATACCAGCAGTTCTCCGGCCGACGGAGACTCAAACCCGGCCACCATCTCCAGCAGCGTAGTCTTGCCGCAACCGGACGGGCCGACGAGGCAGAAAAACTCGCCCGCCTTGAGTTCCAGATCCACATTCTCCAGAGCGACGTACTCGGGCTGGTTCGGTTGCAAAGGACGAAAGACTTTGCGGAGTTGTCGGATGCGAATGGCCACAGGACAGTACACCTCCGAGTTGACATCGCGACTGTTTCCTGGCGTCATTTCTTATTTATGTTTATGTTTTTAGAACGTAGAACCACCGGGGTATCCGGCCCGTCCGGTCGGGCTGAACGCACGGGGCGGGGCGGCGCCGCTGTAAGGGGCAACGCTACTAATGACGGCCAGGTCGAGCCCCACACTGGATAAGGCACGTTTCTTGCAACATGCACTAGAAAGGATATTTATTCTAGACTCGAAAGTGCTACTAGGATACATTATAAGGACCTATTAGACAATCGTATGTAACACAGTAGCAAGAACCGAACCAATCCAGCTACCAGCGACGGAAAGGAGGGATCCTTGTGCGTGCAATGCTTCGCTTTTTAACCGACGATGGCCAACTCCAGGGCGCCCTGCCAAGCGTTCCCCCGTCCTCCCTGCTGGCCCTGCACCGCTGGATGCTGCTGGGCCGTACCTTCGAACAGCGGGCGGTCACGCTGCAGCGCCAGGGCCGTATGGGTGTGTTCGGACCGATCGGCGGGCAGGAAGCCGCCTACGCCGGCAGCGCCGCCGCCCTGCAGCCGGAAGACTGGATCTGCCCCAGCTACCGCGACTTCCTGCCCATGCTGGTGCACGGGCTGCCTCTGACCACTGCCTGGTTCTATTACCGAGGCGACCCCCGCGGCAGTTGGATCCCCGAACCGGTCAACGGACTGCCGTTCCAGACCATACTGGCCACCCAGACGGTGCATGCCGTGGGCCTGGCTATGGCCGCCCGTTACCAGGGCAAGGCCCAGATCGCGATGGCCTACCACGGCGACGGCGCTACCTCGGAGGGCGACTTCCACGAGGCGCTGAACCTGGCCGGGGTATACCGGGCACCGGTAGTCTTCTTCTGCACCAATAACCAGTGGGCCATCAGCACTCCGCGCTCCAAGCAGACCGCTGCTGAAACCATTGCCGACAAGGCTGCAGGGTATGGGATTCACGGCGTGCTGGTGGACGGCATGGATGTGCTGGCGGTGTATCAGGCCACCCGGGAGGCGGTCGAGCGGGCCCGCAGCGGCGGCGGCCCCACGCTGATTGAGGCCGTGGCCTACCGGATGGGCGCCCATTCCACGGTGGACGACCCTCGTCGCTACCGCGACGAAGCGGAAGTCCAGGCGTGGGCGGCCAAGGACCCGATTAAACGCTACCGTCGCTTTCTTTTGGACCAGGGCCTCATGACCCCGGCCGATGAGGAGCGGATGCAGGCCGAACTGCTGGAACAGGTGTCGGCTGCGTTTGAGGAAACCTGGAACGCCCCGCCCCCTGACCCCCGCTGGATGTTTGACAAGTTACATGTGAATCCCCCACCGGAGTTGGGCGAGCAGAAGGCGGAACTGCTGCGCCTGTACCGGAAAAAGCTGGCCGGGGAGGGGGCTTAGCCATGGCTCAGCGCAATATGGTGGAAGCCCTCAACCAGGCTCTGGCCCTGGAACTGGAGCAGGACCGCCGCGTCCTTTGTTTTGGTGAGGACGTGGGCAAGGCCGGCGGGGTATTCCGGGTGACCGATGGGCTCCAGCAGCAGTTTGGTGAGCAGCGGGTGTTTGACACGCCCATTGCCGAGAGCGGGATCATCGGTATGGCGGCCGGCCTGGCCGCCGGAGGGCTGCGGCCGATCCCGGAGATCCAGTTCATGGGCTTTATTTACCCGGCCATGAATCAGATCTGCACCCAGGTGGCCCGGCTGCACTGGCGGTCCGGCGGCCGCTTCCCCATGCCCATCGTCATTCGCACCCCGTTCACCGGTCTGGTCCACTCCCCGGAGTTGCACTCAGACTGTCTGGAGTCCCTCTTTGTCCATACCCCCGGCCTCAAGGTCGTGGTCCCGGCCTCGCCCTATGAGGCCAAAGGCCTGTTCCACGCGGCGATGGCCGATCCGGACCCGGTATTGTTCGTGGAGTCCATCAAGCTGTACCGCCTGTTTCGGGAGGAGGTCCCGGACGACTACTACACCATTGCACTCGGGCAGGCCCGGGTGGCCCGGCCGGGCCGGCAGGTAACGGTGGCGGCATGGGGTGCGATGGTGGTTACCGCCCTGCAGGCCGCCGAGGTGGCCGCCGGTCGGGGCATTGACTGCGAGGTGATCGACCTGCGCTCCCTCTGGCCCCTGGACCGGCAGACGCTGTGTGACAGCGTGCAGCGCACCGGGCGCCTGGTGGTGGTGCAGGAAGCGCCCGGGGCCGCTTCGGTGGCCACCGAGGTGATGGCGGCGGTGAGCACCGGGGCCTTCTGGTCGCTCCTGGCCCCGCCGGTGCGGGTTTGCGGCTGGGATGTTCCCTATCCCCAACCGACGCTGGAAGAGTTTTATGTACCCGATGTGGAGCGCGTGCTGGCTGGCATTGAGGAGGTGCTCAAGGACTGATGGCACGTTACGAGTTTATTCTGCCGGATATCGGCGAGGGCATGACCGAGGCGGAGGTCCTCCGGTGGCTGGTGCCCGTAGGCGGCTCCGTGGCCAAGGATCAACCGGTGGTGGAACTGCAGACCGACAAGGCGACCATTGAGATCCCTTCGCCCAAGGCCGGCGTGATGCTGGAGCATCACGGCCGGGAGGGCCAGGTATTGCTGGTAGGCAATGTCCTGTTTGCGCTCGAGGTGGAAGGCGCCAGGGCTGCACCGGTACCGGCACCCGCCCCGGTAGCGACACCGGTGGCAGCGGCCGCGGTTGCACGCAGCGGGGGCACCGCCATTCCCCAGGCGGCCCCGGCAGTCCGGCGGGCCGCCCGTGAGGCCGGTATCGACCTGGGCCTGGTCGCCGGCACCGGCCCGGGCGGCCGCATTCAGATGAGCGACGTGCAGGTCGCCATTGCTGCAGCCTCCACGCCACTGGCTCAGGCCGCGACAGCGGTCATGGCCCCGCCGGCCCCGGTGGCAGTCCCCGTCCCGGCGGCCCCGGTGGCCGACTCGGCGGCAGCCGAGGAGCGGATTCCCCTGCGCGGCGTGCGGCGGGTGATTGCCCAGCGCATGGAACGCACGCTGACCGTGCCCACCTTCACAGCCCTGGATGAGGCCGACGTGACCGATCTGGTCGCCTGGCGGCAGCAACTGCAAGCACGACTGGGCACCAAACTGACCTACCTGCCCTTCGTGATCAAGGCGGTGGTGCTGGCCCTGCAGGCCAATCCGCAACTGAACGGCCACTTCGATGAAGAGGCGCGGGAGTTTATTCTGAAGCGGTATTACCATATTGGTGTGGGCACGGCGGCTGAGCAGGGCCTGGTGGTACCGGTGCTGCGGGACGCCGGCCAGCGCAGTGTTCTGGAACTGGCACAGGAACTGAGCGAAAAGATCAGCCGGGCCCGCAACAACCAGCTCGGCCGGGAAGAACTGACCGGCAGCACCTTTACCATTTCGAACTTTGGCGCCCTCGGTGGAATGAGCGGCACCCCGATTCTGAACACGCCGGAGGTGGGCATTCTCGGCGTCGGGCGCATTGACGAGTTGCCGCGCATCCGGGCCGGCCAGTTCGTGGCCCGGCAAATCATGCACCTGAGCCTGACGGTCGACCACCGCATTGTCGACGGAGACCACGCCGCCGGCTTCCTGCGCAGTCTGAAATCGTACCTGGAGGAACCGGCGCTGCTGGCAGTCACGCTGCGCTGATTTAACGGCAAACGCCTCACAAACCCGAGTAGCCCCTGGTCTCGCCGGCCGGCGAGACCAGGGGCTTTGTGGCTGCAAGTCTCAAGGCGTCTGGGCAAGATCGAGGTAGTAGACTTTGCGGCGGAAAACGCCATTTTCACTTTCCGTTCCTGCCCACACCAACTGCTCGCCCTTCATCCGGGGATGCCGAATGTAACCATCTTTCCCCAGATTGGAGACATGAATCCGCAGGGACTCGCCAGGCCGGGAGACACTATAACCGTAAAACATGTCCGGGTCGCCCTTGTCCCAGATGACATGTTGGTCTCCTGTAGCCACTACATAGAAATATCCGGGTGGCGTCTGGGGGGCAAGTTGCCTGGTTTTACCGGTGTGCAGATCGAGAAGAAAGAGTGTATGTCTGGCCCCTTCGTTGGGGACTTCATCCACTTCGGTATAGCCCAGATACCTTCCTCCAAACCTTGTGTATCCAATGCGCGTATGTGTCAGTTCCTTTTGTTCCCCAGTGACCAGATTCCAGGACCACAGTTGTGCATCGGTTGCACCGGGAGCAACCCGTGGAAACACCATTACGTCGCCGGCGATTTCGGGAATGCCAACTTCTTCGCCACTGGTCAGGCGGTGCTTGGTGCGGGTCTGCAAATCGTACAGAAAGAGGTCGCCGAAGTTGGGATTCTTCGTCACTTCGACCCAAACCACCCGGGTGCCACTCAGAGAGGGTTCTGGGGTGAGAAAGTTCGGGATAGATCCTTGTTTGGTTGAGGCAATTACAAACGGCTCGCCTTCCTCCAGGTTGATGCCGTAGACAGTCCACTGGCCGGTCCCCTGGGACCAGTCCAACCAGGTGAGCCACGGCCAGTCACCGGAAGGCATGTCAATCTGGCCGCTGGGAGTGGTGGTATGGGCAACCACCCGTTCCTGCCGGGTTTCCAGGTCGTAATACATGAGATCCGCGTTTTGCCTCATTGGTGGCCCGGCCTGGCGGACGTAGGCCACACCCTTGCCCATGGGACGGGCCGCATAGAAGTCAAACTCCGTGCTTTGTACGATGGGTTCGGTGACCTCCACCGTGCGCGGCCGCTCCGATGTGGTGGCGGCAGCGCCTACAGGCACGTCGTTTTCCGGTGGTGTCACCTCCCCTTGCGCCGGCCCGGCCGGAGCGCCTGCAGGCGCTCCGGCCGACCGCGTACACCCGGCACTGTGCGCAGCCAGACACAGGAAGAGACCACACACCAGAACAGAGCGGGTGCTTCTCATGCCTTACTCACCCCCGGGGTTTCCCTTCACCTACCAGAGCAGGTTACTCTGCCCACCGATCAAGGTAACAGCCTCCCATGTTTCCTTCTCTGGTACCCAGTGCTGCCCGAACGGGTTTTTTCCAGAAGGAGTCCAGGCACAGTTATTGGGATCATTGATGCGGTGGCTGGCTCCGCTCAGTGCATAACCGTCGAGCGCCACATAGTGCCCCAAAGCTCTCCCCTCATAGTACTTAAACCCCTTTGTGTTGACTAACAGGATGACGGGTTTGTTCGCCCAGACCGGGGTCTTGAGTGCAGTACTCAGTGCAGCGGCGCCGGAATACGAGTTGGAATTACTGATATTGTAGCGGACATCGTTGGCTTTCAGCCGTGCATTCAAGTTGCTTTGCATCCGCCACTGGTCGCCGCCCCAGGAACCATCGCCATTCTGAACCAGAATGGCGTAACCGGAGTTGGCCCCTTGCAGGTAGCCATCGCCGAGTTTCTTGATGGCCTGGGAGTTGCTGAAGGCGGTAAGGTCGTTGATGGACAGCCTGCCGGCAGAGGCGAGGTAGCGCAGAGCGATCAGCGTGGAAGTAGGGCCACAGTGGACGCAGACGCGATTGTCGTCAGCCACCGGCGATTGCGGAATGGTGGAAGTTGGAATGGAGTGAGACGCCGGCGGCGAGGGACCGTCATTGGCATTGGTGCCCACCTGACCGGACTCCCGCTGCCGGATGTACTGGCGGTCCCGCTCCAGCTTCTCGGAGATCTGCTTCAGGTCAGCCTCCTTCGAGATGCGGGGCATGCGCTGAAGAAACTCCGGGCTCGGCCCCCCTGTACCGCCGGCCAGCGCGGGCGAAACCACGGTGGTCAGCAGGGCAACGGCGGCAGCGACGCCGGCGAACACTTTCTTCCTCACCATGTACGCTATCCTCCTTCTGTCCCTCGTCCTGTGGAACCAGCGGCACGTATGACCCTTGAATCAATGGACGCTCATCGCAATAGCCGATTATTTCCAGAATAGTCGTCTAGTTTCCTGCTGTGAATCCAGAATTCTCCTGCCCGAAAACACAAGTTTCTGTGCCCATATCACCTCCGCATCTGGATCAACATTTTCCCGGGGAGCAGGAAGAGTATACCTAACCTGGGAGTGTATGTACCACAGCGCCCCTGTAAGTCATTTGCGGGATTTCTGTGTCATTTTGTGTCACTGCCAAACCCTGTTGTGGCCAGCCGGCTCTCTTCGGCGGTGGTTGCTCCTGGCAACGCAACAGGCCGGGGGTGACCCGGCCTGCTACGTCAGGCGTGCTTGTCTCACCTGCGGGGTGTGTCAGCGCAGATCCAATTCAGGGCCAATCGCCGTGACTCGAATTTCGTTCAGCATATCGATCAACTTGGGGGCGCCATCTTGACTCAAAACCCAATCGGCAGGCTCCAGTAAGATCCCAACCAGCCGGCCAGACTCGACATCCACCACCAGCGACTGGATGAGGACATCCTTCGTTTGGATGTTCCCCGCCTTGCGATACTCGATCGCAAGCACCACCCGGCCGAGTTCGTCCACCTGCCTGATGACCCCCGTTCTGAAGGTTTTCAGTGTGGAATGACTTCCCCTGGCCAGGAGTGCCTTCAGGTGCTGCTCAGACCTCGGTTGCGACATCCAAAGCCTCCTTCCCCTTCGACCGGTCCGCAGCAGCCTCTACCTATCTCCACCAGGCAGACCACCAACAGGCAGCTGGGCCAGGCGATTTCGAACGTTTTTCAGGAACTCTGGATGCAAGCCGCATTTCCCACGACCGGCCAACAGTTGCACACGGCGAGCAATCGACAATGCAGAGCAGAAGATGTGGTACTGGAACTTACATTGTCGCTCAAATTGGATAGCCCCGTGCTCCTGCTCACCTTGTAACAGTTCCTCTAAATCCATGCTTCCGGACAACACCCAGTTCAGCAGAGCCCGGAAACGCCTTGCCGACTGGTCCGTGTTTGGCACTTCGATTACCCAATCATCCTCAGTGTGCCGGAGGATGTTGTACATTTCCAGGGTGTCGATCCGCACCTGCCCGCTCAGGTCGAATAACAGTTCGGTTTGAAACAGCATGCGAAGCGTGCGGCAGATAATATCCGGGAGCAGTGTCGGGTGGTACCGCAGACACTGGTTCATGTACCGGGTCAGCCCCCGCCGCTTGTTGATCCGTTCCAGATACGGCGCCAACACCTCTGTCAAGACCTGCTCCGGGGAGGTGAGCGGGCAGGTTTCCTCTTCCTGCCCGCCCTTGCGTACCACCGGTTTATTGATCATGACCTGACACCCCTGGCCCGCGTTCCCCGCACCCGGGCGCCCACTGCGTACGCCAGGTCAATGGCCGTGTAGCGAATGGCGGCCAGCACCCGCCGTCTGAGGCGGCGGAAGAATGGGCCGCCGTAGGTGGAAGGGCCACCAGGATGCCGGGGGCCGGCAACCAGGTCCTCCAGCCGCCGCAGCCGCCAGTACGCCCACCAGATGACTCGCCGCACACCCTGCATCTCCTTGTAGGAGACCAGGCGGGCTGGCCTGTGGCCCCGACTCATATCGCAGTGCCTGTCCTGCCCCATCATGCCCATTTGGGTGGCCCCTCCCCGTTGCGGCTAGGCCGTCCGCTCCCCCGTTGTCCCCCGTCCGGGCGGTGCCTGCCGCTGGTAACAAGGTAACACAGGGCGATGCCTCCAGAAAACGGAAAAAGGCCAGGTCAAACCCAGCCTCTTGCCAACTGGCTGTGGCAGTGCCAAACACTGTTCGGGAAGTGTTCGGCCTTGTCTGCCTGCCAGATGAAAACTATAATGGGAAGAAACGGAAATCGATCCGAGGAGGAGCTCCCATGTCGGTCGGCAGGAGGCTCAAGCACCTCCTTGACTCGCACGGCCACTCTCTCCGGAAAGCACAAGAGGTCACCGGGGTTTGCCACGAAACCATCCGCCGCATCATCAACGGTTGGGAAGGACCCACCCTCATCCACTACGTTCGCCAGATCGCCGGGGGGTACCGTGCTCAGGGGTACCAAGTAGACGAAAAGGCCTTGATGGAGGGGATGGACCCCAGAGGGGACTTTGAATGGACGATCCGCCAGGCCCCACCGGTACAGCGTTTGGAACTGGCGCTGATGAGCATTCAGGACCGGGTGCGGCTGGCCCTGGACTTTCTAAAGGCCAAGTACCCTTCGGTCTGCCGACACGAAGTGCTGGCTACTGCCAGTGGGCTGCAGAGAGACGAACTCGAGAGCCTGTTATGCCGGTGGGGCCGCCGGCCGCCCGACCTGGTTACCGCCCTGGCTCTGGCCACTGCCGTGAGTCATTTGACCGGCTTGCCGAAGAAATGGTTGGTGGCAGGCTGGCTCCAGACTGAGCAGGTTGAAGACCCTTTTGCCGACCGAATCTGCCGTGTGTTTGCCAAAGCTCAGGGGTCAGGCCGGTGTGCTGCGGACCGGATTCCCAGGTTACTGGAGATCTTGCGCCGCAAGGTCGCCGGCTGACTGCCCGCACTACCAGGACCTGACGGCGGAGCAGGGCCGAATTCCATTTTCACCAGCCGCCAGCGTGGTCCCGGCGCCGATGGTCCAGATCGCCAGCACAGCCAGCAGAATGGCAAAGGACTTCATGAACTCATCCCCCTGACATCGGTTTAAGTAGGCCGGGTGCAGTCTTTTATGAAACGTTCCACCGCTTCCGGGTGGACCAGTGACATTTCACGGATAGATGCCCGGAACTCATCGACCAGATCGTGGCGCTCGCCCTTTTCCGCCTCGTTTTTGGCGATGAGCGCCAGCGCCAGGGCACCTTCAATCTCTCCGGTTGCCTTGCCGACCCGGTGAAGTACGTTCATAGCATAGGCGAACATGTCTGGTTCGTGCTCGGCTCTGATGGCCGCTTCAATGGCAATGGCCGTAGCATCGGCATACTGGCCCTTCAGGTAGGACAATTGCGCCTCGTCAATCAGGTGGCTGGCATTGACCCGGTCGTCGTTCGGGTGCCGCCTGACATAGTCCTGCCCTTGCGCAATGAGCTTTTCGGCCAGGTCGGTTCTCCGCAGCTCCAGGGCCTGCCAGGTGGCGTTGCGACGGCACATGTCGGCCTGGTCGGCGTCCCGGCGTTGTTTGGCGGCTTCGTATGTTTTCAAGAACTGCTCCAGGGCCTGCTCATGTTCCCCTGCTGCACGCAGGCAGACACCCAGGTTATGCATGGCCGGCAGGTAGTAGTTACGGGCAAGTCCCTTGTAGCGCTGGTGGCAATCCAGGTAGCGCCGCAGGGTATGTACAGCCTGCCATTCGATACCGGGGACCTTATGCTGCACCCAGGCCAGTTCAACCAGCGACCGCCCTAACAGGTCCCACTCCCTGGCGTCTTCAGCCAGGTAAACAGCCAGCTGGCCGGGGTCAAGGGCGGCGCTGTATTTTTCCATGTTGCTGTAGCTACGGCAGAGAGCGAAATAAAGAAACGCCTTTTGTTCCTTTTTCCACTCGCCTTCCGGGCCACCTTCGGCCAGGGCCTGTTCGGCGAGATCGGCGGAAGCAGCCCAGTTTCGGTTGTCCAACGCATCTGCAACCGTTTCAAGCTTGACCGGCACGCTCCCGCCTCCTTGGGTTGTAGGCCAGGGCGAATCCCTGGTTCCATTTTAAGGGAGACAGCGTTTGCAAACAAGCCCTGTTTTACCCAGCAGAGTAACCCTTTGGGTGAAAACAGCTTTGCACTAGTGGCATATCCGGCGCCGGTGACCCACGCACAGGAGATGGGCGCGCCCATACCGGCTGCCAACGCGGCAATCCCCCGCCTCGGAGGGTAAGGCGGGGGATTGCCTATTGCAAGGGGGGGGAGGAAAGGCAGGCCGTTCAGGTCCGGTGGGCAGTTGGGGCGGGGCGGTCGAGTTTCAGCCACCGGCGGTAGGCTGGACGGAACCAGTAGTCCAGGCCCAGGTAACCGGCGTAGACCGCACCCACCGCCACCAGGATGAATTCAAGCACCAGCAGGTTCGGGTTGCTGCTGACCGTACCGCTCAACACGAAGGCGAGGTTCATCATCATACCCATGACGGCGGCGAAGAGGGTGGCAAAGCCAACGATCAGCGCCAGACCGACCAGCAATTCACCCCATGGAATCAGCACGTTAAACAGTTTGACGTTGGGGATGGCGAACCCGTTTAAGAAGTCCCCCCACCAGCCCTGTACCAGAGGCTTGGCGCCGGGGCTGGCCGGTACGGCCTTGGCGGCGGCACCCTTCAGGAATCCCAGGGCGTCGAACGGCTTTTCACCGGTGAGCTTGTGCCAGCCGGCCGTGGTCCATGCGTAACCAAGATACAGGCGCAGAACCAACCAGATCCAGGCTGCCTGCGGACTGCGCAGGATGGCGGTCATGTTTCGTACCCCCTTCGCCGGGTTGAGCGCCGGCGTTTTGTGTGAACCCTTGCTGCAGTTCAAATGTACCACCAGTCCGTGTAGCCCACAGAGGCACCAGGGCGTCATTCGCCCATGCCCGGAGGGAACTATCGCCAGCCGGGTTCGTATCCCCACATGGCACCAGGACCGACAACGCACCCGGGTGCCGGGGACGCATGGTCCGCGGCACCCGTGATAGTCCTTTTGACTCAGAATGTTTAGGTTGTGACTTCACCGCCGGGCGGCCCCCGGCGCCGCCGTTTCCGCCAGGCCCGGATGATCAGCCACATGCTCAGGGGCACCCCCACCACCAGCACCAGCAGCAGCAGGCCGATCACCAGCAGCCCGATCACAATGGGCGTCACCGGATAGCCCCTGGTCTTCAGGGTGCCTGGCGGCACCTGCACGCTCAGGAGCCAGTCTTCAGTGGGCAAGGTGGGGAAACTGGCGGCGTACCGGATCAGGCCGTCCCGGTCCGCCCGCTGCAGCGGCAGGTTGCCGGTGAGCGGCCAGTCGGCGGGCAGCAGCACCTCTGCCTCCAGGGTCCCGAATCCCGCCCACCGGCGGGCCGGCTGCAGCAGGTATTCGAAATGGGCCACCCCGCGTATGCCGTCAGTGGTGGGCTGCTGGCTGTAGAATACCCTTACGGTGCGAGTCTCCCGGGCCGGCAGTTCCAGGTCGAACAGCAGCAGGGCCAGCATGGTACCGCTTTCAAAGAAATCTTCCTCGTACGTACCGCCCGAGCCCGGATCCGGCCAGGTCTGGCGCCCGGCCCCGGCCCGCCAGGCCCCCTCCAGTTGTGCCGCTTCACCGGAGGCCACCAGCCGCACCGCTGCCAGGCTCTCGTAGGGGTCGCCAGGCCCGTGCCCCGCACCGCGGACAAGGAATTTTCGCAACGCCCGGTAACCCTCGTTGTGCCGGTCGATTTCCAGGCCGGTGGCCGCCACGGCGGCGCGCATGGCCTGGTCCGGCGCCTGCGCCTGCTCGTACTCCTCGTCTGCCTGCAGTTTCTCCACCGTTGCGGCCAGCGGGGTCAGGTTGGCATGCGCCTGCAGCCAGGTCTCGACCCGGGGCCAGAGCAGTTCGTAGAGCCAGACGGGGCGCACCTGCACCCGGCGCCCGGCCATTTCTACCCTGGCGTCCTTCAGGTCGGTTTTGGCCGATGTATAAAGGGCAAAGGCCACCGGCAACTGCACGGGGGCATCGGCTCCGTTGTGCAGGCGGTACTCGGCGGTTACCCTGGCCGGCTCCACCGCCTTGCGCAGGTCAAAGGTTAGCCGCTCGGCCTGTACCGAGACCTGGTGATCCGCCTGGGGCAGCGGCACGCCGGATACGCCGCCGTACCAGGTGGGCTTGGCCATGTTGGCGGCTGCCGGCCCGGAGGACAGAGCCAGCAGAAGCAGGGCAAGCAGCAGGCTGAAGAGTTTGCGCACGAAAGACCCCTCCGGCTGTTTGGATTCCCTTCCGGCCCACCTGCGCCCTGCCACCGCCGGTAAACCGAATGCACGCGCCCCGCAAATTTCCTCTGCGGATGGGAAAAACTAACCCCATCAGGATTCCGCAGGGGAGAAAAACCAGGAATGAACGTTGCGTTCACAGGGGAGGCCCGCAGCAACCTTGTGCAATGGTTTGCAACCGGTTTGAGGCAGGTATTGGCGCAGAACGGCTGTGATTGTCAGGCGGGACCGGCGGACAACGTGCGCCTGGTGGTCAACCTTGTGACCCCGGAGCGCCCCCGGCCTTATCGCCGCAAGTCGCAGGCCACCTTTGTGGTCACCGTGACCGAAACTGACCAGCCGGTGGCCGATGCGCTGCGGTTTGGTTATCCGATTATGGTGCGTTCGCTGGCCAACCTGCTGTTGATGCTGGTGCGCCAGGGGGATTCGTTTACCACCCATGTGGTCACCCTGGAGCAGGGCAGCTTTGCCATTGCGTTTACGGGCGACGAAGCCACCTATTTCGGCGAATTGCACCGGCGAATGGCTCCCCTGGCCAGTTCCAACCTCGTGATCCAGAACGAATTCGAAACCGACCTGGAGGACGGCCTCTGGGAAGGCGACGAGGTAACGTCGTCCATCCACCGCGCCGGACGCAAGCTGGCGGATATGAACTTGCTGCCGGCGCCGTTTCCCATTCAGGAGCTGCTGCCAGAGCGCGACCTGCGCCATGTGCAGCGGCTGTACGGAATTGGTGGCCTGAGCTATGGCAATCTCAGCGGTCGCAAGGACCGCCACCGTTTCTGGATGAGCGCCAGCGGTGTGGATAAGGCCGACCTGCGCCAGATCGGACGGCATGTGTTGCTGATCAAGGCCTATGATCCCCACCGCAACGCCATGGTCCTGAGTGTGCCACCCCATGTGCAGCCCCGGCGGGTCTCAGTGGACGCCATCGAGCACTGGATGATTTACTCGGAGCACCCGCAGGTGGGCGCGATTCTGCATATCCACGCCTGGATGGACGGTATCCGCAGCACCGAGGTCTCTTACCCCTGTGGCACCCTTGAGTTAGCCAAGGCGGTGGCCCAACTTGTGCGGGACGAACCGGACCCGTCCCGGGCGGTGGTGGGGCTGAAAAACCACGGGCTGACCATTACCGGCCACAGCCTGGACGAGATTTTCAACCGCATCGACGGCAAGATCCTCCGCCAGGTGCCCATGTCCTGAAGACCGGGCTTGCGTCGCCCTGGGCATTGCCTGCCCAGGGCCGTCTGCATGCTCGAGCGGTGACGGCACCTGCCTATTTCATTCAATTTGGAAACGAAAGGCGCACCGGCCCCGTCCAAACCGGCAGACAGAGCCGGAAAGGAACGAGGCCGATGCAACGCGGATGGCTGTGGCTGGGCGGGGCGTAAGCCGCCACCCGGCAGCCTGCGCCCCCATGACGCCGGCCTAATGTTCGGAGACGCCGCCGCGGGGCCGGCGCAGATGCCAGGCCAGCAGGGCCAGAGCCGCCACCGAGATCAGCCCGATGGCCAGCATCGTCACCAGCACGGTGGAACCCATGCGGACAAACTCAGCCTGGGTGCCGGCGTCGAAGTGAGCAACGGTATGCCAGCGCAGTTCGTCCAGGATCTCCGCCACGGTGGTGTTGAACTGGTGCACCCACCAGCCGGTCACGTCGGGGGCCAGGGCGGAAAAGCCGGCCACCGCAAAGGCCAGCAGGGCCAGGCCTGCCACAGCCGCCAGCGCAGCCGCACGCAGTGCCCAGCGCACAGACCGGGCCGCCAGGCGAACGGCCACCAGGCCCAGGTCCCCGGCCCGGCGGCCCAGGCGGATGCCGCTTCTGAGCCCACGGGCCCCCCACCGACCCAGTCGGGCGACGGCGATTCCGCCGGTACGCAGCCCGTTCCGCCCCCAGCGTCGGGCCTGGCTCAGCGGCTCGCGCAGCTCCGCTTTGGCTGCCCGCAGCCCGGCAGCCGCCCGGCGCAACCCCCGCCCCAGGCAGCGCACCCCCGCCACCGCCAACGCAAGTATCTGGCCACCCAGGGCCAGCCCCAGCCGCCCCATGCCCCGGAACAGGTCCACGATGGCCAGGGCCACCTCCCGTACCCCCGAGCGCACGTTAGGGACATCCGGCAACTGGCTGAGCAGCGCCCGGGCGTATTCTTCGGGGGAGCCAAAGCCGCTGAGGATCCGGGCCACCTGCTCGGACTCGGGTTCCGATGAGGGGCCGGCGCGGCGGCTCAACACGTCCAGCACATGGCTTTCGACTTCCAGGGCCGCCTCTACCCGCACATGGTTCGGGGCGTGGCTGAGGGCAGCGCGCAGCCGGCGGTTGAATTCACGGAGCAGCACCTGGGCTTCGGGCTGCATCAGGCCTGCGCCTCCTTTGGGGCCAAAGACCG
Source organism: Clostridia bacterium (assembly GCA_036676195.1). Lineage (GTDB taxonomy): Bacteria > Bacillota > Sulfobacillia > Symbiobacteriales > ZC4RG38 > JAKFDK01. The sequence goes on along the minus strand of JAKFDK010000022.1, from coordinate 2,347 downwards.
GTCAGCGACGAACCGGGTCGTCTGCACCAGCCTCTCCATGGCCTGGGCGAAGTCGGTCCACTGCCGGACCAGTCGTGCCGCCTGTTCGCTGCCGGCACTGGTCAGGCGGTAGTACTTGCGCGGGTGCCCGGATTCACCGGTGACCCATTCCGCCGCCACCGCGCCCTGGGCGCTGAGCCGGTTCAGCAGAGGATACATAGTGCCTTCGCTGACGGGAAAACCGGCGGCCGCCAGGTGACTGATCAGTTCAAGTCCGTACATCCGATGGCGCGACAGGAGCAGGAGCACAGCCAGCTCCAGGCCCCCCTTGCGCAACTGCGTATCCCATGGTTCCATCACAATCCTCCCCGTCGACCCCGTTGCCTTGTATTACAAGGTATATTGTCAGGCAAGGCGTCTTGGCTGTCAAGTATTTTCCAGAACCGAAAAACCGTGCGGGGTGACCGCACGGTTTCCGGCTGTTGGGTTAGTGTGGTAGGCCAGCACCTGCAGCAGCCTGCCCAGCGCGCGCCCGCCCCGCTCCAGCCAGGCCGGCACCTCGGCCCCGGTCGGCACCGGGCAGACGAACACGCAGCGGTCAGAGCAGTGATGGATCGCCGCCGGGTCCGGCAGGTCGGCTGACAGGACAGGACGGGTCCATTGGTGCCAGGTCCATGTTGAACCCCTTGCATTGCGAAGTGCATGCAGGGATTCATTGTACCTGGGCGGGCGGCTGTTAACACAGCGTTACCGTTTGACCCCTTCTTTCCGCGGCTCAACCGGGACGGTGAGTTCAACGGAGCGGGTACCGTCAGCGGCCGATTCGACGATGAAGCGAACTTCCGCCCCGGCGGGCACGCCCCCCGGTACCGTCAGGGTATGGGTAAAGTGGCCGAAGGCCGGGCCGCCCTCGTCTGCCTGGACCGGTGCCCAGGCCAGCTTACGGCCACCGGCCCACAGTTCGACCTCGAAGGCCCCCTCGAAGACCCTGGCCTTCCCTTCCAGCCGGACTTCGGCGGCGCTTACCTGTCGCGGCCGGGTGACCCGGAAGTTGGTACTCCAGGCCTCATCGGCGGGGATGATTTCCGCCGGGGCGGGCGATGGGACGGGCGCGGCCGCACCGGTATCCGGGGCCGCGGTGCCCGGAGTCGGCCCCGCAGCGTGGGCGCTGACCGGGGTGGGCAGCCGGGCCGGGGCCAGCAGGGTATCGTCCAGGCGCACCCTGACCTCGCCCTCCAACCGGGGCAACCAGAACAGGCCGGCCGGGTTGGTCAGGGCCGCCGTTACGACCTTGCCGGACGGCGGCGGTACCAGTCGGGCCGCCACGATCCAGGCGCCGTCCCGCCCGGTTACCGTGCTGATTTCAATGCGATAACCACCCGAGGGTTGCAAGCCCCCGGTCACTGCCAGATAGGTGGTATCGGCATGGTTCACGATTGCACTGGCCGGCGTTTCCGCTCCACCCTGGCTGTTCACCCAGGCCTGCAGGTCCGGCGGCACCGCTTCGGGGGTCAGGGCCTGCGCCGCCACTTGCCCCGGAGCGGGCGATTCACCCCTGGTTCCTGGCTGGGCCGCGGATACGCTCGCCCGGTCTGACGGTACACACCCGGCAATCCCTGCGCTGAGCGCAAGGGCCGCCGACCAGATCAAGGCAGACCGGAAATACTTGTTCATGATAGGGCTCCTCTCAGATCAGCCGTCGGCTCTATCCATTCAGACGCCACGAAAGGCCTTGACGTTTCACCCGCCAGGCGCCGGGGCAACCGAACGAGCGCCCGGCGGCCAGAACGGAGACGGGCGCGAACCTTCCCCCGGACCAACTCGGAGGCTACATGGCCGTCCGGATTTGTCTGATCATCACCGGATAGACCGCCGCGGACACCCGGGCGATGGCCGAATCAGCCGTACCTTCGTCAGCTCCGTCAGTCATCACAATTAAGATGTACGGGTGCTCAGCCTGCATGACCCAGGCCGTGTCATGGTACGAAGGGGGAAGCGACCCGAACTTGTGCACGTGCGTGGTTCCCTGAGGCAGGCCGGCTGTGATCCGGCCGGTGTAGGCGACCTGGCGGATTGGCCCCAGGATGAGTTCGGCCGCTTTGGGGTCTTCCCGGGATACGCGCTCCAGGTGCAGCCACCAGCCCAGTTCCGACAAGGGCGTGACAGACGGGCTCCCGTCAGGCAGCCGGTATAGTTCGCCATTGATTGCCCGCGTCCAGGCCCGAATGTTATTCCAGCCCAGATGCCTGCCTATGGCGTTGACGGCAATGTTGTTGCTGTAGCGCAATGCCCTGCCCACCAGGTTCTCCACGGAGTACTTGCTGCCAAAGGGAGCGGTCTCCAGTGCGCCGCCTCCGGGCGATTCGTA
>JAKFDK010000021.1:0-11886 GCA_036676195.1 Clostridia bacterium | reverse complement strand
GGCATCGAGCTGAACCAGACGCCCGAGTACTGGGCGGGCGGCCACGGCCTCTACTCGACCCCGCGCGACTACATCAAGTTCCAGCAGGCGCTGCTGGGCGGCGGCGAGTTCGACGGCGTCCGGATCCTGCAGCAGGGCACCGTCGACCAGGCGTTCACCAACCAGATCGGCGACCTCGACTTCCCGCCCGCCATCCCGACCGCCGACCCGGCCTCCACCCACGCGTTCAACGCGGGCCCCGGCTACAAGTGGGGCCTCGGGCTGCTGCTCAACACCCAGGACATCCCGGGCATGCGCCGCGCCTACAGCGGGGCGTGGGCCGGGCCATTGTGGAGTACCTGGTGCAGGAGGCCCTGGCTCTGGGGCTGAAGCGGGTGTTCGCCCTCACCTATCAGCAGGGTTTCTTCGAAAAGTGCGGCTTCCAACTGGTGAAGAAGGAAGGTCTGCCGCAAAAGGTCTGGAAAGAATGCATTTACTGCGACAAGTTCCATGCCTGCGATGAAATTGCCATGATCCGTTACCTGGTGCCGCCGGAAGAGATTGAGGCCGCCGGGGCGGAAGGCGAGATCCCGCTGGTGGAACGGCCGCTGTGGATCAAGAGCTAGCAGCAGGGGGTACAGGAACCAACATGCCGAACACGCAGGGGCGGGGCGGAATCACCGCCCCCCGGGGCTTTACGGCGGCGGGTATCCACGCCGATGTCAAGGGCAAGGGCGGTACCAAAAAGGATATCGCCCTCATCTATTCCCAGGTACCGGCCGCAGCAGCGGCGGTGTTCACCCGGAACAAGGTCAAGGCGGCTCCCATCCTGGTCAGCCAGGAGAAAGTCCGGGCCGGCAAGCTCCAGGCCATTATTGTTAACAGCGGTAATGCCAACGCCTGTACCGGTGATCAGGGGCTGGCGGACGCCACCGCCATGTGCACCCTGGCCGCCGCAGGGCTGGGGATTTCGGCCGATTTGGTGGCGGTGGCCAGCACCGGGGTCATTGGCGTGAACCTGCCCTTGGACCGCATTGCCGCCGGCATCCAGGCGGTCACGCCGGTGCTGTCGTCCGCCGGCAACGCCGACGCCGCCCAGGCGATCATGACCACCGACACCTTCCCCAAGGAACACACCGTCACGGTAACGCTGTCCGGCGGCCAGGCGGTGACCCTCGGCGGCATGGCCAAGGGCTCAGGGATGATTCACCCGAACATGGCGACCATGCTGGCCTTTGTGACCACCGACGCCAACATCGGCCCGGCCGCCCTGCAGCAGGCCCTGACCGCGGCTACCAACCAGAGCTTCAATATGATCACGGTGGACGGCGACTCCTCTACCAACGATGTCTGCTTCCTGCTGGCCAACGGGCTGGCCGGTAACGCCGAGCTGGAGCCCGACACCCCGGACTACGCCGCCTTCTGCACCGGGCTCAACCAGTTGATGATCCACCTGGCCAAGGCAGTGGCCCGCGACGGCGAGGGTGCCACCAAGCTGTTCGAAGTGCAGATCCACGGCGCACCCACCCTGGCCGATGCCCGCCTCATGGCGCGCTCGGTGGCGGCCTCTTCGCTGGTGAAGGCAGCCATGTTCGGGAACGACGCCAACTGGGGCCGCATCCTCTGCGCCATGGGCTACTCCGGGGCCGAATTGGACCCGGGCAAGGTGGATCTGTGGCTGGGCGATGTGCAAGTAATGGCGGCGGGCGCCGGGCTCAAGTTCGACGAAGCGGCCGCCTTGCAGGTGCTCAAGCAGACCGAAGTGGTGGTGCGGGCATACCTGTATCAGGGCGAGGCCGCCGCCACCGCCTGGGGCTGTGATCTTTCCTATGATTACGTAAAGATCAACGCCGACTACCGTACCTGAACCAGTCGGTCAAGCAAGGAGGTCCGAAGCGTATGCAGGAGTATATCGACAAGGCTGCTGTATTAGTGGAGGCACTGCCGTATATCCGATCCTTTGCCGGCAAGACGGTGGTGATCAAGTATGGTGGCGCCGCCATGGCGGCCGCCAACCTCAAGGATGCCGTCATGCAGGACATCGCCCTGATGAAATTCGTGGGCATGAATCCGGTGGTGGTGCACGGCGGCGGCCCCGAGGTGACGGCGGCCATGAAGAAAATGGGCCTGGAGCCCACCTTTATGGACGGTCTGCGGGTCACCGACGAGCAGACCATGGAGATTGCCCAGATGGTGCTGGTGGGCAAGACCAACCGGGAAATCGTGGCGGCCCTGAACAACCACGGCGGCAAGGCCGTGGGCCTGAGCGGGCACGACGGTGGCCTGCTGCGGGCCGCCAAGCACTTGCATAAGGCCAAGGACGGCCGTCTGCTCGATATCGGCTATGTCGGTGACATTACCCATGTCGACGTCGGGGTGATCGAGGCCCTGGCCCAGGCCGGGTTCATTCCGGTGATCTCGCCCATTGCCACCGGGCCGGACGGCCATGCCTATAACATCAATGCCGACACTGTGGCCGGGGACATTGCGGCAGCCCTGAAGGCCGAGAAGCTGGTGCTGCTGACCGATGTGGAGGGCGTGCGCACCGATCGCAACGACCCCAAGAGCCTGGTCAGCCGCATTGCGGCGGCCGAAATTATGGAGTGGATGTCCAGGGGCCTGCTGGAGGGTGGCATGATCCCCAAGGTAGAGGCATGCCTGAAGGCCCTGGAAGGCGGCGTGCGCCGGGTGCATATCATCGACGGCCGTGTCCCGCACTCCATGCTGCTTGAAGTATTCACAGACCAGGGCATTGGCACCATGGTGGTGCGGTAGACAGGGGGCAGCCAGCCATGAGTTTTGAGGCACTCAGGGAGCAGGATCAGCAGTATATCGTTGGCACCTACGGCCGGTATCCCATCGCCCTGGAGCGGGGCGAAGGAGTACGGGTGTGGGACGTGGCCGGCAAGTCGTACCTGGATTTCCTCGCCGGTATCGCCGTGAATGCCCTGGGCCATGGTCACCCGGCCATTGTGGAGGCCATTACCCGGCAGGCGCAGACGCTGGTTCACACCAGCAACCTGTACTATACCCGGCCTGCCGTCGCCCTGGCCAAGGCGCTGTACGAGGCCGGCGGCCTGGGCAAGACCTTTTTCTGCAACTCCGGCGCCGAGGCCAACGAGGGCGCCTTCAAGCTGGCGCGCAAGGCTGCCTGGCGCAAGGGTGAGCACGAGCGCAATCGCATTGTCAGCGTCAGCCACGCCTTCCACGGGCGCACCTTTGGTGCCCTGGCGGCCACACCCAAGCCGGAATACCAGGAAGGCTTCGCTCCGCTGCCGCCGGGCTTCTTAACGGTAGAAGCCGGCGACATCGCCGCCCTGGCGGCGGTGGTCGACCAGACCACGGCGGCGGTGATCGTGGAGCCGGTGCAGGGCGAGGGCGGCATCACGCCCCTGGGGACCGAGTACCTGCAGGCCGTCCGGGACCTGTGCACCGATCGGGGCGCGCTGCTGATCTTTGACGAGATCCAGTGCGGCCTGGGGCGGATCGGCACTTTCTATGCCTACCAGACCGTCGGCGTGAAGCCCGACATTCTGACCATGGCCAAGGCCCTGGGCGGCGGTCTGCCGCTGGGCTGCTTCCAGGCGGTGCCCGAGGTGGCAGCGCAACTCAAGCCGGGCGACCATGCCACCACCTTCGGCGGCAACCCGGTGGTGTGTGCGGCGGCGCTGGCAACGGTGCAGACCATCGTCAACGAAGAGCTGCCCCGGCAGGCCCGGGAACTGGGCGACTACTTCAAGCAGAAGCTGGGCGCGGTGCAGGCCCGGTATCCGCAGGCCATCCGGGACGTGCGCGGCGTTGGCCTGATGGTGGGCGTGGACCTGGCGGTGGACGCCCGGGCTGTGCTGAACGAATGCCACCGGCTGGGGCTGCTGGCCAACGTGACAGCGGGCAGTGTCCTGCGCTTTGTGCCGCCCTACGTGATCAGCCGGTCCGATATTGATGAAGCCGTTGACATTGTAGCCGCAGCGGTGGGTGCGGTAGTGGCAGGCTAAGCTTAAAAATGGGTTATACTTGTACTGGTTTGCTGCCATCACGGGGAGGACGAACAGGACCATGGCAAAGAAGAAGTGTGTGCTTGCGTATTCCGGCGGTCTGGATACTTCGGTAGCCATCAAGTGGCTGTCTGAGAACTATGATGCGGATATGATCGCCCTGACGGTGGACCTGGGCCAGCAGGACAAGGACCTTGACTTTATCCGCAACAAGGCCCTGCAGACCGGTGCCGTTAAGGCATTCACCTATGATGTAAAAAAGGAATTCGCCGACGAATATATCGCCCCGGCCCTGTGGGCCAACGCCACCTATGAGAACAAGTACTTCCTGGCCACCTCCCTGGCCCGCCCGCTGATTGCCAAGAAGCTGGTGGAGGTTGCCGAGGCCGAGGGCGCCGAGTATGTGGCCCACGGCTGCACCGGCAAGGGTAACGACCAGGTGCGGTTTGAGGTCTCCACGGCGGCCCTGAACCCGAGCCTGCAGACCCTGGCCCCCCTGCGGGAGTGGGGCTGGAGCCGGGAAGAGGAGATCGATTACGCCCAGAAGCACAACATCCCTGTACCAGTGGGCAAGGCCAACCCCTTCTCCATTGACGTGAACCTGTACGGCCGTTCCTGCGAGGCCGGCGTGCTGGAGGACCCCACCCAGGAAGCTCCGGAAGAGGCGTTTGCCTGGACCACCAACCCGGCCCAGGCCCCGGACACGCCCCAGTACGTGGAGATCGGCTTTGAGCAGGGCACCCCGGTCAGCCTGGACGGCCAGACCATGGAGTTCTGGCAGCTCATTGAGAAGCTGAACCAGATCGCCGGCGCCCACGGCGTGGGCCGCATCGACCATGTGGAGAACCGCCTGGTCGGCATCAAGAGCCGCGAGGTGTACGAGATGCCGGCGGCGGTGGTCCTGACCGCCGCCCACCGCGACCTGGAGTGCCTGACCCTGCCGCGGGAACTGCAGCACTTCAAGATCAGCCTGGAGCACAAGTTCGCCGAACTGGTCTACTTCGGCCTCTGGTTCCATCCGCTCCGTGAGTCCTTGCAGGCATTCATGAAGGAATCGCAGAAGACGGTCAGCGGCACAGTGCGGGTCAAGCTGTTCAAGGGCTCGGCGGTGGCGGTGGGCCGGACCTCGCCCACCAGCATCTACCGCTACGACCTGGCCACCTACGACAAGGCCGACACGTACGACCACAAGGCAGCCAAAGGCTTTATCGACATTTTCGGTCTGCCCACGAAGGTATACGCGGCCGTGACCCGGGCGGCGGCGGAAAAGGCGAACAAGTCCTGATCTTCCACACAGCGTCAAGGCGCCCCCGGCACAGGCTGGCGGGCGCCTTCCCCTGTAGAAGGGTAGCCAAATAGCTGTTGCATAGATATTCATGTACAGTTATACTTATGCAAGATGTGCGGGCCCATGTCGAAATGGGCATGCTAACGTTGCGGAGGAGGATCCGGCGATGACCAAGCTCTGGGGCGGCCGCTTCACCAAGGGTACCGACAAGCTGGTGGAGGGTTTTACATCTTCCCTGTCCTTTGACAAGCGGCTGTACCGGCATGATATCCGTGGCAGCATCGCCCATGCTCGCATGCTCGGGCGCCAGGGCATTATCCCTGCTCCGGAGGCGGAGCAGATCATCGCTGGGCTGCAGGAAATTCTGGCCGAAATCGAAGCCGGGCAGTTTCCCTTCCGGCAGGAATACGAGGACATCCACCTCAACATCGAGAAGCGCCTGATTGAAAAGATCGGCCCGGTCGGGGGCAAACTGCATACCGCCCGGAGCCGTAACGACCAGGTTGTGACAGACGTACACCTGTTTATCAAGGACGAAATTGCCATGATTCGCCGCTTGATTCGCGATCTGCAGGGTGTTATTGTAGATAGGGTTTGCCAGGAGGCTGGCACCATCATGCCAGGGTACACCCACCTGCAGCGGGCGCAGCCGATTCTGCTGGGCCACCATTTGCTGGCCTACTTCTGGATGCTGGAGCGGGATGACCAGCGGCTGGGCGACTGCCATAAGCGGGCCGACATCTGCCCGCTGGGCGCCGGGGCCATGGCTGGCACCACCTTCCCGATCGACCGGGAGTTCACCGCGCAGGAACTGGGTTTCGCGGCGGTGTACGACAACAGCATGGATGCGGTCAGCGACCGGGACTTCATGCTGGAGTTCATGAGCGCAGCCGCCATCTGCCAGATGCACCTGAGCCGCATGTGCGAGGAGCTGGTCAACTGGTCCAGCACGGAGTTCGGCTTCGTGGAGATGGACGACAGCTACAGCACAGGCAGCTCGATCATGCCGCAGAAAAAGAACCCCGACGTGGCCGAAATTGTGCGTGGCAAAACCGGGCGCATTTACGGCGACCTGCTGGGCCTGCTGACGGTGATGAAGGGCGTGCCCCTGACCTACCATAGCGACCTGCAGGAAGACAAGGAACGGCTCTTTGATTGCATCGACACCATCAAGGCCACCCTCACCGTTACCGGCGGGATGCTGGCCACGCTGAAGTTCAACCGGAACCGCCTGCAGGCGGCGGTGCGCGAGGACTTCTCCAACGCCACCGACCTGGCCGATTACCTGGCCAAAAAGGGCATGCCCTTCCGGGAAGCTCATGAAGTGGTCGGGAAGATCGTCCTGCACTGCATCCAGGAGAACAAGTTCCTGCTGGATCTCAGCCTGGACGAATACCAGGGCTTCTCCGCTCTGATTCAGGGCGATATTTACACCGCCATCAGCCCGGAAACGTGCGTAGCCGGGCGCACTTCCCTGGGTGGAACGGCACCGGCCGAGGTCGAGCGGCAGCTCACCAAAGCCCAGGCCATCCTGGCGGCTAAAGACAACGCTATAACAGATCCGCAGTCCCCCTAGACGGTAATGTCGCCCCGCGAGGCGCACCGGCAAGAGGAGGAACCAACATGAAGGGCTATCTTGTGCTCGAAGACGGAACCGTGTTTCAGGGCGAAACCTTTGGCGCCCCCGGTCAGTCCCCCGGCGAGGTCGTGTTCAACACCGGCATGACCGGCTACCAGGAAGTGTTGACTGACCCGTCGTACTGCGGCCAGATCGTCACCATGACCTACCCCCTGATCGGAAACTACGGCGTGAACCCGGAAGACTTTGAATCCCGGCGGCCGTATGTACGGGGGTTTGTCATCAAGGAGCTGTGCCACGACCCGAGCCACTGGCAGGCCAACGCCGGGGTGGATGCCTTCCTGTCCCAGTACGGCGTCGTGGGTCTGCACGGCGTGGATACCCGCGCCCTGACCAAGCACCTGCGGGTGCAGGGTGTCATGCGCGGCCTGCTGGTACCGGCCGATGCGTCATCTCCGGCCGAAGCGCAGCAGGATCTGGGTGCGGCCGGTGGGCTGGTGGCCATGGCCGGCGTGCCGCGGGTGACGGTGCCGGCGGCGGTGTCCCAGTGGCTGCAAGATCAGGTAGCGGTGGCGCGCACGTTTATCATCGAATCGACGGTGCCCCAGGTCACCACGCCCAGCCCGTACACCCTGGCCGGCGCCAACGGCGGCGGCAAGCGGGTGGTGGTGATCGACTACGGCGCCAAGCAGAATATCCTCCGCCATCTGGCGTCCATGGGCTGCGACCTGACCGTGGTGCCGGCGGACACGCCGGTTCAGGGGATTCTGGAACTGCAGCCGGCCGGTGTCATGCTCTCCAACGGCCCCGGCGACCCCAAGGAAGTGCCTGCTTCCATCCAGACCGTCAGAGATCTGCTCCAGACCGACGTGCCGGTGTTCGGCATCTGCCTGGGGCACCAGATTCTTGGCCTGGCCCTGGGAGCCGACACATACAAGCTGAAGTTCGGTCACCGGGGCGCCAACCACCCGGTCAAGGACTATATCACCGGGAAGGTTTATATCACCTCGCAAAATCATGGCTATGCCATTGATGAAAATACACTGCCTGCCGATGTCGAGGTTACCCACCGCAATCTGAACGACCAGACGGTGGAGGGCCTGGTGCACAAGCAGCGGCCGGTCTTTTCGGTGCAGTACCACCCGGAGGCAGCGCCGGGTCCGGAGGAATCCCGGTACCTGTTTGATCGCTTCATCCAGTCGCTGAAGCAGTAGATCAATCCACTCAGCGTGACCGGCCCCCGCCGGATCACGCTGTAAGTGTGCCTGTAGGAGGATATACGCAATGCCCAAGCGTTCTGATCTGAAGCGCGTGATGGTGATCGGCTCCGGCCCCATTGTCATCGGTCAGGCGGCGGAGTTTGACTACTCCGGCACCCAGGCCTGCCAGGCGTTGAGGGAGGAAGGGCTGGAGGTCATTCTGGCCAACTCCAACCCCGCCACCATCATGACAGACAAGCAGATGGCGGACCGGGTATACCTGGAGCCCCTTACGCCTGAATTTATGGAAAAGATCATTGCCAAGGAGCGGCCTCAGGGCCTGCTGCCCACGCTGGGCGGCCAGGTGGGGCTGAACCTGGCCAAGGAGCTGGCGGAAACCGGCGTTCTGGCCAAATATGGTGTGGAACTGCTGGGCACGTCGCTGGATGCCATCCGCAAGGCCGAGGACCGCGGCGAATTCAAGGCGCTGATGATGGCCCTGAATGAGCCGATTCCGGACAGCAACATCGTGACCACCGTAGGCGCCGCTCTGACCTTTGCCGAGAGCACCGGCTATCCGTTGATTGTGCGCCCGGCCTATACCCTGGGTGGCACCGGCGGCGGCATCGCCCGCGACGACGCCGAACTGATTGAAATCGTCACCAAAGGCCTGAAGTTTTCGCCAGTCACCCAGTGCCTGATCGAAAAGTCGGTGGCCGGCTGGAAGGAAATCGAGTACGAGGTTCTGCGCGACGGTGACGGCAACACCATTACCGTCTGCAACATGGAAAACATCGATCCAGTGGGCGTGCATACCGGTGACTCGGTGGTGGTGGCGCCGTCACAGACGCTGACCGACCGCGAGTACCAGATGCTGCGCTCTGCTTCGCTGAAAATCATCAACGCCCTGGATATCAAGGGCGGGTGCAATGTGCAGTTTGCCCTGCACCCCGCCAGCCGGGACTATATCATTATCGAGGTCAATCCCCGCGTCAGCCGTTCGTCGGCCCTGGCGTCCAAGGCCACCGGCTATCCCATCGCCAAGGTGGCAGCCAAGATCGCCATCGGCCTGACGCTCGATGAAATTCAAAACCCCGTCACCGGCAACACCGTGGCGGCCTTCGAGCCCACCCTGGACTATTGCGTGGTCAAGATTCCGCGCTTCCCATTTGACAAGTTCGTGACCGCCAGCCGTACCCTGGGCACGCAAATGAAGGCCACCGGTGAGGTCATGGCCATCGACCGTACCTTCCCGGGAGCCCTGCTGAAGGCGATACGCTCGCTGGAAACAGGCCGGGACGGACTGCAACACCCGGCGGTGCAGAAGCTGAACGACCGCGAACTGGAGCGCAAGCTGATTACCCCCAACGACGAGCGGCTCTTCGCCGTGGCAGAAGCCCTGCGGCGGGGCTGGTCGGTGCAGACCATCTGCACCCTCAGCACCATCGACAAGTTCTTTGTCCAGGGCATTGAAGCCATCGTGATCGCAGAGAAGCGCATCCAGGAGGCCGGTCAGGCCGGGCTGACCCACGAACTGCTGTGCCGGGCCAAGCGCCTGGGCCTGTCGGACACGTACCTGGGCCGGCTCCTCGGCCTGGATGCCCTGGCGGTGCGGCGCCTGCGCACCCAGATGGGCATCCGCCCGGTATTCAAGATGGTGGACACCTGCGCAGCAGAGTTTGATGCCCGCACGCCCTACTACTACAGCACGTACGACGGTGAGAACGAGGCCGTGGTACCGCCGGGCCGCAGGGCGATTGTGCTGGGGTCCGGGCCGATTCGGATCGGCCAGGGCATTGAATTTGACTACAGCGCGGTGCACGCCGCCTGGGCCCTGCGGGACGAAAACATCCAGTCGGTGATCATCAATAACAACCCGGAGACGGTCTCGACGGACTTTAACACCTCGGACCGGCTCTATTTCGAGCCGCTCACGCTGGAAGACGTGCTCAATGTAATTGAGCAGGAGGGCGGCACCTGGGACCTGGGTCAGGGCCACCCGGCTATTGAAGGTGTGGTGACCCAGTTTGGCGGCCAGACGGCCATTAATCTGGCGGAGCCGCTGCACCGACTGGGTGTGCCCGTACTGGGCACTCCGGTGTCGGAAATCGACCGGGCCGAAGACCGCAAGAAGTTCGACCAGCTTCTGCTGGACCTGAACATTCCCAAGCCGCCGGGCGCCACTGCCGTCACGGTCGACGAGGCCGTAGCCATCGCGACGGAGATTGCTTACCCGGTGCTGGTGCGTCCGTCCTACGTGTTGGGCGGGCGGGCCATGGAGATTGTGTACTCGGAGCAGGAACTGCGCGACTATATGGCCACTGCGGTGGAGGTTTCGGAATCCCGGCCGGTGCTGGTCGACAAATACCTGCTGGGCAAGGAAGTCGAGGTCGACGCCGTCGCCGACGGTGTGAACGTCTTGATTGGCGGCATCATGGAGCACGTGGAGCGAGCCGGCGTCCACTCCGGTGACTCCATTGCCGTGTACCCGGCCCTGGGCATCAGCCACAAGGTGCGGGAGCAGGTGATCGACTACACGACCCGCCTGGCTCTGGCTCTGCAGGTACGCGGCCTGATGAACATTCAGTATGTGGTGTTCGGCGGCGAGGTGTATGTGCTCGAGGTCAACCCGCGCGCCAGCCGCACAGTGCCCTTCCTGGCCAAAGCCGCCGGGCTGCAGTTAGCCCGGGTGGCGGCCCAGATTATTGCCGGGCACAGCCTGACGGAACTGGGCTACAAGCCCGGCCTGTACCCTGAGCCCAACCTGGTGGCAGTCAAGGCGCCGGTGTTTTCCTGGCAGAAGCTGCTGGCGGTGGATGTGGCGCTCTCGCCGGAGATGAAGTCCACCGGTGAAGTCATGGGCACGGACGCCGACTTCGGCCGCGCTCTGTTCAAGGCACTGCTGGCCACCGGTCTGCGAGTGGCGTACCGGGGCACGGTCCTGTTCACCGTGGCCGACAAGGATAAGCCTGAAACCATGCCCATCGCGCAGGACTTTGCCAGCCTGGGTTTCCGGGTATTGGCGACCAGCGGCACGGCCCAGGCCCTGCAGGCATGCAAGATTCCGGCCGAGCGGGTGAACAAGGTCTCGGAAGGTGCGCCCACCATTCCCGACCTGATCCGGGGCGGGCAGATTGACCTGGTGGTCAATACCCTCAGCCGCGGGCGTGAAGTGGACCGTGAGGGCTTCCTGATCCGCCGGGCGGCAGTGGAACACAACGTCCCCTGCCTGACCAGCCTGGATACGGCCCGGGCCGTGGTAAACGTACTCTCCAGCCTCAAGGAGGGCTCCTTTACCGATGTTCACGCCCAGCAGGACTGGCCGGTGGCGCCATTCGGTTCCCCGTCGGTCTGATCCCACGCCCGGGGTGACCTGTTCCCCAGTGTGTGAATGCAAGGCTGCGGTACCCCATGGTGGGTGCCGCAGCCTTCCGTTTTTTGCGCACAGTGGCGGCCGTATCCCAGGCCAACCAAAGTCTTAACATTCAGGGACACTTTACCCGCTTCACAAAGGTACACACCGTGTGATAGTATTCTCTCTGTCGCCGCTGCATCACGCACGGTGCGGGCCGGAAAAGGCAATCGGGCAGGTCTGAAATGACTGTCTGATGTAGACCGGCAACCGGTCGCAACAAGGTGCACCCGGCCAGATCATGGCGGGTTGACGACAGGGCGACAGGCTGATATGATAAAGTTCCTGTAGCGGTAACGACACCGCTGAGCCGGTCCTTGAGAACTGAACAGTGTAGTGTGAAGAAGAAAGCCAAGCGAGCCAAAATGCCGCCGAGAGGCGGCGAAAGACTTAGAGCCTGAAAGCTCAAACTCTTTTTTGGAGAGTTTGATCCT
>JAKFDK010000020.1:0-60002 GCA_036676195.1 Clostridia bacterium | reverse complement strand
CCCGTTCGGCAAAACGGCCCTGGCCTTCTGGCGGGCGTATCCGTCTGCGGACCATCTGCAGGGGGTGAGCGTGGAAGACCTGACCGCATTCCTGCAGGAGCAGAGCCACTGGTGCCTGGGGCGAAAGCGGGCAGCGGCCATCCTGGCGCTGGCCGGGGAGCAAGCCACGGGCGCGTACCAGGCCGAGCGGGATACGCTGGTGCGGCAGACAGTGGCACAACTGCTCTACCTGCAGGAGGCAATCAGGCAGGCGGATGCGCAGTTGGACCGGCTGGTGGGCAAGCTGGGGCAGCACCTGAGCACCCTGCCAGGGGTGGATGTGGTGCAGGCGGCAGAACTGTTGGCCGGAATCGGAGACGTGCAGCGGTTTGCCACACCGGATAGGCTGGTGCGGTACACCGGGATCGCGCCAAAGGAATGGTCATCGGCGGGAAAAGGCCACCGGAGCCGGTCAGCGCACGGGCGGCGGAGCCTGCATGCAGCGTTTTTCCGGCTGGCGGTGGCGCATATACAGGTAAGCCGGCATGGGGAGCCACGCTGCCCGCAGAGCCGGGCGTACTATGAGAAGAAGTTAAAGGAAGGGAAAAGCAAACAGGCAGCCTTGACCTGCCTGATGCGGGTACTGGTGCGGATCGTCTGGCGGATGCTGAAACACCGGGAGCCCTATTTGAAACTACCATTGGGCACAGGCCCGTAAAAGCAGGGAAGCAGGCCCAGGGGGCGAATCCCAGCCGAAAGGGATTGCCATTACTGGGCATACACTTTTCCAGGACGGTCCATTGGGCAGGATACCTATCTTGGTAACCCGTGGCAGCCGTGGACGCTGAATCTCTATGCCTATGTGGGAAATAATCCCATTAACTATGTGGACCCCTCAGGTCATAACCGGACCTGGTTCAAGGAAGCTGGAGACGTGTTTGAGAATTTGTTCAAAAGTGCAGCAGCGGAGTTTCAGAAATACTCCGGCCCACCGATTTCAACCTCTTGGGGTGACCGAATCCCTGACTTTTTCAGCAAGGATACCATGGCGGAACTCAAGAACGTCGGTTACCAATACCTCAGCAGGCAGTTGCGCGGATTGATGGAGATCGCTGACGCCCAGAAAAAGCAGTTCGTCCTAGTGGTGAGGGAAGGAACGAAGCTGTCGCAGCCTCTCAAGGATAAGATTGCCGAAGTTGGAGGTCAAGTCTGGGCACTGGGTGAAAGTGGGATAACCGTGCTGAAGGAGGTAGGTTCTGCGATCGGTTCTGGACTGGATGTCGTCCCTATGATCGCACCAGCAGACTTCCTGGATGTAGAAAAGATGAACTGCGAGGTTATGGGGGTCTGCGAAGGAGATTTCATGACGTGAGGCGGGGGACTGTGATGAAGGTGCATGTATACTTTCGGTCGCTGACCGACTGGAGCCATACAGAGCGATCAGAAGAACTGGTGGATTTGCTCGCAAAGCTGGGCCTCAGACTGACGAAGGCAGATGAAATCGAGCCTCTGAGGAAACCCTACGATTTGCTCAAATGGGAGACGATGTGGAGGGGCAGAGGGACTGAGGATGCACCACATTCTTGTACTATCCTGTTCAAAGGAGAGGGAGCGACCAAGTTTTCGGGTTCGGTCTCATGGTACACGCACCTACATCCGGGAACGGAGCGATTCAACACCATCCAACTCAGGTTGGAAAACAGAAAGATGGACACCCATCAGTTATTGGCTATAGGAGATGCCTTATTTAGTTGGTCAAACGCAGTGTTTGGGATGATTAGCCGCGATTCACTGTTGAATCTTCTTGGACTTCCCCCGGCAAGCAGAAAGTTCCTCCCCGGTGTCTTTTGGGTGAACTACTTCGGTCCCTGTTACCTGGAGCACCCTGACTTTCACATGCAATTTCCGCATGATGCCGTAGGTGATGGAATACGGGTCCAACTAACTGATCTTCTTGATGACCCTCGACTGGTTCAAGTCGAGTTCGTGAATGAAGTGAAAACCCGACTTGGTCTCGGGTGGTTTGCACAAGGTCCCGCGGATGGATATAAGGTTCCGGCATTCGATTTCGACCAGTTGTGGCGGTAGGCTTCGTAGTTCTGAACTCCCATGACCTGGTGGCCACGAGCAAATATGGAAACGGGTCCAGAGACTTCAGATTCGCGCAGTTTCGGCGCGGCTCCAACTTGAGCGATACTGAGATCCACAAAAGTCGGCTGTTTTTGGTAGCTCGTCTTAAATACAATGAACGGTGCGCAAAGCGCTCATGTCTAAAGCATCCGGGTCACGCCATGGGCACTCACGGCCCGCCAGGATTGCCTCCGGTCCGAAAAGCCATAGTACCGCCGTCCCGCCACCCGTCAAGCCCCCCGCTTATCCCCTCTCTGTCTGGCCAAAGCTAGATGGGGAGGGGATCGTTTTTTGGACACCACCTGCCAGTCACCCCTGCTGCTGCGCTACCGGGAAACCCGCGAGTACCGGCTGGCACCGTGCGGGTGCTGGGGCTGCCCGGCCTGTGCCAGGAGACAGGCAACACAGTGGCGGGCGGTGCTGAACTGGGCGGACAGCCAGACGGGAGCGCCGCAATACTTCATCACCCTGACCCTGCGCCAGGCCCTGCCCCTGTGGCGCCAGGCACCACCGGCCCAGCGGGCGGCACAGCGTGCCGAGGCAGTCGCCCTGACCCGGCTGCTCAGCCGCGCCTTGAACCGGCTGGTGGGGGAGATCCGCCGCACCTACGGCCCCTTTGAATACGTCGCCTTCGTGGAACTGACCACCGGACGCCGGACCCCGGGACACCGGCCGCACCTGCACCTGCTGGTGCGGGGAAAGCCGGTGCCGCGCAAATGGCTGAGCCGGCGGTGGGAATTCCACACCCACGGCTCATTTAGATGTGCAGAAGCTGCGCTGCCCGGCCAGGGCCGCCAGATACCTGGTGGGCTACACGGTAGGGCAAGGCAAGAAGGAGCAGCAACAACACCTGAAAGAGTGGCCGGGGCCACGGGTGCGCTACAGCCGGGACTACTTTCCGCACCCGGTCCGGCAGATTCGGGCCGGGCTGACACAGGCGTGGGCAGAGCAGACCGGGCGGGAGCGGAGCCCTGGCGCGTGGGAATGGGTGGGACCGGCACCGCGCCACTGGTGCTGGCAGTGGCGTAGGACCAAAGAAATGACCAGCAGCGCGGCAGCCCGGCCAGAAAACGGGCAGCAGCCCAGTAAGCACCGGAAGGACCGCGCTCACGTGTCGAACGAACGTGCCTTTTCGACAGCGCCATTCGACACGTCGGCGAACAGGTGTTTTGGTATGATGTGGATGCAGGGGGGACAGGGGACTCCGAACCCGACAAGGGGGTGGAGTCTGAATGCTGCTCCGTCGCCGACTTTACACAGCTATCATTGTTGCCGTCGTGACGGAGGTAACCCGCGCCTTTCTTGAAAGGGTGCTGGGTTAGCTGGGCCTGAGACCCGTTCACGGCGACACCTCGTTCCCCAGCCCCTGCCCTTCCCTGCACCCATATTCTATCCGCAACGACCGTGATTTAAGCGGTTAGTGGATCACTCCCTTTCTTGCTGGTGTAAACCTCTGCGGGTCGAACTGCTGGAACTCCCCCGACAGAAGGACGTAGCCGCCCAGTTTGCCATCGCCGTGTACCAGTCCCCGGGGGCAAGACGCCATCCGGGCTGTCTCCACCCCGAGCATTCAGCGGCGTATCCTTCGCAGGTCGGCTGCTAGACTCCTCATGAACCTTGTTGTGGCATTCAGGGCAAAGGGTGATTCCGTTCCCCAACTCCAGTGTCCCTTTTGGATATACAACCCGCCGAAAGACGTGGTGGGCTTGAAGTTTCTCTGTCTTGTCGCAGTTGACACACCGGCATCCGTCCCGGCGTTTGATGAAGTCGCTCCATAGTCTCAAGCACCACCTATGGGATCACCCCTTGCTGATCGCTGAACGAACCCGACGTAGAGCCTGCCACATGGCCTCGATTTCGACATTGGTAGCTTTGTGCATTTGATCGCCGAGAGCTTCTTAACGGCAAGATATGACAAAACCGCTCGACTTTTGTCGAGCAGTTGGTGGGTGTGGCAGAACACGTGTTTGGCATAATCTGGGTGAGGGGGAGACTCGGCCTCTATGCGGAGGTGAGTCGCCGTGCTGCCACGTTGGGTCCGCAAGGTTGTTATGACCCTGCTTCTCATTCCTTATGTTACCCGGCTCTGACGAGCTTCATACCGGGGCGGCCTGACGGGTGGGTGGCAGGGCGGCGGTACAAGGCCTGCCCGGGTCTGGTACGTAAAGGGGACACGGTAACTCGTACAGCCAGAAGAGGCTTACGAGGTAGCGTTCGTGGACAATGAGGGCAGGACCACGGACATCTGCACGCTCTTGCCCCGCATCAGTTAGAACGAGTCAACGATGTGGCGATTCAGCAAGACGATGAGCGGTGAGTCCCAGCCGGAAGCCCGATTCATGTTTCTGCCTGGCCGTCTGGGTGCGCACCACAGACCCAGGCCGGATTGCAACCGGCACACATCCGATTGCATCAGGTTTTACACGGATTTTCCGGGTTTTTGGAGTTTGCACGTAGTTCCACCAGGATCATCTCTGGGGTGGCGGCACGGCCGCCGTTTTTCCCACCGTTCGCCTGATTACCCGATGACGTGTGCTGAAATTCCGAAAAGAACAAGAAAGGGCCAGCTCCTGACATAAATATGACAAGACCGTACTATTGGCCTATATTATACTTTTCTTAACTCATGGGCGAGTGCCAAGCCTTTCGCCGCATCGTCTACATAAGGTGTTTGGGCTTGGCCGGGCCAGCAGGCCGCTGATCCCACGGGTAGCCTGACCAGGATCGCGGCCTCCTGGCCGGTCAGGTCTGAGCCCCGGAGTCAGTCATCACAGGGAGGATATTATGGCCAATCTGCCTCTGACCCTTGCATGCAAGGACTATGACCGTACTCAAGGGATCCTGGACGGCCGGGTAAGAGCCGAAGGAATCGATCTGACCTGCCTGGGCCTGCCGGCGGAAGAGTGTTTCTTCCGCATGGTCCGTTACAGGGAGTTCGATGTGGCGGAAATGTCTCTTTCCTCCTACACCAAGTCCCTCTTCACAGCCGACCGGCCGTTCGTGGCCATACCGGTCTTTCTCTCGCGGATGTTCCGGCACTCCGCCATTTATATCAATACCGAAAGCGGGATTCGGACGCCCAAGGATCTGATCGGTAAGCGGGTGGGCGTTCCGGAGTACCAGGTAACGGCTGCGGTCTGGGTACGCGGGATTCTGGAAGACGTGTACGGCGTACCCGTAGGCAGCGTGCCCTATTATACCGGCGGTGTGGAGCATCCGGGTCGCGCCGACAAGCTGCCCTTGCAATTGCCGCCGCACATTCACGTGGAGCACATCGGGGACACCAAAACCCTGTCCGAGATGCTGGAACAGGGCGAAATCGACGCCTTATATGCCCCCCGCGTGCCCCCGGCCTATGCTCGGGGCGCCAGGACGGTGGCGCGCCTGTTCCCCGATTTCCAGACGGAAGAAAGCAAGTATTTCACCCAGACGCAGATTCACCCGATCATGCACGTGGTGGTGATCCGCCGGGAGATCTACGAGAAGTACCCGTGGGTGGCGCGCTCCCTGTTCAAGGCTTTTGAGGAAGCCAAGGGGATTGCCTATGAACGGTTGGCTTATTCGGCTGCGCTCAATATCATGCTGCCCTGGATCAACGGCCTCACCGAGCAGGTGTGCGGGCTCATGGGCGCTGACTACTGGCCCTACGGGGTCGAGTCGAACGCCCATACCTTGCAGACGTTCCTGCGTTACCACCATGAGCAGGGGCTGTCCCCCCGCCTGGTGAGCATCCAGGAGCTGTTTGCGCAGGAGACATTCGAGGCGTTCAAGATTTAACCAGCCCGGGCTGGATTGCCTCGTCCTCTGCTTTGGATGCAGCATGTGGCCGGGAAGGACAACACCTTCCCGGCCAGAGGCGATCGGAGTGCGGTATCAGGGCGTGCTGGTGGCACCGCCCCGAGCCAGGACCCAGCGGGGCTTACAGGGCCAGTAACAGCCTGGCCAGCAGGGCGGTGCGCTCGGCCAGCAGGTCGGTGCGCACATATTCCGGGGGGAGCGGGCGCCGTCGCCCACTCCCCCCAGGCCGTCCAGGGTGGGGCAGCCGCGGGCGCTCAATGCCCCCGCTGACCGTCAGCCGCGCCCCTGGCAGCACCGGCGTGAGCCCGCGCAGGGCGGCAGGGACTGGCGTACTTCCTGGCGGCGCTGGGCATCTGGCTGTCGTTTCGCATTCTGGGCTTTGCCGATCTGACCGTGGACAGCAGCTTCACTACGGGGGCCGCCGTGGCAGCGGTATGGATCGGCGCCGGCGGCGACCCCGTGGTCGCCACCCTGCTAGCGATGGTCGCCGGTCTGGCAGCCGGGCTGGTCACCGGGGCGATGCATGCGGCCTGGCGCATCCAGGACCTGCTGGCCGCTCATGCTGACCGCCTGACGGTGGAAGAGAACCTGGCCCTGGCCTGGCGCCGGGGCCAGCGGCTGGACCTGGGGCTGGGCGTGACCCGGGTCTTGCGGGAGCGGTTCCGGGCCGCCCTGCGGGTGGTGCAGATGGGGCTGGAGGACCGGCTCGGCCTGCCCACCCAGGGGCTCTCGGGCGGGCAGCGCCAGGCTTTGGCCCTGGTGATGGCCAGCATCAGCGAGCCGCAGCTCCTGCTGCTGGATGAGCATACGGCAGCCCTGGACCCCAGTTGTATGGTGTTCAGCGCCTCGACCGCTGGCTGGAACCCGCCGGCACCCGCCGGCGGCGCTCAGGGGCGGGGGCGGCGGTCGACCACCCGCACGGCCTTACCCTCCTGGCGCGGCAGCATGCCGGGGGGGAGCAGGTGAATGGCTGCCGTCAGGCCCAGTTCAGCCCGCAGATGTTCCTGCACCCGTTCGGCCAGCCCCCCCGGCTCAGCCGCCGCCGCAGGGGCGGGGGCGGCCAGTTCGGTCTCGATCGCCAGGGTATCCATGGGTCCGATGCGATCCACCACCAGCCGGTGCCTGGCGCTCAGTTCCGGGAACTGCAGCAGCACCCGCTCCACCTCGGCGGGGAACAGGTTCACTCCCCTTATGGTCAGCATGTCGTCGGCCCGGCCGCTGATCCGGGCCAGGCGCCGCAGGGTGCGCCCGCAACTGCAGCGGCCGGGGATAAGCCGGGTCAGGTCGCCGGTGCGGTAGCGCAGCAGCGGCATGGCCACCTTGGTCAGGCTGGTCAGAACCAGTTCCCCCTCCCGGCCTTCGGGCACCGGCGCGCCGCTGATCGGATCGACAATCTCGGCCAGGAAATGGTCCTCGCTCAGGTGCAGCCCCTGGCGCGCTTCACACTCGTACGCCACCCCCGGTCCCAGGCACTCGCTCAGGCCGTACACATCGTGGGCCCGCAGCCCGAAGGTCTCTTCAATCCGCCGGCGCAGGGGCTCTGCCCAGGTTTCACCGCCAAAGGAACCGTAACGCAGCCCCAGGCGGCGGGGCTCGACCCCGGCCGCTGCGGCCACCTCGGCGAGACGGAGCATGTAACTGGGAATACAGTGGATGCCCGCCGGGGGTACATCCTGCATGAGTTGCAGCAGGCGGATGGAGTTACCGCTGGACGCCGGCACCACGGCGGCCCCCACCCGTTCCGCCCCGTAATGGGCCCCCAGCCCGCCGGTGAACAGCCCGTAACCCGAAGCCACGTACCAGACATCGCCCCGGCGGCAGCCGGCTGCCACCAGCATGCGGGCGCACAGGTCGGCCCAGGTGTTCAGGTCGCCGCTGCTGCAGGCTACCAGGGTCGGCTTGCCCCGGGTGCCGGAGGTGGCATGCAGCCTGACCACCCGCTGGGCGGGGATGGCCAGCAGGCCGAAGGGATACTGCTCCCGCAGGTCGGCCCGGGTGGTCTGCGGCAGATTACGCAGGTCCGCAGGGCCGGAGATGTCCCGGGGATGGATGTCCAGGGCGGTTATGGCCGCCCGGTAAAACGGAACCCGGTGAAACAGCCGCTTGACCAGGTCCCGGAGCCGCTGCACCTGCAAGGTCGCCAGTGCCTCCGGGGCTGCCGCTTCCAGTTCGGGTTGCCACACGGTCTCATCGCCCCCTGTGGACGCCTCCGCGCCTCCAGCCTATGAGGCGGCCCCGTTCGAATCCACAGCCGTAGCGGCGAACAGGCGTGGCGGGCGGCACATAGGCTGGGGCAACCGGCCGTTACCGCATTTGTAGCCAGGGGGCATAGAATAGGTCAGGACACCCAGCCATTCCGAGTTGAAGGGAGATTATATATGCTATACGGAGCATACGGCGGCAACCCCGCCAGCCTCGCAGGTGGTGACTGGACCCCCGCTGTCTCCCCGTTCATCGGGGCCCAGGCCGGGGCCAACGACAACTTCATTGCGCCCGGCGCCATTTCTTACCCGGCTGCCAACGCTACCGTCTACCGCGTGTACGAGTATGCTGTACCTGTCACTACCGTGGCCACCGTTCCTTCGGCCTATCCCACTACGGCCGGCATCCCCGGTATTGCGGCTTACCCGGCACCGCCGGGTGCGTGGTAAAATCAGCGGTCACCCCCGTCAGAAAGCCCCCGGCGGCAGCCAGGTCCCTGTAACAGTGCCAGGAAAGAGTCGGTTCCCGCCGCGCGGGGGCCGACTCCTTTGTTACAATGGGATGACTTGTGAAGTTTGCATGGGCTGCGCAGGGGCCGGGGCTTTTTCGGGGGAATATCCAGGCACCACCGCCGCAGGTCAACATAAGTTGGTATGGAACACATGGCCCATCACGTACGTCCAGGTGATAGACCAGTCCGTGGGGGAGTTGAGGCAAGTTGCAGGCTCTGCCACAAAGTTTGCAGGTAGCCCAGGGGGCCGGGAAGGTGCGGCCGGTCGAGATTATGCCTGGGCTTGCTGTTGGTGCCGGGCAACCTGTGGTCATCGCCGGTCCTTGTTCGGTGGAATCCGCCGAGCAGATCCTGGCGGCAGCCGTCGCCGTACAGCAAGCCGGTGCCCGGATTCTGCGCGGGGGAGTATTCAAGCCGCGCACTTCCCCCTACAGTTTCCAGGGCCTGGGCCGGCAGGGACTGGAATTGCTGGCGGAGGCGGGGCAGCATACCGGCCTGCCGGTGGTGACCGAGGTGCTGGATGTTCGGGATCTGGAACTGACCTGCCGCTATGCGGATGTGCTGCAGATCGGCTCGCGCAACATGCAAAATTTCCCGCTCCTGCAGGAAGTCGGGACCGTTGACAAACCGGTGATCCTCAAACGGGGGTTCGCCGCCACCATTGAAGAGTGGTTCCTGGCAGCGGAATACATCCTCGCCAAGGGCAATCGGCGAGTGATCCTGTGTGAACGTGGCATCCGTACCTACGAACCGGCCACCCGCAACACGCTGGATCTGGCGGCTGTGGTGCTGACCCACCTGCAGACGCACCTGCCGGTGATTGTGGATCCCAGCCATGCCTGCGGGCGCAGGGAACTGGTGGTTCCCCTGGCTCGTGCCGCCCTGGCCGCAGGGGCCGACGGTTTGATGATTGAGGTGCACCCGTGCCCGGTCAAGGCTCTGAGCGATGGGCAGCAGTCTCTGGATCCCGAGGAGTTCCAGGGCCTCATGACCGAACTGGGTTTTGGCCGTTCAGAATAGGGTTTCTCGGTGGTTGGCCGGCACGCCCCGTGCCTCGTCCTGTAGGGGGACGAGGGCTGCGTCGCGTGTTCGCCCCCGCCGAATGGAATGGACAGGAAAAAAAGGCGCCTGTAAACTGCTGTTGTCTGGTGATCGCCGGCCATGTAAACTTAACCGCACCTGGAGTATATGGAGGGAACATGTTGCGGTTGTTGAAGATGGCGGGCGCGGCCCTCTCCCTGGCAGCACTGACGTTTTCCGTGCTGCCCGGCAGGGCAGTGGCCCGCACCGGAACGTCCTGGCAGCCCCCGGGGGCCGGTACCCCTGGCTACCCCTGGTTCCCACCCGGCGGCAGTGATCCCGGTTCCCCCGGCTACCCCTGGTTCCCACCCGGTAGCAGCACCCCCGGCCAACCGCCGGGCAACGGCGGGCGCTATGCCGATGGCTTTCCGGCCGGGTTCGAGGTCCCCGTCAGTGACATGACCGGCCGGCCGGTGGGCGGTTGGGGCTGCGACAGCAGCGGCCGCACCGACGGCGGTACCGTAGAGCGGGTTCCGGTTCTGTTCGTCCACGGTAACACCCGGGACGCCCACGACTGGGACCAGGTCCGGCAGTATTACCTGGCCCACGGCTATACCCCGTGTGAAACCTGGGCCCTCAGCTATGGTAACGGCAGCCAGCAGCGCCTGGACACCAACGACCCCGGCGCCGCCACTGTGCAGGCCTTTGTAGAGAATATGATCGCCTGGCTGCAGGAGCATAAGAACAGCCAGGTCACCCAGGTGGACATCGTCTCCCACTCCATGGGGGGTACGGTGGTTCGCAAGTGGCTGAAGAACACCGGTGCCTATAACCGGGTGCGATCCTTCGTGGCCATTGCCGCCCCCAACCACGGCCTGGGTGGCTGCCGCCCCACCGACCCCGGGGTGTGCCGGGAGATTGCGCCGGGCAGCCGGTGGCTGGCTGACCTGAACGCCGGCGACGAGACGCCGGAGGAGATTCGCTATATGACGGTTTACGACGGCACCGGCCGCTATGATCTGTTCTACCCCAGCTACCTGAAGGACAGCCCGGCCTTACAGGGGGCGGTTAATCGCCCCTATAATGTCGAACATGGCACACGGCTGGACCACCTGGCTCTGATCAACCAGACGGCTGCTCTGCAGTTACAGTGGCTGCAGGATGGCGCAGGCAAGTAAGCGCTTGGCGGTCATACCGCCTGAGCCGGGGTTGGGGCAGTTGAGGCGGTGAAGCGGAACAGGCATGGGCGGAACCACTGGCCGTAGGCCGGTAGTTGAACGCCCATGCCCTTTTTCCATGGAGTGCGGCCTTAAATATTTTTCTTTCATACTCCCTTTCTGCCAGGTATTCCAGTGCGAAGTCGAATCAATTAAGTACTGGGGAGTGAACGAAATGCACGTGACCAATAACCTTAGTTTCCCGACCAGGTTTTTCCCCCGTACGCTGTGCCGTGAGAAGCTCGAGTTCCTTGCTAAATTCCTGCGCTCGCCTCGAACCGTTGGCAGCGTAACCCCGAGTTCTCGTTTCCTGACCAACAAAATGATGGAGCCCATTGCGTGGGACCAGGTGCGCACCATGGCTGAGCTCGGTGCCGGTACCGGCGTTTTTACCCGCGCCATTGCTGAACGGATCCATCCGGACACCACCATGGTTGTGTATGAGCAGGACCCCGAAATGCGGGCACGCCTGGAGGCGGCCTTCCCGGCTTTTCATCACCGGGCCGATGCCCTGGAACTGGCGAACAGCGTCCGGGAACTGGGGTTGCCCGGGCTGGACTGTATCGTTTCCGGCCTGCCCCTGACGGTACTCCCGCGCGACCTGCGAGAAGAAATCATGGATGAAGTGGTCGGTGTGCTGAAGCCGGGCGGGCTGTTCGTTCAATTCCAGTACTCGTTGCACATGCGCGGGCAACTGCTGCGGCGGTTCAGCCGGATGAGAACAACCCTTGTGCCGCTCAACCTGCCGCTGGCCTTCGTCCACGTGTGCCAGAAGTGAGATAGGAGGGGGCGGCCAGGACCGTCAGTCAGTCTGACGGCGCGGAGAACTGCTGGCGGAGGACCGGCTTCAGGATCTTGCCGTTGGAGTTGCGCGGCAGGGCCGCGATCGGGTGGAACTGGCGGGGAACCTTGAACCTGGCCAGTTGCCCGGCGCAGAATGCATCCAGTTCCGCCGCCGCCACCGCACCGCCGCCGCGGGGCACGTAGGCCGCCACCACCGACTCACCCCATTCCGGGTGGGCGGTGCCGAACACGGCACACTCTTCCACCGCCGGGTGCCGGGCCAGCACGTCTTCAACCTCCTTCGGATACACGTTGACGCCACCGGTGATGATCAGGTCCTTCTTCCGGTCCACCACGTAGATGTAGCCCTCGTCGTCCCGCCGGGCCAGGTCGCCGGTCCAGATCCAGCCGTCGCGCAGAGTCTCCCGGGTTGCCGCCTCGTTTTGCCAGTACCCGTTCATCGCCGATGAGGTGCGCAGCAGGATCTCCCCGACCTCATTCGGGTCGGTTTCACTGCCGTCGGGCCGGACCACCCGGACCTCGGTGTTCACGGTGCCGCGGCGCCCGACCGATCCGGCGTGTGCCACCTGTTCGGCCATGAACAGGGCCGTGCCGTTGGGCCCGGCCTCGGTCAGGCCGTAGACCGCCACAAAGTTCGGCCCGAACTTCTCCCTGACCGCCAGCACCTGCTCCCTGGACATGGGGGCGCCGCCGTAGATCCAGCGCTTCATGCTACTGAGGTCAAACTCGCCCAGATTCGGCAACTTGCCGCTGAGCAGGTAAGCCACAGGCGCACCGAAGAAGTGCGTGCAGCGCTCCTGTTGGACCAGTTGCGGAAGCACCTGCGGGGCATAGTTGCCGATGACGCTGGTCGCTCCGGCGTAGGCGGCGCCCAGAAAGGTCAGGTTCAGAACGGCGGAATGGGTCATAGGCATGAGGCTCAGGACCCGATCCCCCAGCCGGATGTCCAGTTCGTAGGCAAACATGCTGCAGGTGGCGTAGACCGCGGCATGGCTGAGAACGGCCGCCTTGGGGGCGCCCGTGGTGCCCGAGGTGTAGATCAGCTCAGCCAGATCATCCGGGGTCAGGTCAGTGGGCAGCGGCAGCCCACCGGCGGGCGCCGGCTCCAGCAAAGCCGGGGCCGACAGCAACTGCGCGGTGCTTTCCGCCTGGGCCACGGCCTGGGTCGCCACCTGGGCCAGGGCTGGGTCGTACACGACAGCGGCAGCGCCGCTGTTCTTCAGAATGTGCGCCAGTTCCGGTGCGGTAAAGCGGGGGTTCACCGGTACCGCCACGCCGCCGGCCCGTAAGGTGGCAAAGTAGCCCACGGCAAATTCCGGGCGGTTCGGCATGAACAGCACCACCCGCTCACCCCGCTGCACGCCGGCCGCCGCCAGTTGCCGGGCAGCGGCGCCGGCCAGGCGGTCCAATTCAGCCCAGCTCCAGTTTACTCCATTGGCCGGGTCGCACAGGGCTTGTACCTGCGGATACTTCTGCGCGTTGCGCTCCAGCAGCCTGTGGACCAGTTCACCCATTGCTGCACCTCCTGTTATTCGTAAACCTTTTCTTCCGTCAGACCGGCCGCAGTCGCATCCCCTTCTATGTCACGGCGGTCGCCGGATTGCCTGGTCAGTTCCCGGTAATATTCGTGCTGAATCACCAGGTTCATGATCTCGTTGGTGCCGGTCCAGATCATGGTCAGGCGGGCATCCCGGAGCAGGCGCTCCACCGGAAAGATATTGGTATAGCCGATGCCGCCCAGAATCTGCATGGCGTCGTTGGTGATCTGCCAGGCCGCGTCGGTGGCAAACTTCTTGGCTTCAGACACCAGGCGGCGCACCAGTTGTGGCGGCTGACCGGAGTCCTCCGCCCGGCCGGCGGTGTACGTGATGGCACGGGCGGCATCCAGCAGCGTGCTGGAATCGGCCACCTTGAAGCTGACCCCCTGGTAGTCCTTGATCCGCTGCCCGAACGCCTTGCGCCGGGTGGAGTACCGGGCAGCCACCTCCAGTGCGGCCCGGGCAATGCCAATGGCCCCGGCCGCACTGGTCAGGCGCTCGGGCACCATCATCTGATAGAAAATCTCGGCTGCTCCGTTCTCCTTGCCCACCAGATTCTCCGCCGGCACCACCGCGTCGCGGAACACCACCCGGCCGGCCCCGCCGCCCCGGGAGCCCATCAGGCCGTAAATGTGGCCAACCTCCACGCCGGGGCCGCGGTCCACCAGGAAAGCGCTGATGGATTGGTGCGGCGGCCCGTTCGGGTCGGTCCGGGCATAAATCAGGAAGTAATCGGCACCCTCGGCGCCTACCACAAAGCGCTTCTGGCCCCGCAGAATGTAGTGGTCGCCCTGGCGGACTGCGGTGGTGGTGGCACCAAAGAAGTCCGAGCCGCCGCGGGGCTCCGTCAGGCCCTCGGCGGTGAACTTTTTCCCCTCCAGAGTTGCCAGCAGGTACTTTTCCTTCTGCTCCCGGGTACCGAACCGGTTGATCGCCTCGCCAATGATGCTGGGCAGGGCGTACAGGCACCCCAGGGAACTGCCCAACACGCCAATCTCCTCAATCACCGCCAGCTCTGTCACCCAGTCCAGGCCCCGCCCGCCAAATTCAGTCGGAAAACGCAGGCCCAGCAGTTGCCGCTCGGCAGCCTTCTGCACATATTCCCGAGGGTACTGCACCTGGTCCGCGTCCATGTCCACCAGCAACTGTGCCGGCACATCATCCCGGACAAAACGGCGGGCTTCGTCCCGCACCTGCCTTTGCGCTTCGGTCAGCAGAAAATCAAACACTTGCCGGTCCCCCCTGGCGTGAAATGGCGGCGAAGAGGGATTGCAATTCCTCGCCGCAAGCATGCGCATCCACCGACCCGGGCTGGACCGCCCACTGGCAGAGCAACCCCAGTCCAACGGCCACAATCAGGGCTGCCCGGGCCTCCTGGCTGACCGTTGCCGGTTCCGGGTCGGTTGCGGTTTGTGCACCCCGCACCGCCTCCCGGGCATAGTGGCGAAAGTCGGCAAATAACCGGGCCAGCCGGCCGCGGATGGCCGGGGAGTACTCCACCTGCCCCAGCCCGTTCAATAGTACGCTGCTGGTGGCCGGATCAGCCGGTCCCAGCGCCGCTGCCAGCCGCAGGTAAACCTGCAGCCGTTCTGCGCCCGCCGCCGCCTGATCAACCGCCACGCGCAGATCCCGGTCACTGTTGGCAAAGGCTGCCGCCAGCGATTGAATCAGGATGTCGTCCTTGTTCCGAAAGTAGTGGTAGAGCACCCCGGTGCTGACGCCGGCCCGACGGGCGATCGCTTTGACAGACAGGTTGCCGTAACCGTTTTCCACCAGGCAGGCCAGTGCGGCCTGCTTGACCTGTTCCCGGCGGGCGGCGGCCACCCCGACCCTTGGCGACATGGTCCTTCCTCCAGCAGTCATTTATATTGAACGCTCGTTATAAAACATTCTAGAATGAATTCTTATGCAATGTCAACATTGCTGAATTCGAGCCACGACTATGGAAATACGCCGGGGGCCGGGTGAATCACCCGGCCCCCGGCACATGCTCACGATCAGCGATTACATTTTACTGTACGGTTTGCTGGATGGTATGATAGCGAAGAATGACAGCGGGAGGGAGCCGCTTGGGAAGTCGGGTCAGTGAACTGGCACGTGCAGCCGGTGTAAACGCTCGCACGGTGGATTACTACCCCGGATTGGCCTCCTGCAGCCGGCAGCCCACAGTGAGACCAAATACCGCCTGTACTCCGATGCCAGTCTACCCGGGCTGTCCTCACGGCACTGGCCGTAAAAGGGATGATCCTGGCTCAGCAGTTGCTTCTGATCCTAAACGACGAAGGCATTCCCCTACCCTGGACCGCTTCCGTCCTTATAAGGTGGCGGACAGGGCAGTGAACACCATGAAGACCTGGGCCCTGTTGTTTGGCGGCGGTTGCAGCACGCACCCGCCCATCGACGGGCGCATCAAGCGCCTCAAAGCACTTGCGTAACGAAGAGTGGAGGACACTAGTGGGTCAATATTGGCAGGAGTTCGCCCTCATTGCGGGGCTGGTTCTCCTGAACGCCTTCTTTGCAGCCGGTGAGATTGCGGTGGTGTCCTCCCGGCCGGTGCGAATCAGGCAGTTGGCCGAGCAGGGCAGTCGAGCGGCACAGGCCCTGGTGCGTCTCATGGAGGACCATAGCCGTTTCCTGGCGACCGTCCAGGTCGGCATCACCCTGGCTGGATTCCTGGCCAGCGCATCAGCGGCGGTGGGCATTTCCAAGGACCTCGGGGCCTTCCTGCAGTCCCTTGGCCTGCAGCCGGGGCTGGCTGATACCGTGGCCGTGGTGGTTGTCACCCTGCTGGTCTCGTATGTCACGCTCGTACTCGGCGAGCTCGTACCAAAGCGCTTGGCCCTGCAGGCACCGGAGCGCATCGCACTGGCGGTGGCCCGCCCGATTGAGATGCTGGCCAGGACGGCCGGACCGTTCACAGCCTTCCTGACCGCTTCTACCAACCTGGTGGTGCGGTTACTCGGGGGTCAGGTGGAGCAGAAGGAAGAGAGCATTTCTGAGGAAGAGCTACGGTTCTACGTGGAGGAGCATCAGGAACTCAAGGCAGAGGAGAAAAAGCTCATCACGGGCGTGTTTGATTTTAGCGATCGCCTGGTACGTCAGGTGATGGTCCCTCGCCCGGAGATGGCTTGCATTCACCTGGACGCCTCACTTACCGAAGCCCTGATGGAAGTGCGCAAGCACGGATTCTGGCGATATCCGGTCTACCAGGAAGACTACGATGACATTGTCGGGATCGTTACCGTAAAGGACATCCTTTTTCACATGAATGACAAGGCCGCCAGCACGCCCATCTCGGCCGTCATGCGCCCGGCTCAGTTCGTCCCTGAAGCCAAGCGGGCCTTGGAGTTGCTCAAGGATATGCAGGCCCTGGATGAACAGATGGCCATTGTGGTCGATGAGTACGGCGGTATCGCCGGCCTGGTCACCCTGGAAGACCTCCTGCAAGAGATCGTGGGAGAGGTCGGTGAGGCAGCCCCTCCCGCGGCGCCTGCCGGTGGACCGACGGAGCGGGTTCTGGATGCCGCTGAGTCCGTCGCGGATGTCAGTGAGGTGCTGAACATTAAGCTACCGGAGAGCCCCCATTATGAAACTCTGGCCGGGTACATCCTGCACGTCCTGGGGGCCATCCCGCAAGAAGGGGCGACTGTTGAGGTGGAGGGCTGGCGCCTCATCGTCGAAAAAATGGAAGGCCGCCGGATCGACAGGGTAAAGGCGATTCCTCTGACCGGAGACTCAGCAGTGGTCCCAGTCGCTTAACCGGGGGCGTAGTGTATGAAAACGGCCACAGGAGCGTGACAAACGGGCGGGCAGAGGTATTCACCCCTGCCTGCCTACGTTTCAGTCGAGCGCAAAACCTACCGCGCCGACCGGTGGTGGCCTGTCTCCCTACTGCCAGGATGATCATTGTCCTAATGACCCTTATGATACGTTGTCCTGCTCAGATTTCCATTGGAATCGTAAATCCGCCATTCACCGACCTTCTTATCGTTAATGTACTGGCCTTCATCATATAGCGCTCCATTGGGATGATATCTTTTCCAGAGCCCTACCTTTTTCTCTTCCTCGAACGTACCGGTCTGCATCAACTGCCCATTCTGGCGGTACCATGTCCACTTGTCTATCAATTTGCCGTTTGAGTATCTTCCAATGGCCTGTACCATCCCATTACGGAAGTAATACTTCCACTCGCCTGCCTTTTCGCCGTTGATGTATTCACCAACACAGGACAACGTGCCATCCTTGAAGTGCTCTTCGAAAAGACCATTCTTCAATTGTCCACTAGAGTCGTACTTACTGTCATCGATCTTCACAGGGCACCACCCCTTACGTTGTGTTGCGCAGTATGAAGCCTGGGGCTGGTCATCCGTATCCCCCGTTGACGCCGTCAGGTCGGCGGGAACGGTGACGGTCCGCTCCTCGGGATCAGGTGCCATCACGACCTGGACCAGGCTGCCCGCAGCGGCGTGAATCTGCTCCCTGATCTCCTGCTTCACGACCAGGTAGTGGGTCCCGTCTCCGGCCGGCAAGAGCGTTTCCATGGTGACCAGCCTTCCGTTCATGTCCAGAGCCGTCAGTCGATCTGTAGCACCAGTTTGCCGAACTGGGCCGCCTGCTCCATGGCAGCGAAGGCGGCTGCGGCTTCAGCCAGGGGGAAGGTGGCCGAGATGCAGGGCTGCAGCCGGGTGTTTTCGACAAACCGCAGGGCGGCGTCGAATTCGGCCTGGGTGTTCATGGTGGTGCCCAGCAGTGAAATCTGGTTCCAGAACAAGGTGCGGAAATTCAGGGTGGCCTCGGTACCGGTGGTGCCACCGAAATGCACGATCCGCCCGCCCTTGCGGGTTGCGGCCAGGCTCACCGGCAGCGTCTGCCGGCCGCCGCTGTCCACCGTCAGATCCACCCCGGCGCCGCCGGTGAGTTCCCGTACCCGCCGGGCCACATCCTCCTGCCGGTAATCGATGCCGGCGGCTGCGCCCAGGGCCTGAGCCCGTTGCAACTTCGCCGCGGCGCCCGAGGTCACCAGCACCCGCGCCCCCAGGGCGACGGCAATCTGCAGGCAGTACAGGGCCACGCCGCCGCCGATGCCGTGAATCAGTACCGTTTCCCCCGGGCGCAGCGCCGCCCGGGAGACCAGCGCCCGCCAGGCGGTGCCAAGGGCCAGGGGCAGCGCCGCCGCCTGGGTAAAGTCCAGGTGCTCCGGTTTCAGGGCCAGATTGCCGGCCGGCACCCGCACGTACTGGGCAAAGGTGCCGTCCGCCGGACCGCCCAGGATCTCAAAGCGGTCGCACAGGCTGTGTTCCCCGGACAGGCAGTAGCGGCACCGGCCGCAGTACAGGGCCGGGTTAATCACCACTGCATCCCCCTGGCGCCGGTCTGTCACCCCTTCGCCCACGGCCACCACCACGCCGGCTCCGTCTGAGCCAGGGGTATAGGGGGCCCACTCCGTACTGCGTACTCCCTGCAGCAGCATCAGGTCCCGGTGGTTCAGGGCGGCGGCATGCAGCCGTACCACCGCCTCACCGGCACGGGGTTGCGGGACGGGGCGGGTCTGCAGGGCGAGGGGCTGGGGGGAGCCGGGGTTGACCAGCACCAGGGCTTGCATTTCAAGTCCACTCCTTTAGGCGTAAACCGGTTGGGCCACCGGATGATTCTATCCATGTTAGTATACCTGAAACAGGCACGAAAGGGCGACATGGCCACCCACGCCCGCCGGCTGCAGCCACCGGGCCGGATCGCGCCCGGCTAGACCGGCAACTGGGCGGCCTCCAGGATCTCCTTGACCCGTTCCAGGAAGCCCATGGTCATGACTCCGTCCAGGGCCCGGTGGTCAAAAGAAAGGGTCATGTTCATCATCGGCCGCACCTCCACCCGGCCGCCCGGCGCCACCGTCGGGCGCTCCACCACCGCCTGGCAGGCTAAGATGGCGCAGTTGGGCTGGTTAATCACCGCCGTCCCCCAGACCGAACCCAGACTGCCCGGGTTGGTCACCGTGAAGGTGCCACCCATACTCAATTCAGGGCTCCAGTTGCCGGCCCTCAGTTGGGCTGAAATCAGGGCCAGTTCAGCGGCCAAATGGGAGACCGGCTTGAACGGGGCGGCGCGCAGCACAGCCAGGTGTACACCGCCGGGAATGGCCACGGGCACGGAAACATCCACGCGTTCCGGCAGCAGTAAGCCGTAGGGGGTCACCTGCCCGTTCAGGGCCGGCCAGTCCAGGAGTGCCTCGGCGGCGGCACGCACAAAAAACGGGGTCAGACTCAGGTCCAGGCCACGCTCTTTCAGGGCCCGGCGCTGGGACTGCAGACGGGACATATCCACCTCGACCCCGGCATCGACATGGGCAGCGGCGATACTGCTGTACTGTACATGCTGGCCGATGCGCTGGCGCAGTTCACTCCAGGGCAGCAGGCGCTGGCCTTCCAGCCCCGCCAGGGCCGGATCAATGTAAGCCAGATGCTCCCCGGCAGACGCCGTGCCGCCGGCGGGGCGCAGCACCGCCGTCAGAACCCCCCCGGTCGGAGCGAGCAGGGGTAACAGTTGCTGCCCTACTGTCACCAGGCCCACCGGTTCTCCCGGCCGCACCCACTCGCCGGCCCGTTTCGCCCACAGGGCGATGCTGCCCGGGCCGGGCATCATGATTCCCACAGACAAAGGTTTCACCTCCGAGCCTGTTGAGTGCGCAGTTCGGCCCGCAGTCAATCCCCGGACCGGGTCAGAGGGTCTTGACCAGCACCACCCGCTCCACCTGACAGCCATCGCCCTCGGCGTGCCGCAGGGAGGCCATATTGTGGGCGGCGATCACCCGGCGGGCCACCGTGAGGCCCAGGCTGCGGCAATGAGCCTCGGCGGCCGCGGTCAACTGGCTGCAGATCCGCCGGCCGCGCCCGTGCGGTTCAACCCACACATCCAGGAACAGGCCGGCCGGGGCGCCGGTCAGTTCATCCGGTGCCACGGTGATCACAATGTAGCCGACGGGCGATCCCTGTACCCTGGCCACCAGGACGACACTGCCGGGTATACTCAGGGCCTGCTGCAGCATGCGCTGCACCTGTGCCCCGACTGCGGCCGGAGTGGTCTGGGACTGTCCGGCCGGGGTTAGCTGTTCCCACCCTGTGGCAACCGAACGCGCCAGCACCCAGGGCCATTCCTGGGGTCGCAACAGCCCGATTTCCACCGTGCTTCCCCCTTTTTGTACCGCCAACCTATGCACGGACCCTGGCGGCGGCCTCCTCATATCATGAGGCCATCCAACCCGCAGGGGGGTGCGAGGGGCTTTTAAGCCCCCGACCGTGCGTATCGTTGACCTGTCACATGGCTTCAGTACCGCAATGCCGTCCTATGGGGCGGCCTGGTATCCCCGCTTTGAACTGCACCCGTTCGTGACCCCTGAGACCGACCCGGCCGGCCAGGGTCGGACCTTTTCCCGATTTGTGATGAATCCTCACAATGCCACCCATGTGGACGCCCCCAGTCACTTCTTCCCCGGCGCCCGCAGCGTGGCCGAACTGGACCCGGAGATCTTCTGCGGACCCGCCGTGGTGGCAGACCTGACCCATAAGGGCCGCCGTGAGCCGATCACGGCCGCTGATCTCAGCACCGCCACGGACGACCAACCCGTGGCCGGCCGGCGGCTGCTGATCCGCACTGATTACCTGGACCGCCACTGGGGCGACTCCGACTTCTGGGAGCGGCCGCCCTACCTGGATGCCAGCGCCGCCACCTGGTGCGTCGAGCAGGGTGTGCGGCTGGTCGGCCTGGACTGCCTGACCGAAGAGCCGGGGGACCGCGCCTTTCCGGTACACCGCTGCCTGCTGCGTGCCGATATCCCGATTCTAGAGTACATCCGCAACCTGGGTGCCCTGCACCAGCGGCAGGTCTGGCTGAGCGCCCTGCCGGTACTGGTGCACGGGGCCGAGGCGGCACCGGTGCGGGCAGTGGCCCTGGAAGGGGGCGTACCCGGTGCCGGGGCCTAGCCTGGCCGCGGGCTCCCGCCCCCTGCCGGACTGGGGGCCGGCGGACCTGGCCGCGGCGCTGGCACCCGGTCCGGTGGCCGTGCTGGATGGTTTGGCCGCCGCCGGCCGCCCCTGCACCCTGGTGGCCTGGGCACCCGCCGTAAATGCCTCCAGCCTGGAGCAGGCGCTGGCCCTGGCTGCTCCCGTGACCCTGCCGCCGGACGTGCCGCCACTGCTCGGTGCCGTGGTGGGCACCCTGAACTGGGACGGCGCTGCCGACTTCTGGCTGCCGGGGGCGGCGGTCCTGTTCGATCCCGGCGCTGAACGGCTCTGGTACCGGGGCGAATTGCCGCTGGTGCAGTTCCCCACGCCGCCCGCCGCGCCCGCAGGCCATGATCCGGGCGGCGGCAGCGTCCGGGCCCGGGCGGGCTGGAGCCGGGCCGGCTTTTGCGTCGCCGTCGCCGAGGCCCAGCGGCGGATGGCCGCCGGCGCACTGCACAAGGTCATCCTCTCAGTACCCTTCACGGCCCCGTGCACCCTGACCCCGGTTGATGTGTATCGCCGCCTGACAGCCGGCGGCCCGCCGGGCCTGCGTTTTCTGCTGAATAGCGGTTGCTCCGGCCGGGTCCTGGCCGGTGTTTCGCCGGAACTGCTGGTGACCCTGGCCGGGCGGCGGGCCGAACTGCACCCTCTGGCCGGGACCCGCCCGGCGAGTGCCGGCATGGCCGAGGAACTGCTGAGCAGCGGCAAGGACCGGGCCGAGCACACAGTGGCCGTGGCTCAAGCCACCCGGGACCTGCAGTCGGTCTGCCGGCCCCGTACCGTGCAAACCGAATCCTTCATGGCCCTGGAACGGCACCCCGGCCTGGTTCATCTGGCCTCGCACCTCACCGGCAGCCTGCGTCACGATGCCGGCCCGGCGGAACTGGTGCGGGCCTGCTTTCCGGCCGGTACCGTCAGCGGCGTGCCCCGGGAGGCCGCCATGGCGCTGATTCGCGACCTGGAACCGCAGCCCCGGTGCTGGTACGCCGGTGCGGTGGGAGCCCTGCTGCCCGGCGGCGACCTGCAACTGTGGCTGACTATCCGCAGTCTGTGCCTGACCGACGGGGAGGCCACCGTGCAGACCGGCGCCGGAATCGTGCCCCAGAGCAGCCCCGAAGCAGAATGGGCCGAATGCCAGGCCAAGGCGCGGCGGACCCTGGCGGCCATTGGAGCGGAGGTGGCCACCGATGAGCCATGAGCAGGGACTGCCGCCGCGGGGTGGCTCTGACCCGGATACAGTAGTGCGTACCGCCGGTCGGGAAGCACCCCCGGACAGCGGTGACCCGGCGGCGGCCGCCGACCTGGACGCCCGGGTGCGGACCCTGGTGGCATGGCACTTCAGCCCGCAGACCGGGTCGCCTTACTGGCTGCGGCGGGCCGCCACCCTGGGGTTCGACCCCAGGGAGGAAATCACTGGTTTTGCCGATCTGGTCCGTTTCCCCTCCGTGGCCGACGAGTGGCGGCAGGTGCCCGCCGCTGACCTGATTCCCCGCGGAGCCCCCGGTCCTTACGCCGTCTGGGAGACCGGAGGGACCACCGGACCAGCCCGACGCATTGTGGATGCCCGGGAGCGCTACCGCAGCATCCGGAACATTGGCCAGATCCTGACCCGGCACGGGTTTCTCCGCTCCGGCGGCGACTGGCTCCACGTAGGTCCCGGCGGCCCCCACCTGGTGGGGACCAGTGTGGCCAGGCTGGCCCGCCGGTGCAGTGCCCTCTGCCACAACGTGGACCTCGACCCGCGTTGGGTGAAACAACTGTACCGTACCGGCCGCGCCGACGAGGCCCGCCGCTACACCGCCCACGTGGTGGAGCAGGCCCTGGCCGTTCTGCGGACCCAACCGGTCCGGGTGCTCACCATCACGCCGCCGCTGCTGCAGGCTCTGTGCGAGCACCCGGAGGCATATGCTTTGTTGCAGGCCAAGGTACGGGGCATCATCTGGTTCGGAACCAGCCTGTCAGAAGAGGGGCTGCGCCTGCTGGAAGAGGAACTGCTACCCGGCGCCCGACTGGTGGGCTGGTACGGCAATACCCTGATGGGCATTGCCTGCCAGCGCCCACGCCAGCCCGGCGACCTGTACCGCTGCATCTTTACCCCGCCGGCGCCCGGCGCCGTGGTGCAGGTGGTGGATCCGGCCCATCCCACCCGGCCGGTGGCATACGGCCAGGCGGGGCAGGTGCGGATCAGCGTGCTGCACCGGGAAATGTTCCTGCCCTACCATCTGGAACGTGACCGGGCGATCCGGGTGCCACCGGCGGTGGGCGAGCGCACGGACGGTCTGGCCGGGGTAGCCCCTCTGGCCGGGGCCGGCCCGGCGGTGGAGGGGGTATACTGATTGCCTGAGGTGCCCATCTGGCGAGCCGGCCGAGAGCAGGCTTCCCTGGACCGGCGTCCGCTCCTGTGCTGCCGCGGGGAGCCGCTGGCCCACGTGCACCTGGCGCCGGCGCTCCTGGTGCACCGGTCGGTGGCCGAACTGCAGGCCGCGGCGCCGCTGCCCGCCGAAGACCCGACGCTGCGCTGGGCCGCCATTGCCCGGGCCGGTGAACTCCTGACCGGCGCCAGCCTGGGCGGGTGCAGCGCCGAGGAGCACGCCCAACTGGTCACCCGGGCCACCGGCACCCCCCTGACCTGCAGCCGCCTGGCCCTGGCCGAACTGGCGGCCGGCCTGGGCCAGGTGCAGGCGGCGCTGGGCTGGCAGGCTCCGGGTGGCGACCTGTCGGTCTTCCGCACCCGGCGGGTGGTATCGGCCGGGGGGCGCCGCCACGCCTGGGTGCCGGTGGGGCGGGTGCTGGGGTTCGTGGCGCCGTCCAACCATCCGGCGGTGCATCTGAGCTGGGTGCTGGCCCTGGCCATGGGCTGGACGGTGGCGGTGCGCCCCGGCGCCGACGACCCCCTGACCCCCTGGCGCCTGATTCTGGCCCTGCAACAGGCCGGCTTCCCTACTAACCGTGTTGCCCTGCTGCCGGGCAGCCACGATCTGGTTCCTGCCCTGGTGCAGGCATGCGACCGCACGGTGGTTTACGGCGGCCCGGCCCTGGCCGCAGTGGTGGGAAGGGACGCCCGGGTGCTGTTCAACGGTCCCGGCCACAGCAAGGTGCTGGTGGATGCCCCCGCCGCCACCGCTGCCGCCCCGGCTACCCCTGGCTCACTGGCTGATTTCCTGCTGGAATGCGTGGCCCACGACGGCGGCCGCAAGTGCACCTGTGCCAGTGCCGTAGTGGTGCGGGGCCGCTTCCCCGGCCTGCTCGACGCCCTGGCCGAGCGCCTGGCGGCCCTGCCCCTGCTCGACCCCCTGGACCCGGCTGCCCGGGTGCCGGCGCTGAAGGGCCAGGCGGCCTGCCCGCCGTCCGCTTGCACCGTGACCCGGCACGGCCTGACCTTTATTCAGCCTGAACTGGTACGCTGCCCGGACGCGCCGGCCCCGCCCTTTGGCCAGGAACTGCCGGCGCCCTGGGTCACCGCCGCCGAACTGCCTGCCGGTGCAGACCCGCTGCCCCTGCTGCGGGGGTCGCTGGCAATCACGCTGCTGTCGGCCGATCCCGATGTGCAGGAGTTGTGTCTGCTGGAACCGTCTATCCACAAGGTCTTCACCGGCCTGGTGCCACCGTGGCATACCCTGCCCGGCGCACCCCACCAGGGCCGCCTGTCCGAGTTCCTGTTCACCAGCAAGGCCTGTCAGGAGGTGGCCCGGCTGTGGATCTGAACGGCAAGCGCGCCCTGGTCACCGGGGCGTCGCGTGGCCTGGGCGCGGCGGTGGCCCGGCGGCTGGCCGCCGCCGGGGCCGATGTGGCTGTGCATTACGGTACCGACCCGGCGGCGGCGGAGGCCACGGCGGCCGAGGTAGCGGCGGCGGGGCGGCGGACCCTGGCCGTGCGCGCCGATCTGGAGCAGCCGGGCCAGGTGCAGTACCTGCTGCAAAAGGTGGCTGATGCCTGGGACGGCCTGGACCTGGTGGTGAACAACGCCGGGGTTGCCCCGGTGCAGCCCTGGTCCGAAATCACCCCGCAGCAGTGGCAGCAGACCCTGGCCGTGGACCTGAGCGGTCCCTTCTACGTACTGCACCATGCCCTGCCCCTGCTGACCCGGGCGCCGGCCGGAGCGGCGGTGGTGAATGTCAGTTCGGTGGCCGGTCTGAACGGCGGCGCTTTCGGCCCGGCTTACGCCGCCGCCAAGGCCGGGCTCATCGGCCTGACCCGCTCGGCCGCCAGGGACCTGGGTCCCCTGGGTATCCGGGTGAATGCGGTGGCGCCGGGTCCGCTGGACTCCCCCCTGGCCCGGGCCCTGCCGGAGGCAGCCCTGGCCGCCATGGCGGCGCAGACTCCCCTGCGCCGGCTGGGCACCTTTGCCGAGGTGGCCGAACTGGTGGCCTGGCTGCTCTCGCCGGCGGCGGCGTACCTGACCGGCCAGACGATTGTTGCCGACGGCGGGCGGATCATGCATTAGCGCGGGGTGGAACCTGTGGCAGAGGGAGCGGCCTGTGCACTCCCAACCGCCTCGGGAGGTTGGCCGGTGCGGGGGGAGTCCCGCCAGGCACGGGTCCCCCGCTCCGTTGTGAGCCAGAACAGTTCCTGAATCGGACACTCCAGTGCCTGGGCGATTAGTAAGGCCAGCCCCAGAGAAGGGTTGTACCGGCCGGTTTCAATATGGGTAATGGTCTGGCGGCTGACATGGAGCCGTTCCGCCAGTTCCGCCTGAGACAGATTCTTGACTGCCCGCGCGATCTTCATTTTGTTGCCAATGGGCGCGCTGACCACGCGCAGGTTCCCCCTTTTATCGCTGGTAAGGTTGAAGTGCATGCTAGTGTCAAGTATACACAACGATTGTCAATTTTGCTCACATGACTTGAAAAAGAAAAAGCGGGGGCACCCGCCGCCCCGCCCTTTACCCGTATTGCTCCTCCGCTTCGCCATCAAATCGGCATCCCGGCACTGCCAGTTCCCAGTGTCGTGATCGGTTGGCCGGCAATGCCGATCCGGAATTCACCCACTGGGGCACCGGGGCCCAGAATTCCGCTGTAAAACGGGAATGCGCTGGCGCGCACGCCGCGGAAGGAAGTCCCGATGGGTCCGCCAATCGGTTTGCCGCCGGAGAAATACAATGCGGCCGGGAGAAGAGGGGCTGCGCCCGCACTGAACTCGGCCAGTGCACCACCGATGGGCGCGCCGGCCCGGCCCACCCGCAGGCGACTGGCCGGCGGAGCCGGGATGACCAAGCGCACCGGGCGGCGCACAAACGGGGCGGGGTGAAGAACGGATGGATGCCAGGGCCGGCCGGTCAGTGCAACCGGAACCGGTGGCCAAATTAGCGTTGTGAACGCCCCCAATGCTACGCCGTAGCCAGTTCTACCACTAGCCCGGCGAGCGTCTGCTGACTTATGTATACTATACTCGCCTCTGTA
Organism: Clostridia bacterium; assembly: GCA_036676195.1. Taxonomy (GTDB): domain Bacteria; phylum Bacillota; class Sulfobacillia; order Symbiobacteriales; family ZC4RG38; genus JAKFDK01. Next base: position 33,410 of record JAKFDK010000020.1, on the reverse strand, counting down.
CCGGGCGGGCACGGCATACCGGCCGCCAGGCAAGAGACCGTGACCGGCAGGTGGCGTGTCCTTTGAGTCCAGGGGATACTCCACCTTCTTATCATATTCTTCTATCGAAAACGGCAAAGGTTTTTTGGTGCACACATAAAAATATAAAGATTACATTATGAAAATTGCTTTTTGAAGGACCTACCTGGGGGGGGGGGGGACGTGTTTGGATCACGTGGATTCGCACAACTACCGGAGCATGGCTGATCAAATCTTCTGTTCGGTTTCACCAGCCATTGGGACCCATATCATGATGTTGGTGGTGGAGCATGCGGTCTGGGAAACGAAGCACAAGCATCAGGAAGCCGCCCTGATCACGTTTTCTGAGCAAGGGATTTCCCTTGACCGGTTACAGTCACTGGAATCGGGCAAGGCCGCACTGGTGGCACAGGATTTTATCACGACCATTGTCTCCACCCTGGGCCGCCTGGTGGGCAAACAGCTTGCACAACAAATGGTTCACCCATTCCACAACAAAGCCGCTGGGGAGGATTAGGGCATTGGCACGAGTCGCAACCGGCATAATAATAATGCCAACCCCGAGACCAAGATGATCTATCACGGGCCGGAGGTCAAACATTACCTCAGGATTGTGAAAATGCGCTCCTGCCACCACACCTCAACCTCAAGGGAACTCCGTATCGGTCCGAACGGATCTGGCTGGGCGAAGGCCCCCAGCGGCCGGAACGGCCGGCTGTGTGCTGACCAAGGGGGTGCAGGGACTGGACAGTAGCACCAGGCCGAAAAGGCTGCTGGACACCCAGCGGTGGGCATCGTTTCAGGAGAGCACAGCCGCAGGCATGGGTCTGAACCTGAGCCTGCTCCCCCCGGGCGGTGAGTGGACACCGGGGATGCCGGCCGCCTGTCCGGCGTGCCATCGGATGTACGCCCATCTGACCCCGGACGACGCGGTCCAGGCAGCAACCGCCAGGCAGGGCGGCTGCTTCACTGCCGTTGACGGTTCCCAGGCGGTGGTGGCCCCGCTGCAGGACGGCATTCTGGTGGCAGCCAGAGAGTGTCCCTGTGGGCAGGATCAGGCACGGTTGCCGCTGTGGGAACGGGCTGAAGTTGCCCGTAACTTGCTCGCCAGCTTTCTCGTGGCGTTGGATGAAGGGCTGACCGGTGGTCAGTACGCCATCGAACTCAGCACTCTCCGCCAACTGAACAAGTTCATCCTTTCCCTGGTGCGCGGGGAAGGGGTGGCATCGGACCGCGCCCTCGACCTCCTGCTCAGTGCGGTGGTCATCCTCCTGAATGCCCAGGGAAGCTGGCTGGATTATGACTGTGGGGGCCATCCCCGGCTGCTGGTCAAAGGGAATGCCGCCTTGGTGGCCTCATATCGTCACACCGGCAGCGGGCACGCGGTGATCCAAGAGGTCCGTGACGGTCCGGTGCGTTGCGTCCTGGGTGTGGTATCCCCGGCCGACCCCGTGCAGGCTACGGCCCTGCTGCCTCTGATCGCTCAGGAGAGCGCCATTGTCCTGGAGATTGAGCGCCTCTTCCGGCTTTTCCAGGACCAGATCATTCGCGTGCTCGGTAATGTCGACAGCCTGGTCCTGCTGGTGGACCGTCACAGACGGATCCTGTATGCCAATCCGGCGGCCGAACGATTGCTGGGGTGCCGGGCTTTGGACCTGGTTGGCCGCTTTGCAACGGAGCTTTCTACCCCCTGGAAGTCCGCCCTCGAGGCCAACGTGATGCAGCGGGTGGGCGCAGCAATGGATTGTCTGGGTGAGGGCGATGATGCCCGCTGGGTCGAGTGGCAGGTGTGTCCGCTGCCGGACGAGTCCCTGCCCGCAGGCTGGCTCGTGCTGGCTAACGACCGGACCGACTTCCGGCGCTGGCAACAGGCCGCTCGCCAGGCAGAAAGAACGGCAACCACCGCCATGCTGGTGAGCGCCCTGGCCCATGAACTGCGCACCCCCCTGGCGGCCACCAAGGGGGTTCTGCAACTGCTGGAACGCAGCAAGGACCCGGTGCGGGTGACCAGCTACACGGAGCTGGCCATCCGGGAATTGGAGCGGATGAACCGGCTGTTGAGTGACTTCCTGCTTCTGGGCCGACCGGCCACGCCAGCACCGGAACCACTGGACCTGGTGCTGTTTCTGCAGGAACTGCTGCCCTTAATGGAGGGGGAGACGGCAGGAACGAAAGTGGAGATCGTCACCGTGCTGGAGCCGGTACCGACCATCGAGGCCGACGTGGGCCAGTTGACCCAGTTGTTGCAGAACCTGGTCCGCAACGCCGTGGAGGCCGTGGGCACCCATGGCAGCGTCACCGTCAGCCTGCGTTGCGCCCAGGACGGGGTGGTTTTGGAAGTCAGGGACACCGGCCCGGGCATACCCGCAGGGCTGCTGAACCGGTTGTTTCAACCCTTTGTCACGAACAAAGGGCTGGGTAATGGGCTGGGGCTGGCCGTTTCCCAGGCCATTGTGTTGAACCACGGCGGTCGGATCAGTGCGGCCAACGGCCCGGACGGCGGGGCTGTGTTCTGTGTCTGGCTCCCCGCCCGCCCGTTGGCGCCCGCCCGGGTTTCACCGGTGCACGTGCTGCTCGCCCTCAGCGAATCCGCAGTGCGCCTGGCGGCGGAACAGGCGCTGCGGACCTCGGGCTTTTCGGCCGTCTCCAGCCCGGACTTGGTCAGCCTCCTGGACCTGGCGCGGCGGTATCAGCCTACGGTGGTGGTGGTGGAAGACTCGATGCTGGCTGCCGAGAAGTCCAAACACCTGCGGCAGGCGTTCCCCCGGGGGCGGCTGCTGGTAATCGGTGCCATGGGTCAGTCGGGTGGGTTCAAGGATCTGGTCTTTCTCCCCAGGCCACTGGACTATGCCCATCTGATCAGTCAGGTGCACCGCCTGGTCACGGCCGCCAAACAGTCCTCCTGATCGCTGGCTTGCTAGCTCCCATCCCATTCCCGGGCCATGGTGAACGAGGAAAGGCTGGTGCAACACCGGTGTCCAACCTGACGCCGGACCGAGCCAAACCGCACCGGGCGCTGACCCCGTAGCAGCGGGAGGTGTGGGCCTTTTGCCTGCTGGCCGTCTTCGGGCCCTCGGCCACAGCCTTCTGGCTGACCGCCCACCGGGAAGGCAGGCCCGGCCTGCGGCGGCTGTGGCAAAGGGGATGGCATCCTGGGGGCGCGCCCATCTGGCTGATCCCGGCCCTGCTGCTGGGTCCGGTGCCCGCCGCCTGGCCGCCGCGCCAAGTTAAGCGCAAGTGCCCCGGCCCGCCGGCATACCCATATGGGGTAAAACCGGCCGGCCGGGGGGAACTGTGCGCAGATGGGCAGCCAGTCCATTCCGTATCTGCGTGCCGATGCGGTCTTCGAAGGCGGGGGCGTCAAGGGTATCGGGCTGGTGGGCGCAGTGGCTGAAGCCGAGCGCCGGGGCTACCGCTGGGTCAACCTCGCCGGCACATCGGCGGGGGCCATCATCGCGGCCCTGCTCGCCGCCGGTTACACCGGGGCGGAACTGCAGCAACTGATTCTGAACCTGGATTACCGCCGCTTCCTCGACCCCACACTGCTGCACCGCGTGGCCGGACCGCTGGTTAGCCTGCTGGGCGGCAACGGCCTGTACGAGGGCCGGGCCCTGGAAGACTGGCTGCGTTCCCTGCTGGCCGCCCGGGGCGTGCGCACCTTCGGCGACCTGGTGCTGGCCGAATTCGGGCATGATCCCCGCTACCGCTTCAAACTGCGGGTGGTCGCCTCTGACCTTACCCGGGGGCGGATGCTGGCCCTGCCCCAGGACTACGCCCTGTATGGCGGCCGGCCCGAGGACCTGGAGGTGGCCCGGGCGGTACGCATGAGTGCCGCCCTGCCGTTTTTCTACCGGCCGGTGCCAGTGCCTGACCGCACCTGCGGCGGCACCAGCCTGGTTGTGGACGGCGGGCTGTTAAGCAATTTCCCGGTGTGGTTATTCGACTCTGAAGGGTTGCCGGCCTGGCCCACCTTCGGTTTCAAACTGGTGGAACCGCGGGCGGGCCGGCCGCGCCAGGTCCGGGGACCTGTCAGCCTGCTGACCGCCCTGTTTGCCACCATGATGGAAGCCCATGATGCCCGGTACATCCAGGAAGCCGACTTCGCCCGCACCATCGCCATTCCAACCCTTGGCATCGGTACCGTCAGCTTCAATCTGCCCCGTGCGCGGGCGCAAGCCCTGTACGAGTCCGGCCGCACCGCCGCGGCCCGGTTTCTGACCACCTGGAACTTCGGCCGCTATGTGGCCCACAACCGGCGTACCGGTCGCCGGCCTGATCAGTGACCCACGGCGGGCGGCGAAGCTGACCCGTCCTTACCGCCCGCCGTTTCCCGGTTGAAGTAGTGGTTGGGCAAAAAGAGGGTAATCAGCAAGGTGGCCACGGCCGCCGCCAGGATCACCCAGTGCACACCGCGCAGGGCATCGGCCAGAGCGGTGCGGGCGGCGGTGAGCAGCCCTGGTGGCATCTGGTCCCAGCGTTTGGGGTCAAGCAGGTTGTTGGCGAAGGCGGCCGCGTCAGCGGCACTGGCGACACCGGCCGCTGGTACCAGCCGCAGCCGGGCGGCCAGTGTCAGATTCATGACAGTGCCCATCATAGCCACCCAGACCAGGCCGCCCAGGGTGCGGATGAACTGCAGCGAGGCCGTGGCCACGCCGCGGTGTTCCCAGCCCACTGCAGCCTGCACACCCAGGATGAACGACAGTGTGGAAAAGCCCATGCCGGTGCCAATTACGAAGGTAACGGCGGCCAGACCGACTTCCGGAATCCCTTCCGGACGCCGGGCCAGCAGGAGCAGCCCCAGCGACGCCACGCTGTTCAGCAGCAGGCCGAGCAATGCTGCCGGCCGCTGACCGACCTTCAGGATGTACCGGCCGCCATACGTGGCCGCCAGCGGCCACCCGATGGACAACCACAGCAGGGACGCCCCCGAACGGGTGGCTGAGTAGCCCTGCACCCCCTGCGCCCACAGCGGCAGATAGATGGTGATGCCGTAAAACACGCCGCCGATCATGAAGGAAGCCAGGTTGGCAATACCGATGGTACGGATGCGGAACAGATGGAGCGGCAGCATGGGATCCGGGTGGCGCAGTTCCTGCCAGACAAACAGCCCCAGCAGCACTGCCGCCGCCACCAGCAGGCCAAGAATGAAGGGGGAGCCCCACGGGAAGTGCACCCCGCCCTCCAGCAGCGCCAGCAGCAGGGCGGAAATCCCGGCGGTCAGCAGCACCGAACCGGCATAGTCAATGGGCAGCCGGCGCGGCTGCACCTGTTCGTCCAGGTTCATCAGCAACATATAGATCGCCAGTGCGCCCAGGGGCAGGTTAATGTAGAACAGCCAGCGCCAGGAGAAATAATCGACAATAAAGCCCCCCGCCAGGGGACCGATGAGGGCGGACACGCCCCAGACCGAGGAGAAGTAGCCCTGCATTTTCGCCCGTTCTGTCGGGGAAAAAATATCGCCGATGATGGTCTGCACCACCGGCAGGATGGCCCCAGCCCCCAGCCCCTGCAGGCCGCGAAAAACAATCAGTTCCACCATGCTGCCGGCCTGTCCGCACAGGGCTGAGCCGACCAGGAAGATCACCGCCCCAACGGTGAAGGTCCGCTTGCGCCCGAACAGGTCGGCCAGCTTGCCATAGACCGGGACGGTGGCGGTGGAGGTGAGCAGATAGGCCGTGACCAGCCAGGTGAGCAGGGAGAAGCCGCCCAGAGCACCCACAATCCGGGGCATGGCTGTGTCAACAATCGTTGTATCTACAGCGGTCAGAAACATGGCCAACATCAGGGCCGCGACCACCCGCATCCGCTTGCTGTGTGGCAAACCCGGTCCGCCTCCCACGGGAAATCTCGAAATCCAGAACGCCCTTGATAATTCGCATATAGTAGTTGTTTACCATGTTAACGGTCGGATGTAAAGGCAGGACGGACCTATCCGGGCACGCGGATCCCCAGACGAAAAGGGATGGCCTTCAGGCTCATGGACCCTTGGCGCTGCACCACTATTTGGAATGTACTTTGTCCAGGGGTTAGAGGTTGGCGCGGCGTTTCCGCTCTGGCCTACGTTCCCGTTTGGATCAGCTTTTGGGGATTGCACCGGTGGCTGAACAGCGAATAGGGTCCGGGCGTTCGCTCCTTACTGGCAGATGCCCGGCCCGGCGCCGGCGGGGGCGCTGGCCGGCTTGAATCACGCAGCCGCTACCCGTTCGGGGTAGCGGCTGCCGGCGGCACGTAGAGGGTGGGGTCGATCTCCTGCAACAGGGGCGAGGGGACGTCAGGGTACAGCACTACCAGCTCATGCAGGGCCCGGGTCAGACAAACATAAAGCAGCTTGGCATCGGCCGCGGTCAGCGTGTAGTTGTGGGGACCGGCACCGGCCACCACCACGGCGTCAAACTCCAGCCCCTTGGTCAGGTACGAGGGAATCACGGACAGGCCGCCGCGGTAATGGGCTTGCCTGGCCGTAATCAGGGTGGCGGCCAGGTCGGCGGCCTGCAGTTCGGCCTGCAGCGCGCAACACTCGTCTTCGGTGCGGCCCACCACCGCCACCGAGGCGTGCCCCTGTTCACGCAGCGCACGCACAGCAGCCGCCACCGCGCCCGGAACCTGCAGACCTACCCGCACCGGCGCCCCGGAACGGAACACCGGCCGGGCCAGCACAGTCGGGGCGCCCACCCGGCTGATGACGGCGTTGGCAAAGGTGACGATTTCATAGGTGGAGCGGTAGCTCTGCGCCAGGGTGAAGTAGCGGCATTCGCCGGGAAACACCTCCTGCAGTTCTGCCCAGGAGGCAATCCCCTGGCCGGTGTGAATGCCCTGGCTGAGGTCGCCCAGAATGGTAAAGGAGTCGGTGCGGGCCAATTCCCGGAGCAGAGCCACCTGCAGCGGGCTGAAATCCTGTGCCTCATCGATCACTACATGGTCCAGCTCCGGGTGGTCCTTGAAGCCAAGGAGCCGGCCCTTCAGCCAGAGCAGCGGCGCCAGGTCGTCTGGTGAGACCTGCCCCTTTTTCAGCAGGGCCAGCGTTTCGGCCACCAGGGCTGCCGGCAGTGCCGCCTGCCCCAGCGGACCGGCCAGAATGTTCCGGTATACCTGAAGGGGGGTATGGTCAGGCCAGTGGGCCGCCCAGCGGCGCACCGCTGCCTGGGCCTGCTTCTGACGCTCTTTAAACTGGGCCCGGTCCCGGTACGGGTCCAGCCGCTGACCCATCCAGACTTTGACCCGGGCGATGATGCGGGCCTTGCGTCCGTATAGTGGCTGCCCGGCGTACTGCTCATGAAACCACTGGCGGATCTCCCGCACCCGGATGCGGGCCCCGGGCCAGAGCTGCACATCCTCGTCGGGGACAAAGTTCGCTTCGTACGCGGCCAGGGCCTGCTCCAGCAGATCCCGCATCGCCAGTGACCCTTTTCGCCTTCCGGGGGCGGCATCCTCATCGGCCAGCCGGTTGCCGGGGTCAAACATCTGCGCCAGCCGCCGGGCCGTGTCCGTCAGGCTGACCTCCCACTCCAGTTCCTCCAGCGCCCAGTCGGAAAAAGTCGTTTGCCTGACGCCGCCCACGCCCAGTTCCGGCAGTACGGCGGAGATGTAGTCCAGGAACACGCGGTTGGGAGCAAAGATCCAGACCCGGGCCGGGGCCACCTGTTCCCGGTAGCGGTAGAGCAGAAAGGCCAGGCGGTGCAGAGCCACCGTGGTCTTGCCGGATCCGGCCACGCCCTGTATAATCAGCGGCTGGTCCAGACCGGCGCGGATGATTTCGTTCTGCTCCGCCTGGATGGTGCTGACGATGTCACGCAGGCGGGCGTCACGGCTTTCCCAGAGGCGGTATTGCAGGAATTCATCGACGATCTGGTCCTCATCGCCGCTCTGAACCTGGCTGTCGACGATGCGCTGCAGGAGACCGCCCTTGATGGCCAGGTTGCGCTTGAGGTGGAGGGTGCCGCTGATGATCCCCTCCGGGGCCTCATACTCGGCGGCACCCTCCTCGCCGGCGATGGGGTTGTAGAACAGGCTGGCAACCGGCGCCCGCCAGTCTATGACCAGCGGCTCCCGGTTGGCGGTGTTCTCTACGCCGACCTTTCCGATATAGAGGGGAACGGGGCGGTCGGAGCCGCGTTCGGCAAAATCGATTCGCCCGAAATGGGGCTCGCTCTGGGCCAGACGCATCTGCCAGGCCCGGCTCAGCCGCATGCCCGCCAGGGTCTGCTCGGCCACCCGCACCGCGTCGGGAGACTCCTCTTCCAGCAGCTCCTGCAGGTCAGGCGGGGTCGTCCGCCGCAGTTCCGCCAGTTGCCCGCGGACTTCGGCCAGTGTGGTGGTGAGGCGCTGCTGTTCTTCCGTATGGGCCGGGTGGGTCTCCACTCCCAAACCAGGCACCTCCAGTCCCATGGGCCGGGAATCCAGCCATTCTTCTGAGATGTTCATCTTAGAAGTTCGCCCGGCCCGTGTCAAGGGCCGCCGCCGGGCGGTGGGGAAGGAGTGCGGCGGCGGGGGCTCTCCAGCAGCGCCTGCAGTACCGTAGTGGCGACATGTGGACCACCCTGCACCGCCGAGGATCTTCGGGCAGTTCCCATTCACCCTGGCCGAGTCTTGACCCCTGGGCTCTTCACCGGGCCCCGAGGGCCAATCGTCCATTATTGCCCTCCCGCGGATGCGGAGCGCTGGGCAAAAATGGCTGATTTAACCTTGAAACCACGGCCAGGGACCTGCTTTTGCAGCCATCACGCCTCCAAACTACCCTGGCAGGGTATCATTCCCGCCTCGAACAGGCAGAAACGTCCGGTTTTGCCCACTGGCTCCCGCTACAGGGTGGGCAAAACCGGACGTTTAGGCAAAATCGGAGGGGAACCAGAAGTTCACCAGCCAACCTACCCGCCAGCTTGTCGTATCCATAGGATTCTTCGTTATGGTAATGACTGTTGCATTCAAAAAGCCGGTAATGACAATTGGCGTAAGGAACCAGCCTACAGAAGCACCTGAGTAGCGAAACGCAAGTACGGCGAGCACGCCCACCATGGAGATCCTGAGCCACAGGTCCATTTAGGCAAAGCAGTACCTGCCCCAATGCAGCCCAGGGGTGGTTACGCATTTGTTTTCATTTGCTTATATACTGGTAGTTGCGAAATAAATTATTTTACAGTTAACTATTGGACAGAGAGCCGAGTTGCTTTAGTATGAAGAGTGGGCAGAGAAGCGAAGAAATTTGGCGTCCAGGAGGTTTCGTGCAATGCGCCATGTGGCAGCTTGGCTCCTGACCCTGGCCCTGGTCCTGTCCACAGTCCCGGTTGTGCTGGCCGGCGAGGGGAATCACGTTTTGGCCGGTGGCAACCCTGTTACCTTTGACACCGCGCCCACGGTGGTGGACGGCGTCCTGCTGGTGCCAGTGCGAGCGGTGGCCGAAGCCCTGGGCGGCCAGGTCGCGTGGGACCAGGGAGTGGCCACCGTTCAGGCCGGTCAAACCAGCGTGCGCTTAACCGTTGGCCAGTCGGCGGCGGTGGTGAACGGCCGTGAAGTGGCGCTGCCCGGCCCAGTCGTCCTGCAGGACAACCGGCTCCTGGTGCCGGCCGGCTTACTGCTCACCCTGTACGGCGATGCCCTGACCATCAACCACCCCGACCTGAAGGACCCCCGGGCCATGGCATTGCTGGAAAAGAGCGACAAGGCCGGTCCGGTGGCGGCTGACATGCGGATTGACCAGCAGGTGACCGTGGAACTGCCGGGCCCCGCGGGAAAGCCGCAGCCCGTGCACTCGGTCACCCACCTGCAGATGCGGGGGGAGGAGGCCCTGGGCACCACCATCATGGAGAGCCCGCAACTTCCCGGCGGCAGCGTCACCAGCCTGATCGTCATCCAGGCTGGCCGGGCGTTCGTGAAGAACGGCGACCAGCCATGGCAGGCGGTTCCGCAGTTCCAGGCAGTGCTGGAATCCCTGCAGGCCCAGGCCGAAGCGAGCACGCTGACGCCTGAATTGGTCCGCGGCGCCCACCTGGGGGCCAGCCGCACCGTCGGCGGCCAGAAGCAGCAGGATGTGGTGGTGACCTTTGATGCCGCCGCTATGCAAGCCATCTTCGATCCGGTGTTGCAGCAGATGATGCCCAAGGACGCCACGGTCCGGATGACCATGACCTGGGAAAACCTTTCGGCCACCATCACCCTGGATGCGGCCACCGGCCAGATGATCCAATCGGTCCAGGATGCCTCGGTGCTGATAACGGTTACGGAGCAGCAATTGCAACTGACCATGCGGTTGATCCTGCGCCAGGAGCTGGACGTGCAGGAGAACACGCAGCCCATTGTCTGGCCCGCCGACCTGCCGCAGCCGCAGGAGCAACCGCAGGAGCAACCGCAGGAGCAGCCGCAGGAGCAACCGCAGGAGCAGCCGCAGGAGCAGCCGCAGCGTTAAATACCGGCAGGCCCGGCCAACAGGTGGCCGGGCCTGCGCGTGTACAGGGGCCGGGGCGGGCAGCACGCTCAGTCGGCGGCAATGGCCGCTTCATGGGCCGGGGCAGGGTACAGGTAAGGCAGCACCGTGCGGTGGCTCTTGTTGGCGATCAGGTCCACCTGCTGACCGATAAAAAAGCCCACCAGGCTGGCCAGAAAGACCGGCACGGTCCCGGCGAAACCGGCCAGCGAAACCACGATCAGGGCCGAGGCCAGCGGCGTGTGAGTGGCAGCGGCGTTGAAAGCGGCCATGCCGGTGACGATAGCCAGGGTGGGGTTGATGCCCGGTGCCAGCAGGGCGATGGCCTTACCCAGGGCCGCCCCCATGAACATATGCGGAATGATCAGGCCGCCCTGCCAGTGACCCTTGATGGTTACGGAAGCCGCCAGCATCTTGGCAGCCAGGATGGCCAGCAGAACGGGCAGGGTGAAGTCGGCGGCGATCAGAGCGTTCAGTTCGGTGCGCCCGTAGAAATAGGTGAGCGGAAAGAAGGCACCCAGAACGCCAATGATCAGCCCGGCCAGCGTCGTCTTGACCCACACTGGTACCGGCAGGACGGCAAAGCCCTTGCCTACGAAGCGGAACAGCCAGGAATAGACCAGCGCGGCCAGCCCGGCCACCACGCCGATGCCCAGGGCAGCACCCAGATCGCCGAAAGTCCCCGGTACGTAAGGTGCCATGCTCCAGGTCGGCATCAGGTTCACGTGCAGCAGGCCGGCCATAACCAGGTGTCCGACCGCACTGGTCGTCAGGGTGGGCACCAGCGACTCGTAATATTCCAGGCCCTTCTTGTGCGGCATCTCCAGCCAGATCAGGGCGCCGCCGACAGGCGCACCGAGAAAGGCGCCGAAGCCGGCCCCCATCCCGGCCTGGGTGAGAATGCGCCTGAGATCCGGGTGGCCGAACCGTTTGGCCAGCCAGGAACCCATGGAACCGCAGACCTGGGTGAGGACACCCTCCGGACCGGCACTGGAGCCGCCCACCAGCCCGAGCAGCGAGAGCGGGACGATCGGCTTGTTGTCGGCGACGGGCAACTTGCCCCGATGATGAAAATGATTGATAATATCCGCCATGGTGCCTGGATCCCAGAGGCGCCAGATGATCAGACCGATGCCCATCCCAAGCAGAGGGCTGATCCAGATGCGGTGCATCGGGTCGGGGAAATGCGCCCAGACCAGTTCATGCAGATAGTGCCAGAGCTCATAGAATGCGACTCCGAACAGGCCAACCATGACACCCAGGGCGGCCGACAACGGGATGACACGACGAAAGGATACCGGTGACATTGACTGATTTCACTCCTGCTGCTGCATATGAAGGGGAGGGCAGCGCCACGTCAGTTTGAACGGATCCAGATGGGACCCAGCACCCCGGCGAGGGCGGGGGCAATTCGCTCCAGTTCGCGCTTGTGCTCGGCGGAAAGCTCACCCAGAATGGCGTTACCCCGCTCGGTCAGGGTTACGCTCACGCAGCGGCGGTCCGCCGGGTGGGCCGTCCGAAGCACCAGGCCGGCCGCTTCGGCCCGTTTGACCAGTCCGACAGCGGCGTTGTGGCGAATTTGCAGGGACTCGGCAATTTCGCCGGGGGTGGCCCAGTCGCGGTCTGGAGTGCCCTTGACGGCCAGCAGCATCTGATGCTGTTGCGGCGTAATCCCGGCGGCACGTGCCCGCAACTCACTGAAGCGCAGAAAATGGCGAATCGCAGTCCGGAACTGAGCGAGTTGGACCAAGTCTGCTTTATTGATGGCGACGGTGGGTAAGGCTGTAAGCATTCACTTCGCTCCTTTCACGACCTGCCTGATTTTAACACAGAGCATTATATCACCTTGAGATATAAATTGGCCCTCTGCCAAAATAGAAAGACAGTTCCGATACCAGTCACCAAAACTTCAACTCCGTGTTACGCTCCTGTAACCTTACAGAGCTATTATGTGAGTGCGGGACACTTCGCATTGTTACCCCCTCAACGCACTGGCAGCATAGGCTGCGCCGCTGCTCACGGCAGAAACCGTGGGCAGTCTTTTTTTGCTTTGCTGGTTTGAGTACGGTAAGATAGCGCTATACCCGCTTTTTGACCAGTGCGGCTGCCCGCCGCGAGGGAGATGACCCGGTGACCTGGCAGATACTTGACGAATCAACCCTGACCGAGCCCAACGACGCAGCGGCCCAATTTGCCCGCGACGAGGCGCTGACCGAAGCGGTTGGACGGGGCGAAATGCCGCCTACTCTGCGGCTCTGGCGCTGTGCCCGCGCAGTGGCGCTGGGCCACCGGGACGCCCGGCTGCCCCTGTCCGCCGCCGCCCAGGCCGCCCTGCGTACCGCCGGCTGGTCGGTGGCGGTGCGGTATTCGGGTGGTGCGCTGGTCCCGTTGGATGCCGGGGTGCTGAATGCCACCCTGATTTATCCGGACGGCGGCCTGGACATTGCCGCCGGGTTTGACCGCATGCACCGGCTGATCGGGCGGGCACTGGCTCCCCTTGGCCTGGTGATCACCCCGGGCGAGGTGGCCGGCAGTTACTGCCCCGGCGGCAGTGACCTGGCGGTGGGCGGGCGCAAGTTCTGCGGGGTCAGCCAGCGGCGGAAACGGCTGGCCACCGGAGTGCACGCCTTTGTGCTGGTGACGGGGAGCGGGGCCGAGCGGGCCGTCCTGGCCCGGGACTATTACACCCGGGCGGCAGGCGACGATCCGAACGCGGCCTACCCCCGGGTGCGCCCGGGGGTAATGGCTTCACTGGCTGAACTGACCGGGCGACCCCTGCAGGTTCCGGAGATCGCCGCCTGGCTGGCCGGCAGTCTCGGCCAACCGGACTGTGCCGGCCGCCTCTGACCTAGTCTCCCCGCTGCGGTTTGGCCTCGGGAATGACCAGAGAGGCGATCACGGAAACGGCGATGACACCCAGCACAATGGCGAGCGAGAACCAGGTCTCCACATGGAAGTGGAACATCATGCCGATCATCTTCAGACCGATAAAGCCGAGAACGAGCGCCAGGCCAACCTTCAGATACCGGAACTTGTGCAGGATGCCGGCGAGCAGGAAATACAAAGCCCGCAGACCCAGGATAGCAAAGACGTTCGAGGTTAAAATGATAAAATAATCGGACGAGACCCCCATGACGGCAGGGATCGAATCCAACGCGAACAAGAGATCGGTTCCTTCGACCATCACAATGCTGATGCCCAGCAGGGTCAGCATGCGCTTGCCATTCTGTACGGTGATGAGCTTGTTCCGGTCAAAACTCGGGTAAATCGGCATGATCTTGCTGGCCCAGCGGTAAAAGACCGAGTCCTCCACCGCAGCTTCCTCCTCATCCTTGGCGAGGAGCATCTTCACGCCGGTGAACAGGAGGAAGGCGCCGAACACGGGGAGGAGCCAATTGAAGCGTTCGACGAGTTCAACACCGACCAGGATGAGCACGGCCCGCATGATGACAGCACCCACGACGCCCCAGGCGAGGGCCCTGTGCTGAAGCCCGCCGCGGACCTTAAACGCCTCGAAGATCATCGCGATCACAAAAATGTTGTCCACCGAGAGGGCCTTTTCCAAGGTATACCCGGTGAGGAACTGCATCCAAAGGTCGGTACCGTACTGCCAGAACACATACCCACTGAAGAGAAGCGCCACCCCGACCCAGGCGACGGACGTGAGGGTGGCTTCCTTGATGGATATGTCGTGATCGTCCTTGTGGAGGACGTAGAGGTCCAACCAGGTTGCGAACAACACAAAGGCACCAAAGGCAATCAGTTCACCGAGGTGCATGGATCAAACTCCTCTTTAAAAGACGATCTTTTTGTTGCCAATAGTTTCCGGGCGGAAGATAGCGTCTGGTGGTTCATGCTAATCCCACTTCAGAGCCATACTTGTGTGAACACCACACATCTCATGCACCCTTTCATATCAAATCAAAACCAAAAAAACACGCGCCTGACCCACAGTTCCGGTGACGGAACCGCAAGGTCTTGCCGTGTCTGTGCAGACCGGTGGAGCCGGGCATTACACCGTGGTGACGACTCCACCAACCGGCCCTGGGGCCGGTAGGCTACTCCCCTTACGCATATGGAAATCTACTGCTCATTCTAGCACATGGTGTTCAGAACCGGAAGTATTTCTGCGGTGGCCGCACGGCGAGAACCCGGCACACGCACGACTAGTGTGCCCGCTCGCCGCCGCCGCCAAACCGGGGCTTGACCCGGGCATACTGCCAGAGGGGTGACACAATGCAGGTTCTGGTCGATGCCGATGCCTGTCCGGTCCTGGAGATCATCCGCCGGGTCTGTGCCGCCAGCGACGTCCGGGTGGTGACGGTGGCATCCTTTCGCCACGACATCGGCGGCGAACACCACGTGATGGTCGGGCCGGAGCCCGAGGCCGCCGACCTGGCCCTGATCAACCGCACCACCCGGGGCGACGTGGTGGTGACGCAAGACTGGGGCCTGGCGGCACTGGCCCTGGCCAAGGGCGCCCACGCCCTCAGCCCGTGGGGGCACGTATTTCAGGCCGACGAGATGGAGGGGAGACTGGCCCAGCGCGCTCTTTCCGCCCGGTTGCGCCGTGGCGGCGTGCGCCTGCCCGGTCCGCCCCGGCGGACCCCTGCCGATGACCAGGCGTTCACCGCCGCCCTGACCGCATTGCTCAGCCGGCATCATGGTTCCTGAATGGCGCCGGTAGACCTGCGAACGCTTCCTGGTACAAAAGTCTATACCAAACTAAACCTTCAGCTAATGGTAGGTCTACCCGCTCCAGGACTACGATCAGCATAGAAACAGATGGCTGGTCTTGGCGTGCCGCTGCGGCCCGGACGCCTGACCGGCCCCTGGCTGTGTGCGGGCGTTTGCACAGAACCTGGCCGTACCCGGGCGGCTTTTGGCCAGTGGGGGGAACTGACTACGATGAAAAAGGTACTCCTGGCCTCCGATGGATCTGACAACAGCCTGCGGGCGGCACGGGTGCTGGGGGATTTCCTTGGCGCCATGCCCACGGCCGAAGTCACCATACTGTACGTGGCCCACGTGCCTCGGGACCTGCAGATGACCGATGCGGACGGACACAAAGTACTCCCTGAGATTCCGCTGGACGTGATGATGCGGCGGGCTGCCGAGCCGGTGCTTGCCGCCACCGCCAGCGCCCTTGGGCTGCCGGCAGAACAGGTCAGGTCAGAGGTTCAGGTAGGCGAACCGGCCGAGGAAATCGTCGACCTGGCCCGGATGGAACAATATGATCTGGTGGTTGTTGGCAGCCGCGGTCTGGCGCCGGTCAAGGAGATTCTGTTGGGCAGCGTCTCCCAGCGGGTGCTGCATACGTCGCCCTGCCCGGTGCTGGTAGTTCGCTAGAGCGCTGGCTTGCGCACCCGGCCACGACTGGAAAAGCAGAGCTCTCCGCGCCACTTGTGGGGGGCTCTGTTTTCTTGTGATACAGAACGTGACCTGGCTCACTGGTCAACAACGCCCGAAACCTGTATAGTGACGGCATGGGCCTGTATAGGAGGCGTTACCTGAATGCTTGAGATTTCAACTCTGCTCTGCGGCGCGCCCTCGCCTGGCGGCGAGTTGCGTTATGGTAACCGGCCCGGGCGGGCTCCCTCCGGTGCGCCGGTGGTAGTCTGGAATATCACCCGTCGCTGCAACCTCAAGTGCCAGCACTGCTACATGTCTTCCCAGGACATTGATTATCCGGGTGAGTTGTCTCACGCCGAAGGCCTGGCGTTTCTGGACGACCTGGCGTCCACCGGGGTGCCGGTCGTGCTCTTTTCCGGCGGTGAGCCGCTGAAGCGCCCGGATGCCCCCGAACTGATCGCCCGTTGCCGCCAGTTGGGCATGCGGGCCACTCTGTCCACCAACGGCACCCTGATCACACCCGAAATGGCGCGCCGGCTCAAGGAACTGGACCTCAGCTATGTGGGCATCAGCCTGGACGCGGCCGACGCCGCGGTGCACGACGAGTTCCGCGGCGTCACCGGGGCTTTTGAAGCCACCCTGCAGGGCATTCGCAACTGCCAGGAGGCCGGGCTCAAGGTAGGCCTGCGCTTCACCGTCACCGCCCTGAACGTGGACGAACTGCCGCGGCTGTTCGATATCATGGATAGCGCCGAGATCCCGCGCCTGTGCATTTACCACCTGGCGTACAGCGGCCGGGGCAAGAAACTGGCCAAGGAAGACCTGCCGCCGGAGCGGATTCGTCAGATGATGGACTACATTGCCGAACGCACCGAGGATTTCCAACGCCGGGGGCTGCACCGGGAGATCCTTACAGTGGACAACCACGCCGACGGCCCCTACCTGTACCTGAGGACCTTGCAGCGCGACCCGGAGCGGGCCGCCCTGATGTGGGACCTGCTGCGGCGCAACACCGGTAACCGTTCCGGCGTGGGCATCGTGGCGGTGGACCCCACCGGCGACATCACCCCGGACCAGTTCTGGCGCAACCGCGTCGTCGGCAACATCCGGCAGAAGCCCTTCAGCCAGTGGCTGCGGGACGCCGACACGCCGCTGCTGCCCCAGTTGCGCGACCGCCAGTCCCTGCTGAAGGGACGCTGCGGCACCTGCCGGTTCCTGAATGTGTGCAACGGTAACCTGCGCGCCCGGGCCGAATATGCCACCGGTGATCCCTGGGAGTCGGATCCCGCTTGCTATCTGACCGACGAGGAGATTCAGCCCATTCTGGAAGGGGTGGGCAGCGGTGACTGAACGGCCCATTTATCCGCACGCGGCGGGCGCGATCCGGCCGGCGGCGCTGGACTATAACGTGACGCCGCTGGTGGTGATCTGGGAAATCACCCGCGCCTGCCCGCTGGCCTGCGTACACTGCCGGGCCGACGCCAACGTGCGCCGGCACCCGCTGGAACTGAATACTGAAGAGGGCTACCGCCTGATGGATCAGGTGAAGGAACTCGGCGCCCCGGTGTTCGTGCTGACCGGCGGCGACCCGCTGATGCGCAAGGATTTTTTTGATCTGGTGCGCTACGGCACCTCGATCGGATTGCGGGTTTCCGCCAGCCCCAGCGCCACGAGGCTGGTCACACCTGACAGCATGGCCAAGGCCAGGGCAGCCGGCCTGATGCGGGTGGCCATCAGCCTGGACGGCGCCTCACCCGAGGTGCATGACGCCTTCCGCGGCGTGCCCGGTTCCTACGAGATGACCATGGACTGTGTCCGCTATGCCAAGGACGCAGGGCTTGAAGTACAGATCGGCACCACGGTGACCCGCCGGAACGTGCAGGACCTGCCCCGGATGGTCGAACAGTTGAACGGCATGGACATCTCCCTGTGGAACGCCTTCTTCCTGGTGCCCGTCGGCCGCGCCCAGGCAGACGAATGCCTGAGCGCCGAGGAGCACGAGCAGGTGCTGCAGTGGCTGCACGAGACCACGGCGCGGGTGCCGTTTCCGATCAAAACCACCGAGGCGCCGCACTACCGCCGCATCGCCCAGGCCCTGGGAACCAAAATTCCCGGTAACGGCGTGGGCGACGGCAAGGGCTTTGTCTTCGTCTCCCACATTGGCGAGATCCAGCCCAGCGGCTTCTTCCCCCTGACCGCCGGCGACATTCGCAAGGAATCCATTGCTGATGTCTACCGCCATTCGCCGCTCTTCCAGGCCCTGCGTGATCCCAACCAACTCAAGGGCAAGTGCGGGGTCTGCGAGTTCCGGGCCACCTGCTCCGGTTCCCGGGCCCGGGCCTGGTCGATGACCGGTGACTATCTGGAAAGCGACCCCTTCTGCGCCTACATCCCCAAGGCTTCAGTCACCGCGTGACTTCGCTCACCGCTGTCATCCCCGGAGAAAGGGTAGCATAATCCGGGAGGCGAGCGGACGTGTCGTTTGAAGAAAAAATCGAAAGCCACAACGCGCCCCCGGTCGCGGTCCCCCTGCTGTTCTTCGGGGTGGCCGTGGCCGGGCTTTTGTTGTCGCTGTCCCTGGGCGCCTGGCGCGCCGATATTCTGGCCGGTCCGTGGAAGCATACGCCGTATACCCTGGCCGTTCTGCACTTGTTCGTACTGGGGTGGGGGACCACACTGGTCATGGGCGCCATTTACCAGATGGCACCGGTGGTGTTGCACGGCCACCTGTACAGTTCCGGCCTGACTCGGGTGCAGTTGGCACTGCATGCGCTGGGTGTCACCGGTCTGGCGGCTGGCTTCTGGGAGTGGGAGAGCCGCCTGGTCATCGCCGGTGGCACCCTGGTGGTGACCAGTATCTGCCTGTGGGTCTACAACACCGTGCGGACTCTGCGCAGCGGCAAACTGCCAAACTGGGTTGGTTACGGCCTCTGGGGCGCCGCCATCTATCTGCTGGCGGTGGCAGGCTGGGGCCTGACCATGGCCGTGAACCTGCGCTATGGGTTTATCCGCAGCATTGACAGCACCATTGCCGGCCACCTGGCCCTGGGTGCCGGAGGCTGGTTTACCCTGACCATTGCCGTGGCCAGCTTCAAACTGTTGCCCATGTTTGCTGTCAGCCCGCCGGCGCCCCCGGCCGGCGCCAAAGCCGTGGTGGTGGGGCTGGGGCTCGCGCCCATGGGCATGGCACTTTCCCTGGCCCTGGTGCCCCAGACGCGCTGGCTGCCCCTGGTATTTGCCGCCGCCTGGTCGGCCGCGGCGGTGACTTACGCCGGACTGATCTGGCGCTCCCTGCTGGCGCGCCCGCGCCATCGGGTGCTGGAACCGCCGGTGCGCTTCGCCGGAGCGGCGGCCGTCATCCTGGGGTTGCTGGCGATTTCGGGCTGGATCCCCGGCGTTCTGGCCACTCCGAACCGGCAGGCGGCCTTTGTGTACTTGTTCCTGACCGGCTGGATCGGCACCATGACCCTCGGCCAGCTATACCGGATTCTGCCCTTTGTGGTCTGGCTGGACCGTTTCCGGCGCCGCCTGCATAACGAGGCCATTCCCTTCCTGCATGTGATGGCGCCCCGGGGACGGTCCCTGTGGATTCTCGCGCTCTGGCTGGCCGGTACCGTCATGGGTGCCGCCGGCCTGGCCCTGGGCAGTGAATGGGTGCTGCGGGGTGCGCTGCTGCTGCAACTGGGTGCGGCCCTCGTGTTTACCGTTACAGCCGTGCGGGTGGTACGGTACCTGCGCCGGGAATGGGATCAGCGCTGATCCACCTGGCCGCCCAGGGCATGGCTGAGCTGGCGCCGGGCCCGGTGCAGCCTGGATTTAACGGTGCCCACCGGGCAGTCTATCCGGGAAGCAATCTGTTCGTCGGTCAGACCGGCGTAGTATTTCCAATGAATCAGCAGGCGCTGCGATGTCCGCAACCTGTTCACCATCTGCCGCACCAGGCTACGCTCATCGGCTTCGACCACCAGTTCTTCCAGGGGTGCGGTCCGGGGCACCCACCCCTCGGTTAACTGGTCGTAACCGGCTTGCGGGCGCTCCTGCCACACTCGGCGCCGCAGGGTGCTGATGGCCTGGTTCACCACTACCCGGTACAGCCAGGAGCGGAACTGTGACCGGAAACCAAAGCCGCCGATCCGGCGGTAAACCTTGATAAAGGCTTCCTGAGCAACATCTTCGGCCAGAGCCGGGTCACGGATGACATGCCTGGCCACGCCCACCGCATCGCGCCAATACAGGTTAAACAGTTCACTGAACGCGTTCTGGTCGCCCGCCTGACAGCGCTGCACCAGCGCCGAGTGAGCGCCGGGCGCAGGCAACGCCGTTGTGTGTGCGGCTGCCAGATCGACTGCGGTTACCATCGCGATCACCTCACCAATCCACCGCTAGGGCCGGTAGGTCACATCTGTTTAGCGGAGTTAAAACCCTTTGTATAGTAATACTAGAGTTCTCGTGTGAAACCCTGCCGTAGGATTTGGCGTCCTTAAGTTAATCAAGAATTCGCCGGCCCGCGCAAGCACCGGTTGCCGCCTGTCAAGGAGGATACGCCTTGCACACCCTTGGAAAGAAAATCCGCACAGTTCGGAAGGAGGCGGGGTTGACCCAGACGGCCCTGGCGGGGGCTGAGTTCACCCCGGGGTTTATTTCCCAGTTAGAACATGGACTGGTCCAACCCTCCTTGCGCTCGCTGGAGGTGCTGGCCCGCCGGCTGAACCGGCCTTTGCATTTTTTTCTGACCGAATCGGGTGAGCCCATAGACGGACAGACCCTTGATTTGGCAGAGAAACTACTGGAGGCGGAACGGCTCGCCGAGGCCGGCACTTTGCTGGAGCCGGTAGAGGGAGCCCTGGACCAACTGCGCGAGGGCAGGGCCCGGGCCCTGCGCCTGTTGGGCAGCCTGCGGTTACGCCACGGTGAGGTGACCGAGGCCACGGTTCTGCTGCAGGAAGCGGCAGCGGCGGTGCCGGTGGCGGAAGACCCGATGGAGGCCGCCCGGATCCACCACGTTCTGGCCATTGCCTGTGACCGGCAGCAGCGCTGGGAGGACAGCCTGGGTCACCTGCAGGTGGCGCTTTCGCTGCTCAACAGCCATGCAGAGGCCGACCCGGTTCTGCGCCTGAAGACGGAGACCAACACCTGTATTGTGCTGTGCCGGCTGGAGCGCTACGAGGAAGCCAAATACATTGCCAACGGGCTGCTGCAGGCCGCCCGTACCACCGGGCTGCAGTACCGCCTGGCGGAGTTGCTGCACACCCTGGGCTATGCTTATTTCCGCGCCGGCGAATCTGACCAGGCGCTGCAGTGCTACGCCAGCAGCCGTGCGCTGTATACCCTGTTCGGAGACCGGCGCATGCTGGCCGGTGTACTGACCCATACGGGGATCATGCTGGGCCAGATGGGCCAGTATACCGGTGCCGATGCCGCCTTTGCCGAAGCGGCACAGATCTTTGCCGAGGCAGGGGCGCTGGTTGAACTGGCCAATGCCCGCCTGGAACAGGCCAAATGTGCCCAGGCGGCCGGTGACTGGCCGGTGGCCCTGACGCGGGTCCAGGAAGCCCTGGACGGGCCGCTGGCGGCCGCCGAGCGGGCTGAAGCCCAGGAACTGCTGGGGATCTGTCACCAGGCCGGGCGGGGAATGAACGCGGCGGCCGACGCCTTCCGCGCCGCCTTTGCGGGGTTCACGGAGTTGGGGAACCGACCGGCGGCGGCGCGGGTGGCAAGGTCCCTGGGGTTGTTGCTGACCCAGACCGGGTCGCCGGAGGCGGGGGTGTCCTGGCTGGACCAGGCCATTGCGCTGTTGGCGACAACAGCCGTCTGACTGGCAGCCGCCGACGGTGCCCGGCACTGCCGGCGGGCGCACAGTAAAGCAGCCGGGGCAACGTGGCCCCGGCTGCTTTGTCTTCGCCGCATGGTGCGGGCGGATTAACCCAGGCGGGTCAGTTCCTCCAGGAACGAGGGGTTCAGGACCTTGATATAGGTACCCTTCATGCCCAGGGACCGGCTGGTGACGACGCCGGCGCTCTCCAGCTTGCGCAGGGCGTTCACGATTACCGAACGGGTAACGCCGACCCGGTCGGCGATCTTCGAGGCCACCAGCAGACCCTCGGTGCCGCCCAGATCCCGGAATACGTGGACAACTGCTTCCGCTTCGGAATACGAGAGGGCAGACACCGCCATTTTGGCGGCTGCATCCTTGCGGGCCTGATCCTGCTCCTCTTCCTGGTGGGAGTGCAGCAGTTCCATTCCGACCACGGTGGTGGCGTACTCGGCCAGCACCAGACCGGCTTCATCGAGTTCCTTGTTCACCAGCAGGGTACCCAGGCGCTCGCCGCCGCCGAAGACAGGCAGAATCACCGCGCTCTCCACGTTGAAGGAAAACGGCTGATCCTCAAACTGGCCGGAGACCGGGAAGTTCGGGACGCTGGCTGCCTTGTCCAACTTGAGAAAGTACTGGTTCAGTTCTTCATTAACGGACGCGCCGGCACTGATCCGCGAATTCTGGGTGGCCGCCAGTGTCTTGCCCCGGCGGGAGATGATCGCAACCTTGCCGCCCAGCGCCTCACCCAGAGCGCCGGCCAGGCTAGCGAAACGGACGTGTCCGGAAGCTTCGGACTGCAGCATGCGGGTGATCACGCGGGTGCGGCTGAGCAGGCTTTCTGTAACTGCCATGGTAAGTCAAGTCCTCCCTTGATCTAAATAAAGTAAAGGCGGTACCGTGTTTTCTTTACAGGTGGATATTTCGGTACAGCCCGGACAAGATCCAATATTGCATGTCCGCCCCGAATTGTCAACTACAATCTTGTAACAATTCACGTCTAGAGACACAAATGCAGCAATAATTTCGGGAGAAAACGCACAGCGAGTTGGTCTTTTGTATCCCTTATGGAAAGCAGACTTGAGTTTACCTGTAAATGATGTTCAAATAGAGGAAGAACTATGTAGTCCTTGCGGTCGCCGGCCTGATGGGCTGGTGTGAGCCGTCTGAGGAGGTCAGGGTATTGAGACGTCCCCACAGCCTCCGTGCCGCCCGCGGGGCCTGGATCGGCCTGGTGCTCGGGCTGGTCGTCGGGGCGTTGTCCGCCCTCCGCTATTACCCGGCAGTCCTGGAGGGGGCCGCCTATGACGGCCTGGCCGATCTCGTGGCCGACGCCCGTCCGGCCGCCCTGCGTGACGTCGTGGTCATTGGCATCAACGACGACAGTATTCGACAAATCGGCCGCTGGCCCTGGCCGCGCCGGGAGCACGCCGCCCTGGTGGAACGCCTTACCCGTGCCGGTGCCCGGGTCATTGCCTTTGACTTGCTGTTCCTGGAAGCAGACCAGGACGATTCGTTGCTGGCCGACGCCATCGCCCGTTCCGGCCGGGTGGTGTTGGCGGCACAGGCCGATCTGCCTCCGCTCCAGAGGGTGAACCAGGAGCTGCAAGGGCTGCGGGTGCGCCGCCCGGGCGGCCCCCTGACCAACGTGCCGGTCGGCCTGGCCAATACGGTATATGACCCCGACCGGGTCGTACGCAAGCTGCCCTACCAGGTGCGGGTGCAGGGCGAAGCGTACGACGGGTTGGCTGCCGCCATCGCCCGCCTGGCCGCTGAGCGGGTCCCGGCGCCGGGGCGTCCGTTTCAGGCGCCGCCCACCGTCGGCAGCCTGTACCACATCCGCTACTTCACCAAGAAAATGCCCACCTACGGCTTTGCCGATGTTCGGGCCAGCAGGGTGCCCGACTCTGTCTTTGCCAACAAGATCGTCCTGATTGGTCCCACGGCGCCGAGCTTCCAGGACGATGTCCGCACACCGGTGAATGCCCAGATGTACGGGGTGCACGCCCACGCCATGGGTGTGGCCACGCTGATGACCGGGCGGATGCCGGCGGACATGCCGGCCCTGTACAACCTGGGGGCCGCCATGCTGCTGGGAGCGGTGGGCGGCGTCATCGCCGGCCTGCTGCGGCCGGGATGGGGCGTGGGTGCCGCCCTGCTGCTCATGGTGACCTGGCTGCTGTGGACAGCGGCAGCCTACGACCAGTGGGATCAGTACTGGCAGTTGACGCCGCCGCTGCTGGCGGTGGTGCTGGCCTACGGCGGCAACCTGGCGGCCAAGTACCTGGCGGAGCGGCGGCAAAAGCAGCGGATTCAGTCCATTTTCGGGCGCTATGTCGACCATAAAGTGGTGGGGGCGCTGCTCCAGGAGGGCGACGGCGCCCTCGGCCTGGGCGGCACCCGGCGGGAGATCACCGTGCTGTTTATGGATGTGCGCGGGTTTACCCGCATGTCCGAAGGGCTGGAACCCGAAGAAGTAGTGGCCCGCCTGAACAAGGCATTTAACCGCATCACCGAGATCATCTTCCGCTACGACGGCACGCTGGACAAGTTCATTGGCGACTGCGTGATGGCGTTCTGGAACGCGCCGTTGCCGGTGGCAGACCATGCCTACAAGGCGGTGCGGGCGGCCGTGGAGATTCAGGCCCTGGCGGCCGAATTCCAGCCGCTGGCCTTCGGCCTGGGCATTAACACGGGCGAAGCGGTGGTGGGCAACATCGGCTCGCTGGTGCGCCAGGAGTACACCGCCATCGGCGACACAGTCAACGTGGCCTCACGCCTGGAGTCCACCGCCCAGGCCGGTACGATTCAAATCAGCGAAGCGGTCTGGCAGCAAGTGCAGGGCCGGATCGAAGTCGAGAACCTCGGGCCGCTGACGGTGAAGAACCGGACCGAACCGGTGCATGTCTACCGGGTGATTCTGTAACTTGCACACATCCGATCAGGGGGTATCCCCATGGCCGATGCAGCGTTCGAACTGGAGCAACTGCGCCGGCAGGTCCGTGAACTGGAGACCGAGCGCCGGGAGCTGCATGTACTGCTGGAGGTCGGAATAAGCCTGGCTTCGGAACGGGACCCCCGCCGGATTCTGGAGGCCCTGATGGAACGGGTGGCCGGGGTCACTGGTGCCGAGGCGGGGACCATCTGGGTTGTGGACGAACAGGACCGCTCCCTGGTGCCGGCTGTGATCCGCGGCGGCAACCAGGCGGCCCTGGCCCGGATGCGTCTGCGCTGGGGTGAGGGCATCGCCGGCCGGGTCACCGAGCAGGGGAAGGGGCTGCTGGTGGCCGATGTCCAGGGCGACCCGGCCTGGGCCCGGCGGTTTGACTCCAATACCGGCTTTGTGACCCGTTCCATGATGTGTGCGCCGCTGCTGGCCAAAGGGGAGCCCCTGGGCTGCATTCAGTTGCTGAACAAGCGCGGCGGCGAGTTCTTTACCGAGCGGGATCTGCACCTGCTTACAGCCATTGGCAACCAGGCCGGCCTGCTGATCCAGAACTCCCGTCTGCTGGAGCGGTTTCAGACCCTGTTCATGAGCATGGTCGAGGTCCTCTCGGCCACGATTGACGCCCGCGACCCCTATACGGCCGGCCATTCCCATCGGGTGGCCACCTATGCGGTTCAGATTGCCGAAGAGCTGGGTGTTTCGCCCGAGGAGATGGAATATCTGCGGATTGCCGCCCTGCTGCATGATCTGGGCAAGATCGGGATCCGGGACAACGTACTGCTCAAGCCCGCCGCCCTTACCGATGACGAATTTGCCGAGATCAAGCGGCACCCCGCGCTGGGGGCGGAGATTATCGACCGGATGGAGCCGAAACATTATTTGAAGGGCGTCATGCTGGCGGCCCGCCACCACCACGAGAAACTGAACGGCCGCGGCTATCCGGACGGGATCGCCGGTGCGGATATTTCGTTGCACGCCCGCATTATTGCGGTGGCCGATGTGTTTGACGCCCTGGTGACCGACCGACCCTATAAACGCGGTTGGCCCACTGCCAGGGCGCTGGATGTGTTGCTGAGCGAGAAGGGGGAGCATTTCGATCCGGCCGTGGTGGACGCGTTTACGCGGGCGCTGGCCAGGGTAGAGGAGAATCAGGACCGGGAAGCGAAGGAGTAGCGGAAGCTGATCAGGAAGGGGACGGGGTTTTTTGCAGGAACTGATACCGGTGGCCAAGGCCAACGCGGTGGCTGCGGCCGGGTTCGGTGCCGTGATGGCACTGATGAACCGGTTTTTCAGCCAGTACACCTATCTGTTGCTGGGTGTAACCATCGTTTACGTTTTTGTCATGAATCGCTGGGTCACCAGGGTTGTGCCGCCACCCCCGGCCCCCCGTGAGCGTAAGGGCAGCTTCAAGGCTGACAAGACCCCGCCCAAGCAGCGTAAGTGGGACGTGGCCAAGTGGACTCTGAAGGTCATGGGTGTAGGGATGGGCGTTCAGGTCGTTGTCTTTGCGCTGGTCTGGATGGTGTTTTCCCTGATCCTGTCCGCTATTTGAATCATACATGCACTTCACCGGTCCTGCACGCACGGCGCGCAGGACCGTTTTGCCGTGTGCAACCCGCCGGTCGTCTGCCGGTGATTCCTTAACAGTGCCGGGTGATTACTTAACAGCGCCGGGTAATTACTTAACAGCGTCGGGTGATTCCTTTACGTTGTCTGGTAGCAGACAGGCGGGGATTGTCCACGTTGGCAGCAGCATGGTCACACCACCAAGATAACCCACGGCCACCACACCGGCACGATCCGGACAGTCGGCTGGTCAGGGGCCGGTACATCGCCGCAGTGTGCCCGGTGAGTGCTGTGCCAACCGCCGCAGCCCGGCAAGCGACTCCAGGGCACTCCCGGGGCGAGTCACAGCTACTGCCCGGCAGCGGGCGCACAGGTCGCCCCCGTCTCACCGGTCGACGTCGCTCAGAGCCGCCACGACTGTCATCATCGCTCTGGGTACCCTCTGAATGGTCACCAGTAATCACTTAACGATCACGGGTAATTACTTGATGACCACGGGTAAATACCTAATGATCACGGGTAATCACTTGATCATCACCAGTAGCCTCTGGATCATTCACCAGTAACCCCTGGATCATTCACCGGTAATCCCTGGATAGTTCACCAGCAACCCCTGGATGGTTCGCCAGCAACCCCCGGATTGTCCGCCAGCACCCCCTGGATTGTTCGCCAGCAACCCCCGGATCATTCAACGGCGAATCTCTCAACTGGCTTGGCAGACAATGAATCGAGCGGAAGTGGCAGTGTTTGCCCCACTTGCGCTCGATTTTCTATCATGCCCTGACCAGGTGAATCGGGGAAGACTTCTCAGACATCAGGACCAACCAGACGTACTGCGCACGCTGCCCTGCAGCAGCCGGGCCGTATCCTGCAGCAGGGCGTCGCCCTGCAGGTGTCCCCAGGTGTCGTTGACCTTTTTGAATTCGAAGAGATCGATCATGAGCAGGGCCACCGAGTGGTCTGACCCCTGGTTCGCCTGTGCCCCCATGAACGTGTCGAGGAAATGGCGGTTGTACAACCCGGTCAGCGGATCGGTAATGGCCATGGATCGCGCCTCGGCATAGAGCCGGGCATGGTCCAGGGCCATACCGACATGGTCGGCCAGCACCTGCATCACCGCCAGGTCCTCGTTGCTGAAGCGGTTCACCCCGTTCCGACTGGCCCGCATGACGCCCAACAGGCGGTCAGCGGCGGTTACAGGCACCACCAGGACCGGCAGTGCTGCCATCATCGGTATTGGGGTCGTTCACGTAACGGGCACGCAAACAACACCAGGACAGGTGTTTCCATATATGCGAACGTGAAGGCGACGTGCACCCCTTCCCGAGGGTGCTCCGTCGCCTTCCATGTCACTCGATCAGCTTGGGCTCCCGAAGCGAGCGGAGGGGCAGTGCCTGGCTGATTCGGTTCATATCGAATTGGATCTTACCGTAAGGATGTCTTCCGCCACTCCGCACAGGCAGTTCCTGAGGACAACTGGGCTGTTAGTGTCCCTCGGCTGGTTGTATACTCCAAACAGCGGGTTCATTGTTCGAACTTTTCATTGGTTCCCATCGAGGGCTTGTTCACGGGGGGGTAGACGATGCACAGGGCTCGAAAGGTCAGGCAAGAGGAGGTCCAACAGAGCCAGATCCTTCAGGAGATCTTGCAGCGGGCAAAGGGAGGAGCGCCCTCTGTTCTTGCCTTCGAGGGCATCACAGTTGCAGTCGTTCCGGTGGAAGATATCACCGAAACATTCTCCGAAGAGGAACTGCGTGCCTTTCTGCTTGGCTGGGCTGAGGCAGAAGACACGGATGAATTGCTGACCAAAGATGAGGCCCTGAAACTGGCACCGGGGCCACATCCTCGACTTTCGATGCGTTGTGGGTGACGGCGATCTACTGGACGTTGGCCCCGGTGACGGGTTGGCCCTCGCTGCTGGTGGCACCCTTCGCTCGGAGCGTGACAGGTGTCGATGCGGCGGAGCGAAGGGTCTGAGCCGGAAAGGCTCGCAGCGTCATACCATTACACCAGAGCCCGGAAGTCCGACCTTCCCTCAACCATGGCTCCGGATGCGCTGTCTATACCGGGCCAGCGCCTGCTCAACCGTCAGGTGATACTCTGGTTCATCTGCTGCTGCGTAGTCTGTCGCAAACTCCTTTAGTTCTTGTTCCGAAAACGTGTGGGTAATGCAGCGTCGCGGGCTTGCGAGTTAGGGTTATGGGAACCGCGATACAAGCGGGTGTTGGCGGTGTGTGTGCGGTTCACCGCTTTTTTTCCGGACGAAGTTCGGAGTCGGGCGGAATTTCGCGGCGAATCATGTGGCGGGACGGCCCATTCGCCTCAGAGATCGCTGATTTCGGCCCGAATCGGGACGTTTTGGACCCGGCAAGGCGAAATTCAGTGGCTCGTCTGCCTGCACCGTGCCCATTTTGGGGGATTCGCCGCATAATTCCGCATGCGGCGAGTGATTCACCGGCAAAAAGCGGCGAATCTCCGAGAAGTGCTCCGTTCCGTTCGTTGGCCGATGGCAGCGCGGGCAGTCTCCTGCCTGGTGCCCAGGGGCTGCCCGTTGTGTTGACCAGACGGCCGGCTGACCATACCCCCATCTCAGTGGTTCAACTAATCTGCCAAGGTGGTTCATTTTTGAGCCGCGAATGACACTTCCTGGCGTGATCATCTCATTGGCGCGATGACTATGCTACGCTTCACCGCGGCATATCAAACGGCGAATTTAACTCGCCGCTGTTGAAAGAAGTTCGAACGGCATGTTCGGGCTTCTTTTTTCGGGTCTCAAGCCATGCGGGTGCCAACATCCGGCCCGTTGATTGGCGGGTTCATATATGAAATTCTGGATCCCGATAAACCGCTAGGCCGGTGAAAGACCGTAGTACGCATTAAGTACCGCGTACCCCAGGAGAAGGGACCGCCGCAGCCGGCGCAATATTAGAAGTGTACGCAGCCTGTCACAAAGTGCGGGCGTCCCCGTCTTTCTATTAGGGAGGTGACTGGGTGGACCTGCAGGATCTCTATACTGCGACGTTCCGGCGGGCGCTCCTGCTCTTGGGCGACCGTCACGAGGCCGAGGATGCCGCCCAGGAGGCGGTGACCCGACTGCTCGGGCAGGGAAAGGGAACCGTGCAGAACCCCGGCGCCTGGCTCCGCCAGGTCGTCAGTCGTCTGGCCTACGACGCCCTCCGCCGTGGGCAGCGCACCCTCGATCTCCCGCCCTCGGATGCGCAACTGACCGATCCTACTTGCGAGGCCCTACCGGACCCGGCGCAGGTGATGGTCGAGCACGAGCAGGCGCGACTGGTGCGGTCCGCGCTCGATCGGCTCGCGCCCCGCGACCGGCTGATCCTCCTACTCCGTGCCGAGGGGCTCTCCTACCAGGAGATCGCCCAGGCGGCCCGTTGCCGACTCGGATCAGTCGGAACCCTCTTGGCCCGTGCCGAAAGGAGGTGCAAGGAGCAGTATGAGTTGGTGGCTTACTCACCCGCCCGAAGGTGATCTCCGTGCCGTTTTGGATCACGAGCTTCGATCCGCCAACCTGCAGCGCCACCTCGCTTCCTGCCCGACCTGCCGTGCCCGGCTGACGACGCTCGCAAAAACCGCCCAGGAGACGCAACTGCTCCTCAACGCCGTGCGAACGGCGGTCGCAAAGAGCCCCGTGCCAACAATCCCATGGGAGGAGATCTTACCCGTGCAAACGACCATGCCACGCCTGCGCCCCGTCGCCGTCGGCTGTGCCGTCTTGGCTCTCTTTACGGCCATTCTACTCGTCGATCCCTGGCGCGCCGCCGCTGCCAACTGGCTCTCGATCTTCCGGACGCAAAAAATCGCCACCATCGAGACGAGCCCGCAAGCGATCGCCAACGCCATCCAGGGCCTGGATAGGAAGCTGTCCCCCGAGTTGGTCCGTAAGCTGGCGCAGGTGAGCGGCCCCGAGCAGCTCCCCACCATGGAGCCAACCACACCTGCGGCGGCGGCCGACCTGATGGGGCCGTTGCTTCAGCCCGCAGCCCTTCCGGCGGGCCTGCCAGCGGAGCCGACCCGCTGGGGCGCCATGCGCCCGACCACCTACATCCTTCGCCCCGATGTGGACGCCATCAACAACTGGCTGTATGACCAGGGCATTATGGCCTCCCTCGACCCGAAGCTCAAGGGACAGACCTTCCAGGTGGTGACGCCCGCCGTAGTAGCCCGTCAGTGGAGGGGGGCAGACGGCCGCACCCTCTTGATCGTTCAGGCGACCCACCTTCAGGTGAGCGGCACGGACGGGGTCGACCTGCCGGCGCTGGCAGGGCTGATGGGCCAGCTGGCGGGGGCGCCCGCATCAGTGATCGAACAGATTCGCCAGATCCCCGACCTGGCGCATACCCTCCCACTCCCCGTTGGCCCGGAGGTGGGCGAGAAGGTTGCGATCGGTCAGGCGCAAGGCGTCTACTACCCGAGAGAAGACGGCGGCGCCCTTGTCTGGCAGCAGGGCGGCTTTACCTACTTCGTAGGCGGTAAGCTCACCCGCGCCGAGCTCCTGGCCGTGGCGGTGCGGTAGCGCCATGAGCATCGCCGTCGAAACCCACGGGCTCACGAAGTTCTACGGCCGGGCGCGGGGATGCCAGAATATCTCCCTGACCGTCCCCGCCGGCTCCATCTTTGGCTTTCTGGGTCCAAATGGCGCCGGGAAGTCTACCGTGGTGAAGCTCCTGACCGGCCTGCTCGAGCCGACTGCGGGCAGCGGCTCGATCTTCGGCCACCCCATCGGCAGCCGCCAGGCCAATGCGCTCCTCGGCTTCCTGCCCGAGCACTACCGCATGCCCGAGTGGCCGAAGGCGCTCGACCTTCTGGGCTACTACGGCCACCTGGCCGGGCTGAAGCCGGATCGGGAGCGCCTGATGGCCGTACTCACCCAGGTAGGGCTCCTGGAGGCAGCAAAGCGGCCGGTCTCCACCTTCTCGAACGGGATGCGGCAACGCCTCGCCTTGGGCGCCGCCCTCCTCCATCGCCCGCGCCTGTTGATCCTGGACGAACCGACTGCCGCCCTCGATCCCCTTGGGCGCCGCTTCGTGCGCACGCTGCTGCGGGAACTGCAAGCGGAGGGTGTCACGATCTTCCTGAATACGCATCTGCTGACTGAGCTCGAGCAACTTTGCGACCACCTCGCCGTGATCCGGGCGGGCCAAATCGTGGCGACGGGCACCATGTCGGACCTGGCCGGGCGCAAGGTCGAGGTGACCCTCCGGGCGGAGCCGCTCGCGCCTGAGCGACTCGCCGCATTTGGACCGGTCACGGCGCTGCCGGATGGACGGCTGCGCGTCGTCCTCCCTGATGGGACCCACGTGCCGGACCTGGCCGCGGCGATCATCCAGGCGGGCGCCCGCCTCTACGAGCTGGTCCCCCGCCACCGCAGCCTGGAGGATCTCTTCGTCGATCTGGTAACCGCACCGGGGGAGGTGAGCGCCGGTGGCTGATTGGGCGATCGTAGCCGGCTTTCAGGTCCGGGAGCTTCTGCAGCGTCGTCTCGTCTGGCTCCTGGCGCCCGCCTCGGCCCTTCCGGTCGCGCTCTTTGCCTTCATCCTGCGCTCTGAGGCGACGGAACCAGGCACGCTTACGGCGGTGCGGGTCAATGTGCACCAGCAACTGCTCACCATGATGCTGGTCGCCACCTGCCTGCTCGTCAGCACCGTCGCCTCCTTTGCAGCCATCGTGACGGCGGGCATGGACGCGGAGTCCGGACGCTCCCAGATGGTGATCAGCCGGCCTGTCCGGCGGCAGGCGGTCTTCCTGGGGCAGTTCCTGGGGCTGGGCGCAGGGGTGGCCGCTTATGCAGCCCTCTTTTACGTGGCGATCCTGCTGGCCTTTGGCTGGACCACGGGGCTCTGGCCGTCCGGATGGTGGATCGGGCTGCCGGTCTTCACGCTCGCGCCACTGGTGCAACTCGCCCTCACGCTCTGGCTGAGCGCGGGGATCGGTCCTGTCGGGGCCGGGGTTGGCGCCCTGCTGCTCCTGCTCTTCACCTGGTTGGGCAACCTGCTGGAGATGGCGGGGCACACGTTGCGCCTGCCGCAGCTGGAGCTCTCGGGCGTCATACTCTCGCTCCTCTTGCCGGGCGCCAGTATGAATGGCTGGGTGACCGGACATTTGCGGCACGGGATCGGCGAGCCGGGGCTGATTCAGCTTAAGCTCGGGGCGGACCCTTCCGGCTGGATGCTGCTCTACGGCCTGCTCTACCTGGTGGGAGTCCTGCTCGCCGGGATGGCCGCCTTCCGGCGTCGGGAATTCTAAACGAAATGGCGCCCGCACTAGATCCGTGCGGGCACCCCAGTGGCAAGCTTACCGCTTTAAAAGCGAGAGCCGCGGGCGAAAAGTAAGACCCCGGTGACACCACCGGGGTTATTGCATAAATGAATATATTAACTATTTGTGGTACTTCTCACCGTATCGGGGCCAACGGCAAAAACCCTCAGAATAGCTCTGAGACAAGCGAAAGAGTGGAATGACGTCTTCGTGATTCCGGTCGAGCACGACAGCGCCCCTGTGTCAGGTAAGTTCCGCAATTGGAGAGGGAATCCTCTTAAGACCGCACGGCATATATACAGATTATTCCAGAAAGATTTTCACTCCTTGTGATGCACCTCTCCGCACTGTCTGTAACGGCAAGTTCTAAGGACCATCCTATTGCGGGATGGCCCTTTCTTTGATCTGCTTTTTCAACTATCCGACTTCAATATTCTCCTTTAATTACAAAAAACGATCCCCGAATCGTTCCAGCTAGTTTAGACTTCTGCCTAGCAAACTTAAACGCCCCTTCTAACTCCTTCGGTACCTCCATCCCCTCAGAAAGCTTAAAACCAACGGCCCGCTTCTTAGGGTCGTCAACCGTATACATCACATTGACCTCAAGACCATCCTCATAGAAGACATAGGCCATTTTGATATTTTCCACTTGAAAACGCGACGTTTCTAATGGCTTGGCCGCAAACTCAATATCACGTTGTTCTTTCAAAATTCGGTTCACATAATCAAGGGTCTCCTGGCTTTCGCTAGCCGGTAGAACCGTAAATTCATGCTTGTATTTGTTCATAAAGTAACGGGCTTCATTAGCACGTAAACCAGCAAGCGCTTCTGCTACAGGTGAAGATTCTAAACCAACCGTAGATACATTTTTAAAATCAACGATATAGGACATTTCCATCCCTCCTCGTAAGATAGATCCAGAGGCCCTTGGTTGACAGAATCCGCACGGATGTGAATGCCCATCCGTCGTGGTGGTGGGAGTGGGAGGTGGGCCTCCTGCTCCCTCTTCGCGGAAATCATCA
>JAKFDK010000019.1:0-4344 GCA_036676195.1 Clostridia bacterium | reverse complement strand
ACTTCTGCAGCAACTGCTCGAACTGGCCGTTATATGATTATGACGAGCGTGATACCAAGCCCACTACCGGCGAACTCTGCAACGAGTGTCAGGGGAAGGAAGCCAACGGCAACTGCTCCTATTAGTTCTCGGAATTCATGTTTGAGGTGTCCACCCTCAGGGTTAGATAAGTCTGGTGCCCAGCAAAATACAGTGTCCTAAGGGTGGCTGCATAGTCCACCCTTTTTTCTTTTGCGAAGCGATCAAAGCAGAGCAAGCAGACGACCCGGTTTTGGTACTTTTGTGGGACAACTGATTTCCAGATGTCATCCGGAACGTGGAAGTTGACCCCGTCGGCACATCCGCACGCCTTGCAACGCTGGCGCAGATCCCTCCAGTTGCGCATGTGGATTCGGTACCAGCGCACAGGCAAAACCAGATGATGCTCAAGCCACTTGCACAGGCGGTCCGTCGTGACCACCCCTCATTGAGAAGCCTTCTGCTAATGCTTACGAAAAAGCACGACGTTTGGTTTGACCGAACATGTTTGACACAGGTGGCCAACTGGTCTTCCATGGCGAAGGCATGGCGCTGGGCAGCTTGCCGGAACTGCTCCGGTGCCGGTGTAAATGCCGGCGGGCTGATGCGCCGCCACCACGGCAACAATGGGCCGCACTCGACCCGGTTCAGTTTGCAGGTGCGGAAGTCGGTCACCGCCTGGTCCCCGGACACCGGGCCGGCGGATACGTAGAACCCTTCCCGGCCCTGGTTCGGCGACGGCAGTGGCAGCAGGTCATCCAGCAGAGCACGGGCGATTCCGGCAAACGCCAGGACGAACTGCCTGGCAATCCTCAGTCAGGCCAAGGTCGCCCGGGGTCAGTACCCCTTCGGTCCATTCCTTTTTCCGCAGCCGTGAGTCCACCAGTTGCAGCAACAGTTCCCCCGCCCGGCCAGACCGGCTGGGCCGTGTGCTCACGCACAGGGCAAGGGGCTCCCACTGGTGCAGGTTCACCTTGGACCACCGCGCAGTCTCAGGCTTTTCCGCCATGGTTCCCACCTCCGCAAGCCTTGTTTGCGCCGTGTTCCTGTTCGCCTGGCCAGCACTCGTGCAGGCGAAGGAAAAGAGAAGCGGCCCGAGGCTCAGCTAGAGCCACAGGCCGCACATGCCGGTTTTTGATTGTTGACCGCTTGTTGGCTTTGACACCACGATCCCTCCGGCCGGTTGAGCTTAGACCTTTTCCCAGAAGCGACCGTTCCAGGTGAACATTGTGGTCTCTTTCCGGACCTGGACTTCTGATTTCTTGACCCACTTGTCGGACAGGTACTTCTCGTACTGGCGAAAGCCCAACTTCTCGCCCAGCTCTATGTTCGGGGTTTCCAGACAGTACTCGTCGTCCCGTTCACCCGTGATGGGAAACTCGTGGCCCTGGTGGGTGGCAAAGAAGTGCTCTTCCCAGCGGCAGTCGATCTGGTCGTAGGGCACCCAGGCCATGAACTCGCCAGGCTTGCGTTCTTCGGTGAGGCCTAGTTCAATCGCCAACCCTTTGTCCTTCGTGCCTAGAAGCCGCTGCTCACCATCATAGCTGACGTCCCGAACCACATGCCCCTTGTACTTGGCCCACCTCTTTGTCATTTCAGCACTTCGCCACCTATCTTCTGCCACGTGGTCCCGTCAAACTGATATACGGCGCTTACCTTACCATTCCGACCAATTACCCTGGCTTGAGCACCTTTCGGTACAATACGCGGCTTATTCATGATCCATTCGGGCACCCCCCTTTGGCCTACGTATGCTGTCCACCCGTTACGTGTGGAGGGATACTTGGTTGGCCAATACCCCTTTCCGTCCAGTAATTCATCCAGGGGACTTTGAAGCATATCTTCGACCTGTTCTCCTTCGCTTGTCAGTCTGGCCAATGGCACCGTTAACTCGACAATCATCTCCTGGTCTGTATAGTCCCAGTCCTGCACAGTGCGCAAGGCAAGCAGGTCCTTGTAATCCTCGGCCGTGACAGCACCCTCCAGGTGCTCGGCCAGGGCGACGTGGCCGCCAATCGTCCCTTCTTCGCCCTTCGCCATCAACGCCAGGAAGTCATCGTACTTCATTGTCTTCGCCACGGTAGCATTCTCCGGAATCGGGATGCGCCGCCGTACTGCCACCAGAATCCGGATCTGCTCCGGCGTCAGATCCTCCACCGGCAGCATACGCAGCAGGTGGAACTCGGTCTCCGACATCCCCAGTTCGCTGAGTGCTTCCCGGATGATCTTGCCCAGGGGTCCGTCTCCCAGGCGGCTGGGTCCGGACATCGCTGCCTCCAGTGCCTGTTCCACACGGGTGCGGCTGGTGAACACAGCCAGATCGAACTCTTTTTTCGTCATCTTCCCCGCCGCCAGGTCTGCTCTGGCCTGTTCGGCCGCATCCAGCAGGCGTTGGGTGGCCTTCGCCAGCGTACCCTGGACCCCTTCGGAAAGCTGCGCAAACTTGCTGAGATCAAACTTGCGAACACTGAGTGAATGCAGCGCACCGAGCAGGAAATCCTGCTCCCGCTGGCCCATCGTGGTAATAAATTGGGCAAGCCGCTGCAGGTCGAGGAGCGACTGCTCACCGTCCGGCACTGTCCGTACCAGGGCCAGCAGTCCCTGCCCGGCCTTGCGGGTGGAAGCACGCAGGATACGCCAGCCCGGAGCCACCCATTCCGCCATGGCCAGCCGGATCAGGGCCGCCGCCCCTTCCATGATCAGGTCGGTGGCGCCGTTCATCAGCACCGTAGTGGCGATCATGCCCGCCACCACGCCCACGGCATACCCCAGTTCCCAGGCCAGTATGGCGTCGGTATCCTCAGCCAGGCCGGACAGCTTGAGAGCCGTCTGGTGAACACTCTCCGCCAGCCCGTCCACAATTTGCTGCCGGTGCGTCCAGACCTGGACCACCGACTCCCGCAGTTCCGAAATGACCGGTCCGGGGTTCTCCTTGAACCGGTCCCACCACTCCGTCAGGGCCTCCACCTGCGCCCACGATTCCCACTCCGACGCCACACCGAAGGTCACCCCTTCCAGCAGGCCGCCGGACAGCCCGTGCAGCAAGGCGCGGGCCTCGTCACACACGGTCAAGTCCGCCAGTGCCGGGGGCAGGATCTGCTCGGCCTCCCAGCAGGGAATCTGCCAGGGGGCGGACGGCTTCATCATCACCACGGCAAAGCCAGTCTTGTCCTCCTGCTCACCAGGCTGGGCCTCGCCGCGCTCGCCCTTGCTCCGCCACAGACGCGGCAACCGGAAATCAAAGATGAACCGGCCCATCCCGCCGGAGACCCACAACCCGTTGCTCAGGCGGGGCGCCGTCCCTGCATCAGCAAGGAGGCCGGTGAACCCCCTGGTCTGCCCGTTGCTGCCGTCGCCCAGGTAATAGCCGCTGGCCCCGGTGCCGGGGTCGATCACCACGTAGGCATCCGTTCCCTTGACCGGTCCCGGCGGCATCACGGCCAGCCAGCCACGGTCAAAGGCGGCCTGCACCTGCGCCTGCGTGGACCGGCTGAGGCTGGTTTCCGGCAGGACGGTGTCCCCGTTGGCCCGGCACAGCCAGTGCAGCGAACTGCCCTGCCGGACCGCCGTCTGCAGCAGGGACATGGTCGCCCCTCCGGGCTCCAGGCCGTACAGGTCGGTAAGAGTGCGACCCTCCCGCCAGCCGGCCTGGGCGCCCAGCAGCACCCAGAAGAGCCGTTCATCCGTCCGGTCACCCGCCGGGTCCACCGGGGTGAGGGTAACCCGGGCGGCATCCATGTGCAGCCCGGAGATCCAGGAGAAGTACGGGTGACCGGCCAGCCAGGCATGGTCCACGGTGAAGGCCGTGATCGCCACCTGCGGCCCCGGCGCCAGGCGCATGGCGGTCAGGCTTCCGAGCCGGGCGGCATCCTCGTCCACCCGGGCGAAGTACCGGCTGCCGATGGTCTGCAGTTGACTCTCACCCGGAATCCCGGCCGCCGTCCGGCGGGCCTTGACGGTCTCCGTATCGGTAGGCGCCGGCTCAACCACCAGGCCGTAGCGGTTGCCGGCGGTCACCGGGCGCTCCACCGTCTCGGTCAGGCTGCCCATGCGCACCGTCATGCGCAGGAACTGCCGGCTGCCGGGCTGGACCGGGTCGCCGGCAGCCAGGGGCTGACCGGCCAGCAGCAGTGTGGGCTGCATCTGCACGAGGTAACCGGGGAAGAAGGACTGGTTCCAGGTGCGCATGACCTGCCGGTCCGGGTCCGCCGCCGGGGTGTACTCCAGCAGCAGCGGCTGGCTGCCCAGGTCGGTCAGCGGCAGTTCCAGGTGCAGCCCCGGCAGGTCAACGCTGACGGTCGCCCCGATCCCCGGCGGCAGGGAGGC
>JAKFDK010000018.1:0-2289 GCA_036676195.1 Clostridia bacterium | reverse complement strand
TGCGGTTCGTAGCACCCGGCCTGATGGCCGGGTGAGGATTGAAACTCGACGTGCCGAGTGATATCAATGGTCCGAACCCAGTAGCACCCGGCCTGATGGCCGGGTGAGGATTGAAACGTATCGTACCGCTTCTCAGTCCGCAGGTGCGCCGTGTGTAGCACCCGGCCTGATGGCCGGGTGAGGATTGAAACTCTCCTCCGCTCCGCTCCTCACCGTGCCGTGCCGTGTAGCACCCGGCCTGATGGCCGGGTGAGGATTGAAACATTTTCTGCGAAAAACATTTGCGTAGGGTATTGCATGTAGCACCCGGCCTGATGGCCGGGTGAGGATTGAAACCTGACCGAAATCGGCGCCGTCAAGGTGCCCGACATCGTAGCACCCGGCCTGATGGCTGGGTGAGGATTGAAACCACAACTGCCGGGTGGAGGGCGGGTGCGCGGTGGTCGAGTAGCACCCGGCCTGATGGCCGGGTGAGGATTGAAACTCTCCAGCGACCTCGCCAACGAATCCCGGTCATTGGTAGCACCCGGCCTGATGGCCGGGTGAGGATTGAAACCTTCGTAGCAGTGAGCCGTGGGCTCGGTTGTCGGGTAGCACCCGGCCTGATGGCTGGGTGAGGATTGAAACATTACTGGGACCCCGACGTAATGGCATTCGACTCAGGTAGCACCCGGCCTGATGGCCGGGTGAGGATTGAAACTTCTGCACTTTGAGCAAGCGCAGAATGGTAAGCCGCAAGTAGCACCCGGCCTGATGGCCGGGTGAGCATTAAAACTCCGCTGCCGGATCCTGCCTACGCCGGCTGCTCGTCCGTTCCAGGGCCACATTCAGGGAGAATACGACAAAGTGGCCGCCCTCGCCGTCTGCTTCCTTAATCAGGGGGCACCAGCGAATGCTGTCGGGCCGGAGTTTGGGGTGGACCCGGAAGAGTTCGGTCATATACACCGTAATGGTGTTCTTGGACTTGACCCGCCGCACCGGAGCAGCCCCAAAAGTACCGGAGTCCACCACGATGGCGGCGGCCTGACCCTGGTCGGAGTCACCGCCGAAGAGGACCCCGTACTTGTTCCGGTCCAGGCCCAGTTCGTTGGCAATGCGATCGAACAGTTCACTGCCGGCGGCATTGACCTCCACCACACCAGTAGGCTTAATTTTGGCGCCTTCCGGGTCCCGGTTCGCCCGGCCGCGAATTTTTCCGGGCGAACGGGTGACCATCTGAAACCGATCAAGCGGGGACTCCGGTCTTCCGACAACCTCTGGCTGGGCCATGGCGGATCTGTCCTCCTCATGTAAATTCGTGTAGAAGCCAACATCTTCTTATTAAATGTAACAGGTTTTAACAGCTACACCCATCATACACTGGTTTGTATTGGGAATTCAACTGGTTTTTCTCTTTTTTAGCGTCGCGTTTGTGAAGTTTCAGGTTTGTGCAGGTATCCGCCGAGATGGCGGGTGTATTTTTGCGTCTTGGCGTGTTTTGATCCCGGCGACATTGGAATGGGACCACATGTGGCCAGATGTAGGCGGATACAGTCAGAAACAGCCAGCATGGCAGCGAAGTCAGCCGGATGCGGCCAAAATTCTGCCGTTTCGGCCCCGATCAAGTCGGAGAGGACGGAAATTTCCGGCCGTCTACAGGAGTACACAGGAAGTTCGGCGGAGAAACCCGGCGGCAAGAGAATTTGCCAGACATCAACAGAATGAAACCGGATTCAGGTTCAATCGGCCTGGATGGCGGCGACTGTTTCAATCCGTACGCGACCAGGAGCAGCGCGTCGAGTTCAACCAGGCGCTGAACCAGTTGCACGCCATCCTCGACGAGTACTTCCTGGACATGCTGGCACTCCCAGCCACGAATCGAGTGCCGCCGGTGCGCCCTTTCCCGAACCGGGCACCTTTCAGCGCACCCGGCTCTCCGTTAGGTTTTACGCTATGCTTACTTCGGACTGGTTCCCGTGTTCACTCGAAGTCTCCTCTCCGCCATAGGTGCCTCTTACAGGTACTTTACCGCGAGCTTCATACCCCGGGCTGCTCGACCCGACGCATTTCGCGGTTTCCCGCGGGGGTTTAAGGTAGCCCCCGTCTCCCCGTTGGGGAGCTTAGATTTCCAGCGCCTCACTGCGCGCTGGAAATTTTTCAAAGCTAGTACGCGGTGCTAAGCTTAAATTTTGGCTCTGTTCGCGGAAAAGGGTGCTCCCTCGGTCCGACCGAGATCGATGGCACCTGGCCCTTCGCGGCCCCTTGCCCGGTCAGGATGACTCTCACCGACCTGCGCAGCAGTTGATCAGA
>JAKFDK010000017.1:0-1948 GCA_036676195.1 Clostridia bacterium | reverse complement strand
TGAACTGAACGACAATAGCGGCACCTGAACTGGCATTGTTGCCGCTGAGATTTTCAGCCTTGAGCCACCCGCTGAAGGTAAGCGGTTTTCCGGCCAACTCCGGGCCACGCAGGACCGTCTGGGCTGCTTCGTAACTGCCGGCGGCGGTGGAGCGGGTCAGTTGCAGGGAGGTGCTCCCCCATCTGGCCGCGGAGGGGTCGAGGGCGAAGGAGCCGGTACCACGGACAGCCCAGCCCAGGGGCTGGTTGGCCGCATCCTGACCCTGCTCAAAGCTGCCGTTCTGGGTGCTGTTATAGGTGACATTCCAGGTGGTCGCCGGTGTCTGGGTTGCCAGCACCTCGGTCTTTTCTCTCGGTAACCCCGGATCGGTTGAGCGCAGGACATCAAAGGCTGTACCGCTGCCAGCCGTCCACGCCAGCAAGGTATTACCCTGCTCGCCATCGGTCGCTGTGACGACCGGCGCAGCCGGCAAATCCAGCGCAAGCACAGCCGAATACCCAGTCACGTTTTGGGCGTTTGTTAATTTTACCCTGATCTGATACTGCCCTGGCGTTACTGGCACTACCCAACTCACGGTGAAGGGGGTATTGGGCACGGCGGTGCCACTGAGCGCTGCGGTCTGCCATACCGCGTCCCCGGTGGCTTTCCATTCCGGTCCGGACCACGAGACTGCCTGTGCGCTGGTTACGGTCAGGCTGAGGGTTTCTCCCGGGCCGGCGATGCTTCCCGGTGTAGGGACCAGGGTGCCGGTGGGCGGTTCCTCGGCCAGGGCAAGTGGTGCAAGCAACATCTGGCCAAGCAACAGTAAGGGAAGCAGTATACGAGAAAGATGAAACGTCCAACGCATATGGGTACCTCCGTCTGGTCGGTTGATCAACGCATCGCCTGACGCCACATGCCGGTTTGCTCGGGAAGTCCCTGAGTCTCTGCACTGCCCGCCAGGCCGGGGTGACTGTGTAGGGGTCCATTCCAGGCCGTTACCCGGTAGTAGTAGCGCTGCCCACCCGCCGGTCCCGGCGAGAAGGTAGCGCTGGCCACCATGGACGGCTCCAGTTGGATGCCGTCGGCCCAGACGGTGCCGGTGGCCTGTGACAGGCTGATCAGTAATTCAACCTGCCATGTGCCGGGCGGCGCCCAGCCGGTGGTTGTGACCCGCTGCCAGTCGGAGGTGCCTGTGACGGGAATGGTTGCGGAAGTGCCCAGTACCGCTCCGGAGCGGTCCAGATACTGTAACTTGAGCAAGGCGCCGGTGCCGGTGACGGCCTGGGTCTTGATCCAGCCGCTGACGGTGACGGGCCTCCCCCCCAGTCCGGGACCGCTGAATACGGTCTGGACTGCCTCGTCGTCACCGCTGGCGGTGCGACTGAATTTCAAGGCTGAACTGCCCCATTTGGCCGTTGTGGGGTCAACGGCATGGGTTCCGGTTCCGTACCAGTTCCACCCCGCCGGGGCGCCGGTGGCATCCAGGCCGGCCTCGAAGCTGCCGTTACTGGCGCCGTTGAAGGCGTCTACCCAGGCCAATTCTTGGGTTTGCGCAGCCAGCTTATCCGTAAGCGCGGTCGGAAACACCTCATCGGTGGCCCGCTCCACACTGAAGGCGGTACCGCCGCCGGTGGTCCAGAAGATCTTCATGTCAGCCTGGTGGCCGCCGCCGACCCGAACATCGGGGGCAGACGGCAGGGTCAGGATCGTTTCGGCGTAGCCCTCCGTTCCGCCGGAGCTGGTCAGTTTTACACGCAGTTGGTACGCGCCCGGTGTGGTGGGCACCGGCCAGTTCACCGTGAACGGACTGCCTGGCACCGCCGTGCCGCCGGGCAGCGGTGAGTCCGCCTGCCAGGTGGAAGCCCCAAGCGGCTTCCACTCCGGCCCAGACCAGGAAACCGCCTGCTGGCTGTGCACGGTGAGACTGAGGGTTTCGCCCGGCCCGGCCGTACTGCCGGGGGTGGGG
>JAKFDK010000016.1:0-1612 GCA_036676195.1 Clostridia bacterium | reverse complement strand
GCTGTCCGGGTGCTGTCCATGACCACTCCTGGAGGACTATTTGGCTGTCCGGGTGCTGTCCATCCTGCGCACGCCACCAGAGGTGATCATCCACCAGTCGCTCGTGCGGCCGGGAGACTCATTCTGCTTCGGGCCGGGGCCGCGTTTTAGCGCGGCGATCAGGGGGCAGAAACCTGTTCCGCCGCTGCCCGCGCTAGTCAGACCGGTTGACCAGCCATTCACCGCGGTGGGCCGGGTACCGCAGGACGCGGTTGACCGTGTTGGGCTGCCAAGGTCGCCCCCACGATCACGTGCTGCGTCGATGGCGGCAGCGAAGCCAAATCTGGCCAACGGTGGGATGTCACCGCATGCGCCGTGGTCATGATACTCCATGATTTGGCAGGGCCGACCAACTCCCGCGCCTTGATTCCGGCCAATCACAGCTGCCCGGGGGATGCAGCACTCGCCCTACGATCCTGGGGAGGTGCGGGCATTGATCCACTACGGAATCCTCCAACATCACGGATTAACCGAAGTCAGATTCACCTGGCGGAGCAGGCGGCCGCCGGTTTTTTTCCGCGGCATGCATGGTTTTGTCATCGTAGGGTAAACTGGGCAACAGAGGGCGGCGGCTGATGCTACCGCATGACGGGGGAAGTAGGACCTCTCCCCGCTAACGAATAGCGGAGATGAGCACCTGGGCCAGGATTGCCAGTAAGAGCGTGAACGTCGAGTCGTCCATCTCTACCGTGATCTTGACCATGGTGTCACCCCCTTTCACCGGGCCGCCCTCTGCACCCAAACTATCAGCCCTTCGGCTTTGCCGGGGGCTTTTCGTCTTGAGGGGGCATCTAGGCTAGAAAATACCTTCCGACTCTGGGGAATTCTTGACTGGCGTCAGGGGCGTTTCAATTCCTTCCAGGACTACGAGCTGATTGCCAGACATCGTGCGCGCGCCTTACCTCACCCAGTACTTGGCCACCTACTGTACGTTTCCTGCAATGTTTTGACGGTTTAGGCGAGTGCGGACAGATCATCGGGATCCCGGTGGGGTCCCGGTTTTTGCCGCCACTCCACTTTGATCTGTGCCAGCCCGATGGGCCAGGTCTTGCCTACGTGCACCGCAGTTGCGCCGGACCAAAGCCCCGCCAGTCGTCCGTGTCGGCGGCAGCGTAGCTCCCCCGGCCCGCCGCCGTCGGGGTCACCTTCACGTGTCGGGCGCCGCTTCCGCACATTGGCCTTGGCTTCCTGGCAGAGCCGGAACACCTCCCCTACGCGCCGTAGTCCTCGTCCTGCTCATGGACGAGGTATGCACAGGTGGTCAACTCACTCCAGTTTCGGTCAACCCACTACACGTAACCAGCCAAGGAGGCGGTGTGGCGTGAAAACACCTGCCACCAGTAAACCCTGTTGTCATGAAACGACTGGCGAGCAGCGGGTTTTCTTGGCTATTCAGTGGCTCTCGAGAGTTGAAAACCGAGTCGAGTGGCCGAAATCCCATCTTGAGGGTACAGTCGGAGACCTTTCGCTGCCCATGACCACTCATGGGAGACTATTCCGCTTTCCAGGACAATGATCAGCGTGATCCGGTTTCGTTCTGGTCGGATGTGACCACCGGTGGGTCGGGTGGCGT
>JAKFDK010000015.1:0-3537 GCA_036676195.1 Clostridia bacterium | reverse complement strand
CATCCTGGTCGCCTATGTCCTTCTGCTGGCTCCCGGATTTTTCTGGCCAGCCTATCTGGATTCTCCTGCCGGGATCCTGCTTCTGGTGCCCATGCTGTCCGTCTATCTTTTCCATAGTCTCGGTGTGCCTGGCCTGTTGCAGAACAACGGCCTGTGCGGCTGGGGCTGGTGTTCGCCCACCTGGTTTGGCTGGAGCTTCATTGCCCTTGTCTGGACCTTCATTGCCTGGGGCATTTCCCGGGGCCTTGCCGCATGGACGAGCCGGCCACCCGTACGTTGACCTCGCTTGCTTCGCTATCAAATAAATAGCTGCTTCTGCAGGTGGACTAAGGGCTGGAGGCCTGAATTGTTCAAATTTTAGGCCCCTGACCACGGATTCACCGCTGGATTTTCCTGTGCACCATGCATTCAGGCCCTATTGCCCCGACGGCCACTGCGGCAACGCGGCGCCCACTGAC
Organism: Clostridia bacterium; assembly: GCA_036676195.1. GTDB lineage: Bacteria > Bacillota > Sulfobacillia > Symbiobacteriales > ZC4RG38 > JAKFDK01. Next base: position 3,079 of record JAKFDK010000015.1, on the reverse strand, counting down.
CCCTGGCGCGCTTCTCCCGACAGACACAAGCCTTCGAGGAACTCTGTGGTCTTGTCCAGTTGCCATTTCACGCGAGAGGAAAACCAATGTGCCGTGACGGGCCGCTGCGTCATCACCGACAAGGCGCCCATCACCTCCGCCGTATGAAGCGCATCCGGCAGTTCGGGCCACTTCACCAGTTGATAGGTAGGTCCCTCCTCCTTCCCGGGCTCGGGGCTGTCGCTGCCAGAGTGTGCCGTCCCGCAAAGGCGGCGAAGAAAAGGCGTGATGCGCAAGTTGAGTGTCAAGCGATGGCTCCAGTCTTGAATGAATGGGGTTCCTGGCGCGAAACCCGGAACCTGGAAAGACGGGGAGTCGCGCGCCAACGCAACCTGCCCCCTGCGCCGGCCACTTATCAATCGCCCCGGAAAACCAGCGGCACGGCTTTGACGCCTCCGTCGGCCTGGGCAGTCTGCAACACAAGGTTGAGAGGCGCCTTGGTACCGTCCGGTGGTGTACCGGAAATTTTTCCGGTGGCCGGGTCGAACTTGACCCAGGCCGGCAAGGCGCTGCCATCTGCAAGGGCCAGAACGAACTTCTGCGGCACGGCGGCCTTGGTCGCGACGGCACCCGTACCCGCAGCAGTCTGGATCCGCGGCGTTGACCGTGATGTCGGATCGGAAGCCGGTGGCGATGCGACGGCCACCAGCACAGGCCCGGCGGTCGTTTCCGAAGGGGCCGTACTGACCGGCGACAACTCAGCGGCATCCCGTGCCTGGGGTCCGCGTGGCCCCTTGGGCGCACGGGGCGGCACTTTGGCCACCGGCGCCTTCAGCACCGGCTTGATGACGGACACTTTAACCTTCGGCGCGGTACCGGGCCTGGGCGCCTGTACCCTGGACTCCGGGGTCTCCCGTGTCTCGAAGGCCACGGGTGCGACTTCTGGAACCGAGGTCGCAACAGGCGCGAAAACCGGCATGGCGGTGTTCACCGGGACCGCTGTTGGCGGGCTGACGGGATGGATTGCAACCGGGGTCGCTGGCGTAACTGGCGGGGCCGAAGGGGTCTGAACGGGACTCGGGGCGACGAGGGCCGCCCTTGGGGCCCGATCAACCGCTGTGACGTCCAACTCATCGACCTGCATCCGGTTCCTGAGCTCGGAGACATTCTGGTCAACGACACGCGGAGCTTCGGAAATCCTCGTGGAAAGCGTGGGTACGCCAAATGCTCTCACTCCGGTTATGTCAAGCGACCAGGCGTTAGCGCTCTTCTCGTCCGTCAGGGCGGTGACGGCGATGGGCTGCTTGGCATCGATGCTTCCAGATGGAATAGCGGCAGTCTGCCAGGTGATTCCTCCCGCATTGGAATCCAATGTTGTCTTCTTGTCAGCTCCTGAAGTAATGGTGGTCGCGCTACCGGATCTCTCAACGGTGCCCGTGTTAAGCCCCGTCCAGGCGGTAGCCGCAGATCCGGTATAGGGCTTTCCCCAGCCGGTCGAGACGCCAGCGGTCGTAAAACTTGCGTGCCCGGAGGTGTCAAGGCGTTCCGTGGTAAGCGCCTCTCCCAGGGTAATGCCGCTTTTAGCGGTGAGGTCTACATTACCAGCCGTCGCTTCAACAGCCGCCCCTTGGGTCGTGATGCTTTTGCCCGCATCCAGTACAACGTTGCCGGTTGCCGAGATGATGCTGACACCCTGACCGGTGATCTTTTCATAATCCTGTTTGTTGTGGCCAGTTGTAATCTCCAGGCCAGCGGAGATATCCAAGTCCAACTTGCTGGAAAGAGTAACTTTCCCCCTGTTTTTATCAAGACCCACGCCGCCCAGCCCGTTTTTGGTCTCTTTGTCTTGGGCTGCATCGAGCACAACGCTCCCGTTCTCGGACACCACGGAAACGCCAGTTCCCGCGGCGATGTTGGTGCCCTCCAGGCGGGCGTTACCACTGCTGGCAACGCCCGTGGTCGTAATATTGACAGCCCCTGCAGCAGTAACGCCACCTGCAACTGCCGTGGATTTTTGCTGATTGATATTCAGCTCCTCATACCCATGAATGGTCTCAGCCATGAGTCCGGCTGCTGCACCCAGGTCACGATCCCTAACAGAAACGACAGCAGTTATTCCAGTCCGCACATCGTTCTTCAGTTCGGTGAAGTGAGAGTCTCTGGTGGTCTTGTTCTCCGCGGCTTTGAATTCAAACTCACCGGCTTGGATGGTGACATCCCCTCCTTTGGCATCCAGGACTGCCCCGACCAGAGTTGTTTTTTCGGTGGAGGTGGAGTTGATATTGCCACCCGCCGAGAAGTTGGACACATTGGCGACCACAATGCTGGACTCCTTGGATTTGGTCGTCTCGATGGTTGTGGCTCTCAGACCCACAGTGGCATCCGTTGTGAAATCGGCGGATGCAACGGGCCCTTTGCCCCCTGGCGGCCTGGCATAAACGCCGGCATTGACACCCTTTCCGCCTATGCCAGCTTGAGCTCCAACAATACCTTCTCCCCAGCCACCCGCATACAGTCCGGCCCGATAGTCCTTGTTGGTTTCGGATTCGTTGCTCCAGGCGGTGTCAGACACCGCAATGTCCTCAATGGCCCTGGCAGTCTGCGTAATATTGCCTCCGGCAGTGACCTGTGTTGCCTCGTCTTTAATTGTCCCTGTGGTGGCCGTACGCGTGAAGTCACCGCCCGCCGTAAATTCATTGCCTACAACGTACGCGTTGCCCGTATCTATAACGCCCGAGCGCTGATTGACGCGAATGCCGATGCCGACCTCCGCCTTGACATCTGCCAGCGCCTTGAAACCAGCCCCAGGTGTACCCGCCAAGGCGGTCACGCGGGCCCGTGCATAAGCCTGGCTGTCTGCCTTGAGATCGAAGCTCAGGCCCTGGGTGTCCTGCGACCAGGTGGTGACGCTCGTGGTTTTGTCGATAGCTGCTTCATTGGTGATGTCAGCGGCCTCAATGGTCAGGTTGTCGCCGGCAGTTACCTGCGCCCCAACAAACTTGGCCGTATCAGTGGCCTTGACTACCAGGTTGCCACCCGAGCTGATCCTGGAGCCCCTGTTGGTGATGCTCTGGTCGACGGTGGTATTGGTTTCGATACG
>JAKFDK010000014.1:0-16434 GCA_036676195.1 Clostridia bacterium | reverse complement strand
GTCGTTCAGCGCAGGTCGATCCATTCACCGGCCCAGCCGGACAGCTTGCGGAACGGCACCGGCCGTATACTGCCGCCGTCACTCAGGCGGTAGACCCGTACATCGGGCGGGTCGCAGGCCAGGGAGACGATCACATAAAAATGCTCCTCGTCGGGAGCCAGGGCCAGGTCCAGCAGCGATGGATAGGCAATGGCCTCCGGGTGGGAATGCCACAGGGCCAGGAACTGCTCCCGGCCCCGGTGCACCTCCTGCAGGGCTGTCTGCAGGTCAGCGGGGTCCAGGCGGAAGCGGCGGTGAGCATCCGAATCCACGTTGCGCATCACATATACACGCCTGACCTGGCCAGCGCGGCCGGTCATGATCCCACAGGCCTCCCGAGGCGCCTCCGCCCGGCAGTGGGCCACCATCAGGTCGTGCAGCCGCCGGGGAATCTGCAGTAACACCGCCGCTTCGGCCCCCTTTCCCTCTAGCCCTGCACCAGGCGCCGCTTTTCCAGCACCATTTGCAGATCGTCAGCCTTCCGTTTGAAGGCAGTCCGCCGGTTCTGGGCAATGATCCGCTCCGCCACCGCCGGTGCCACCGGCAGGTCCGAAGCGGCCAGAATTGCCGGCCGGGCGGCGGCGGTCACCGTCATGAAGCCATCCAGGCAGGGCTCATGCAAATGGCGCTCCAGCAGCCAGACAAACAGGGCATCGGCCTCGGCATAAGTAAAGCCCAGTTCGCCCTCATCGGTCTGGCCCGGCCACAGCCCGGCCGTGGGGGTGCGCTGCACCAGGTCCTCCGGCAGCCCGGCGGCGGCGGCCAGGACCCGCACTTCGGCCTTGGTGCAGTCACGGATCGGCTGGCGGTCGGCCACCCCGTCGCCCCGGATGGAGAAGTAGCCCAAAAAGTTCTCAATGGCGTTATCGGTGCCCATCATCAGGCCCTCGAAGGTATCGGCAAAGAAACCGGCCGTCATCATGCGCAGGGTGGGCTTCAGGTTATTGACCGCCCACTTCAGCTTCGCTTCGTCCAGGGGCCGGCCGCTCTTGGCCGCCATCTCCCGGGCAGCGGCGGTGTACAGGTCCACCGCTTGTTGCCACAGGTCCAACAGGTTCACTGTAACGGCCGGAATGCCCAGGTGGTCCGCCACCCGCTGCCCGTCCACCACATCGGCCTGCCGCTCCGGTTCCACGCTGCAAGGCAAAATCAGAGCCAGGGCGCCCGCGGGCAGGGCCGCCTTGGCGATGGCAGCAGAAGCCGTGGAATCGACCCCGCCGGAAAGGCTGTTGATCAAAGTTTTGCGGCCACCCTGTTCGGCATAAGCGCGCTCGCCCTCGGCCCGCTCCGCCACCGTGGCCATATGGCGCTGCATACGGAAACTCATGTAAGAAAACCTCCCTGTCGGGCATTCCGCCGCTATTATGCCATTTCCCGAACCATTTGTGTAGCACCCGACGTGTGGCACCCGGCCGCTCCCGGGCACGCAATGCAGACAGGCACCCCGGCCAGTGACGGCGGGGTGCCTGCATCCTTACATACCGACAACCCAGGGCACCTTTACGCTTCGATGTCGGCCCAGAGGGGGCTGCCGAAGTAACGCTCCCCGGTGTCGGGCAGCACCACCACAATCAGCTTGCCGGCGTTTTCCGGCCGCTTGGCTACCTGCACGGCCGCCCAGGCCGCCGCGCCCGAGGAGATGCCGCAGAAGATGCCTTCCTCGCGGGCCAGGCGGCGGGCCGTGTTGAGGGCATCATCGTTGCTGACGTGGACAATGTCGTCAATCAGCTTGGTGTTGAGGATGTCCGGAATGAACCCGGCGCCCAACCCCTGGATCTTGTGGCCCTTATGCTGACCGCCGGCGATCACCGGCGAGTCCGCCGGTTCCACCGCCACCACCTTGAACTCGGGGTTGCGGGGCTTGATCACCTCGGCCACACCGGTCAGGGTGCCACCAGTGCCCACGCCGCTGACAAAAAAGTCCACCTTGCCGTCGGTATCCCGCCAGATTTCCTCGGCGGTCGTCTGGCGATGAATCTCCACGTTGGCCGGGTTCTGGAACTGCTGCGGAATCCAGGCCTGATCGCCCAGTTCCGCTGCGATCTCCTCGGCCTTGGCAATGGCAACCTTCATGCCGCCGGAACCCGGGGTAAGTACCAGTTCAGCGCCCAGGGCCTTCAGGACCTTGCGCCGCTCCAGGCTCATGGTGTCAGGCATGACCAGGGTCAGGCGATAACCCTTGGTGGCAGCGACAAAAGCCAGAGCAATACCGGTGTTACCCGAGGTCGGCTCGACAATAATGCTCTTTCCGGGGGTAATGCGCCCGGCGCGCTCGGCCGCATCGATCATGGAAAAGCCAATGCGGTCCTTGACGCTGCTCAGGGGGTTGAAGTACTCCAGCTTGGCAACCACCGTGGCGCCAGCGCCGTCAGTGACCTTATTCAGACGCACCATGGGCGTGTTGCCAATCAGTTCATACATGGCGTTGGCAATCTTCGGACGCTCCAAACCTGCCAAGGATACCGCCTCCTTCAAGTTTAATCCCTGATTCCGCTCGGAATAAAGTGCTTTTCGTAGTTCATTATATCAACAACTCTGCCGGTTGCAAAGCCTCCAGTGGTGAGGAAATGCGGACAACTTTAGCATGCACTTCCCCCGGCCATCGCGGGCATCAGAATCACCTCATCGGTCGGACTGACCGGCGTCTCCCAGTCGGCCCCATAGCGCACGTCGTCGCCATTCACGAACACATGCACCCTCCGCCCCCGCCCCCCGCCCGGCTCCGTCAGCCACCGTGCCGTCCTCCACCTCTACGTGGCCGGCCCCGCCGGTATACCGGCGCAGGGCCGCCCCGATCCGCACAGTGACTGCCGCCATGCCTCATTCCTCCCCCTCCGGAAAATTACGACCGGCGGGGCCGGACTCCCTCCCGGCCCCGCCGTTTCTGTGCACACCTTGACTTCCGGCCCGCATGGCGGGATGGTAATGGCATATACCGTTTCGGAGCCACAGGCCCCGGAAGAGCCGGGCGTTGGAAAAAGCCGGGTACGGAGGCTGACGTATGAAACACCGTCTGCTGGTGGGTTACGGCGCCGCTCTTGGTTCCGCTGCGCTGGTGGGGCTGTTCACCATTCTGAATAAGTGGCTTCTGGTCGCCGACGTACCGGCGCTGACGGCCGGCGCCTGGACGTACTTCGCCGCCGGTCTGGCCCTGCTGCCGTGGGCTCTGCGGGCCGGCGGGCTGCGCTTTGGCCGCCCGCTGGTGGCCGCCCTCTGGCTCCTGGCCGGCTCCGTGCTGGGCCCCAGCCTTTATTTCCTGGGCCTGAACCTGACCTCAGGGGTCCAGGGTGTGCTGCTGATCAACCTGGAGGCTGTGTTCACCGCCCTGTTGGCCTTCGCCCTGTTCCGGGAACGGCTGACCCCGGCCACTATTGCCGCCAGTCTGGCCATTCTGGCCGGGGGCATCTGGTTATCCTGGCCGCCGTCCGGCGGCAGCCTGCTGGCAGGCAACGTGCTGGGCAACCTGCTGATTGCCCTGGGCTACCTGGGCTGGGGCACGGAAAATAACCTGGGCCGACTGCTGGGCGAAGAGATTCCCGCCGTCACCCTGGTCTGTCTGAAGGCGCTGGCCGCCGCCCTGGTGATGGCGGTGCTGGCGCTGGCCTCCGGCCAGCCCCTGGCCGTGCCGTGGCGGGTGGTGCCCGGCATCGTCGCCAGCGGCGCCGTTGCCCTCGGACTGTCCCTCGCCTGCTTTTATGTGGCGATGCGGCACATCGGCGCCGGCCGCACCGGCCTGATCTCTTCCACTTCCACCTTCTGGGGAGTGCTGGGCGCGCTGCTGCTGCTGGGCGAGTCGCTGACGGTCCGGGTGGTAGCCGGCGGGGGCCTGATGCTGCTGGGGCTGGCCGGTTTTGCCTGGGAAGCCGCCCGTGGGTCCTCCCGGCCGGCCGGGGGGTCCGGGGGCGGGTGACAACTGCCGGTGGCCGGGTTGCTCCTCATAAAAAAACTTGCGCTCCCCTCTGGTGGGAGCGCAAGTGAAAGCCGCAGCCGGGCGCTGCCGTCGACCGGGCTTCAGTCGATCAGCCGGCTGCCCAGGCCGCCACCGCCTTCAAACTTCTGCCTGCGAATCACCTCTACGGTGGTGGACACCCGGTTGTTGTCCGGGTTGGTGTCGGTCACCGACACGCCGACCACTTCGGCCGCCAGTTCCACCTGTCCGGTCTTGAATCCCTGTACTTCGGTAAAGAAGTAGTCGGTCTCCCCGCGCGGCAGGGTCACCTCGGCGGTGTAGGTCTGCTCGGTGCCGGAGCGGTCGCGGCCGGTCAGCCGGACCTCGACCGTGGCCGGCTCCGGGTCGTAGGCCGTGTAGCCCACCGCAACGCCGACCTCGAACGGTTGCGTTACTTCCGGGGTGCTGGTCCAGATTTCCACCATGTAGGGGTCGTTGAACGGCGGCGCCACCTGCAGCGGCACGGTCAGCAGGTTGTCGGCGGTGGCGGCCAGGCCGGCCAGGGCCTGCACCTGCCCGTGCGCCTGCAGGGACCGGCTGAGGCCGTTCCAGTTGGCCATAGCCACCAGTTGGCCGTTGGTCGGGTCGCCGGCCTGCGCCTGGTAGTGGAAGGTCACCGCCTGGCTGGGGGCTTCGGCGGTCAACTGGCTTTTTTCTCTGGACCCAGGACACGGGCACAGACCCAGTTGGTACCGGTGATAAATACAGCACCTCCCGGCCGTTAACCTGGGCATAGGTAATGGGCGCTGTGGGCGCCCGGAGTGGTCGTTGCGTTGGCTGCCTGCCCGTCCACCAGTTTCTCGGCCTGCCCGTCAGGGCTTAGTTGCCATGCGGAGGGGCACTAGCACCCGGCCTGGTGGCACCAGGGTGGGCGGGGCATCCAGGGTAAGGGTGCGGTCGTTCACGGTGGCGGTGTTCACCCCCACCTGCAGGGTAATGGTCAGCCCTTCCCGCACCCTGGTGACGGTGCCGGTGGCCGACGCCCAGGTAACAGTTGCCCCAAGCTTTTCGCTGACAAACCGCACCGGCACCCGCACCCGCCCGCTGGCCGGGTCCAGGGTGGGCAGCACATCCGGGAACTGCACCTGTTCAAAGTCCACCGCCACCACCGGGTGCTCCGGCGTGCCCTTGGTCTGGGTCTGCATTAGTCGGTCGATATGTTCGGAGTAGACCGGGTCGTCGAACCGAATCGGTTCCCCAATGGTTCTCTCCACTTTGGTTATCACGGCACTCCGCCACGTCCCCCGGTCGGTGGTCGTGCAAAGAAAGTTCACCGCCGCCCGGCAGGCGGCTTCAGTAGGAAACTCCTGCTCGTGAATGCATCTTCGGACCCGGCCGCCGCCCCGAACCACCGCGCGCACCTGTGGGCGGGTGCACAGTTACGTCGTGCCAGACCGCCAACGCGCAAGTTCCATCTATATAATGTTAACGAGATCCAAATCCTTGATGTTCGCACTTGCCGGGCCTGGTGATGCGCACAAAGGACAAAGCACAGCCGCGCCACCCTTCCCGGTGGCGCGGCTGTGCTCTGCAAGGCTCTGGTCTGTGGGGAGGCCGGGATCAGGTCGGCCGAAAGCCCCTGCCACTGTAGTCAGAGCGTTTCCCCCGCTTCGGGCGTTTCGGCCGCGGCCGCCACCTCAGCCGCCGCCTCCTCAGCCGCCGCCTCCTCGGCGCGGTTGCGGGGCACGCTGACCCGGCTCGTCATGTCGAACACAAACACCGCCAGATTCTCGTCTACCTTCAGCAGGCGTGGAGTCAGGTTAAACTGCCGGTTGGCCGGTACATTCAGGTTCAATTTGCGCAGCGGACGCCAGAAGGTGAACAGGGCCGAATTCTGCGTGCCAATGCGCCGCAGGGGCACCGCTCCCGCTTCCCCCTCCCGGGCCTTGGCTACCCAGACCTCCCCGGTGGCCTCGTCGGTCCGGGTTTTCACAAAACTGGCCACACCGCCCCAGGTTTGCTCCATCCACTCCAGCAGCGGTGCCGACAGGTACAACGTGGTATCCCGTAAATGTGCTTCCTTGGGCAACAGATCGTTGCGCTCTTCCGTATCCCAGGCAAGCAGGGGCTGCGCCGGGCTGGTCTCGGCCGGTTCCTGAGGACTCATACGATCGCCTCCCGCCAGGATGTACTACCCACTAATACGGTTTAATCTCTAATTAGTTCGATAAAACTGCCGATGGAAGGCGATAAAAAGGTTAAAGCCACCCGCGCTGGCGTTAAGGGTCCATAAATGGACTGATCCCCCCCATATTGCCACTTTTAGGGACCCATTAGTGCATATTAACCCATATTAGTGCATATTAATCCGCATTAATGCATATAAATGGCCATTAATGCGCATGAAGGCGCATTAATCCTTCGCCCCTGCGTTTGTCCTTCGCGCTAAATACTCAGCCCCCAGCCATAGGCTGGGGGCTTACGCCCTGTTCGGCCACGGAAAATAAGAACCGCGCCGGCGGCAGTCATAGAACCATATGTATGTGGTTTGCGTTCAAGAAAGTGGAACCCGGCCCAGGTCCCGGTCGCCGGGCCGTTCCATCTCTCGCTCGGGCCAATGCAGTTCTATGAGTTCATCCGAGATGACCAGGGATTCAGGGGAGCCCTGTTGCCAACAGCTTCCTGGGTCGCACTGGGGCTTGGAGTCGCCACTGCATGGGTGCAGGCAAGGCGGTCTGCCGGCAACCGCCCGCACAACTATCCTGCACCTGCAGGTATGGCCGCCGCGTCTTGTTCAGCCGCGGGCCTTGTGTCCCGTCGAGGCCAGCCACCGTCCCCGTTTGTTGCTCATGCCGCCGCAGGTCCCGCAGTGGCAGGATCTGCCTGACCTTCCGCCACATGGTTTCCACATGTCCCGGCTACCGCCGATTCCCAACTTCATATGATCCCGCTTCCGCTGTTTGGCGGCTTTCTCCTCCAAGGACCGCTCGGTGTTATTTTAAGATGGCCAGACCAGTCCACTCACGGTTGGTTCGGCAGACCGAAGGCGATGGATGAACTCGAGATAAGCGAGATGGTGAGCCTGTATGACTGACGAAGCGCGCGACTGGATGATCACGGCGGTGACGCCCATCTGGACCGGTGACGCCAGCGGCAGCAACAGCCGCGTCATCCCGACCGGGTTGCTGGGCTCAATCCGCTGGTGGTTCGAGGTCGTGATCCGCGGGCTGGGCGGCTCGGCGTGCGACCCCTCTGACGAAACCCGGTGCGAGAAGAGGCGGCGCTGCGTGGTCTGCGAGCTCTTCGGGTATACCGGGTGGGCGCGGAAGTTCCGATTCCAGGTGCTGGACCAGACCGGTGGGGCGTTGTCGTCTGGCATCGCGAGGGACACGAGGTTCATCCTGCGCCTGATTCCGCTGCGCATCGTCCTGCCGGAGGAGTGGGCGCTGATCGATCTGACGCTGCGCGTGATCGCAAACTACGGCGCCCTCGGGGGCAAGACGGTCTACAAGCCGTCCGACGAGGAAAAGCGGCAGAACGCACCGCATCACCGGAACTATGGGCTCATCAAGATTATGGAAGCACCAACAATCGTGGCGCAGACCCTCGATCAGTTCAAAGCGCACGTGTCAGGGAGCAGATGGCGGACTGTCCATCACGGCGGCGCAGACTGGGCTTCTCTGAAACATTTCTGGTGCGTCAATGGCTATTACCTGGCGCGGCAGAAACGCGAAAAGAGCACGTTCAACTACGTGATCGGCCGGCCGGAGCCGAAGGGCGAGGCAGATCAGAATAACTCCTGGCTCGCGGGGCGAAGGGCTGGCCAGGGCGGGCCTGAGAGCAAAAAGGTGTTCAGCTTCAAGGACCCAAGCCGCACCTTCGGATTCATGAAGCCAGGCGGACCCCCGTTCGATAAACTCCTGGAGAAGCTCAGGGCTGCATGGCCCGACCTGAAAGACAACAAAGAGGTCGTCACCGGTGACGAGATTCTGGCGACTGTGCTGGGGAAGGAGAGCCAGACGTGATCTTCGACCACTTCGCACACCTGGGCCAGACGCAGCGCGAGAAGCGGGCTGTTGCCAACTTCGGCCTCCCGGCCGAACTCCGCCTGGATGTCGGCTTCGAAAATCTCCCCATGACCGCCTGGACAGGGCTCGAGGTGAGCTTCAAGCTGACAACGCCCTGGACCCGATTGGGTGACGGTCACTACCTCTGCGCTTGTCATATGTCGGCAAAAATGGCTTGGAATTCGGTTGAAAATATTGAAGCTAACCCTTTCAAACCCCTGTGATAGATTTATGCATTACCCACAAATCTCGGGGTTTTTGAACAGGTGATACCGGGTATGGGTACCGGCGTCAATTTCTTGAAGGTAATTCAGGGCGTTTGCCTTAAAATTCTTGCCAAGCTGGCCGTCTCGGGTGGCTTTGCAGGGCATTTTCTGGTCAAATCGACGTGAATTACTACCCCCAGGAGTATCTAAAGGGCTTGCGAAGCCACTGCCCGTCAGTTTTTTGAAGCCAGCGTGGGCTGATCAGCCGAAGATTATTGACGAACGTGCCGCAGACAAGGCATGGCAGGCAGAGAGCGTACGATCGGAGACCAGTCACCCAGCCCACCAGGGGCGAAGGACCCCCAAACGCGCCGGCAATCCCACAGATTCAAGGCATAAATCCACCTGGCCAGTGACAATCCTGATCAATACCCACCCCCGTATTCCCCTTGACTGGACCATTTTGACGTGGTACCCGAGCCTTCGGGCACCCCACCTGCCAGATCAGCGCCCACAGTATTCGAATCAGGCAGTCATCGTTGAAGTAGCCACGCGCCGTCTGTCAGTGCACAGCAGGCATCTGGGGATAAGTTCCAGATGAAATGGACGATTTCTTTCAATTTTACCGTGTCTGACCTCAACCACGGTAGGTAGGTACTGACAGAGTGGTGGCAAGAAGCCTGGCCGCTGGTGGCCAGGCTTCTTGCTGTTCATTACCTTTGCATTGGCGCCCGATACAACCGCCGATACAGGAACCCGATGCGCAGGAAAACCACACCGAGAATGAACAGGGCCAGCAGCGGCAGCGAGCAGATGCAATATGGTACCCATGCGGTCCCATCCGCAGCCAACGGGCACTGGCAGAAGGCCAATCTGCCGACTGAGAGGCCGGGCTCAGTGCCAGACCAGCGAGCGGGCGCCCAGTTCGATGGCATGGCCGGCGCTATCCATGCCAACGGCTGCCTCGTCGGCCCCGGCAAAGAACGCCGCCAGGTCTACCGCAAATTCCACGTCAATGTGGGTCTTAAAGACGGTGATCTGCCGCATCACCTGGGCCAGCAGGGCCTTGCGCCGGGCGGTGTCGGCCTGCCGGAAGTGCTCCAGCCAGTGTGGGGCCAGCCGGGTGAAGGCTTCGATCTGCTCAACCTGGGCCTGCCGCTGCTGGAAGTAGGCCTGATGCTGACGCAGTTGCTCCTGCAGGGAGCGGCTGCGTTCTTCTTCTTCCCGCACCTTTACTGCCAGCGTTTCTTCCGAATACATGCTGCCGGCCGGGTCCAGCAGGTACTGGTCTAACCGGGCCAGCCAGGCGGCCTTCAGCTTTTCGCATTTGGCCAACTCGGCCTGCAGTTGCTCCACCGCTTCCGCTTGCCGGGCCTGCTGGGCGTCGCCGGCCACCTGCACCAGTTGCAGCAGTTCATTCACATCCACGCCCTGCATGAAGGTCTCGACCTCGCCCAGCACGGTGGTATCCACCTTGCCGCGGGCATAGGTGCGCTGGCCGGCACACAGGCCGGCGCCGGCCTGGCGGTGGGTGTTGCAGATGTACTTCAGGGACTGGTAGCGGGCCATGGTGCCGTCACGCCGGCGTTTGGTGCGGTAGGTGACCGACGAGACCAGTGTGGCCCCGCAGTGTCCGCAACGGAGCAGGCCGGTGAGCAGGGCCTGGCTGTCCCGCACCCGCCCGGCCTTGGGGTGAGGGCTGGGGCCGTGGGCACGGGGGTTGTTCTGCTTCATCCGCTCCAGCACCTGGAACCAGGTGTCCAGGGGCAGGATCTGCAGCTCCGGCAGTGGCGCCAGGTTGCCCTCCTCGTCCCGGGGCAGGATCAGGCGGTCCAGGTCGTAGGGGGGGGTCAGCACCCGGGAGCGGCCGGTACTGGCGGCCCGGGTGCGGTTATAGGCGGGCAGTCCCGCCACCAGGGGGTTCTGCAGCACCCGGCGCACGGCGTTGTCCTTCCAGACGGCGCCTTCTTTGGTGTGCAGCCCGCGGCTGTTGAGCAGGTCGGCGATGACCTTGGAGCCCAGGCCCTCGAGGTACCAGGTGGCCATTTCCTGAATCAGGCCCGCCTCGGTGGGGTGGATCTCCAGGGACAGGCCGTCGCGCTTTTTCCGCCTTACGGCCTCCCGCATCTTGTAGCCGAACGGGATCCGGCCGCCGGTCCACTTGCCGGCGCGGGCCATTTGCAGCATGGCCTCGCTCACACGAATGCTGGTATTGTAGCTTTCGGTTTCGGCCTGCCAGCCTTCGATAAAGCGGATGATTTTGTCGGACTGGCTGTCCAGGGACAGCTTCTTGCCGCCGGCGGCGTCCTTCACAGACCAGACCTGTACGCCCATCTTGTGAAAGCGATTCAGGACGATGGGATATTCCAGGGAGTTACGGGACAGCCGGTCGGCCTTGAAGACCACCAGCACCGACCACAGGCCCTTTTTGGCGTCGGCCAGGGCCTGCTGGAGGATGTCGCGGTCGTCGGCGCTGAGCTTGTACCCGGAAACGCCCTCTTCGGCGTATTCCTGGACAAGCTGCCACCCGGGCTGCGCCTGCAGGAACTCCTGCACGGCCCGCCGCTGGACCGGGATGGTTTCCTCGGGGTTGCCGTCTCGATTCACCTGCTTTTCGGTTGAAACCCGGTAAATGGCCGCGACCTTAACTGCCACGTCTCTGCCTCCCGTAAGCTTTATTTTCATACAGATAACTACAGGATTCCCTGAGTTAAGTTAAGCAAACCTCGCGGTCCACGTCAAATGCAACCGGGGGACAGCTCAACGCTGCCCCCCGGTTTGCCTTTGGGCCGCTTCAACCAGTAACGAGGCCAGACCGGCTTTGAATCTGAGCATGCGTTCGGCTGCATCCGGGGCCGGGCTGAACACGTTGATGACCCGGAGTCCTGTGCGGAGGTTGGTGCGGGCCACTTTCATGACCAGCGTGCCTTCGATCAGTTCCTGGGACACCTCGTACCGATGGCCGAGGATCTCCATTTGCCGGCCGGTGCTCACAGGGGCGCCACCTCTGGTGGGGGTCAGCTCCGTCGGCGCCGGGCCGGGCGCCGTGGGGGCACGTTTGCTGTATGGTGTCACGCCGGCTCGACGCCTATTCCGCCGGCGGCAGGGGTGGGGGGGGCCGCATGGCCCCTGGACCCTGCGGTGCCGTATTGCCGCGAGCGTTGCCTGACAGCGGGGTCAGTGGTTTTTCCAGCAGGTAAATCACAACACTCGCGTTGTACCCATAACACTATTAATCCCATCTATGGTAATCTGTAGATGCACTAGGTTATTCCTGGAGGGATGATGGTGCTGAAGAAGTGGGTCGCTTGCCTGGCGCTGTGTCTGTGTGTGGCTTCTGTGACGGCAGGCTGCACGATCAACGTCAACAGCAACAACAACAACTGCGCCGGGAACTGCAACGGTAATAATAATGGCAACGGCAGCGGGAACGGGAACGGCGTCGGCAACCGTAGGTAGACACCGCTCCGGAACTCCCTGGCGTATCGGACCAGGCCCGTCTTTGAGGGCCTGGTCCGATACTTTTCGAATGGTTTGAACCGAAGTGATGGTCAACCCGTTTAAGGAATATGAGGAATGTCCAGCAGGAAAAAGGGGAGAGCCTCCACTGTTAGAGCTTCACTGTATCACCAAGACGTTTCGTGTGGGTGACCATAGCGTCTGTGCCTTGCAGGGCATCGACCTGCAGGTGGCGCCCGGGGAAATGGTGGCTATCCGGGGGCCGTCCGGTTCAGGGAAGAGCACCCTTCTGCAGATTCTGGGCTGTTTGGACCGCCCGACCGGAGGCACGTATCAACTGAATGGGCGGCAAATCGAGCTTCTGTCCGACGCCGATCTCTCCCGCATCCGTAACCACTACATCGGGTTCGTGTTTCAATCCTTTCACCTGATCCCGACCCTGACGGCGATCAAGAACGTCGAACTGCCCCTGTTCTATCGGGGCGTGGACGCCGTTTCCCGTCGCCAACGGGCTCTGGAGGTGCTGGATCAAGTCGGATTGGCCAACCGGGCCCTGCACAACCCGAACCAATTGTCCGGGGGACAGCGCCAGCGCGTTGCCATTGCCCGCGCCCTGGTCAACCGGCCGAGTTTCCTGCTGGCCGACGAGCCGACTGGTAATCTGGATTCCCAGACCGGCGCCGAAGTGATGGCAGTGTTCCGGGAACTGAACCGGCAAGGCCAGACCGTGATCCTGGTTACGCATGACCCCATGGTGGCCGCTCAGGCCAGCCGGCAGGTTTTCCTGCGCGACGGCCGCATCGCCTCCGCCCCAACCGAACTGTCATGACCGGGGCCGGGTGGCCCGGAAGCTCGTGGCCCTATTCGCTGCGCAGCGCTTCGGCCGGGGGGACCAGCGCCGCCCGCCAGGCAGGCACACAGCCACAGGCAATGCCCATGAGGAAAGCGATCCCCAGCGCCAGGCCGGCCGATATTGGGGACATGCCCAGGTGGATATGCAACCAGCGATCGGCGACCAGATTGACCAGGCCAACGGCGACCAGCAGCCCGACCAGGCCGCCCACCAGACACAGCAGGCAGGCTTCAATCAGAAACTGCAGCAAGATATCCGTCCGCCGACCCCCAAGGGCCCGGCGGACGCCGATTTCGCGCGTGCGCTCGGTAACGGACATGAGCATGACGTTGGTCACGCCAATGCCACCGACCGCCAACGAAACCCCGGTGGTAATCATCAAGACCCGGGTCAGCAGGTCGAAAATCCGGTTTACTTCAGCAACGGCATCATCAACCCGGCCGGTGCGGTAGTTCGCCCCCGGATGTAACTGCTGCAGCAGTGTGACTACCCGCTGCTCAACGGTGCCTAATTCCTCTTTATCATGCACCTGGACGGTCAGCCACCGGTATTCCCTGGAGTCCGACAGGCGGGCCGACTGGGGCAAAGGGATGTATACCTGGGTGTTTGTTGCAACGGTACCGAACAGGTCGGTGCCTTCTTTCACAGTGGCCACCACCCGAAAGGGGCGGCCGCCAAGGTGGATTCGGGCGCCGATGGCTGCGGCGGGTGGATTGAACAGGCTGCTGGCCAGATCGTAGCCCAGGGCCATGACGGCGTCGCCCCGGGCTTCAGCCTGGGGGGTGAAGAACGCCCCGTCTACGACCCGGATTCCGGTAATGGTGGCTCCGGCGGCGGAGATGCCGGTTACATTCCAAAAGCCGGAGTGCCGCCCGTAGCGGAACGCAGCCCGGAACACCTGCACCGGCACCACGGTTACCCCGGGCACTGCACGCTCGATCGCACGTACATCCAGGTCGGTCAGGGGGACTGTCCGCCCCTTGCCGGTGGCGATCAGTTCACCGGCATACACGTCCAGGAGACGGGCCCGCCGCTCGGTCAGTTCAGCGATGACAGCCGCCCGGGCACCCTCGCCCACGGCGTGGAGTGCGATGACCGAGCTGACCGCGATGACCACTCCCGAAATGGCGAGCAACGAGCGCAAGGTACGGCTGCGCAGGGATGCCCAGGCTTCCAGGGTATATTCCAGGAGCCGTTCCACAGCTATCGCCACCGACCTTACAAAACCCTTTGCCCTTTAATACGTAAATCATTCCGCTGGGGCTCGGTATCGCCGACGGCGCCCCGCGGTTTTGGTGTGGCAGGCTCCCCCAGGTATTGACGATGGCTGGACTCGCCTCAGCCGGGAGGCATCTGCCGCACCTGCTCCGGCTGCTGGGGCAGCGGGTGGATCCTGGTGGCTGGGTGGGCATACAACCCGGCGCAAAGGTGTTGAAAGGCCGGTAACGGCATTGATCGCGCCGATATCGGACCTCATGGCCGCGATATCGACCTTCACGGCCACGATATGGGCCTTAATGTCGTCGATAGGCAGGACCCTTGGGATGTATGGCCCAAGGGTCCTCGGGGCAAACCCGAAAAGCCCCAGCCGGCAGAGGATGCGGGCTGGGGGGCGCCTGGCCGGGGTGCTCTCGCCGGGGGGCGGTGCCTGAGCCCCGAGGTACAGGTCTTGGATGAAGGCTTGCTTTGGATTGCCCGGTGCGCTCATGAACGCCCGCAAAGCCTTGGCTAAAGACGGTCACAAGCTCAACACCGGCCGGCCTCAGTTTGTGCATGTCGGCACGGTACCAGATGATCCTACGCAAGGGGACTGGTATGCAGTCGCTTTCCATGCGCACAAGAGTGAGGGACAGCAGGGGGCTTTGGTCTATGCAGTTGATGTAAAGAATCGGATAGTAAGCCCTGATCCGGTCTTCTTAAAGGCCACCTTACTGTCGGCCGAGCAGAGAACCGTTGAGTTTTCCATCGGGTATAGGCCCGGTCAGGCGGTTGGGCGGAATACCAAGTTCGTTATTGATGGCAAGAACCATAAAGTGACTGATGAACAAGGCCAAGAAATCCAACCCCCGCAACGCCCTCTGAATCGCGCATCCTCTCTCGATCAAAAGCTGAAGCTAGCCACCAGGAGTGCAATATTGCCATTTGGTGGTGTGGGCGGTTGCCTGTACGCTGATTTGTTCCATCTTCACCGCGTTGGTCGGCAGCATAGTGTGTGGTGTCGCGTGTGCCCTCGTGGCCTATTATGAAAGCAGCTACGTTTGTGAGGCGGTAACCTATTGATGAAGAGAATGACATTCACCGCGTTAACCGTTCTTACGGTGTTCCTTCTACTCTATACCCTGGACGAGGTTTTGGGCTTTGACCTGAAGTCCTTGTGGGTGCCTGTAGCCGCCGGAGTTATCCTGCTGATTGCCATTTTTGTTGAAGCAAAGGCCAGGCGCAAGGCAGATAAGCGCCCCTGAGCAGCCAGGGTCAAACCCCCGGGATCAAAGCTTGCCGGCTTTTCCCGGGGGTTTCCCATGCAACGGCGACTCGGCGGCTGCGGGGCGGGTGATACAGATACCCTGCCTTCCCTGCGCCGCTCTGGTGTGGTTGGATGCTGCCTCGGGCTACACGCTTCTGCCCCTGATACTTCGGCGTGATTCGATGCCGAAGGGGCACCTGAACCAGGGCGATACCGAAACGGGCGCCGAGGGTCAGCCCGGCCATCAGCAGGGTTTGGAGGGTCCCGCCGGTACGCCTGCGCAGTTGGGTCGGGGTGCGTTCCTACCTCAGGCCCCCAGCCACCATGAGTTGTGTAGTATCCTACGGCGGTTGATGTGCGGCTTGATGCACATGCACCCGCAAAAGCAACCAAATATGGAACTGCACCAGAAACAACCGCCGGGGAATTCCCCCGGCGGTTGACCTATTGCCCCCCATATTTGTGCTATCCACCGCGCTTCCTTCGACTGGCGCTACATTACTCTGTTGACAAAACAAGAAAAGATAACTGGGGCGCTCCTCGTCCCGCACCGTGAATACCTCGTCAGTCACGTGTTTCTTTAGAACACAATGTTTGCCATTTGGCCGTCAGGCCACTCTCAGGGGCAGCCGGAGCCGAGCCTTGCCACCCCGGCGATTTGTAAAGCGTGCTACCACATCGTCTCCCCGGTATTCGGGGCTGACAATCTCCTGCCCGGGCACGGCGGCGAATACCGTTGGAGCATCCATCCCGGCCTCCAGGGGCGTAAGCCGGCCCAAACTCTGCGCCACGACCATGGAGTTGTGTTCCCAGAACCAGCGGGCGATCTGCCGCTTCAGGGCGGCCAAGTCGACGGCCGGACCCCAAAGCGCAGGAAGCGCCTTAGTGCCCGGAAAGCCCGTTCCACCTTGCCGTTAAAAGGGGCATAGAAAAACGGGGAATGGAGTACTGCCACACGCCGGCCCGGTCCTCCTTCCTGGTCAGGGCCTCGCCGTTTGGCGAGGTGTTCGTAGACGGTGGAAGGGGCCACGTGAAGCTTGCTCCACTTCAGCGGCCGCAGTAACCAGGCAATCTGGCGCCCGCCCCAGTCCGGGTGCCGATCAGCAATCCGGTAGATCACCCGCACGACCCACGGCTCCAGGGCATGGCGGAGCGGACGCTTGGAAACAGGGTCCCGGTCCGTAAGGGACGCGATATTTTCAGCGTCCGGCCGGGCCGGGTCGAAGCGCTGGTACCAGGCGCGCAAGGTTTCGTAGCACTTGCCCACGGTTTTGGCAAAGTGCCGGAGGGGCAGCCCCTGCTCCTCGGCCTCCCGGGCCAGCTTGCACACGGCCAGCTTCTCTTCCCCACTCATGCGCAGGAGCCGGGCATCGGCCTGTTCATCACCGGTGAACACGCGGATCACCTTACGGGCGAAGAGCAGGGCGGTCTCCAGCACACGGATGTGCGCCCGCAGG
>JAKFDK010000013.1:0-5861 GCA_036676195.1 Clostridia bacterium | reverse complement strand
CCTTTCATTTCACTGTCGGCCCGCGCCATCTGGTACCAGCCAGGCTGGAAGCCGGGCTGGTACCCGGGTTGGGGCTGCCGGGCTGGATTGCCCTCACTTTCGGCCAGCAGGGGCCGGAATCCGATGTGTTGGCTGGCAACGACTAGGAGTTCTTGACAGAAGGTGCTGGTCGGCGGTATGATAACGCGTAGATTCGTGTCCGCATGTTCACCCATCAGGTTGTTTGATAGACAGGCGGCCGTTTGGTCCGCCGCACGGACGACAGGCACGCGGGGTAGGTGCAACCCTTTCCGTATCCGGTTAGGTTTGAAAACGGCGGAACGTGTCCGGAAGCCGGGTAATGGGACCAGGACGCCGCCGTCCGCCTTGACTCGTTTGAGGTGGCGGTACTCTGGTCTCGGGCGGCCGGGTGCTCAGGGGCACTCCTGGTTTTCAGCGCTGCCCATACGCGTGATTGGCGCTCGCCGCTTGGCGATGACCGGCTGACTTTTGTTTATGATGGGCGTCGGCAGATCCGCCGCCCTTGCAGAGGGGTCATGGCCCCCCCGGTGGGGCCGTCCCGTGCCATAGGCAAAATCTCTTGTCGCGACAAGCCTTCAACCTGATGGCACATGGTGGGCCGAGTCTGGGTGCAGGCTCGGTTTTTTGCATTGCTGGCAATGGACAAGGCTGTCCCCACAGGACAGGCAAGTGTAACCGAAGGGGGGGAACCCATACAAACGTGGCGTATGTAATTGGCATCATCATCGGCGCCCTGATCGGCCTGGCGGCCGGTGCCGGATTCGGCTACTGGTGGCGCAGAAACCAATCAGAGAAGACGATTGGTTCCGCCGAGACCAGAGCGCAAGAGCTTGTAACGAAAGCAAGCCAGGAGGCAGAAGCCCGCAAGAAGGAAGCCGTACTCGAGGCCAAGGAAGAAGTCCACCGCCTCCGGCAGGAATTTGAACGGGAGTCTCGGGAACGTCGGGCAGAAGTGCAGCGCCTGGAAAGGCGCCTTGTACAAAAAGAAGAGCAGTTAGATCGAAAGGTAGAGCAGCTCGAACGCAAGGAAGAGGTCATGGGGCGCCGGGAGCGCGATCTGGAGCGCAAGGAGCAAGGCCTCTCCGACTTGGAGCGACGCAAGGTTGAGGAGCTGGAGCGAATCTCCGGCCTGACAACGGAAGAGGCGCGTAAGGTCTTCCTGGCGAATATCGAGCAAGAGGCCCGGGCCGAGGCGGCCCGGACTTGGCGGGAAATCGAGGCGGAGGCCAAAGACAGCGGTGAACGCAAGGCCCGCGAGATTATCTCCACCGCGATCCAGCGGGTAGCCGCCGATCACACCTCCGAAACCACCATCTCAGTGGTGCAGTTACCCAACGACGAAATGAAGGGCCGGATCATCGGGCGCGAAGGCCGTAACATTCGGACTCTGGAGACGCTGACCGGGATTGATCTGATCATTGACGACACCCCCGAAGCGGTGGTGATCTCCGGTTTTGACCCGATCCGCCGCGAGGTGGCCAAGACGGCACTG
Organism: Clostridia bacterium; assembly: GCA_036676195.1. Taxonomy (GTDB): domain Bacteria; phylum Bacillota; class Sulfobacillia; order Symbiobacteriales; family ZC4RG38; genus JAKFDK01. The sequence goes on along the minus strand of JAKFDK010000013.1, from coordinate 4,348 downwards.
CAGAAGCTGATCGCCGACGGTCGCATTCATCCGGCCCGGATCGAGGAAATGGTAGAAAAGGCGCAGCGGGAAGTCGAGCAGCGCATCCGTGAAGAAGGCGAGGCGGCCTGCTTCGAAGTAGGCATCCATGGCATTCATCCGGAGCTGGTCAAGCTGCTGGGCCGGTTGAAGTTCCGTTACTCCTATGGCCAGAACGTGCTGAAACATTCGATGGAGGTTGCGCACCTGGCCGGGATTATGGCGGCTGAACTGGGTGTTAACGTGGATGTGGCCAAGCGGGCCGGTCTGGTACACGACATTGGCAAGGCGGTCGACCACGAGATGGAAGGCCCCCATGTAGCGATCGGTGTACAACTCCTGCGCAAGTATAAGGAGTCGGCCGACGTCATCCACGGAATGGAGACCCACCATGGTGACGTGGAGCCGCATTCCATTGAGACTGTACTGGTGACCGCCGCCGATGCCATTTCGGCCTCCCGGCCGGGCGCCCGGCGGGAAACCCTGGAGAGCTATATCAAGAGGCTCGAAAAGCTGGAGACCATCGCCGACTCGTTTGATGGGGTAGAGAAGGCATTTGCCATTCAGGCCGGCCGCGAGGTCCGGATTATGGTCAAACCAGAACGGATTGATGATTACGGTGCACTGAAGCTGTCCAAGGAAATTGCCTCTCGCATCGAGAACGAACTGGAGTACCCGGGCCAGATCAAGGTCACGGTGATCCGCGAGAGCCGGGCAGTCGAGTACGCACGTTAATGACGGGACGGGGGCCGGACCCGCTGGGCCGGCCCCCGCAATGTAAGGCAGGTGAACCGCATGCGTAAAGGGCGCAGCACAGCCGCCGCTGAACACCAGAGCCGGGTCATCAGCTACACCATCGCCATGCTGCTGCGCATCCCCGAGGTCGCAGCCATCCGCTGCGGGCCGCCGGAGAATCATTTTCGCATCCGGTTTCTGCTAACCGGCGATTTCACCGACGACCAGCTCGCCGGCCTGGCCGACCGCCTGCGGGAGTCCCTGCTGGCACTGGCCGAGATGCAACAGCGGGCAACGGTGGCCCTGACGGTAGAGTGGCAGCGCGAATGCGACACCCTGGCGGCCGTGGAAGTAGTTCGGGATTCCGCCACCCTCGGAGTGGAAGAGATCATTCTGGTGGCAGAGACCTTGCGGGAAATGGTGGGCCCGAACCTGGTGGCCGACGGCGGTGACCCCTGGCTGGTCGAGGAAGAAACGGCCTTTCAACAGGAAGCGATTTTTGAACTGCTGCGGGAATTAAACCGCGGCCGGATGCAGGGCGACCTGGTCGCCATCCGGGAAGAAGGCCGGGTTTACGTGTACAGCCAATAGCAGGGCGGTCCGTGCTTGTGCAACGGGCCGCTTTCTATTTTTGGGCGCAGGATTGATCGGGGTGCCTGTCGATAGATGACAGGCACCCATTTTCGATTCGTACGCGAAAATGCCTATCGAACAAATTTGGGACCCTGACCGAACCAAAGGCACACAAATTCCGTACCTATAGATAAAAGCGGCGGCCCGTGGAGGAGGTGCCGAACTCCCCCCCAACTGTTGAGGCAGGCTCTGGTATAATGGGTGGATACATGAGCCAGTCTTATTGTAGGGGGATTGCAGCTTGCGGATCCTTTTCTGCGGCGACGTGGTCGGCAAATCAGGGCGGGAAGTTTTGGCACAGCGCCTGCCCCGCCTGCGGCGGGAAATGGGTGCGGATCTGACGGTTATTAACGGCGAGAATTCAGCGGCAGGGCTGGGAATTACCCCTGGTTTGGCAGATGAACTCTTCCGGCTTGGTGCAGACGTAATCACTTTGGGGAATCATGCCTGGGATAAACGCGAAATCTATACATACATTGATGAGGAACCCAGGTTGATCCGGCCCCTCAACCTGCCCCCCGGCACGCCGGGACTCGGCAGCACACTGGTGACGGCCCGGGACGGTACCAAGGTTGCCGTGGTCAATCTGCACGGTCGTGTCTTCTTCCCGTTCTACCCAGATGACCCCTTCCGGGTGATCGATGAGGAGGTGCGGCGGCTGCGGGCCATGACCCCCGTGATTCTGGTCGATTTCCACGCCGAGGCCACCTCTGAAAAAATGGCCATGGGCTGGTTTCTGGACGGCCATGTCAGTGCCGTTCTGGGCACCCACACCCATGTCCAGACAGCCGATGAGCAAATCCTGCCTGGTGGCACCGCCTACCAGACCGATGTCGGTATGTGCGGTCCCTGGGCGTCGGTCATCGGGATGGACAAGGACCTCGCGCTGGAGCGGTTCCGGACCCAGATGCCTGTACGGCTGGAGGTGGCTAAAGGCCCGGCGATCCTGTGTGCGGTCCTGCTTGAAGTCGACCCTGTCACGGGCAAGACGGTGAGGGTGCAGAGGATTCAGGAAAGAGAGCAAGCGGGTACGTAGATTTGTCGAAAAGCATCGAAATGGGTCGAAAGGAATTCCTAACCTTTTATCCCAGAATGCTTGCATCATTTTTGAGTCGCAGGTAACATATGTCTTGAACACCATGCAAGGTGTCCTATTGGAGGAGGAATTTACCATGACTATGGACGTCCTAAAGGTATCGGCCAAATCAAGCCCCAACGCCGTAGCCGGTGCCCTGGCGGGTTGCATCCGTGAGAAAGGTGCAGCAGAACTGCAGGCCATCGGTGCGGGGGCTCTGAACCAGGCAGTAAAGGCCGTTGCCATTGCCCGGGGGTTCGTCGCACCAAGCGGAGTCGATCTGATCTGTGTTCCGGCCTTTACGGATCTCAAAATCGATGGAGAAGAGCGGACGGCCATAAAACTGATTGTCCAGCCCCGGTAAGTTGCCCAGGTGCTCGCTAGAAACCGCCGCCCGCAAGGGCGGCGTTGTTTTTGCAGCCAGAGGGGGCCGCACCCGGGGCAGGGAATGGCCAACATGTGGGGAAACTATATGTTCGGTAAGCAACCCTAACCGAGGGGGCTGGCTGTGCAACACACTGATCACGCCCGGGAGCAGGCTGAAGCGCTGCACCGGCGTATCCTGGTGATCGACGGCCACTGTGACAGCATTCAGGATGCCTTCGCCGGCAAGCGCCACCTGCACGAATCCGATCCAAGCGGCGGCCACCTCGACTTTCCGCGGGCGCGCCAGGGCGGTCTGTCCACCCAGGTGTTTGCCCTCTGGCCACCACCGGCCACGTACGACCTGCCCAGCCGCCGAATTTTTCAGCTCCTCGATCAGCTCCTGGAGGAAATGGAAGCGGCGAACGGCCAGGTCATGCTGGTGCGGGATGCCGTGGACGTGGATCTGGCCTTCAGCCAGCGGAAGCTGGGCGTCATGATCGGCATTGAGGGCGGCGAGCCCCTGGAAGGGGATGTGGCCCTCCTGCGGGCTTACTACCGCCTGGGTGTGCGGATCATGGGGCTGGTCTGGAACCACCGCAACGCCCTGGCCGACGGGGCCATGGAGTGGGAGACCGGGGGCGGCCTGACCCGGTTCGGCCGGGCGGTGGTACATGATATGAACCGGTTGGGGATGGTGATCGATACGGCCCACCTCCCGCCGGCGGGACTGCGTGACGTATTGGAACTGTCGGTGGCACCCGTCGTTTTTTCCCATGGCAACTGTCGCCAACTGTTCGACCATCCCCGCAATTTGTGGGACGATCAGATCAGGAGCCTGGCCGCCCGGGGCGGCGTGTTTGGTATTTCCTACGTGAATGCGTTCATGGTGCCTGAGCATTTCCGGGCCACGGTGCGGACGGTGGCCGATCATGTGGACCACGTTTGCCAGGTGGTGGGCAACGCCGGCCATGTGGCCCTGGGGTCCGACTGGGACGGCACCGAGCAGGTCCCGGAAGGGCTGGAGGATGCCCGCAGCCTGCCCAACCTGACAGCGGAACTGATCCGGCGGGGCTACGCCGAAGCGGAGCTGGTGCAGATTCTAGGCGGCAACTACCAGCGGGTGTTCCGCCAGGTACTGCGCCCGGCGGCAGCCATGCCCGATTGAACAGGAGGACAGCCAACTCTATGAATATCGCAACATGGGTAGGCTCGGTCACGGCTGTGGAGACCGACGTACTGGTGGTCAACCTGTTTCAGGGGGTGACTGACCCGGGGGGCGCTACCGGTGCCGTGGATCAGGCTCTGGGTGGGATCATCGGTGCCGCCGTCCGGGCCGGTGACTTCAGGGGGACTCCGGGCGAAATCGCCTGGTTTTATACGCAGGGCGCGATTGCGGCCCGGCGGGTCCTGCTCGTGGGGCTGGGCAAGGCGGACCGGTTCGGTCTGGCCCAGGTGCGCCAGGCTGCCGTGGCCGCGGCCCGGGCGGCCCGCAAGGCCAGGGCCCGCTCCGTAGCCACCATT
>JAKFDK010000012.1:0-23444 GCA_036676195.1 Clostridia bacterium | reverse complement strand
AGACGACCAGGTTGATCGGCCGGGAGTGTAAGCGCTGTGAGGCGTTGAGCGGACCGGTACGAATCGGTCGAGGGCTTGACCCGCTAAAGCATTCCTCGTCCTGCCTGTGGCGCAGATTTCCCCGCAAAGAAACATATCCTCTGTAGACTCAAGTGCAAAGACAAAACACCTTTCGGGTGTCTATACCGCAGCGGACCCGCCCGTTCCCATTCCGAACACGGAAGCGAAGCGCTGCAGGGCCGATGGTACTGGGGGCGCAAGCCCTCGGGAGAGCAGGTCGATGCCCGAGCTATTTTCTTGCAGGCGGCGGCTCTGGCCGCCGCCATTTCTCGGCGGTGTAGCTCAGTCGGTAGAGCAAGCGGTTCATACCCGCTGTGTCGGGGGTTCAAGTCCCTCCACCGCTACCAGAGAACGCCGGGGGCTGTTAACCGCAGCCCCCGGTTTTTTCTATTGCACAGACCGGGGAGGCCGAACGGTGCGGCGTGTCGAAACTTTCTTCCGGAGGCGAAGGACGGTGCACGACACGCTTCTGGTTTACCACCACAAACAAGCTTTGCTTTACGCTGAACTTCTCGCCCAGGCTGGCTATCCAGGTCGGGTCCTCCACGCGGCAACGCCCGAGGAGGGAGCCAGACTGGTCAGCCAAGCAGATCTACTCCTGGCCGAACCAGTGCCAGTCTCGCTACTGGCCGCAGCGTCGCGCCTGCGGTGGATCCAGTCCATCTGGGCCGGTGTAGAGCAGTGGCTGGCCTTGCCCCTGCCCAGGCGGGTGCTTTTGACCCATATGGTTGGGCCTTACGGAAGCATCATCAGCGAATACATCTTTGCCTATTTGCTGGCAGACCTGAAGCAGATAGACCTGTACCAATCCCAGCAGGCTGAGAAACACTGGCAGCAGCATCCCCCGGCACGGCTGGCCGGTCGCCGCCTGGGGATCGCCGGGATGGGGGCCATTGGCACTGAAGTGGCCCGCGTGGCTCGGGCCTTTGGCATGGAGGTATGGGGGCTGAGCCGTACCGGCGGCCCGCAGGTATTTGCAAACCGGATGTTCCGGCCAGAGCAAATTTGCGAATTTGCGAGCGGGCTTGAGTACTTGGTGGCAGTGCTCCCCAGCACACCGACCACCCGTGGCCTGATCGATGCTGAGGTGTTCGCAGCGCTGCCGCCTGCCGCATTGTTCATTAACGTCGGCCGCGGCGCGACCGTCGACGAAGAGGCCCTGATCAGGGCGCTGCAGGACGGTCACCTGCGGGGCGCAGTTCTGGACGTATTTACGCAGGAGCCCTTGCCACCGACTCACCCCTTCTGGTCGTTGCCAAACTGTGTCGTCACCCCGCATGTCTCGGGCCTGAGCATACCCGAAGAGATGGTGGCAGCATTCCTGCAGAACTATCGCCGGTATACGTGCGGGCAGCCGCTGCTCGGCGTGGTGGACCGGCAACGGGGCTACTGACCGGCAATGACACAAAGCGCACCTGCCAACGCAGGTGCGCTTTGCCGCGCTTACGATCAGCCGGCTACAGCCGGGGCGGCTGCCCCTACCCGAGCCATATACGTCACCAGGTCTACCACCCGGCAGGAATAACCCCATTCATTGTCATACCAGACCACAATTTTGGCCAGATTGTCCGGTCCCACGACCGTGATCAGACCATCCACGATCGCTGATGCACTGTTGCCAACATAATCACCGGAAACCAGGGGTTCCTCGCCAAATTCGATAATTCCCCGCATATCCTCGTCCGCAGCGGCCCGCAGTGTGGCATTTATGATTTCAGCCGTCACCGGTTCATCGAACCGGGCGGTCAGGTCAACCACAGAAACATCCGGTGTCGGCACACGCAGGGCAAAGCCATTCAGCTTTCCCTTCAGTTCCGGCAGCACCAGGCCAACCGCCTTGGCCGCTCCCGTGCTGGTGGGCACAATGCTCATCGCGGCAGCGCGGGCCCGCCGCAAATCCTTATGCGGATTATCCAGAAGGTTCTGATCACTGGTATAGGAATGGATCGTGGTCATCAGACCGCTGATAAGCCCGAACTCCCGGTGCAGGACCTTCGCCACCGGAGCCAGGCAGGTAGTGGTACAGGAAGCGGCGCTGATGATGTGATGGGCGTTCGGGTCATACAGTTCATGGTTTACACCGTAGACCAGGGTGGCATCGACATCGCCCTTGGCCGGGGCGGTGATGATGACCTTGCGGGCGCCGGCCTGGAGATGTCCCCGGACCCCTTCGCCGCCCCGGAACTTGCCGGTGGCTTCCACCACGGCATCAATTCCAAGCCGGCCCCAGGGGAGATTGGCCGGGACCCGGTCACTGACCAGTTGGACCACCTGGTCGCCAATCCGCAACCCATTCGGGAGGGCCTCAACCGGCAGGTCGAACCGGCCGTGGACCGTGTCATACTTGAGGAGGTGAGCCAAGGTCTTGCTGTCATAGGAGGCGTTAATAGCCACCAGTTCGAGATGCGGATCTTCGATTGCCCGGCGGCATACCATCCGGCCGATGCGCCCGAAGCCGTTAATGGCAATGCGCAGCTTCACCGCGGTCAGACCTCCCGCAGACGTTGTTTGTCGCTTAATCTAACCATACCATAGAGTGGCGGCATCGTCCTAATCGATGTTATCTTGAGTTCGTATAAAGGAAACCAATTGCAACATTGTCTGACAGTCAACCGTCGGCGTTGAGCAACTTGAGGGAATGGTTCGATAAGATAGAAGGAACAGGCAGGGATTTGTCGGCTTCTCCGGAAATATACATGCAAAGGTGCCCCCGGAGGTGGGGACTTGGCTGACTGCCGTTTCTTTCTGCTTGGCCGCTTCAGCGCACTGGCGGACGCGCGGTCCATCGATCTGCCGTGTGGACCGGCCCGAACCCTATTCAAGATCCTACTGACCCTCCCCGGCGCCCGGACGACGGACCTGGTGCGGTGGCTGGGTTCGCCGCGGGCCGGCCCGGCCTATAGCGTCGAACTGGTGCACAGCATTGCAGCAAGGCTCTGCCAGTCCCTGGCGGTTCAGTGCGGCGAGGTACAGATCAGTCATGCCGGCGGGCAATTTGCTCTGCACCTGCCGGCTGACGCCTGGGTTGACCTGAAGGCCATGCGTGCATGGACCCGGATCGGCACCGAACGGGAGACGGGCGGAGATGTGCCCGGTGCCCTGGCCGCATATCAGGAGGCGGAGTGTCTCTTTCTGGGGGACTTACTAGAGGAGGAAGGGAATGCAGGGTGGGTGCTGGCCGTCCGTCGGGAAGTTCGGGCGGAATACGTAGAAATTCTGTCGGCTATGGCGCGGTGCTGGCGGATGTTCGGCAATACCGGTTACGCTGATGGCTTTCAGGCCAAGGCCCGGGCGATGGCACCCGGTTTCTGATCACCGGCGTCCGTTAGTTGCAGATAGTGGCCTGCAAATTATAGCGCACCCGTGTCATGGATTGCAGGGAACCCCGGCTCAATTTGGGCTGTGGGGCGTTGGCGCGTTTGGCACATTTATTGCAAAGACTAAGAGAGACGCGGGGTCGAAGGGAGCAGGGCAAAACGCATGGCCGAATTTGACTTGCTGATCCTGGGCGGTGGCACCGGCGGCTATGTCGCGGCACTGCGCGCCGCACAACTGGGAATGAAGGTCGGCGTAGCGGAGAAGAACAAGCTCGGGGGCACTTGCCTGCATCGTGGCTGCATTCCCAGCAAGTCCTTCCTGCGCAGTGCGGAGGTCTACCATGAAATGCAGCAGGCGGAATCCTTCGGACTGAAGGCGACGGAGGTGGGGGTGCACTTTCCGGGCGTGGTCGCCCGCAAGGATAAAATCGTGGGCAACCTGCATAAGGGTGTTCAGGGCCTGCTGAAACGGGCTGGCGTGACGGTGCTGCACGGAACGGGCACCCTGATGGCGCCCTCCATCTTTGCCCCTAGTGGCTGGGTATCCGTCAGCCTTGAGGACGGCGAGACAGAAAAGGTGGAGGCGCAGGCTATCATCGTCGCCACCGGCAGCTGTCCCCGCACCCTGGGAATTCCCATTGATGGTCGGCATACTTTTACCTCTGACGAGATTCTGGCCCATGAGGCCCTGCCGGGCCGAATGGTGATTCTGGGCGGTGGTGCCATTGGGATGGAGTGGGCCAGTCTATATAGTGACTTTGGCGTGCAGGTGACCGTGCTCGAGGCGTTGCCCCGGATCCTGACCGGAGAGGAACCTGAGATTGCGGATGAGATCGCCAAGTTGTTCAAACGGCGCCGAGTGCAAATCATCACCGGCGTAAAGGTTCTGACTGACTCCGTCACTACGGCTGATGGCGAGGTCAGCATCAGTTATGAACTGGACGGTCAGCGGGAGATAGTAACGGCGGACGCCCTGCTGGTCTCGGCCGGGCGCGAGTGCAACATCCATGGCATCGGCCTGGAGAGTTTTGAACGGATTCGCGTGGAACAGGGCCGCATCCAGGTCGATGAATTTCAGCGGACCGGCCAACCCGGCATTTATGCCATCGGCGATGTCGTGGGCGGCGGCCTGGCTCATGTGGCGGCTCACCAGGGGCTGATTGCCGTCGAGCATATCGCCGGACACCAGCCCTACCCGCTGGACCGTGCACGGGTGCCCAGATGCGTTTACACTCGCCCTGAAGTGGCCTCCGTGGGCCTGACCGAAGAGGAAGCCCACCGCAGCGGCCGGGAGGTAAAGGTGGGTAAATTCCCGTTTCGGAGCATCGGCAAAGCACAGGTGTTCGGTGAAATCGACGGTTTTGCCAAGCTGGTGACCGATGCCCAGTCTGGCGAACTGTTGGGTGCGCATCTCGTGGGTCCACACGTTACCGAGCTGATCAGCGAGGCCGGACTGGCCAGGCTACTTAACGCCACGGCCTGGGAAATCACCATTGCCGTACATCCGCACCCGACTTTGTCCGAAATCTTCGGGGAGGCGGCCCTGGCCGTAGAAGGACGGGCCCTGCACAGCTAGATTCCAAGGGAGGTAGATTGGCGCGTGGCGATCAGCAAAATGCAGAGTCGGCATGGCGCACTGGGCTTGACCGATGAACAGGCACTGGACCTGTACTACTACATGCTCCTGACCCGGCGGCTCGACGAACGTCTGTGGTTGCTGCAGCGCGGCGGCAAGATCCCATTCGTCATCAGTGCGCAGGGGCAGGAAGCGGCCCAGGTCGGCGCTGCTTATGCCATGCAGCGGGGGAAGGATTGGCTGCTCCCTTATTATCGGGATTTAGGTAAGGTACTGGTTTTTGGCATGACGCCGCGGGACATCATGCTGGGCGCCTTTGCCCGGGCGGCCGATCCGTCCTCCGGCGGGCGCCAGATGGCCCACCACTGGGGGCACCGCCAGCACAACATCGTCAGCCAGTCTTCCCCGGTCACCACCCAGTTGCAGCACGCGGTGGGAATTGCGCTGGCGGCGAAAATGCGCCGGGAAGACACGGTGGCGGTCACCTCGTTTGGGGAGGGCTCGTCCAACCAGGGCGACTTCCACGAGGGGCTCAACTTTGCCGGTGTGCACAGGCTGGCCTGCATCTTCCATGTTCAGAACAACGAATACGCCATCTCCGTGCCCCTGGAGAAGCAACTGGCTTGCGCCAACGTGGCTGACCGTGCCGCCGGGTACGGCATGCCTGGTGTCATTGCCAATGGTCTGGACGTGCTGGAGGTTTACGCCGCCTTTCGTGACGCCGTGGCGCGGGCCCGGCGGGGCGAAGGCAGTACCCTGATCGAATCCAAGAGTGTCCGGCTGACGCCCCATTCCTCCGACGACGATGACAAGACCTATCGGAGCCGGGAGGACCTGGAGCGGACCCGGCAACGTGACTGCATTGTCGTGATGAACCAGTACCTGGTGAGCGTGGGTCTGCTGGACCAAGCCAGGAATGAAATCCTGGAGGAGCGGGTCCGGCGGGAGATCGATGATGCCAATGAGTGGGCAGAAGCGCAGCCACTACCCAGCGTGGACGTCCTGTTGCGCCACGTGTACAAGGAGGGTTAGTCGGGCATGCCGATGATGCAGTATATTGAGGCGGTCCGTGAGACCCTGCGGGATGAGATGCGCCGGGACGGGCGGGTCTTTGTCATGGGCGAGGATGTGGGCAAGCGGGGAGGCGTATTTCGCGCCACCCAGGGGCTGATGGACGAGTTCGGCGAGGAGCGCGTGATCGATACGCCTCTCACGGAGTCTGCCATTGTGGGTGTTGGCATCGGGGCTAGCCTGAACGGCATGCGGCCAGTATGTGAGATCCAGTTTGCCGACTTCATCTGGCCGGCCATGAACCAGATCATTTCCGAGGCGGCCCGGATGCGCTATCGTTCCAACGGGTCCTGGTTCTGCCCGCTGGTGATTCGCACACCTTACGGTGGCGGTGTGCACGGCGGGTTGTATCATTCGCAGTCAGTGGAGGCGCACTTTGCCCATTCCCCGGGCCTGAAGATCGTGGCCCCCAGCACACCTCACGACGTCAAGGGGTTGCTCAAGGCCAGTATCCGCGATGAGGACCCGGTTCTGTTCCTGGAACATAAGGGTTTATACCGGGCCGTCAAGGGGGAGGTGCCGGGTGAGGACTACACCCTGCCGATCGGCAAGGCGGATATCAAGCGGCAGGGTTCCGACCTGACTGTGCTCTCATACGGCAAGACCCTGCACTTCTGCCTGGAGGCGGCCCAGCAACTCGAGACGGAAGGTATCAGTGCCATGGTGGTGGACCTGCGTACCCTCCGCCCCCTGGATGAGGAGACCATTCTTGGCTCTGTAGCAGCCACCGGTAAGGTGCTGATTGTCCATGAAGATAGCGGCTTCATGGGTCTGGGGGCCGAGGTATCGGCGCTGGTTGCGGAAAAGGCGCTATTTGACCTGGACGCCCCGGTGATGCGGCTGACCGGACCGGAAGTGCCGGCGATGCCTTATGCCGGCCCGCTAGAAAAGGCCTACATGCTCAGCCCGGAGAAGGTTGCCGCCAAGATGCGGGAACTGGCGCAGTTCTGAGGGCGCAGTGACGGGTGAGGGAGGTTACCAGCACAGTGGCGACAGATATCAACCTGCCCCAGTTGGGCGAAAGCGTCACTGAGGGCACAATTACCAAATGGCTGGTCAAGCCGGGTGACCGGGTGCGTCGCTACGACCCGATTGCCGAGGTGGTAACCGATAAAGTGAATACGGAAATCCCGGCACCGGCCGACGGTGTGATCGTCGGTCTGGAGGTGCCGGAAGGCGTGAGCATCCAAGTCGGCAGCGTGATCGCCCGCATGGACCTGGCGGACGCCTCGGCAGCACCCGCCCCTACTGCGGCCCCAGTCGCTGCAGAGGTCCCGGCCCAGTCCGCCGGGGGGGCCGCCCGTGTCGCGATCGCCGCCGAGGCGGCAGCTCCTGCCTGGGCGGCTGTTCGGGCTAATGCAGCCACCGATGGGGGCGGCCTGCCGGGCGGGCGGTTCAGCCCAGCCGTCATGAAACTGGCCCGTGAACACAATGTGGATCTGAACCGGGTCCCCGGTACCGGACTGGGTGGGCGGATCACGCGTAAAGACGTGGAAGCTTTTGTCGCCCGGCGCGGCACCACCACCGGGGTACCGGCGGCTTCCACCGCCGCACCGGTGATGGCGGCACCGGCAGTGGTGGGAACGGTCATACCGGGGCAGGCTGCCGCTGGGGTGGCGGTTCCGGTACCACCCGACCCCCCAGCCGCCATGCCTGCCGCCGCACCGGCGGCCGTTACCGGAGCAGACCAGGTGGTGCCGCTCACGCCCGTGCGCCGGCGCATTGCCGATAAGATGCTGCAGGCCAAGCGGGAACAGCCCCATGCCTGGACCATGGTCCGGGTCGATGTCACCGGCCTGTCCCGGCTCAGGGACCAGATGCAGGCTGAGTTCAAAGCCCGCGAGGGCATCAGCCTGAGTTATCTTCCGTTCGTGATCAGGGCCGTCACTGAATCCCTGCGGGAATACCCGATCATGAATTCCACCTGGGCCGGGGACCACATCCTGATCCGGCGGGATCTGAACATCTCAGTGGCGGTGGCCACGGCGGACGCCCTGGCTGTACCGGTAATCCGAAATGCGGACCGGCTGTCCATCACCGGCCTGGCCCACGCCGTTCACGAGGTGGCCGGCCGGGCTCGGACGGGCAGACTTTCCCTCGATGACATCCAGGGCGGCACCTTTACCGTCAACAATACCGGTTCCTTCGGGTCGGTGCTGTCACAGCCCATCATCAACTACCCCCAGGCGGCGATCCTCAGCCTGGAAGCGGTGGTCAAGGAGCCGGTTGTACTCGAAAACGATGCCATTGCCATCCGCCACATGGTCAATCTGTGCTGCAGCCTTGATCACCGCATCCTGGACGGGCTGGTGGTCGGGCGGTTCCTGCAGTCGGTGAAACGGCGCCTGGAAGCGTTTGCTCCGGGACAAACGCTCTGAATAACCGAAAGGGCCCCGGTATGTCCCCCGCTGGGGGACATACCGGGGCCTGTGCGTGCCGAATGGGCCTACCGGACCGACCCGCCCGGCTGCAGCTCCAGCACTTCAATGCCGGTGCCCTGCAGGTGCTGGCGCAGATGTTCCGGCTTGCCGGGTAGGGCCTCGAAGGTGCCCCAGTGCATGGGGATCACGTGCTTGACCCCAAGCATGCGCGCCGCCCGGGCTGCCTGCCGCGGGTCCATCGTGTAGAAGTCACCGATGGGCAACAGGGCCAGATCAGGCTGCCATAGCTCGGCGATCAGTTGCATGTCGCTGAAAATCATGGTATCCCCGGCATGGTAGACGGTAAAGCCGTTCTCCATCCGGATCACCCAGCCGCAGGCCTCGCCGCCGTAAATCACCTGGTCCCCGTCCTGAATGCCGCAGGAATGCAAGGCATGGACCATGGTGGCCTTGACCCCATCCACCACCTCAATGGTACCGCCCTTATTCATGCCGATGGCGCCGGGGACGCCCTTCTTGTTAGCCAGCCACAGGTATATCTCGAAGATACTGACGATCTTGGTGCCGGTCTGGCGGCCAATTTCCACGGCATCACTGATGTGGTCGCCGTGCGCGTGGGTAAGCAGCAGTGCATCGGCCTTCGGGGGCTGGTCCTTGAAGGACTGCGGGCAGGCTGGGTTTCCGCTGAGCCACGGGTCCACCAGGAGGGTTTTGCCCCCAGGCGTACGAATTTGAAAGGTCGAGTGGCCAAGCCATGTCAGTTCCGTATCCCGGCCGAGGGTAGTCGTCATCTCCGTCTTTCTCCTTCCGCCTAATTCGTCTGATAGTCCTTCAAATACGCTCTTGACTGGCAGGCTCCTGCCAGTCACCTCCTTAGCTTTTACGGCTGATTGCCAACGCCATCACCGGCCATGCGGGAATGGCCGGGTATGATAAGATCAAATATCGGTTGCGACTGGTATAGCAAGGAAGTGGTGTCATGAGTGAGACCGGGATGCGGCGCGGCGGGGGGGTTCGTCAGCCCACCATGCGGAAACCCGATTGGTTAAAGGTCAACCTGGCAACCCAGGAAAACTTTGTTGAACTCAGACACATGTTTCGGCAGCAAACGCTGCACACCGTCTGCGAGGAAGCCCGCTGCCCCAATATCTATGAGTGCTGGAACCACGGCACCGCCACCTTTATGATCCTGGGTGACACCTGCACCCGCAACTGTGGCTTCTGTGCCGTCAAGACCGGCTGGCCCGGCGGGGCAGTGGACGACGGGGAACCGCAGCGGGTGGCCGAGGCTGTCGCCCGAATGAACCTGCAACATGTGGTGATCACCTGCGTGGACCGGGACGACCTGCCCGACGGCGGCGCGGCCGTGTTTGCTGCCACCCTCGTCGCCATTCGTCAGGCCAGCCCCGGCACAGCCATTGAGGTTCTCACCGGGGACTTCAGCGGTGACCGCCAGGCCCTGGCGGCGGTGGTGGCAGCCAGGCCGGAAATCTTCGCCCATAACCTGGAGGTGGTGCGTCGGCTGACACCGGCGGTGCGTTCCCGTGCCCGGTATGAGCGCTCTCTACAGGTCCTGGCGCAGGCCCGGCAACTCCGGCCTGACCTGCTGACCAAGACTGGCCTGATGCTCGGCTTTGATGAAACCCGCGCTGAAATCCTGCAGGCGATGGATGATGCCAGGGCCGCCGGGGTAGAAATCCTTACCCTGGGGCAGTACTTGCAACCCACGCCGAAACACCTACCCGTACTGCGTTGGGTCCATCCCGATGAATTTGCCGAACTCCGGCAGGCTGCCCTGGACAGGGGTTTCAAACACTGCGAGGCCGGCCCTCTGGTACGTAGCAGCTATCACGCCTGGGAGCAGTTGGAGAATGCCCGGGAAAAGACCCAGCCGTTTGATGACCTGGCGATCCTGCGCCGGGCCGAGGCGGCTGGCGGTCAGTCATAACGCGTGCGAATGTCACGGTCCCGGGTCTATCCGGGGCCGTTTCCTTTTGAAGGCGTTAAACGTTTCTACATAGAAACAATAGGTACGGCATTATTAGGGGTCAGGCGTGAGGGAATCGTGTCATGACGGAGGGTTGCATACGTTAAGCGCACGCATGTATGTGGACCCGACCTGCGGTTACACCTGGCAGGCACTGCCGCAGGCGGCGGCATTGCAGCAGGAGTATGCGAACAGGATCACCTTTGAGTACGTGGTCACGCCCCTTCGCCCGGTGGCGGAGGACAGCGCCCAGGCGGAACCTCCGTACCGGTGCCGGGACATGGCGCCGCACCTGGCTGAGGTGGCTCTGACCATGGGCCGGCCCGCCAGCCAGCACCACTGGGAGACCGATCCCATTGCCACCAGTTGGGCGGCGGCCGCAGCGTGGTTGGCTGCACAACGCCAGGAGAGTGCAGTGGCCAATCGCTATTTTGAGGCGCAGGCTGAGGCGGTCATGCGGTGGGGACGAAACATTAGCCTGACCACGGTCTTGCTGGATCTGGCCGAAGCGTGCGGGCTAAATAGCGACCAGTTGCAGGCAGAACTGAGTGCCCCGGACCTGATGGCTGACCTGGAGGCGTCGGTGGCGGCCGCCGGGGAGGCTGGGATCCTTGCGTGCCCGACCCTGGTGCTGACCGGGCCGGCCGGGCAGGAGTTCTGGGTAGTTGGCCCACAGCCTTATGCCCAGGTACGCGCCGCCGCCGAAGCGGCCCTGGCTGCACCGGCTCCTGGGCCGCCAGTGAAGTTCGGCGGACTGCAGTCGCAGTTTGACGATCTGGCCGGCGAAGGGCGCCTGCCAGTTCCCGGGGGCTGGCGGCTGGAACTGCGGGTTTCGAGCGGGCGCCCGGACGAACAAAAGGTGCCGTTGTATCTGGGGGTTCGGGTCTTCCAGGTGTCTGGAGGCTGGACAGGGGCAGCAGGGGAGGTACTGTTCCGGGAGATGTGGCAGGCCGGCCTGCCACTGGTCATGGCCCGGGGCAGGGACAGCAGTGGCGCCGAGGTCCGGCTGATTGGAGTCCGGGCGGGTGGTGAATCACCGGTCAAGGCCGGCAGCGGAGCCGGGCAACGAGCGGCAATGCTGCGCAAGCTGGGGGCACAGGCCGGTCTGGTCTTGCAGGACCCGCGTGCAGATGCACTCCGCTGGCTGGACGCGCTGCTGGCGGCCGGAGACCGGCCGCTGGTAAACCTGAAGTGGATCCCTGGTTCGGCCCGCACCGACCCCTGCCCATCGGCATTGTCCCCCTGCGGGGTGGTCGTTCTGGCGGTGCCGCTGTCCGCGCTGGCAATCCAGGAAGAAGAACGGCGACTGCGCTCCCTTGAGCGGGAATGGCTGCAACTCCCCGCCGGGCCGGACCGAGAGGACGGCCTCGTGGCCCTGCGCCGGGAGTCAGGGCGGGTGGCTGCCGCCAAACGGGTGGGAGCGTGGGAATCGTGGGCGGCCGGATTCTATCCGGCCGGCGGGGAAATGGCGGGCTATCAGGCGGCAGAGCAAGCCTGGACGGAGCACTCCCTGCCCTATCCGTTGCGGCCGGTCCTGGTCCGCGGACGCACGGCCGAGCACTTGCGTCGGCATGCGGGGGCCTTCACCCTGTGCACGGAAGTGGAACTGCACGGCGTACCGCGGTGGAACAGCCAGCTTGTTTCCGATGAACTGGTGCGGTTTCTTCAGGCTTCACCGACTTAATCGCCTGCAATCAGCCGGGGGTGGGCTTGTCCACCCCCGGCGCGGTTTGCTGTCAGCGGTCAGGCTGGTTTCCGGAAATAACGCACCGTGTGTTCGTCTTCCTGGCGGCACAGGTAATCCCGAAGGGTCAGATATTCCACATGGCTGAGGGTCTCCGCCAGGGCAAACCGGGTATGATGGTGGTCGGGCTCATCGCCGAACAGTGCCTGGCTGACCTCCCAGGCGGTCAGGGACCGATCGCCGATCATGTCCAGTATGGCGGACAGGCGTACATCATGATGGGCAGCGATTTCGGAGCAGCGGGCGGCCAGATCCGCAATTTCCGTGCGATGTCCGGGGAAGGTGCGTCGTACCGGCAGCATGGCCACGCGCCGGAGACTGTCCAGGAAGCTGCCCAGCGGATCCGGGTTCGATCCGGGCCAGAGCGGGACATTGGGGGTAATTTTGGGCAGCACCATGTCGTTGACCAGCAGAATCCCGTCATCCTCACTCAGAAATACCGCCAGACCGTCGGAGTGGCCGGGGGTCCAGATCACCCGGAAGTGGCGGTCTCCCAGGGGAATGACGGCATCGGTGGGGATTGAGGTGAGCTGTGGCGCCGGGCTGACCTGAACGGCCTTGGTGCCCTGGTGGTTGCCGGCCATCTCCGCCCGATCAGCCGGCAGGCCGTGGCGCCGGAAGAATGCCTCCACCAGTGATCCCAACTGATAGGCCGGGTCCCAGACCTTTTTCGTCAGTGGCACCTCCGGCGCGTGCATCAGCACCGGGGCACCGGTCCATTCCTGCAGCCAGCCGGCGGCACCGTAGTGGTCAGGGTGCATATGGGTGACCAGAATCTGCTCCACATCGCCGGGCCCAAAGCCCAGTGTGGCGAAGGCAGACCGCCAGGCGGCCTCGGCGCCGTCGTCGTGGAAGCCGGTATCCACCAGGGTCCAGCCGTTGCTCCCCTTGAGGGCGTATGCATTTACGACTTTTAGGGGGACCGGTATGGGGATAGGAACCAGATACAGATTATGGGCCAATTCGTGTATTGTCATGGTGTTATTATAGCACGGGAGCCACGAAGCCCGTCATTTATGATAAAAAGATGAAGGGCAGGGATGCACGGTACCGGTGGGGCGTAGCGGTCTCAAGGCTGGGAGCACTAGGGGTTTGCACTTCGGGCAGCGAAGTTAGGAGCATCGGCAAGCTCAGGAGGTGACTCATATCCGCACCTGGCTGTATCTCTTCGGCGCCCTGACAGCCGGCGCACTGGCGGCCTTAATCTGGCTGCCCGGCGGCGTGCAGGTGGCCGTCATCTGCCTGGTCACCTTGCTCGGACTGGTGGGCATTCACCTGGTCCGCGGATCGGGGCGCGTGGCGGCAGGCACCTCAAGCGGCGAACTGGAAAGTCTGTCGGCTTCGTTTGACGCTACTCTGCGCATCAGCGGCGAAACCCTTCCTTACCTGCGCCAGGGCCTGAACAAAGAAAGCGCTCAAAAAATCGTCGAGATCATGAAAAAGATCACCGAAGTCGACGCCGTAGCCATCACCGATACCAAGGAGATCCTGGGTTTTTGCGGTCTTGGTTGCCGGCGCCACCGGCAAGGGGGACCCATTCTCACCAAAGGAACCCGGCGGGTGCTCAGGAGCGGCCAACCGCTGGTGGTGGCTGACCCCAGTGTCCTGGCCTGCGACGAGCCTACTTGCCCGCATCCGCTCAAATCGGCCGTGATCGCACCGCTGAAATTCCGGGATGAAGTAGTGGGGACCTTCAAACTTTACCGGGTCTCCAGCGAGCCATTGCCGCCCCATATCGCCCGGCTGGCGGTAGGTATCAGCCAGTTGCTTGGTATTCAGATGGAATTGGCGGAACTGGACCGGCAGCGCCAGTTGGCCACCAAGGCTCGTCTGGAAGCCCTACAGGCGCAAATTCGCCCGCATTTTCTTTTTAACGTCCTGAATACGATCATCCACTTCAGCCGCACCGACGTGGAAAAGGCCCGGGAATTGCTAGTGCAGTTGGCCGCTTTCTTCCGCAAGTCGTTAAATTACCGTGGCAGCTTTATCACATTGCAGGACGAAATCGAGTACATTAACACTTACCTGAGCCTTGAGAAGGCGCGGTTCGGTGAAAAACTACAGGTCAAGTTTAAACTGGACCCAAAAGCTCTGAACGTGCCGGTGCCCATCCTGACCCTGCAGCCACTGGTCGAAAACGCTGTCGTGCACGGGTTAGCCCCCCAGGAAGAGGGGGGCGAGGTGGGCGTGTTGGTCCGGCGGGTCAGGGACGAAATCCAGGTGTTAGTGTTTGATAATGGGGTCGGTATGGACGACGACACAGTCCGGCGGATCTTCGAGGAAGGTTACGGCACCGGGATGGGGCTGGGCCTGACCAACGTGAACGACCGCCTGATCAGCCTGTATGGACACCAGAACCGGCTGCGGGTGAAGTCCCGCCCCGGCAGGGGTACGGCGATACGGGTGCGGATTCCGCTAACCGCCAGCACAGTACCCCCTGCCCCGACTGTGACGGCCGACAGCCCCTAACCCTGCCAATCTTGCCAGCGAGGGAGCGATATTCCGTGGTGCTAAAGGCTTTGATTGTCGACGACGAGTACCCAGCCCGGATGGAACTCCGCTTCCGACTGGCCAAACATTTGGATGTTGAGATCATCGGTGAAGCGACCAACGCCCGTGAGGCCTTACGGCTCATTGAGGCTCTGGAGTATGATGTGGTCTTTCTGGATGTGCAGATGCCGGGGATGAGTGGCATTGATGTGGCACGGCAACTGCGGGCCCGGGAGATTCCGCCCAAGGTGGTATTTGTCACCGCACACGAAAATTACGCCGTGCCAGCTTTTGAGATGCGAGCGGTGGACTACCTGCTGAAACCCTTTGACGATGAGCGGCTGGCGGAAACCATACAGCGCCTACGCGAGGCGAAAGGGAACGTTGCGGCGGCCCGTGGGCAATCAGAAGAAGGCCCGCCGGAGCGGGCCGAAGAGAAGGAGCCGCGCAAGGGCAACTATCTGCAGTGGGTACTCTGCGAGCGAGACGACCGCCAGGTGCCGCTGCCGTTGCCAGACATCGTCTATGTTTTCTCCGAAGGATACAATGTTTACGTCCAGACCAATCAGGAGCGGTTGTTGACACGTTATACTCTGCAGGAACTGACGGAGCGGTTGCCACCGGCCCAATTCTTTCGTAGCCATCGCAGTTATCTGGTAAATATATTCCAAATACGAGAAATCAGCCCGTACTTTAACGGGGCCTATCTGCTGAAGATGAAGGATAAAGCCCACAGCGAAGTGCTGGTCAGCCGCTCCAATGTCAAGCGCCTGAAGGAGTTTTTTTCGATGGATTAGCTGGCTGGTGTGGCTCCGGATCCCTTTATGTGTATATGTGACTTGCGCCCTGAGCCAAAACCTTGTATCATTGCTATATCGGAGGGCGGTGTTACCGCCAAGCGTGCATACGTGGTTTGCGGCCGAAGAGCTCAGGAACGAGATCCTTGCGGCGCTCGGCACTGCGACCGGGTGCCGTTTTTGTGTGGTCGCGACTCTGAAATTCTGATTCCAAGGAGACTGCGAAATCATGACGACGACCCTTTATGTTGGCAACCTGCCCTGGGCTACTACCCCCGAAGACCTCACGGAACTGGTGGGCGCTTACGGAGAAGTCATCTCCGCCCGGATCGCCAGCGATCGTGAGACCGGCCGCTCCCGCGGCTTCGGCTTCGTGGAGGTGCCGACTGACATCGCCGAGGCAGCCATTGCCGCCCTGAACGGTGCCGACTATGGCGGCCGTCCCCTGACCGTCAACGAGGCCCGGCCGAAGGAACCCCGCCGCTTCTAAGCCACAACTCCCACTGCTAATTTGGCGCCCTGCTGGTCAGGGCGCCTCTTTGTGTTTTTCTGGCTCACGTGTGTTTTAAAACGTGCGCCGCCAGTACCAGCAGGGCCAGGCCGGTGAAGTCCACCAAAAAGTGGGCGACCATGACTGGCCACAGGCTGCGACGGTGGGCAAAGTAGAAGCCAACCGGTAAGCCGAAGGAAAGCAGCTTGGGCAGGGAAGCCAGCCAGCCATAACCGGGCACATGCACCAGACCAAAGGCCAAGGCACTGATTGTCACTGCCGCCACCGTGGGCAGGCCGGCAGACTCCAGGCGCGGAATCAGATACCCCCGGAAGGCAACTTCTTCACAAATGCCTGCCAGGACTGCAACCAGCAGGGCACCGGCCAATGCCTGTGCCACAGGCTGGGCCGCCAGGTTCTCCAGTACTCCCAGGGCCCTGGGTTCGGTCCGCAGATACCCGGCACGGGTCAGGAGCAGACCCAGGGCGATGCTCACCACAAAGTGCCCGACCAGTTGAGCGGGAACATAGGCGGAGTCTGCAGCCTTCCAGCCCCCGTGCAGCCCCAGTCCGCGGACCCCCAATCGCTCGGCGGCGATAAAGCCCAGCACGGCCGCCAGGAGGGCGAGTTCACCCAGGGCCACCATTCCGGCGGTGCCCAGATGCAGGTATTGGGCCAGCCCATTGCCGGCATACAGGGCGCTGGTCATCACCACCACAGCCGCCAGCGGTACGAGCACAGAGCGACGATGGGGCGAGTCGGTAGTTGCAGATGCGGCCATCGGGCGTCAGGCTCCTTTCGAATGGTGCACCCGGGTACGATGCCCCTGCCAGTGGGCAGCGGAAACGGCTGTCAGAATCATGATTCCCCCACTTACCTGGGGCCACCAGAGTGTTTCGCCCAGGGCAAACCAGGCAGCAAGTGCACCCACGACGGGTTCAAGCATGCCCGTGAGTGCTGCTGGGGTGGGAGCCACCTGGCGCAACCCCCAAAGGAACAGGCCGAAGGGCACGATGGTGGCCAGGAGCGCCAGATAGGCGAAAAACCCCCAGATCAGCGGGTCCTTGATTTGCGGAATGGTCACCCACGGCGGTAACACCAGGTTCCACACCAGCGCACCCATCCCCAGGGCCCAGACCAGCAACGTCCAGGAGTTGATCCGGCCGACCAGGGTGCCTCCATAAACCGTATAGAAGCTGAAGAACAGACAGGATAGCAGTCCGGCGGCGAGCCCCACCGGCGACAGCCGGAGCCCGGCGCCGGCTCCGAAGATGAGCAGTGCGCCGCCGCCCGTGGCCAGAAACAGGGCACCTGCCAGCGTACGGCCCATTGGTTGCCGTCGGGCTACCTTGATGTACAGGGCCACCACCACGGGCATCAGGTATTGCAGAAAGATAGCGGTTGCCACGTTGGTATGTTTGATGGCCAGCATATAGGTGTACTGGGTGGGGGTCAGGCCCGCCAGTGTCCATATCGCGATCGGGCCCCATTGCCCCGGGGGTACCCGCAACAGTTCTGGCCGGAACAACCACATGTAAGCCGCCAGAAGCAAAAAGGAAAAGGTCAGGCGGAAATTGGACAGCACCGCCGGGTCTACGGATTGGTGGAACATGAATTTGGCCAGGGTCCCCGAGATTCCCCAGAAGGCAGCGGCCGTGGCCACCGCCAGATAGCCCCGCGGCAAGGGTGTCATCCTCTCCGGACCATGCAGTAGCGTATGGCTTCTACTTGTGCTTTGTTTCTGCCTGCTGCGGTGCCGGTGCCGGCCACTGCTGTTGTACCGCCAGTTGCGCGGGGGGCAGCGGCAGAAAGGCAAAGTGATAGGTCCATCCCACCCGAGCAGTCAGAGTGGCTACACCGGTGGTGCAGGTGAAATCCGGCCGGTCCACCGGAGGCAGATTGCGGCGCAGGGCCTGCCCGAGTGCCGGGCAGGGAGCCTCGCCTTCGGCCCGGGCCCGGGCGCCCGCCAGCAGCCCGGCCTGCAGTACCCGTCGGGCCAGGGCAACCTGGGCGGAGGCTCGGGCCAATTCCAGGCAGCCGACGGCGGCACCTGCCACAAACATGCAAAAAATCCCAGCTAGTAGCATGGAGGCCGCTCCACCCCGGCAGTCGGTCACGGGATGCGGGCTGAGGGCACTTCCGCCCGCCCGCCCAGGTCCACCTCCGTTCCCCGTTCGCCCGCGGTAGCCAGGAACAGCCCTGTCCAGGCCAGGGGCAGCCGGTGCCGGTAGGTGACCTTCAGCCATACTGCCTGGCCGGCCGGTGTGCCAGCCGGGCTCCCGGTAATCCTGGCCCGGGACGGGTCTAACCCCTGCTGCCGCAGGCGCTGCTCCACCCGGGTCCGGACCCGGGGAGAAAGTCCGCCGTCCGGCGCCAGCCAGGCCTGGCCTTCCAACAGTGCAACCTCCACCGCATGGCGGGTGCCCAGAACCTGCATGATCTCCCAGGTGCCCAGTGCCGTGGTAACCAGGAGCAGAATGCCAGTCAGAGCCGCCAGATAGTGGGACACCGGCATCACCTCCAGCTTGGCCCGGCTGCCAGCGGGAAAAAGGGAACGGCCCGGCACGGTGCCGGGCCGCCGGACCGGACCTACTTGGCCCAGGCAATCACTTTCTGGACCGTTGTGGACATGAAGTTCCCCAGCTCCTTGGTTGCGGCGATGACCAGGATGCCAGCCACAACCACGGCCACCAGCAAGACAGCTTCGGCCACGTAAACGGCGATGCCGCCCTGCTCCCGGCGGAGGAACCTGGCCAACTTTTCGCGCATGCTTCCCACCTCCAGGAAGTCAGCTATCTATGTCAACTCCCGGACACTCAGGGCCGACTGAGGCCCGGAAGGCTATATACAGCCGGAATAAAGTAGAGCACCAGGGTATTGAACAGCAGCACCGCTGTGACCACGGCCAGAATGGCGCCATGGGCCTGGATGCGCCGCCGGGCCTGTTGGCGGATCAGACTCAGGCAGTGGGCCTCTTCCCGGGCCAGCGCTGCGGCCAGTGGGAACCCGAGCTGCTGCTGGTGTATCAGGGTCTGAGCCAGGGCCCGGGCCTCCGGGATTTGAACCCGCTTGGCCCAGCGCTCCAGCCCTGCCGGCAGAGGGGCCACCCGCAAATCGGCCGCCAGGGTCAGCAGTTCCGCCCGCAGCGGCGGCGATACCGCCTGTGGAGCCGAGACGAGGGCATCGAGCACGCTGGCACCAGCGTTCACTTGCAGGCTCAGGTGCGCCAGCAGATCCGGGTAGGCACTGGCCATGGCGCCCTGCCGGGCCCAGCAGAGGCCACGGCGAACCAGAGGGGCGATGAGGGCCTGCAGGTGAGCGAGCGCCTGCAGAGCCGCCGTCGGCGCCGTATCATAGGCCCGGATGAGGCGTGATGCCGGGGACTGGCCTGGCAGCAGATGTCCGAGGGCAAAGGCCAGGCAGGCCAGGGCGGTGGCCAGCCACCAGACGGCGCTAGGGAACGGACTTCGCTCCAGTGCCTCAGTCATGCTCAATCAGCCACCCTGGCAGAGCTGTTACGATCAGCCCGCTCCAGACCACCCAGGACAGCAGCATCCGGCCGCCGGCCGTTTCCGTTACATAGGTCCAGTGCGGGCCGCCGCTGACCAGGCTCAGGGGCAGGGGGACGAAAGAGAAACAGAAGAGTCCCACAATCAAACCCCCGAACCCAAACAGGTCGGCTCCGGCCTCGGCTCGTAATTCCTCGTCCTGGCGCAGACGGGTGGTGAGCTTCTCCATTGGCCCCGCCAGGCCGCCGCCCTGGCGCAGCACGGTACCGGTGAAGGCTGCGAACTGGTGCAGATAAAAATCGTCCCCTCGGCGTGTGGCCAGCCGGTGCAGGGCTATATCCAGGGGCATACCGGTCCGATGCTCATTCAGTGCACGCTCCAGGTCCCCACCCAGGGGAGCGGGCAGGTGAATCGCTGCCTGTTCCAGGGCCCGGTAGGGCACCGGCTCGGCTGCAGCCAGGCGGGCGAGCAAGGGCAGCGCCTGGCCCAGGGCGGTCCGCAAGCGCCGCTGGCGGTGCCGGCGGACCAGGTGGGCGACCCGGTCCGGCAGGGTCAGCCCGGTCACCGCTCCGGCCAGTATTACCAGGGAGTTGTGCAGGGGCCAGAGCAATGCCGCCCCCAGAGCGGCCCCCAACACCCGAAAGGCCCAGCGTGCTCCGTTCACGGCAGGGTCACCCCCCACCCGGCCAGTTTGTCTCGTAACTGCCCGGAAGGGGCAGCCACTTGGGCAAAGGTCCCCCTGACCTCCATCGTATCGACCTGATCCGGGTGAAACCGGAACAAGGTGTGCAAGACCGGCTCGCCCTTATTCGCGCCCAGTACTTCCGCTACATGGGTGACCTTGCGGGACCCGTCGCTCAGTCGCTCCACGAAGGCCACCACATCGACAGCTTCGCAAAGCTGGCGGAACAGTTCGTCCTGGGAGACCTCCAGCCGGGCCATCAGCATGGCCAGTACCAGGCGGTCAAACAGCCGGGCAATATTGCGGGCATGAACGGTGCAGGCACACGGGTGGCCGGTGGCCATGGCCATCAGCAGGTATAAGGCCTCCGGCCCCAGCACTTCACCCACCACCAGGTAGTCCGGACGCCGGTGCAAGGCGTGGCCGAGCAGGTCCGACAGGTCCACGCCGCCCCGGCCCTCCGGTCCGGGCGGGTGGGCCTCCAGGCTGATCACGTGGGGGTGGAGATCCTCCAGTCCCAGTTCGGCTACCTGTTCCATCACCACCACCCGAGCACCCGGGTCCAGGTGTGCACCCAGGTAACGCAGCAGGGTGGTCTTCCCACCGCCGGTGGGGCCGGCGATGAGCAGATTGGCCCGGCCGCGGGCGCAGGCCTGCAGAAACGCCAGAAGTTCCGGGCTGGCGGAGCCCCGGCGGGCATATTCTTCGGCCGTCAGGGCGCCGACGGACGGCAGTCGCAGGGAGAGCGTCGTGTGGGACGCGGCGGGGGGCATACTGGCGGCCACCCGGAGGTTGCCGGGTAAACGCCCCTCCGCCAGGGGGTGCAGGGCGGATAACTCCACCCCCAGGGGTGCCAGAATCCGCTGGGCCACACTGAACAGGTGCTCCTCATCCCGGAAACGGACCGGGACCCGGCTTAGCCTACCCTCAACCTCAACCCAGACCTGGTCGTAACGGTTCACCATGATTTCCGATACACCGGGTTGGCTGAGCAGGAAGGTCAGGGGGCCGAGACCCGACACATGGGCCGTTACTTCCCGGCACAGGGTTTCCAGGTCCCAGCCAGGCGGCCACAGGGCCGGGTGATCGGACAGAAACAGGCGAACGATGGTGGCCAGTTCTGACTGGGCCGGCAGACCGGCAGCGCTGGGGTTCAGCCGGGTCGGCCCCTGGCGACGCAGGTGTTCCTGCACAGCAGCAGTCGTCCGTTTCAGGTCCGGGTCCTCCCAGGGCCAGACAGGTGCCCGGGCGTCGCAACCGGTCCCACGGTGCCGGTCCAGGTTCACGGCCGCCACCTGACTCACCTCGCCTGCAGTTTTGCTCCCAATGCCTGCACGGCTGTCCGGAACTGTGCCCCGGTACTGCCGGCGGCAGCCAGGCAGGCAATGCTTCCCGACTCCAGTAGTCCGGGCAGGTCAGTCAGTTCCGGTACCGCTCCGAGCACCGGCGTGGCCAGTTCGGCGGCCAGGTGGAAGGGGCCGGCTGTGGCGCCGGGGCGGGGTAAGCGCCACCAGCCGGCCTTGGCGGTGCGGTTCGCCACCACGGCGACCCGCTCCCCCAGGCCAAGTTCGGCCAGGGCCAGCAGGTAGCGTCGGGTGTGCAGCCGTTCCGGCGGAGTGGGGCCGGCCACCAGCACAATCCGGTCAGCCAGGTGCAGGGCCGCGAAAGCAGCCGGACAGTCCAACTGCGGACCTGCATCCAGAACCACCACGTCCGCTCCGGCCTGCAGCAGCCGAATCAGATGGCGGACCTGTTCTTCCTGCAAACGGGCGGCCGCCCACGGATCATGGCACCCAGCCAGAGCCCGCAGATGGCCGACACCCGGGACTGACAGGAGGTGTCGGGCGAGACCGTCAGCATCCAGCCCCCCGCCGGCCAGGGCGGGCAGCAAACGGGACAGGCAATGGTCAGCCGGGTGGTGGGGAGGAAACAGCCCAAGGTGAATACCCAGGGAGGGTGCCGTTCGGTTCAGGTCAGCGGCATGTACCCTTAGGGGCGGGGGGGATGCACCCACATCTCGGGGCCGTCGGCGCCGGTGGTCACTCGGCAGACCGGTGGCCATTGTAACGGCGCAGGCCGCGGCCAGGGTGGTGGCGCCACTGCGGCCGGGACTCCAGAAGGTGAGGATCACCGGCCGCTCACCCCCGGTCCTGCGGGCGGAGCACCAGTAGCAGTGGAGTCGGGCGGGACCCCGGCCAGATCGATATGGCCGGAAAGCAGCAGGTAGATCTCGCCGCCGGCGGTCAGTGCGGTCAGAATGACGGTGGCCTGGTCCGGCCCTACCTCCAGCAGCACTGCTGCAGGAACGGCCCGGCCGGGCAGATCGGCTGCAGGCTCGGCCCGGGCCCCCTCCGCATTGCGTACATCCATGACCCGGAGCCTTACGGCCAGGACACGTACCTGCTCAAGGTTGGCATCCGTGGCAGGGAATGCGGACCAGACATCGACCAGATCCCCGGGCCGGAGGGCGCCCTGCAGGGCGGCCTCTGACCGGACGGGAATCGACAGGGCCATTCGCCCCGGCTGCAAACGGTCGGCCAGTTCCAGCCTGGGGGGGTCGGTGGTCAGGTGTGACTCCAGGAGCGTTTCGCCCGGCACCAGTGGCACCCGGGTCCAGCGTCCGGCCAGGCTCCCGATAGCGGTGACTGCTCCCTCCGGACGGCCACCGGCCGGGACATGGACCACTTCCAGAGAAGCAGGCGGTACCGGCTGCCCGGCGGGGACTCCGATTCGTACACGCAAGATGGGAACAATGCGGAAGTGCGCCTGCCACTGGCTGGTCCCGGCGGTTACAGCCAGTACGAACGTGATTGCTGCCAGTATCAGGGGTGTCCGTGGCAATTGCATGGATACCCCCCTTTGCGCAGCCAGTGGGGGTGAGCGCTCCCGCACCCTCCTCTGTCCCAAAATATAGCAGGGGGCGGCGGTGAAGGCTAGTTTCCCAGGGAACAGAACGCTTACTCGCTGCAGGGAAATGCCGCCACCGGACGTTCCGGTGGCTTCAAAGCATACCAATAGACCCGGCACCTATCACGGGTGCCGGGTCTGCGCTTGGCTTCATTTACTTCGAGAAACCTTTGATCAGGGCCAGGGCTTCCATGCGGGCCGTCTGGTCAGTTTGAAAAAGTCCCCGCACGGCGCTGGTCACAGTGGCGGAGCCAGGCTTTCTGATTCCGCGGGTGGTCATGCACATATGTTCCGCTTCAATCATGACCATCACACCCTGGGCCTGCAGCTTGAACATCAGGGCCTCGGCTACCTGGGAGGTCAGACGCTCCTGTAGTTGTGGACGCCGGGCAAAATCCTCCACCACCCGGGCCAGCTTGGAAATGCCTACGAC
>JAKFDK010000011.1:0-4625 GCA_036676195.1 Clostridia bacterium | reverse complement strand
CGCTGCCGCCGATCCGCGGCTGTCCGGCG
The DNA here is from genome assembly GCA_036676195.1 of Clostridia bacterium. Taxonomy (GTDB): domain Bacteria; phylum Bacillota; class Sulfobacillia; order Symbiobacteriales; family ZC4RG38; genus JAKFDK01. The sequence goes on along the minus strand of JAKFDK010000011.1, from coordinate 4,596 downwards.
GCCAGCCGGGTACCCGTTTCCGGGTCGTAGGCTACCGAGTTGCGTATAAAGGTCCCGGCGGTGTACGTCCATGCCCCGGCGGTCATCGCGCCGCCGTTGATGGTCACGCCTCCGCTGGTGCCATCGGCATAGGTATGCCGCTGCGGTAGTGCAACCGCCAGGATGTTAACTATCAAAGCCACCAGTGCAGCCAACTTCAGATTCCTACTGCGCATACTGATGCTCCCTCTATTTCAATCGTTTTGATTGCAGGCGTGTACGATGGCCAGGTACGTACGCCCAGCGACTGGTGCCAAGCGCTGTATGACCCGAAGGACATCGCCATTGGTCGACTCTTTCCCGTTCTCTAATCATTCATACCAATAATAACTTTTCTATGGCCGAGATAGAAGCCATAGAAGGTCGCTTTTATCCGTCAAGAACGGACATTGCACAGCGATATATCGTAAATTACTGACTATTCAGGAATGCACGTGGACTTGTGGCAGTTTCAGGGAAAAGGCCGCTACACGGCGGGCGGAGTGGTTGGCAGATCATACCCGGCAGGTGTCATGGACGGCTAACCCGGCATGCTTGACCAGCGTTGATGGCTCTTGTTGGAGCGGGCCCACTTACACTTTATGGGCGACCTGTCCGGGGGAAAATCGGACCATTGGCCGGATCCAGCGCCAACAATGCCTGATGAAGCTGGGTGCTGGGGCACCAGAGCCGGAGTCGTCGAGCCGCGCGTCTGGTTTGTACGGCCATTCCGCGCTTTTGACGGCCGTTAGTGACGATTATTCAACTTTGTTGGCGTTTTACCGATCAGCGGCGGAGCAGGTATTGCTCCGCCGCTGACTTTGTGCCTCGACGCGTTTGCGCCCGCCACTTTGTTTCCGGCAGGTGTTCTGGCCTGACTGTCTGCCTGCCGGATGGATGCTGCCCGATCTGTTGGCGCATCTGCCACCGAATTCCATGACGTTGCCCTTGACGAAACGGCCCAGATCCATTGATCTGGCTGCCTTTACGCCCTTCCGTTCTTTAGTGAACTGGTGGGCTGGGCTACCCTGGATCGCCCTCGCAGATTTGCCGTGTGGTTGCCGCCTTGTCCCACCAGATTGGTCCGGGCGGCGGCGGGCACCGGACAACTTAACCGTAAGCACCGTCAAACTCAAGGGGTTGGTGTCCACCTGGCACCGCTTATCGTTCCATCGTTTCGAGTGGCGGTTGCGTCGCGGGCAACTGTACCCGTTCACTCGTCGATGTGCCACAGTCCGGACAAGCCAGCTTCAGTTCCGGCCAAAGCACGGCTCATCGTGGACTGGATCTCTGCCTGTGTACGGACAACCTTCCAAAGCCGGACCTCCCGAATCCTTCCATGGAACGCATAGGACGCCCCCCATCTTACGCCGATATACACGGGGTTGCTGCTGATCGCCGGGTCCTTCGTAAACATAGCGCTTCCCTTGTACTCGCCGTTGAGGTAGAAGTGCACCGTCTTATCCGACATGCGCCGGACTATGGCGATGTGATTCCAGGCATTTTCCTTCACCACCATGGCTGGTTCCTGGATTTCTCCCCATTCTCCATCTCCGTGGTAGTACGATATCTGGCCGGTTGGCTCCATGAGCAGCTCAAACTCGTTGTTGTGGTGCTTGAAGACGATACCCTGGCGCCCCTTGGCCACGTTCATGGGGTAGATGTTGGCCTCCAAGGTGAGATCGCCGGCGAGTTGCAGGACGGGAGAATTCGGCACAACGACGTAGTCGTCGGCGCCGTCAAACTCGAGGGCTGAATATGGAGTCCACCCGGCACCGCTGATCGTTCCATCGTTTCGATTGGCCGTCGCGTCGCGGGCCACCGTACCCAGCCCCTCGTCGATGTGCCACAGTCCGGACAAGCCCGCTTCAGTTCCGGCCAAAGAACGGCTCATCGTGGACTGGATCTCGGCCTGCGTGCGCGCGACATTCCAAAGCCGGACTTCCTGAATCCTTCCTTGAAACGCATACGACGCGCCCCATCGCACACCGATATACGCGGGGTTGTTGCTGATCGCCGGCACCTTCGTAAACGTAGCGGTTCCCTTATACTCGCCATTGAGGTAGAAGTGCAGGGTCTCGTCCGACATGCGCCGGACAACCGCAAAGTGATTCCAGGTGTTTTCCTTTACCACCATGGGTGGTTCGAGGATTTCTCCCCAGACCCCGTCCCCGTGGTAGTACGATATCTGGCCGGTTGGCTCCATGATCACCTCAAACTCGTTGTTGTAGTGCTTGAAGACAATACCCTGGGACCCCTTGGCAATCTTCGTGGGGTAGATGTTGGCCTCTATGGTGAGATCACCGACAAGTTGCAGGGCGGGAGAACTCGGCACTACGACGTAATCGTCAACACCGTCGGACATGAAGGACGTCCAGCCAGCGAAGGGCGTAGGCAAGGGCGCAGGTGTCCCCCCAGCGCCAACGATTGTTCCGCCGTTTCGGTTGGCCGTCGCGTCACGGGCCACTGTTCCCGTCCCCTCACCCATGTGCCACAGTCCAGACAAGCCAGCTTCAGTGCCCGCCAGAGCCCGGCTCATCGTGGACTGGATCTCCGCCTGGCGGTTGGAGCTCTCTCTGGAGAAGACCCTGGTAACTCATGTGGACGAAGGGTTTGACTTCCTGGGGTTTCACATTCGGCGGTATGAACGGAACGGGAAAAAGGTCATCCTGGCCCAACCGAGCGAGAAGGCTCAGGCCAAGTTCAGAGACCGCATCAGGGAATTGACCCGAGATGTGGCCAGCCATACCGGCAGCCTCTGGATTGTTGACCTGAACCGCTACCTCACCGGATGGGCGGAGTACTTTCGCCGGGGCAACAGCAAACGGGTGTTTTCGAAGCTGGACCACATTCTCTGGTGGGTGATCGCACTCCGAATGCGGGGCCGGTGGGTTCAGGAACTTCATGCGACAGCAGCTGATCCCCTACCGTTACGACATCCAACACCCGCATTACCGGCGCTACACCGCCAAGAACTTCGGCCACTGGGTGGACAGCGGCAGGACGGCAGCCCTGATCGTAGACTGCCTGAGCTACTATCCCATTCAGTACACCCCCTGCTTCACGCAGGTCCACCCCTATACCCCGGAAGGCCGGGCGAAGGTGGAAGCCATACGGAAGGCAGGTCGCCTGGTGACAGATGCCTGGCGGGTTATCCCACCGGTGCGAGTTAATGGTCCCAAGGTCTACGGTCTGCTGCAAAGCTGGCTGGCCAAGCGAGGCAACCGCTGCTCCCGCTGCGGCAGGGACCTGGACAGGACGGACGTGCGGACACTACTGTATCGCCTGGTCGGCCGGCTAAGGAACGCCTATAAGCTAAAGGTATCTCTACAGTGCAGAACGTGTTTCGGTTTATGTAAGGACTAACGGGGTGCGGGTATTCTCCAGTCCGAAGATCAGTTGCCTGCCCGGCGCCAGTGCCTGTACTTTGGCCAGCCACTCCGCAAAGGCCGCCTTCCGATTGGCCACCGTGACCAGCCCCAGCCGGTCGCCGAAGCAGTCCAGCACAGTGGCTGTGTGCCGGTCCTTGTGCACGTCGATGCCGACAAAGGCCAGCTTCAGCCGGTCCCATTTCTGCATCTACTTTACCTCCTGTGCCAGAATGTGCGCGAAGACAGACCGGGCAGGGTCCGGGCCGGCAATCTGCGTGGCAACCACTGTGGTAAGGATACCGTAGCCAGGGCCGGCCCTGCTCCGGTTCAGCTTCTGCCGTTTGGTTCGCGCCTGCCAGGGCGCGGTCCTTCCGGTACTTGCTGGGCTGCGGCCCGCTCTCTGGGCGGGCTCCCGCGGTCCTGGTCCTTTCTTTGGTCAGAAGCCACCGCCGGTACCAGTGCCTTTCCGCCGGCCCCATCCATTCCCACGCTCCGGGGACCTCTTTCCGCCCGGTCTGGCCTGCCCACGCCTGCGCCAGCGCCTCCCGCACCTGCTGTACCGGTTGCGGAAAGTAGCCCCGGCTGTAGCGCACCCGCGGCCCCGGCCACTCGTGCAGGTGTTGCTGCTGCTCCTTCTTGCCCTGGCCCACCGTGTAGCTCACCACGTATTTCGCCGCGCTGGCCGGGCAGCGCAGCTTCTGCACATCCACCCGGAATGAGCCGTGGGTGTGGAATTCCCAGCGCCGGCTCAGCCACTTGCGCGGCACCGGCTTTCCCCGTACCAGCAGGTGCAGGTGCGGGCGGTGCCCGGGTGTCCGCCGCCCGGTGGTCAGTTCTACGATCGCCACATATTCAAAGGGGCCGAAGGTGCGGCGGATCTCCCCCACCAGCCGGTTCAGGGCGCGGCTGAGCAGCCGGGTCAGGGCGACTGCCCCGGCCCGCTGTGGTGCTCTTTGTTCCGCTGGTGCCTGCCGCCACCGGGGCAGGGCCTGCCGCAGGGTCAGGGTGATGAAGTACTGCGGCGCTCCCGCCTGACTGTCCGCCCAGTTGAGCACCGCCCGCCACTGAGCTGCCTGTCTCCTCCCGCACGCCGGGCAGCCCCAGCACCGGCAAGGCACCAGCCGATACTCGCGGGTTTCCCGGTGGCGCAGCAGCAGGGGCGAGCGGCAGGCAGTATCCAACGACGATCCCCTCCCCATCTAGCTTT
>JAKFDK010000010.1:0-174151 GCA_036676195.1 Clostridia bacterium | reverse complement strand
CACCTGGGCAGCCCGCGCCATGGTGTCGGGGTTGTGTCCAAAGATCTGCACCGCGGCCGGCCGCTCTGCATCTAGGATTCGGACCATGTCCCTGGTCTTGGCGTTGCCGCTCAGCACCGCGTTATCATTGACAAATTCGGTGACGACCAGACCGCAGCCCTTTTCCTTGCATAAGAGGCGAAATGGCCAGTTAGTTACCCCAGCCATAGGGGCCAGGGCTAACGGGCGTTCCACATTTAGATTGCCAATTTGTACAGGGTTGAACCCCATCTGGGTCGGTCACCGCCCCTCGTCATGTGTGCATTTTGTCATTCTAGGCGCAGGGCATCCCCCATGTCAAATGACCCCTGGTAGGGTACACACAGAACCGCGACGAAACCCCGGCAGGCTAGGGCTACCCCCCGGGGCATGAGCCTGCAAAGTCAGTCAAGTTGGAGCGGGAAAAGCTTGAAACCGACTCGGGCATGCCCTGGAAAGGAAATACGCTGCTGGAATGGAAGTAGAATAGGCCACTACCTATTTCGGAGGGTATGCCATGGGACAACCCCCACCGCCCAGTGGCCAAGCGATGCCAAGACAAGGGGTAATCCATTGGATCTGGTCAATGGTGGTGCGGCCGGTCGCCACACTACAGATGGCTTTGACCGGCAAGGTGCCAGTTCCTGCGCTGGTGACGCTGGCTGTGGTGGTCAACTCTCTTTATTCCGCCACCATTTTGGGCATCCAGGAAAATAATTTGCGGCTCGGCCTATACGCCGCCATGGCAACGGTGATGGCGGCGCTGGTCGGAATCTATGTGCAGATTTTCCTGATCTGGGCCTCGGCCAGACTGTTAGGTTGGCCGGAAGGTACGATGGCCCAGTTGTTTCCGGGTTTTGGATCGGTGTTTGCCCTCAATGTGGTTTTGGACATGGTGCGCTGGGGCCCGCAGATGGCCGGGTATCAGGTCGCTACCGTCGCAGTGGAAGTGACCGGTGTACTTTGGCTGTGGATCTTGATGGTTGCCGCTATCCGGCTCACCACCGGCTTAACCACGTTCAGGGCTGTTCTGGCCATTCTCCCGGCTGCTCTGCTGTCAGACGTTCTCCTGCTTGTCCTCAGTTTCCGGGCGACCGGAACCCCATAAGCAGATACACGGGGGCAACCTGGTCTGTGCACCTTCCGCCACTTCGCCCCCGGTCTGCAAGGCCGGCGGCTGCTTCGGACACCTGACGGGGGAACAGGCAGCTCTCCCGGATGCAGGGTGGCCGCCTGTCCATGTGGGGAATCCATGCCTCTCTACTACCGCTCCAGGTACTTCTGGCGGGTGGCCTGACCACCGCGGATATGGCGTTCGGCCTTGTTGAAGTCCAATACCCGCTTGACCTTTGTAGCCAGTTCTGGATTGATTCTGGGCAGTCTCTCGGTGACATCCTTATGGACGGTGCTCTTACTGACACCAAACAACAGGGCCGTTTCACGCACAGTATCTTTGGTACGAAAGATGTGATTGCTGACGTCGAGGACCCGCTTCCAGATGTAGTCCTTCACCCCTGGGCCCCCCTCCGCCCTTCATAGCGGTACATCCCTATTCCGGGCGAGCACCAAACATGCTCAGAGGTCAGGTCCATGTGTCGAAAAAGGGGGCTGAAGACGTCAGGACCGGCCTGGATGGCCGGTCCTGTTTACAGGTCTATCGCTATTAACGGGTCATCTGTTTGATAGGGTCAGACAGTTCACCGGCAACTTCCACGGCGAAGTGTAAGTGCGATCCGCCGGCATCCTCTCCAAGGGACGGTTTAACCAGCCGGCCTACGACCTGACCGCGCTGTACCCGGTCACCAGGCTGCAGGCGGAGATCACCTACTGAGGCATAACGTGTGATACGGCCGCCGCCATGGTCCAAAACCAGCGTGCTCCCCAACAGGGGATCCTCCTCAACTTCCCTGACGGTTCCCATTGCTGCAGCCACCACCGCATCACCGGGCTGTCCGGAGATGTCAATCCCCCCGTGCAGCCGCCAATCGCCGGTGCCCGGGAGCTGGGTCCAACCAAAACCTGCTGTTACCTGGCCGTTCAGGGGGTAGTCAAAGGGGGCCATATCAGGCGCCACCACTGTGGGCCGGGCAGCCGTCTCGGCGGCGGCCACCGGCGCTTGTGGCGCAGTTTCGGGAGCCATCCGGCTGGCGGCAGCCGAAGGAAGGGGTTGTGGGGCCTGCTCTGGTTGCGGGCGTTGATACAGCAATAGCGCCACCATCACCCCGCACAGCACAACCAGCGATACCAGTGCGGAGCGCCGTTGCGGGGAAATGTGCTTCCAAGCGGTGCGTATCCGGACCAGCATTCCGGATCCGGCAATACTTTGCACACTTATCACCTCTGGCCTTAGACTGCCCAGAGATGGAGAATCTTAGTCAAACCCGGTCAGGTTACCCCGCTTCTTCAGAAAAGATGCGTTCCAGACGCACGCCCCGGTAATAATGGATCAGGATCTTCTGATATTCATACCCGTTTTGCGCCATGCCATTGGCTCCCCACTGGCTCAGGCCGAGGCCATGACCATAGCCGCGGGTCGTGATCAGCAGCTTGTCCCCCGCCGTTTCAATGTCAAAGTCGGTGGAGCGCAATCCAAGCCGTTTGCGAACGTCGGTCCCCGAGAAGGTAACCCCCCCCACTTGAACCCGTGCCACCCGTTTGCCGGGAGTCCGGTCGAGAATGGTCACCCTGGGGACGCCTGTCCCATGGGCCAGCGCAGTCGACGGCAACCCCAGCATGCGCATCACCTCTGCGCCGCCCAGGCTGACCTGCTCCGTATATCTGGGGGCTGCTTGTCCATATGGGTCAGGTACTGGCTGCAGGTAGGGCAGGGCATTGCCCCAGACAGCGGCGGCGTCTTCCGTATAACCGCCCGACGTCGCATGGTACTGGGCATCGATCGGAGTCCCACTGTAAGTCAGGATCAAGCCCCTGGTCGCCATTTCCGCCTCGATCAGCCGCTCTCGGTACCGGTAGGCGGCCAGCACCCCCAGCTTGTCCTGCAACTGATCCGGACTGATAAAAGCCTGGTCCAGGTCCGGGGAACCGCAGACATCCGCCAGCGGGTCCAGTGGGCAGCCGGCGCCGCCAAATTTGCGCATCCGCCGGACCGTATAGGTCCTGGCTGCAACCATTTGTGCCTTCAGGGCCTCCGTTTCAAAGCCAGGAGGCATTTCCGCCGCCACCACCCCAATCAGGTACTGGCTCAAAGGCAACGATACCAGTCGCTTCTCTTCCGGCACGTAGAGGATGACGGGCAGGTCACCCGGAACACCCGCCGCGTCGGACCGCCCCATCACGCCCGCACAACCGCGACCGAGCAAGGCCGGTACGACTACCAACAGCGCAGCCAGGGCGGTAAGTCCAGCCAGAATACGCTTCAACGGCCCTCAGTCTCCCTCGCGTTTATGGTCACATAATGCTATGGGAATGGTCTGCTACGTATGCTGGGCAGGGACAGGAGTGGCTGGCAGAGAAATATAGCGAGTACGAATAGATCGTGGGCGGATGGATGAATCCCGAAGGTGGGATGCGGACCGGTGCTCATCATGGGACTCGTGGCGCTCGGGCTCATCTTGGCAGTGCTGGGCATATTCCTGTCCTTGCGTTATCGAGACTGGCTCAAGCTCTATCGCCAGGAAATGGATAATCAACGGGTTTTCGCCGGTGCCAAGAGCCGCATCCAGGAGGAGGCCAACCGCATGCTGAACCTGAGCGTCGACGAACTGCAGCAAATTTTGAAGGAGCAGGGCTACTACCTGGACCGCCTGAGTATCCAACGCCTGTGGGCATATATGCGCCAGGGCAAGCCCGTAGGGCTGCGGGGCGAACCCGGCATCGGCAAATCACAGTTACCGGAAGTTCTCGCCAGAGGACTCGGCTTTCACTTCATCGACCTCGAATGCCACAGTCATCTGGAAGCGGAAGAAATCGGCGTGGCGTGGAACGGCTTCAAACAAATCGTAGACGCACAGTCCTTTCGCAGCGGGGAAGTCAAACCCGACCTGTATACCCTCGAGTACCTCACTCCTACGCCATTGCTCGAGAGCCTGCTGGAGAACCGGCCGACCGTGGTACGCGTAGACGAGGTCGACAAACTGAACGAGCACACCACGAACTTCTTCTTGCGCTACCTGGACAAGAAGGAACTTGTTGTGCATAACCTAACCGGCGGAAAGCGAACCCTCAAGGCGCAGGCGCCGTTGTTTGTTTTTCTGACCTCCAACGAGTACAAAAAGCTGGATACGGCATTCATGCGCCGGACGGTGTGGCTCGATCTAACTTTTCCGGACGAAAATGTGCTGGCAGAGATCCTCCGCTCCACGGTTGCGGTGCCATTAGACTTCGCCGCGCGGGTCGCCCGGGTGGTTACGCAAATACGCCAGTTGAATCTGGAAAAGAAGCCGTCTATCGCCGAAGCTATTGAATGGTGCCGGGCGTTGGTGGATGTGTCAAACGGGCAGATCACACCCCAGTCGGTGGACGTGACCATCGGATTCCTGGCTAAATGGCCGGATGACGAGGCCATCGTCAAGGAGGCGCTCCGGCGATGGTACGACACCTTCTACAAGGCCGTTTGACTCAGATGAACCGGCTTCTACCAGGGCCAGTCCGGGCGGTGCTGGCAGCCCCCGTACGGTGGCTGCGCAGGCTGCTGCGGTGGCTGATCGCCTGCCTGGCGCAGTGGACGCGTGCAGTCCGCACGACCGGTACGGTCAGTGCCCGCGTCGTACGTCTGCTTTTGCGCCCCGCCGATCCGAATAACCTGTTTACCGTCACCGATACCGGCTCCTATGACCGGCCTGAAGGGGAGCGCACCCTCGAATTGGCCCCCCTGGTCACCGGTGAACGCCGGCACACCTTGCTGATGCAGGACGGGGAGATACCTGCCTCGATGCCGCCGGACCCTCTGACTATGCACACGCCTCCACCGGCCCGCTCCCTCAGTCTGACCCGGGGCTCTGCCAGTCTGGACCTGAAACGTCTGGAAGAGGTCACCCGAAAGGTGAATCATCGCTTTTCCCTGGCAGAGTTGCTCCATTCCGAGATCAAGCGGTTGAAGACCGGTGAGATCCGTGAACTGACCAGCCTGGTGCAGCGCCTGGCCAAGCGCTGGCTGGATCTGGACCAGGAGTTTGAAGCTGTTGAGCGGCGGACCCGCCTGGATGTACCCCGCACACTCAGGGCCAACCTGAGCCGCTATGGGGGGCATATTCTCGACTTCAAGTGGGCCACCAAGGACCTGCCAGTTCCTAAACTCAGCAAGCCGGCCCGGGTGCTGGTCATCGGTGATGTATCCCACTCCATGTACCACTATGTGACGGTCGCCCTTTATTTTTTTCATCTACTTAACTTTCGCTTTCAGGTTAACAGCTACGTCTTTTCGGAACGAGCCACCCGGTCCACCGAGTTCCTGAACGGACCCGGAGCGTTTGAGGATAAAGTACAGGACCTGGTGCGGCATGCCGCCTCCTGGAATGCCGGCACCCGCTTCGGCAGTTCTTTGGAAACTATTCTCGCCGAAGCCCAGGTGGACGCCTTTACCTATGTGGTGATTGCCACCGACGGTAAAGTAGCCCTGGGGCACGGGGAGTACGAAAAGATTCACCGCGAGATGGCCAGACTGCAGGCCCGGGCCAAGATGGTGGTCTTTCTTACTCCGGAAGCCAGCTTTGCCCAAAGCCATGGCCGTGCTGCTCAGGTGCACCAGGTTGGAGCCTTCAAGTCCGGCCTGTTGGATATTCCGATTTTCGACCTGGGGCAGATCTGGTACAACACCCTGGGCAAATATGCAGACCGCGTGTACCACGTACAGACCGTACAGGATTTGGCCGATATGTGCGAGGACCTTTACCTGGCATCCCGTGACTAAACACAAAAGGCCGGCGGTCGTACCGCCGTGCCTGGTTTGTCTTACGAAGGGCCGGTTGGTCAGAGGCCAACCGCGCCCTTTCGTCGCTTTGGAGGGCGGGCGGCATGCTGAGCCGGCCGCTGTATCTTCCGTTCACCCTGGCTGAGTTCCTTTTCACCTAATAATACGCAAACGCACCCTCGTAAGTTCGGGCTGTCCGCTGCCATAAGTGTGCTGCAATGAAGTTACAGCCCTGTTGCATGGGCTGTTACAATTGCGGACTGACCCTGCCCGCACCGCCTGCCGAGCGACCTCCCAGGATTGACACGATGGTACAATTTCAGTGCAAAACCTGTGACTATCCACTAGTCTCCGCAAATATAAATGTTCCATTCCAGCCTCCGGACAACAGGCAGTGCCCCCATCCCGTGAAGGATGGGGGCACTGCTCCAGTCATCAAGATCGAAGGTCTAGCGTCCGCCGCGGCCCTCGGACTCAGCTACCTTGAGTCGGACCAGAGACCGCCGCAGAGCGGCTCGGGCCCTGGCCTCGTCAACGTCAGCCGCCCGCTTGCTGAGCCGGGCTTCCGCCCGCTCCCGGGCCGCCCGAGCACGCAGGACATCAATATCCCCGGCCCGTTCAGCCGCCTCAGCCAGGATGGTGATCTTGTCATTGGCCACCTCGGCAAAGCCACCGGCAATGGCCACCGGCTCGTACCGGTTGCCCCGCTTGATCTTGAGAATCCCGGCACGCAACGCCGCAACCATGGCCGCATGCCGTGGAAGGATACCCATGGAGCCGTCCACGATCGGCAGAATAACGGCGTCACTGTCCAGGCCCTGTACCACGGTGCGTTCCGGCGTGATGACGGTGATGCTCAGCTCCGCCATGGCTTAGCCCACCTCGGCCAGGATCTGCTTGCCCTTCTCGACGGCGCCCTCGATGGTGCCCACCATGTAGAAGGCGTTCTCGGGCAGGTCGTCATGCTTGCCGTCAAGGATTTCCTTGAAGCCACGCACGGTGTCCGCCACTTTTACGTACACGCCGGGGCTGCCAGTGAACTTTTCCGCCACGTGGAACGGCTGGGACAGGAAGCGCTGCATTTTCCGGGCCCGAGCCACCACGAGCTTGTCTTCGTCGGACAGTTCGTCGATACCCAGAATAGCGATGATGTCCTGCAGTTCCTTGTAGCGCTGCAGTACCTTCTGTACGCCACGGGCCACTTCGTAGTGCTCCCGGCCCACAATGTTCGGGTCGAGGATCCGCGACGAGGAATCGAGCGGGTCCACGGCCGGGAAGATACCCAGCTCGGAGATCGCCCGGCTCAAAACCAGCGTGGCGTCCAGGTGGGCGAAGGTGGTGGCCGGGGCCGGGTCGGTCAGGTCGTCAGCAGGCACGTAAATGGCCTGTACCGACGTGATCGAGCCCTTCTTGGTGGACGTAATCCGTTCCTGCAGGGCGCCCATTTCGGTTGCCAGGGTGGGCTGGTAACCTACGGCCGAAGGCATACGGCCCAGCAGGGCGGATACCTCGGAACCAGCCTGCGTGAAGCGGAAAATGTTGTCGATGAAGAGCAGTACGTCCTGGCCCTCATCTTCACGGAAGTATTCGGCCATGGTCAGGCCGGTCAGGGCCACGCGCATACGTGCCCCAGGCGGCTCGTTCATCTGGCCGAAGATCATGGCTACCTTGTCGATAACGTCGGCTTCAATCATTTCGTGGTAGAGGTCGTTCCCCTCACGGGTCCGCTCACCCACACCGGTGAACACCGAAAAGCCACCATGACCCAGCGCAACGTTATTGATCAGTTCCTGCAAGGTTACGGTCTTGCCTACACCGGCGCCACCGAACAGACCAATCTTACCGCCCTTGGCGAACGGAATCAGCAGGTCAATAACCTTGATACCGGTCTCCAGGATCTCGGTGGCCGGGTTTACGTCAGCCACGCCGGGGGACGGCTTGTGAATCGGATCATGCCGGGTAGCCTTGCATGCATCCTTGCCGTCAATGGTCGAGCCAAGCACGTTAAAAATCCGGCCCAGAACCTCGCGGCCCACCGGTACCGCAATGGCGGTGCCCGAGTCACGGACCGGGGTGCCACGCTGCAGACCGTCCGTGGAAGACATGGCAACGCCACGCACCACGTTGTTGCCCAGATGCTGGGCAACCTCCATGGTCAGGTTGATATCGCCCTTTTCGCCGCCGTTCTCCACGACCAGCGCGTTGTACAGCTTGGGAAGGTGCCCGTCCGGGAATTCGACGTCCACCACAACGCCCATAATCTGGAGGATGCGGCCCATCTGCTGGCTCACGAATGTTTCCCTCCTTGAGTCCGCCCGCCGACTACTTCAGGGCCTCGGCGCCGCCCACAATCTCAGACAGTTCCTTGGTGATCTGGGCCTGACGAGCCCGGTTCATCTGCAGGGTCAGCTTGGAGATCAGCTCTTTGGCGTTGTCCGTTGCGTTGCCCATGGCCGTCATCCGGGCGCCAAGTTCGGAGGCTTTCGCCTCCAGAAACGCCTGGTAGAACATGGTCTCCACGTACCGGGGTACGAGGCTGTCGAGTACGCCTTCGGCGCTCGGCTCGTAGATGTATTCCACGAGGGCACCCTTGGCGTCCGCAGAGGGGGCGGAAATGGGCAGGAGCTGAATCTCCGTGGGCTTCTGGGTCACCGGGTTAATAAACTCGGTGTAAACCAGCCGCACCTCGGTGACTTCACCTTTCAGGTAAAGGTCGATGATCTGGCCAACCATTTCCTTGGCCAGGCTCCAACGCGCTTCCTCACCAATGCCGACCCATTCCAGCCGGGGGCGCAGCCCGCGCTTGGTGAAAAAGTCACGGGCCTTCCGACCGGTAGCGACCAGCGTAACCGGGCGAACTTCAGCCTGAATCGCCTGCTGCGCCTTACGAATAATGTTAACGTTATACGAACCAGCAAAGCCACGATCTGCGCTGAAAACCACGTAGGCCACCGAAGAGCTGTTGCCCTCACGTATCTTCAGGAGCGGGTGCTCCTTACCGGCACCGGCAGCAACAAGGCGGCTGAGCATGGTGGTCAGTTCCCGGGCATAGGGCCGGGCGTTTAGCACCCGTTCCTGCGCCTTACGCAGCTTCGCCGCCGCCACCAATTTCATGGCCTTGGTGATCTTCTGCGTCGCCAAGATCGACTTGCGGCGCTGGCGTAGGGCCTTGACGTTTTCCGGCATGCCTTACACCACCTTTACGCGTTTGCCGCGCGCTTCCGGTCTGCGACAAAGCCAGCCTTGAACTCGCTAAACGCCTTCTTCAGCCGCTGCTCGTAGTCGCCCTTCATCTCCTTGACCTCAGCCAGCTCCTTGATGAGCCCGGTATTGGTCCGGAGATGGTTGAGCAGACCCGACTCGAACTTGGCCACATCGGCCATTTCCAGATCATCCAGGTAGCCGTTGGTCCCGGCGTAAATGGAGATGACCTGCTCGGCGAAGGGCATTGGCTGATACTGGGCTTGCTTCAGCAGCTCCGTCATCCGCTGGCCACGGATCAGGCGGGCCTGCGTCGTCTTGTCCAGATCAGAACCGAACTGGGCAAAGGCGGCCAACTCACGGTACTGCGCCAGTTCAATTCGAAGGGAGCCGGCAACCTTCTTCATTGCCTTGATCTGGGCGGAACCGCCGACGCGTGAGACTGATAGACCGGTGTTTACGGCCGGGCGGACGCCGGCAAAAAAGAGGTCGGACTCCAGGAAGATCTGTCCGTCCGTAATCGAGATCACGTTCGTAGGAATGTAGGCAGACACGTCGCCAGCCTGGGTCTCGATGATGGGAAGAGCCGTCAGGGAGCCGGCACCCAGATCATCGTTCACCTTGGCGGCGCGCTCCAACAGACGGGAGTGCAAGTAGAACACGTCACCGGGGTACGCCTCACGGCCCGGCGGGCGGCGCATCAGCAGCGCCATTTCGCGATAGGCGACGGCCTGCTTGGACAGGTCATCGTAAATAATCAGGGCATGCTGACCACGGTCGCGGAAATACTCGCCCATGGTGCAGCCGGAGAACGGCGCCAGGTACTGCAGCGGAGCGGGATCCGATGCGGTGGACGAAACCACAATGGTGTATTCCATGGCTCCGTGCTGCTCCAGCGTCCGGATGACGCCGGCCACCGTGGAGGCTTTCTGACCGACGGCAACGTAGATGCAGACCACACCCTCGCCCTTCTGGGCCAGGATCGTGTCTACAGCAACGGCTGTCTTACCGGTGCCACGGTCGCCGATGATCAGTTCGCGCTGACCGCGACCCACAGGCGTCATGGCGTCAATGGCCTTGATACCGGTGCGGAGCGGCTCGTGAACCGACTTACGGGTAATTACGCCGGGAGCGACCTTTTCGACCCGGTCGTACAGCTTGGCGTCAATGGGTCCCTTGCCATCGATGGGCTGACCCAGAGCGTTAACGACGCGACCGACCAGTTCCGGACCCACGGGTACCTCAACTACGCGGCCGGTGCGCTTGACCTCGTCGCCCTCTTTGATGTGGGAGAACGGGCCCAGAATAACGGAACCGATGTTGTCCTCTTCCAAGTTAAAGGCCATACCCAACACGCCACCGGGGAACTCCAAAAGTTCGTTCGCCATGGCAGTCTGGAGGCCGTAGACGCGGGCGATGCCGTCACCAACCTGGATGACGCGACCCACGTTGCTCACTTCGATCTCGGTGGAGAACTTCTCGATCTCCTGCTTGAGGATCGCAGAGATCTCCTCAGGCCGGATGCTCACGCTACTTTCACCCCTTAATTCCGGCTACTTGCGCCAGCGGAAGCGAGGCGATCTTTCATCCGCTTGAGCCGGGTGCGCACAGAGCCGTCCATCAGAACATCGCCCACCCGGACAACCAGGCCGCCAATAAGATCCTTATCAATGCTGGTCACGAACTTGATCTGCTTTCCCAGCCGGTTGCCCAGCCGGTTTTGCAGATGATCCAGGGTGTCCGGGGAGAGCGGGGTTGCAGACCGGACCTCCACTTCGACCCGATTCAGCGCCTCGTCAGACAGCGCCACGTACTCACTGGCAATCTGCGCCAGATACGCCTCACGGCGCTTGGTGGCAATGACGCAAACGAAGTTTTTCACCAGGTCGGAGATTTTACCGGTAAAGGTTTGTTCGACGAGCGAAACCTTTACCCGCGCGGAGACCTCCGCGTGCTCCCAGAGCGCCCGGAGGTCCCGGTTGGCGGTCAGGGATTGAACCGCCAATTCCAGCTCGCGACCGACTGCTTCCACCTGTCCCTTATCCTGGGCCAGTTCGTAGAGAGCACGGGCGTAGCGGCGGGCCACCGACGCGTTCAGCATCAGTTCTTCCCTACCTCTTCAACAAACTTTTGGGCGAGGCGGGCATGATCCTGATCCGACAGGCTGCGCTCAATAACCTTGCCGGCTACAGAAACCGCCAGGGTGGCAACCTCCTGCCGCAGTTCGGCCAGAGCACGATCCTTTTCCACCCGAATGGTGTTCGCTGCACGCTCCAGATCGGCCGTGGCCTTCTCGCGCGCGTCAGCGATGATCCGTTCCGCCTCAGACTGAGCATTCTTCGTAGCCTCGGCTACAATTCCCTGGGCCTTGCGCTGGGCATCAGCAACCTGTTCGGCAAATTCCCGCCGCAACCGATCGGCCTCGGTGCGGTCAGCAGCCGCCTGGTCAAGGTTGTCCTTAATTTCCTTTTCGCGATTCGCAATCATACCTACCAGCGGCTTAAAGAGGAACTTGTTCAAAGCCCACAGCAGTACACCAAAATTGATAACCGTCCAGATCAGATGGGTGATTTTGGGCCACAGGTCTGGGCCAGCGCCTTCACTGGCCAGTGAAGCCCAGGGGAAGAGAGACAAGTCCAATGTGGCCGCGCCCCCTCTCTAGTGACGGAGCGACCAGGGGAGTCGCCCCTGGTCGCCCCTCCCGCACAGAATTTAGCCCAGAGCCAGCAGCAGGCCGATCAGCAGGCCGTAGATGGCGACGGCTTCCATAAGGGCCAGAGAGATGATCAGAGCGCCGCGGACGTCGCCAGCCGCCTCGGGCTGGCGCCAAATGGCGTCCATAGCAGCAGCGGTAGCCTTGCCCTGAGCGCCGGTGGCGCCGATGGCGGACAGGCCGATGGCAAGAGCGGCAGCAATAGCAACAAGACCGTGTTCCATGGTGAACAGGTGCCCTCCTTCTAGGACTATCAGTGCTTGACTTAACTCCGGGCCTCTTGGCCCTTATTAATCCTCCCGGTACGAAAGGCTATCCTTTCAGATATAGGGAGGAAACTTCACACGCAACTTAGTGGGCGGGCGCATGGGCACCCTCGTGGCCGTGATGGTCATCGTGATGAGCATGATGTGCGGCAGCCTCGACCACGCCACCGATGTAAATCGCAGTCAGAGTGGTGAACACAACCGCCTGAATGGCGCCAAACATTAAGCTCAGGCCATAGATAGCAACCGGAATCCCGATGGAGGTCTTGAGCATGCTCTCCATCAGAGTCACAACGATCAGCAGGAGCACTTCTTCCGCAAAGATGTTGCCGAAGAGTCGGAGGCTGAGCGAGAAGGGCCGGACAAACTCCTCCAGAATCCGCAGAGGTGCCATCAGGACGGCCATACCGCCGTACTGAAGTTCCAGGAGGTGGCTGAAGTGCCCGCGCATGCCGAGTTCCTTGATGGAAATCAAGTTGACCGCAATCATCACGACTACGCCCAACCCCGCTGTGGTACCCCACTTGCCCGTGGGCGGGAAGAAGGACCACGGCTCGGCTGCAGTAGGCAGAAGACCGGAGTAGTTACTCACCAGGATAAACAGGAAAAATGAACCGAGTAGCGGCAGGTATTTACGTGCATGCTGTTTGGAGCCCACAAAACCGGCCAGCCAGTTTTCCAGAAAATCAAACAGCATTTCGAAGATACCCTGGATCTTGGTGTTCGGCACCTTGGCCACAACCCGCGACACCTTGACCGCCAAAATGATCAGAACGACCATGACCAGCCATTCGCCGATGACCAGATTATCGATGCCGAGCGGTCGAAGGAATTCGAACCAGTAGTGAGGTTCATGAAAATGAATCTCCACTAAAATTTCCCCCCTTTCCGCCGGTAAACGATAAGCAGCGAAATCTTGACGGCTACGGTGATACTCAAACCTACTGCAATCAATCCGTACGCGCTACGCGTGAGGAGCCAGAACAGAATCAGTGCCATGAAGTCGATGGCGTAGCGGAGAAAAAATATCTTACCTATGCCTTCAAGTGGTTCCTGTCCAAGCCTTTTCCGTTCGTCCAACGCCTGAAACAACATATAGTTGCACAGGCACCCGATCAAACTGCCATATGTGATGCCGAGAACAACCACCAGCACGAAAATATCCCCCTACCGGGGAGAAGACCCTGGGTCGTCCTGAGCATTCTTTCGGGCCTTTTCGCGCCGCTCCATCTCACCCATGCGGCGCAGTAGACTTTGAAAGGCCACAGCCAGACCTAACAGAATGCCTGCCAGGGTAAACCAGGGGATGGTAGCGTTCCGCCGCCGGTCCAACCAGTACCCGCCGCCTCCAAACAGAAGCACAGAGGCGAGAAGCAGGTAGCCAAAGTCCGTGGCCAGGAGCACCCATGGGGATCTGGGCGTGGGTCCTTTGGGCAAGGCGGAAGTCCCCCTTTGCTGCCGGCCACCCTAGACTCCCGATGGCGATTATACAATACAACGCGTAGCCTGCACAACCCAAATTCAAGCACGCGTGCAATTCGTTTAAGGAAGAGTACTAATTCCGCCGTGGAAAGGCCACCGCCACAGGCCCACGTGAAAGTTGCCGGATTCGAATAGTAGGGTAGCTTATGGTGTGAATTCGCCTGGGGGCTCGGTCGCAAAACCGAAATGGTGGGCCAGGTACAAAGCAATGCGCTCGGAGGCACGACCGTCGCCAAATGGATTGCGGGCCTGGGCCACGGTCTGGTAGTGTGCGTCGTCGTTGAGCAGACGATACCCTGCCTGGTAGACCCCTTCCTCCGTGTTGCCCGCCAGAACCACCACACCGGCGGTCAGTGCCTCCGGGCGCTCGGTGGTATCCCGCATTAGCACCAGGGGCTTGCCGAAAATGGGAGCTTCCTCTTGCAGGCCACCGGAATCGCTCATGATCATATAGGAATTGGCCATCAAGTGAATCATATCCTCGTATACCAATGGGTCGGTAAGTAGAATTCGCGGGTGTTGTGACAGCGCCGGCGTTACCACCTCGCGCACGGCCGGACTCAGGTGCACCGGATATACAAGGAAGGCATCCTGATGTTCATCCACCAGCCGCCTGATCGCCGCGCACATTTGCCGCAGCGGTTCCCCCCAGTTTTCCCGCCGGTGGGCCGTTACGGCAATCACCCGGTGCGCCCGGAAGTCGATGGCTTGTAGCCGGGATTCTGTAAACTGATAGTTTTTCCGAAATGCATGCAGGGTAGCATCCACCCCAGTTTGCCCGGTGACAAAAATCGCCGCCGGGTCAGCCCCTTCTCCTAACAGGTTCTTGCGGTTCAGGGGCGTGGGCGCAAACAGCAAGTCTGCCACCACATCAGTAATCCGCCGGTTGATCTCTTCCGGGAAGGGTGAATACTTGTTGTATGTGCGTAGCCCGGCCTCGACATGGCCAACGGGTATCCGATTGTAGAAAGCAGCCAACGTACCAATCATGGTGGTTGCCGTATCACCGTGTACGAGCACCAGGTCGGGACGCTCCGCCTGAAAGGCTGCGTCCAGTCCGGTAAGCGCCGCGGTAAACACCTGGGTCAGCGTCTGCCGGTGCTGCATGATCTGCAGATCAATGTCCGGCTGAATCTGAAAGGCTGCAAGCGCCTGATGTAGTTGTTCTTTATGTTGGCCCGTTACCACCACTCGGGCGTCAAACCACTGGGGGTAGCGGCGCAGCGCATGCACGACCGGACCCATTTTGGTTGCCTCCGGGCGCGTTCCAAAAACTGCCAGCACTTTTCTTTGCACACCAGCCACTCTTACAGCCCCCATCGGTCAAAAGGCGGAAGGCTTTCCGCCCTCCGCCCAGCCGCTATAGTCATGAGTTCACGTTTCGCCGCCGGACATCGACGCCCAGCAACCCCAGCTTGAGCGCACCGAATATCATAGCTCCGACCACCACACTGACCAGGATCACGGCGTCGGTAGAAGCAACCTCGGACACAGCCACTGCGGACAGACCCAGCCAGGCGGAAATCACCCACATGACCAGCACGGCGCTGCGAACGCTCAAGCCCATCCGAATGAGCCGGTGATGCAAGTGGTCTCGGTCGGCTTCACCGATCGACCGACCGTTGACCACACGGCGGACAATGGCAAAGGCTGTGTCGAAAATTGGCAGACCCAGAGCAAGCACAGGCACAACTATACCAACAGTTGCGGCGCTCTTCAGGACTCCATGGATGGAGACGGCGCCCAGGGCAAAGCCGAGAAACAAGGCACCGGCGTCGCCCATAAAGATCTTGGCCGGGTTAAAATTATAGCGCAGAAACCCAATAGCTGATCCAGCCAGGGCCGCGGTCAGTACCATCGTTATCATCTGGCCCTGATGCAAGGCGACCAGAAACAGGGTAAGTGCACCAATGGTGGAAATCCCGGCAGCCAGCCCGTCCAGGCCATCGATCAGGTTGACCACATTGGTGAAGCTGATGATCCAGAAAATGCTGAGGGGAATACTGATCCACCCGCTCAACGGGAACCAGGCCAGCTTGTCCGCGAACGGGGTTCCCAATCCCAGGACCCGCACATCAAAGCCCACCACCAGAATCGCCGCCACCAGCGCTTGCAGGGCAAACTTGTACTTGGCAGGGATGCCGGTCGGACGCAGGAAATCGTCCACCAGTCCGATGACGAGGATCAGGCCACCACAGATGAGTATACCCACCAGGCCCTTATCAAGCGGCTGGGCCACCGCCAACACGGCGATGGCAAAGGCCACATAAATGGCGACGCCGCCCAGGTAGGGCTTGGGTTCATGATGCATACTCCGGTTCACCACAGGGTCCATGCATCCCACCCGCAACGCAATCTGCCGCGCGATGGGAGTCAGGCATAAGGCTACCAGTAGGGAAAGCCCAAAGGGCAGGAACACCTGGCTCATTTCGGCTGGTCAACCCCTAATAAGGTCCGCGAGAATATCCTTCCAGCATTTGTGCTGCGCAGAACACGATGAATTATACTCGCGGCGCTGTTGCTTGTCAAAGGTCTTCGCCGGGCGAAGCATCAGGTATGGGGGTCAGATAACCTTTTCGGGTGAGTTTTTGCAGATGTTCACCCACTACGCACTCAATGTCGAGCCCATGCTGCTCCTGTAAGACAAACATCATGGTAATAGCAGTCTGCGCCACGTCCAACAATTCCCGCGCCACATCCTGCAGCAGGTCATCCGGTTGGGCGCCTGCCTTGGGCTGAATGCCGGACAGCCCGCGAAACCGGCTGATGGCAGCCCCGAGTTCGCCCGCCTCTTCCATCAGCTTTAACGCTGTGGACTCCACCGTTACGTGACCCTGAATTCGATCGAGCTTGGGCAGGGGAATAGCCTTGGTGGTGCGCACCCGGGACGACCTCCTTTGCGCGCTTACTGGGCGGGCGTTTGCCCGCCGCGGGGGTCCGATATCAGTTGATAGCCCTGCGTGGATTCAATGGCGTGATACAGCGCTACACCGCCGGCCTGTAGGACGGCGGCTGAGTTCACATCCGGGTAGTCGACCAGGAAGATCAGCCGGGTGATCCCACCCTGCACAAGCGCCTTGGCACAGTTCACACAAGGGAAATCGGTGCAATACATCGTGGACCCGGCGCTGCTGACCCCGTTCAAAGCACACTGTAACAGGGTGTTCAGTTCACTGTGTACTGTGCGAACACAGTGGCCGTTCACCATCAGGCAGCCGACATCATCACAGTGCGGGGTCCCGCGCACAGCACCGTTGTAGCCGGTGGCAATCAATCGGTTGTCACGCACCAGAACCGCGCCCACCCGGCGGCGGGGACAGGTTGCCCGAGTTGCAGCCAGCTTGGCCATGTTAATGAAATAGTCGTCCCACGTTGGGCGGCGGTGGTCGGTCATATGCGTTGCCTGCCTCCCCGGTCCCCCCGGCCATGGGTCCGGGGATCGTTCCGCTTATTTTGTACCGAACAGCCGGTCTCCTGCATCGCCAAGGCCCGGCACGATATAGGCGTGGTCGTTCAGGTACCAGTCCACGGCAGCGGTATAGATGTTCACGTCCGGATGCTGCTCCTGCACAGCCTGGATCCCCTCCGGCGCCGACACCAGGGTGATCAGTCGCAAGGAGCGGGCTCCCTTCTCTTTCAGGAGCCGGAGCGCAGCCACGGCACTCCCGCCTGTCGCCAGCATGGGGTCCAGGACCATAACCTCACGCTCCACCGGATCCGGGGGTAACTTGCAGTAATACTCCACCGGCTGGTGGGTCTCCGGGTCCCGGAACATCCCCACATGCCCAACCTTGGCGGTGGGAATCAGCCTGAGTACCCCGCCCACCATCCCCAGACCTGCCCGCAGGACAGGTACCAGAGCGACCTTCTTGCCAGACAGCATCCGGCACTTGGCGGTGGTCAGGGGGGTCTTCACCTCAACTTCTTCGGTGGGAAAGTCCCGCGTGACCTCGTAGGCCATCAGCATGGCGACCTCTTCAAGCAGCTCCCGGAAGTCCTTGGCGCCGGTCTGTTCATCGCGCATCAGGCTCAGTTTGTGTTGCACCAACGGATGATCGACAATGACAACCCGGCCCACGGAATCCGCCTCCCCCCGTCCCCCAAAAGGACGGACGTTCAATCCTTCATAGCCGGTAAATGGCACGCTCGCCACCAATCAGCCTGGGGCGAGTGCGGGCGGCCGTCAAAACTGCCTGGCCGATGTTTTTCAGGCCCAGGCGTATCGGCACCGCCACCCGGCGTAAATGCATGCCGATCAGTGTTTGTCCGATGTCCAGGCCGGCATGGGCCTGGTTCCGCAAATCCTCCACCACTGCCGCCTGGGGCAGGCGACCCATGGCGCTGGCAGCAAAGGCTCCACCGGCCTTGGGAACCGGAACCACCGAAACCTCTTCAAGTCCGTAGCGGTCACGGCATTCGCCGGACACCACCAGGGCGCGGTTGAGATGCTCGCAACACTGGCAGGCCAGATAAATCCCCTGCTGCTGCGTGAGTTCAGAGACGGCCTCCAGCAGGGTGTCGGCTACCTGCAGTGATCCACCGGAACCAATGGTGGAACCGGCGACCTCGCTGGTGGAACAGCCCACCACCAGCAGTTGCCCGGACCGGAGCCCCGCCGCCGCAATGAGGTCACTGACGGCCCGGAGCATGTCCCGGCGGATTTCGGCCAGGAACAGGGCTGTGGGATCGGGAAGCTCCACGTCCGGAGTCGCCACCTTGCACT
Organism: Clostridia bacterium; assembly: GCA_036676195.1. Taxonomy (GTDB): domain Bacteria; phylum Bacillota; class Sulfobacillia; order Symbiobacteriales; family ZC4RG38; genus JAKFDK01. The sequence goes on along the minus strand of JAKFDK010000010.1, from coordinate 155,879 downwards.
CACCCCTGGCTAGCAGCGCTGCACTCTGTTTCGATGGCGTGGATCTTGGCGACCCGCGCCGCGTGACGCCCACCCTCAAATTTCCCGGCCAGGAACGCCCGCACGATTTCCTGGGCCAGACCAGGTCCCAGGGTACGAGCGCCCAGGCATAGGACATTGGCATCGTTGTGCGCCCGTGCCATTTTAGCTGAAAACGTGTCGGCACAAAGAGCAGCCCGGATCCCCGGCACTTTATTGGCGGCAATGGAGATGCCAATCCCGGTGCCGCAGATGAGAATCCCAAGCTGGACGGCACGCTCTTTGACAGCCATCGCCACTGGACGGGCAAAGTCCGGGTAATCCACGGAATCTGACGTAAAGGTGCCAAAATCCCGACTTTCGATCTGCAGTTCCTTGATCGTATCCAATACCACTTGCTTCAGGTCCAACCCACCATGATCGCAACCGATGCCGACGATCATCGGGTGTCCGCCTCCTTGAGAAGCCGGTCCAAGGCGGCCCGCACAAGTCGGTCCAATACCTCAGCCGTCTGCTTGTATTTCGCCAGGTCCTGCCCGAACGGATCAGGAATATCCATGGCCCCTTCGCCCGCGTATTCTGCCAGGGAAAGGACCCGCGGAGTTGCCTCGGGGGCAATACTGGTGACAAACTCCTTGTGCTTTACGGTCATGGTCAGCACCAGATCCGCGCCCGCCACCATTTCACGGGTCAGCAATGCCGAGCGGTGTTCTCCGGGATCAACCCCCCGGCTCAATAATGCGGCGTAGGCTTCAGGGGTTGCCGGTATACCCGGAGCCGCAAAGGTCCCGGCTGAAACGACTTCGATGTCAACCGCTTGTTGCTCGGCCATGCGGCGCATGATCGCCGCAGCCATCGGGCTCCGGCAGGTATTCCCTGTGCACACAAACAGAACCTTGGGCACAACGTTCCCTCCCGCTGGGCGGGCCACGGCCAGGCACTTCCCGGTTCTACACACGGATAACCCGTCCGCCCGCTGCCTTGCGCAGACGGTTCATCACCGCCAGGCCAATGCCCTCCTCGGGCAATGACTCGGCCAGCACCACTTCCACACCATGGCGGTCAAATGCTCGCAAGGTCGAGAAGAGAGCACTGGCGATCATGGGTAAGTTCTTGCGGCTACCGATTTCCAGCACCACCGGCACCTGGTACACGCCACGGCTTTCCGCTGTGGCCAGTACACCCACCCGTCGTCCCTCTTGCATGTACTCGTACGCCAGACTGTTGATCTTCGCGTGCACTGTCTCGAGGGCCCCCTCCACGACCAGAACCTCGGCCTTGGGGGCGTAATGGGTATATTTCTGCCCTGGAGAACGCGGCATTTCGTGTTCCTCCAGGTTGGCGTATACAGAGGGGTCAATTTGAATCGGGCCGATTACACTACAAATGTCACTGGGGTTAATGCCGCCCGGCCGGCACAGCACCGGTGGGTCGGTGGACAGGTCAAGGAAGGTGGATTCCAGGCCCACGCCCGTTTCGCCGCCGTCCAGGATCAGATCGACGCGGCCGTTCAGGTCTTCCCACACGTCTTCAGCCGTCGTAGGACTCGGACGTCCGCTGAGGTTGGCGCTGGGTGCGGCAATGGGTACCCCCGCTGCCTTGATCAGGGCCAGGGCAACCGGGTGAGCCGGCATGCGCACACCCACAGTGGAAAGACCCCCCGTCACTATGTCGGGGATATGAGGCTGTTTGGGTAACGCCACAGTCAGAGGGCCGGGCCAGAACCGGTCGATCAGCACTTGAGCCTGGTCCGGCAGTACTTTCACCAGTTCCTGCACCCATTGCCGGTCGGCTACATGTACGATCAGCGGATTGTCGGCCGGGCGCCCCTTGGCACGAAAAATCGCAGCCACCGCCTCGGGGTCCAGAGCATTGGCGCCCAATCCGTATACCGTCTCAGTGGGGAACGCCACCAGGCCGCCGCCGCGCAGGACCTCGGCCGCGGCCCGGATGGGTTCGGGCTCAGGACGGCGGGGATCGACCTTAAGAATGCGGGTCTTCACCGTCACCCCTCCCTTTCCTGGAAACGGAAGCGTGCACAATGCTTCGGGATGCACAGAGGCTTCTCCTGCCCTTTACCAGTATGCCCCATGAACGCAACGAAGGTGTCCCAGGGAGTCCTGGAACGCCTCGACCCGAAACCCTTGCTCCTGTAGCAGCTCCATGACCACTGCTGCCTGCCCGCGGCCCACTTCCAAAGCCAGCAGGCCACCCGGGAACAGGTGCTCCCGGGCTCCGGCAATCAACCGGCAAATCACCGCCAGGCCGTCGCCTCCGGGCGTGAGGGCTGCCTGCGGCTCGTGCAGGCGGACCTCGGGCTCAAGGGTATCCATCTCGGCCGCCGGAATGTACGGCGGATTGCTGGCAATGGCGTGGAACTGTTCCCCGGCCAGGGGACCGTACAGGTCACCATGGCGAAATGCCACCCGTGCGGACGTACCCAGCCGGCTGGCATTGGCCGCCGCCACCGCAAGGGCCTCGGCTGAGAGATCTACCGCCACCACCTGAACCGCGGGGAGCAGGTGGCACAACCCCACTGCCACACACCCGGATCCGGTGCCAATGTCGGCCACGCGCAGATCCCGATGATGGGGAAAGGCCGCCGGCAGCCGCTGGGCCAGGGACTGCACCAGCACCTCGGTGTCCGGCCGCGGGATCAGGACAGCCGGTGTCACGGTGAAGGAAAGGCCCAGGAACTCCTGGGTGCCCAACAGATACTGCAGCGGCACCCGGCAGGCCCGCTGATCGACCAGGGCGGTGAAGGCGGTGTCGGCACCGGCCGGTACCGTCCGCTCTGCCTGCAGGTGCAGTTCCCCGGGAGTGATGCCCAGAGCGTGGGCCAACAGCCACGACGCTTCCTGGCGGGCGGATCCGATCCCGGCCTCCCGCAGCCGGCGGGTTGCCTCTACGAGGGCTTTCCGGATCGTTAGCATCCGGCTACGCCTCCATGGCCGCCAGCTTTTCCGCCTGGTCATTGGCAATCAGGGCTTCGATCATCTCATCGATGTCACCCTCCAGGAACTGCTGCAGCCTGTAGAGGGTGAGCTTGATCCGGTGGTCGCTGATCCGACTTTCCGGGAAATTATACGTGCGAATGCGCTCAGAGCGGTCCCCTGTACCCACCTGGGACCGCCGGGTTGCTTCCTCGGCACTGCGGGCCTGCTCGGAGTAAAGGTCGAACAGTTTTGTCCGCAGGAGCCGCATGCCTTTCTCCCGGTTCTGGACCTGGCTGCGCTCCTCCTGGCAGAGCACGACGATTCCGGTGGGCAAATGGGTAAACCGCACGGCTGACTCAGTCTTATTCACATGCTGGCCGCCGGCGCCGCCTGAGCGCAGGGTATCCACCTTCAGATCCTTGGGGTCAATGACCACGTCCACATCGCCGGCCTCTGGCATAACGGCCACCGTAGCGGTGGAGGTCTGAATGCGGCCCTGGGCTTCGGTAACCGGGACCCGCTGCACCCGGTGCACGCCCCCCTCATACTTCAGGCGGCTGTAGGCACCGTCGGCGGTAATCTGAAAGCTCACGTAGCTGTAGCCACCCAGATCCGTGGGGTTGCCGTCCAGTACTTCGACCTTCCACCCGCGGCGCTCCGCGTACCGGGTGTACATCCGGAACAGGTCCCCGGCAAACAGGGCCGCCTCTTCACCCCCGGCGCCACTGCGGATTTCTATGATCACGTTGCGGTCATCGTTAGGATCGCGGGGCAGCAGAAGGATGCGCATTTCGTTTTCCAAAACTTCTTCCCGGGCCCGCAGTTGGTCCATCTCTTCCTTGGCCATTGCGCGCATGTCCTCATCGGCCTCGGCCAACAGGACCCGGGCACCCTCAAGGTCAGCCAGTACCTTGCAGTATTCACGGTATTTCATGACCACCGCTTCGAGCTTGCGGTGCTCTTTGGCAGTCTTTTGCAATTCTTTCTGGTCGCCCAGAACGGCTGGGTCACCCATCCGTTGCTCAAGGTCCAGGTAACGCTCTTCGACACTCTGCAGCTTGCCGAGCACAGAGGTCTCCAGCATTCTGCCACACCTTCCTTTTGGAAAAAACCGAATCAGCCACATGAAAAGAAGACCGGAAGCCCGCGGCCGGGCTGCCGGTCCTTGTAGGTGCTGCTAACCGGGCAGACCGAAGCCCCGTGCCGCGTCGAAGGAAGCAATGGCCACTTCAACCTGACTGTCATCAGGCTCCCGGGTGGTGAACCCTTGCAACCACATGCCCGGGCGGCTCAAAGCCCCGGTCAGCGCATTGTTATAACGGCCCATTACTCGGATGAGTTCGTAAGATAATCCGGCTACAACGGGCATCAGCGCAAGACGACTGGCAATCCGCACCCATACTCCGCTATTATAGCCGAGAAAGGCAAACAACGTGATTGAAATGAACACTACATAGAGCAAGAAACTGGTACCGCAGCGCCTATGCTCGCGAGAATGGCGCTGAACATTGACCACAGTCAGCTCGTCGCCTGCTTCGTATGCATTGATCACCTTGTGTTCGGCCCCATGATACTGGTATACCCGGCGGATCTCCTTGGCCAGGGAGATGACTTGCAGATAACCCAGAAAGAAGGCCAGGCGCAAAGCGCCTTCCAGGGTATTGATTCCCAGCGTGCTCATCTGCAGCCGGCGCAGATAACCACCAACCCAGGTGGGCACCGCCACAAAAATGGTCAGCGCCAGGCCAATCCCGATCAGGGTTGTGACCGTCAGTTCACCCTTGCTGAGTTGTTCCTCTTCCGGAGCGGCAGCGTTGGCCGAAAACAGCAGCGCGGTGATCCCCATGGCCAGGGTTTCGAACAGAGCCACCACCCCGCGCAGGATCGGCAGCCGCAGAATGGGATACCGGCGCATAACCGAGCTGATGCCTTCAATATGGAGGGCAATGTTGCCGTCCGGCTTCCGAACGGCAATGGCCATGCGCTCAGGGCCACGCATCATGACACCCTCAATGACGGCCTGTCCACCGTAAAAAACCGGTTCGGACACAGGAATACCCCCCCTTATATAGGGATAGGCAAAAAGACAGAGCTTTCGCTCTGTCTTTTACGCCATACCGTACTTCTTACGGAACCGTTCGATCCGACCGCCCTGCTCAATCCGCTTGTTACCGCCAGTGTAAAAGGGATGGCACTTGGAGCAGACTTCAATCTTGATGTTCCGCTTGGTGGACCCTACATGATAGACAGTGCCGCAACCACACGAAACGGTGGTTTGCTCAAACTTGGGATGAAGCCCTTCTTTAGGCACTTAAATACCCTCGCTTTCAAATATAAACCACCCAGGGCATCGGCCCCATGTAGCTTGTCAGTTCGCGGTCAGATTTGGCACTAACGGATTATAACACGCTCTTCTGACGCGCGCAATCGTGCGCGGCCAATCCGTATCATTCTGGTACCTTCTCCCACCCCCGACCGGGCAGGAATCAAACCACTTTCTTTTTAATGTACTAGACATAACGTTTGATTAAAGGGGTGCAGTAGTTTGCAGCCATCCCCCCGCGCCCCGGTTCCGGCCCGGACTCCGCCAGGGCCCAGGCGGCGCTGGCCACGTATACTGGCTTTAACCGCAATTCTAGTCATGCTCCTGGTGTCGGGAACGTTGGCCGGTGGCTACATGTACTGGCGCCAGTCCCTGCCGCCGGTGACCGGAACGTTGGCTCTGCCGGGACTGCAGGCCCCGGTGACTGTATTGCGCGATGCCTGGGGTGTGCCGCACATTTTTGCCACCACGAGGTATGACCTGTATATGGCGCAGGGCTACGTCACTGCACAGGACCGGCTTTTCCAGATGGATGTTTCCCGTCGGGCCGCCTCCGGACGGCTCTCCGAAGTGATCGGGGAAGCGACCCTTGACACAGATCGCTTTTTCCGCAGCCTGATGCTGCGGCCGGCGGCCGAAGCTTCGGTCGCCGCTTACCCCCCCGAGATGCTGGAGATCCTCCAGGCGTACGCCGACGGCGTGAATGCCTGGATGCAGGCCGGGAACCTTCCGCTGGAATTCACCCTTCTGAGCTATCGCCCGGAACCATGGAGCCCGGTCGATTCTGCCGTCATCGGCAAGTATATGGCTTACGACCTGGGGGGGAACTGGGCGGCCGAGGTCTGGCGGTTTCAGGCCATTCAGAGGCTGGGTGCGGCCCGGGTCGCCGAAATCCTGCCGACCTATCCGGCCGATGGGCCCACGGTTATGAAGTACACGGCCATGGACATCGATATGGCAGACCTGGTGCGCACCGCCTATATTCCGACTCCGGGCCTGGGCAGTAATAACTGGGTCGTGTCCGGAAGCCGGACCGCTGCCGGCAAACCGCTTCTGGCCAATGATCCGCACCTGGGTATTTCCACCCCAGCCATCTGGTATTTAACGCACCTGGTATTACCGGACGAACAGATGAACGTAACGGGCGCCACCTTTGCCGGTGCCCCGGGTGTGGTGCTGGGGCACAACGAGAACGTGGCATGGGGCGTCACCAATCTGGATCCGGACGTGCAGGACCTGTACATCGAACAACCTAATCCCGAAAACCCGCAGGAGTTCCTTTACAAGGGCCTCTATGAACCGGCAACCGTGCGGGCCGAGGAAATCCGAGTCAAGGGGCGTAAGGAGCCCGTCCCCTTTACCCTGCTCGTGACCCGTCACGGTCCCATTATTACGCCGGTGGCAGGCACTAAGGAAAACCGGCCGGCCGCTGCCCTGGCCCTGCGCTGGACAGCCCTGGGCCCGACCCGTGAACTTGAGGCCATCATCGTGCTGAAGCAGAACGATCGGGTGACGGTGGCCGATATGCAGGCACTGCAACTGGACGAAATGAACCTGCAGGCCCGCACCCTCCTGCCCATGCTGCTGCCCGCCCTGGAAAAAGGTCTGAGCGAGCCGAATCCGGCAGAGAAAACGGCCGTGCTCCTGCTGAAGGAATGGGATCAGATCGACCGGACCGAAGCCGCGGCACCGCTGATCTTCCATCAGTGGTACTTACAGTTGCGGGAGGAACTGTTCCAGCCGGCCATGGGGGATGAGCTGTTCGGGCAGATGTCTTACCTGACCCAAATCACCGACCGCCTGCTTCTGAATGCCGGCCAGGGTCGCTTTACTTCATGGCTGCCGGAAGGGGCCTTGCCGGAGGTAGCCGCCCGCAGCTTCCGCAAGGCAGTTTCAGATCTGGCCGCGGCGCAGGGGAGGCGGCCGGATCAGTGGCAGTGGGGCAAGTTCCACCGGGTGGCCTTCAATCATCCGCTGGGCCAGGTCAAACCGCTGAACCTGCTGTTTAACGTGGGGCCGTTTGCCCTCGGCGGCAGCAGCGCCACAGTGCGGGCTGCCTCGTATCATCGCCGCACCGGACTGGTGAGCAGCGCCGCTCCCTGGCGCCAGGTGGTGGACCTGGGCAACCTGGCCCGCAACAGCTTTGACATTGTGACACCCGGACAAAGCGGCCATCCCCTGAGCCCGCACTACGACGACCAGAGCAAACTGTGGCTAAAAGGAGATTACCGGGCACAGTTATTCACCGAGGAACAGCTCCAGGGAGCCCGGCGGTTGGAACTCATACCCCACTGAAATGGAAGGATTCGACCGTGTTCGACAAATGGGACAGCAAGCCCCTGGTCGGGGTCCCTCTGTCATGCGGTTGCAGGGATGCACCACCCTGAAGGCTGTGGTTTGGGATGCAACCGGTAAACAGGTGATGCCCGAATATTTATCTACAGGGGGATGTGGATACTGTGGATAAGTGGGGATGAACTGTGGAGGACAGTGGGGACAAGCAACAATTCACGCGGTCGCGATAATGGTAAGCTTTCCCGTCTGGACGGGGCGAAAATTTCAACGCTGGACGGCTGTGACCGGGGGTAAGTACCGGAGTGGATCGACCGGATTGCCGACAATCACCTCGAAGTGCAGATGCGGGCCGGTGCTGACACCGGTCGTGCCGACAAGGGCGATCTTTTCGCCCTTGTTCACCTGTTGCCCCGAGCGAACCAGAATCCTGGATACGTGTCCATAGAGGGTGCGCGTACCGTCGGAGTGCTTCAAAATGACTGTGTTCCCATAACCTGAGAGCGCTCCAGCCGTTACCACGGTCCCGGACCGGGCGGCCCAGATATCGTCTCCGTGATTGGCGGCGATATCCACGCCGGAATGAAAACGATTGACTCCGTCCACCGGGCTCACCCGGGGGCCGAATTCGGAGGAAATCCACCCACGGGTAGGCCAGATAAAAGCTGCACCGGAACTGACAGTGGGAACCGCCAGTGTCCGGGCGGCCCCGTAACGGGCCTCGGGCGGCAGTTTCAACACCTGCCCTGGCTGAAGGGCAGTCAGGTCCTCCTGGCCGGGATTAGCCGCCCCCAGTTGCTCCAGCGTAAGGCCGTAAGTCTGGGCAATCTCCCAGGCCGTGTCTCCCGGCCGCACCTCGTGTGAGGAGGCAGCCCCGGTGGGCACCTTCAGCACCTGTCCGGGTTGAATTACATCCCCCCGGAGGCCGCTGGCGGCTTTCAGGGCTGCCACATCCACCCCCAGCCGGCGGCTGATTCCAAAGAGGGTATCACCCCGCTGCACGGTGTAGACGGATGGGGGAGTCCGCGGTGCTTCCGGCCGGGACTCGGCGGCCTGGTTAACCGCCGGCTGGTCGTCGGGCCTGGGGGACTTGGCCTCCGCTGGATTGGGGGAGGCAGCAGGCTGAACCGGCAACCGGGCCGTTTGGCCGTAGTCAGCGGCGGCTGGCGCCGGCTGGTTCTTCGGGACCATGGCCGGGCGCGCTGACCGCCAGCCGGCCACAAACAGGGCAGCCATGCCGGTGAGCAACAGGAGGTTGTACAACCGAAACGGGCGGGGCAGCAACCTGTCCACCTCCCCGAGAATGTATAAGGAGGTTTATGCTTGCCCCGCCGCTATTATGCCAGCTCCTTTGGCGCTGCCTGCAGAAACTCAGCGTTGCTCTGACTCTTACCCAGCCGGCCCACCAGCCATTCGGCCGCTTCCGTAGTACCCAGCGGAGCCAGGGCGCGGCGTAGCACCCACATCGCATCCAACTCACCGCGCGCCAGCAGGAGTTCTTCCTTGCGGGTGCCTGAGCGCTTGACATCGATGGCCGGAAACAGGCGGCGCTCCGCCAGCTTCCGATCCAGATGCAATTCCATATTGCCAGTGCCTTTGAATTCCTCGTAAATCACGTCATCCAGCCGGCTGCCGGTCTCAACCAGAGCCGTGGCCAGGATCGTCAGGCTGCCGCCCTCTTCCAGGGTCCGAGCCGCCCCCAGAAAACGCTTGGGCTTGTGCAAGGCAGACGGGTCCATCCCCCCGGAAAGGGTCCGGCCACTGGGCGGCAGGACCAGGTTATAAGCCCGAGCCAGCCGGGTGATGCTGTCTAGCAGGACGACCACATGGCGGCGCTGCTCCACCAGACGTTTTGCCCGTTCCAGCAGCAGTTCGGCCACCCGCACATGATGCTCGGGCGGCTCGTCGAAGGTAGAGCTGACCACTTCGCCCCGCACTGAGCGTTGCATGTCAGTCACTTCTTCCGGGCGCTCATCCACCAGCAATACCATCAGGTGCATTTCCGGATGATTCGCCGCCAGGCTGGCGGCGATCTGTTTGAGCAAGATCGTCTTGCCGGCCTTCGGCGGCGAGACAATCAGGCCCCGCTGGCCCCGGCCGATTGGCGCCACCAGGTCGAGCAGGCGGGTGGACAGATCCGCCGGGCCCACTTCCATACGCAGCCGCTCAAAGGGGTAAATAGGGGTCAGGTTCTCGAAGGGTACCCGTCGTACGCAGTCCTCGGGTTGGTCGCCATTAATGCTTTCCACCCGCAGCAGGGCGTAATTGCGCTCCCCCTCCCTGGGCAGACGGGCCGTACCGGCCAGGTAGTCACCGGTACGCAGCTCAAACCGGCGAATCTGACTGGGGGAAACGTAGATGTCCTCCGGGCTGGGGTGGTAGCCCAGAGGGCGCAGAAAACCGAACCCCTCTGACAGGGTTTCCAGGGTGCCTTCAACAAACGCCAGACCCTCACGCTGGGCCCTGGCCTTCATGATCTCCCAGACGAGTTCCCGTTTACGCAGGGTGTGGGCACGGACAACAGCCAGGCCCTGGGCCACAGCCTGCAGATCCTGAAGGGGCATGGCGGCAAGTTCGGACATGATCAAGGGGAGGTTCACCTCACGCACAGTGTGCACGTTAGAGGTTTGCCTCCCCTGAGCAGCCCTATCCCCTTGCGGAGCAGAAAAGTTAGCGCAGCGGCTGTTGACGGCCGGCGTTGACAAAGGCCGGCTTGCGGTCCAACCGGTGCAGGGCGTCAATAAATCGAATGGTGCCGGTGGTCGAACGCATCACCACAGAATGGGTGCGCGCCTGCCGGCCCGGCCCATAGTAACGGACGCCCCTTAACAGATCGCCATCGGTGATGCCGGTGGCCGCAAAGACCACTTCCTCACCTTTGACCAGATCATCGAGGGTCAGGACACGGGTAGGGTCGCTGATCCCCATCGACTTGATCCGCTCCACCTCAGCGTCGCTCTCGGGCTTTAGTCGGGCCTGCATGTCGCCCCCCATGCTCTTGATGGCGGCTGCAGCCAATACCCCTTCGGGCGCACCGCCCACCCCAAGCAGAAGGTCGACCCCGGTATCTTCAATGCATGCGGCCACGGCCGGAGCCACATCGCCGTCAGTGATGAGCTTGATGCGGGCTCCGGCATCGCGGCACTCCTGAATGATCTTGCTGTGCCGGTCACGGTCCAGAATGACCACCGTCAGGTCGCTGATATCCTTGTTCTTGGCCTTGGCCGTCCACTTCAGGTTGGCCTGGACCGAAGCCGTGATATCAATGCAGCCTGCAGCCGCCGGACCCACGGCAATCTTCTCCATGTACATATCCGGTGCATGCAGCAAGCGGCCGCGGGGCGCCACAGCCACCACCGCGATCGACCCGTTTAGCCCTTTGGCCACCAGATTGGTGCCTTCCAGCGGATCCACGGCCACATCGGCCGGCTTGCCACCGCCACCGACCTTTTCCCCGATGTATAGCATGGGCGCCTCATCCATCTCGCCCTCACCAATGACCACAACGCCCTCGATGGAGACCGAGTCAAAGGCAGCCCGCATGGCATCAACCGCCAACTGGTCAGCCTTGATTTTGTCCCCACGTCCCATCCAACGTGCGCACGCCAGTGCCGCCGCCTCGGTGACGCGGACAAATTCCAGGGCCAATTCCCGTTCCATCGCCGTACCCCCGTGGTGGAAACTACTCATATGTTGATTGTACCCCTCTACCTATTGTCACCACTAATATAAATGTCCGGGTGTAGCAATAGACTATTTCTATTCGTACAGAAGTTACCCATAAACAGGTGGACGAGGGTGCTGCGATTGCGGTCCTACTTGTTCTTCACCGACTCCCAGTCCGCCAGGAACCGCTTGATCCCTGCGTCGGTCAGCGGATGCTGGATGCACTGCTGCAACACCTTGAACGGGCAGGTGGCAATGTGGGACCCGGCCTTGGCCGCCTGTAAAACGTGCAGGGGGTGCCGGACGGAAGCCGCGATGATTTCGGTCTCGATCCCGTGGAGATCAAAAATCTCTGCTGTATCCTGCACACACACCATGCCGTCCTGGTTAATGTCGTCAAGCCGGCCGACAAAGGGACTGACAAAGCTGGCCCCCGCCCGCGCCGCCAGCAGTGCCTGGTTGCCGGTGAAGATCAGGGTCACATTTGTCCTGATTCCTCGCCGGGCCAATTGGTGCACGGCCTTCAGACCTTCCGGCATCATGGGCACCTTGATGACGATGTTGGGGTGCACGGCGGCCAGGGGCAACGCTTCCTCCACCATCTGCCCGGCTTCCTGACTGACGACTTCTGCGCTGATCGGACCGTCCACAATCTGGACGATCTCCTCGAGCACCTGCATGAAGTTGCGTCCTTCTTTGGCCACCAGAGTGGGATTGGTGGTAACCCCGGCGAGCACGCCCCAGGCGGCAGCCTCACGAATTTCAGCCACATTGGCGGTGTCAATGAACAGCTTCACGGTTACGCTGGTCTCCCTTCCCGAACATACGACCTGACTGCGGCCCGAACCAAAGTGCCGGTTACCTGCGTCCCTGGGGCTTTCGCCCGCCAATCTCCATTTGCCTGGCCCGGCGGGCCCGATTGGCATCGGCGTCATCCGTGGCTTCCAGGCTACGGTAGGACCCACACTCCGGACAAACCAGTTGTAGTTTATCCGGCTGCAGTTCGTACTCGATGTCCGTGTTTCCGCAGCGGCACCGCAGGCGCCCGGCCGCTTCCAGATCATGCACCGCTGCCAACACCTCGTACATGACCTCAGGGTTGACGAAGAAGTCTTCATAAGCGGTCGAATCCACATCATCCTCAGGAACAGGGCTCTTGAACGATCGCACGGCTTCCGGCGACCCCAGCGCCCCCATATGCAGGCCAGTATCCTGGCAAAGCAGCGGATGGAATTGACCGCTCCAGAACCGGGCAGTGCTATATTCCAGGCGATGCAGCCCCGCACAGAGATTGCAGGACAACTGTAGCATCATCCGCCCCTTGTGGCGAATTACCGCCCCCTGCCGGTGCCCACAGGTGCAGGTGAGATGCACCGAGCCCGTGCCTGAAAATGCAAACAACGGCACCTCATGTGTACCGGTTTTGCCGCAGTGGGGACATCGCAGGGCAATGCCCACCCGCGCCGAAACCAGCATGACTGCTACCCCCTCCAGGCCCCCGCTGCCGAATGCTACCTACGTTCTCGGCAGCAGATGTAATATCCTCCTGGCCTCATCCGGGGTCGCAATGTCCCGCCCTAACTCGTTTGCAATTCGAACGACCCGGGCCACCAGTTGTGCATTTCCAGTGGCCAGTTCCCCCTTGCGGTAGAACAGGTTATCCTCAAGCCCGACCCGCACATGGCCGCCCATCAGCACCGACATGGTGGCCAGTGGCAACTGGTGGCGCCCGATTCCGGCCACACACCAGGTACAACCCGGCGGAATGGACTCCGCCAGAAAGATCAGGTTACGGGGGGTGGCAGCCATCCACCCCGGCCCACCCAGAACGAAATCGAAGTGCAGCGGCAGCGCCAGAACCCCCTGCTTCACCAGTCGCAGGGCGTTGTCAATCATGCCCGGTTCAAAAACCTCAATTTCGGGGCGCACTCCGGCCGCGGTCATCTCCCGGGCAAACTGCTCAACCAGATCTGGCGGGTTCCAGAACACCGTCGAACCGAAATTAACGGTTCCGGTCGTCAGGGTCGCCATTTCCGGCTGCAGACGCACAGGTTGCAGCCGCTCGGCGGCAGTCATGCCAACGGCCCCGCCCGTTGAGACCTGAATGATCACGTCGGTCCCGGAAGCCCGGATACGCGCCATGATCTCTGCGAAAATAGCGGAATCCTGCGTCGGGGTTCCATCTGTTTTCCGGGCATGCAGGTGCACCAGCGCGGCACCTGCTTTGGCGGCAGCGATGGCTTCATTGGCAATTTCCTCGGCTGTATAGGGTACATGGGGATTTTCCCCCCGGGTGACCTCCGCTCCCACCACAGCACAGGTAATAATCAGCTTTTCCACCGGGGCGACCTCCTCCCTGGTCACTGCCCCTGCCGGGCTAGCTTCCGTGCTGGCGGTCCTTGGGCGTAACGCAGGTCCCACTGGCCCTTGTCACCAGTACCGGGGTGTCCAGTACCCTGGCCTGCGATGGCTGGTCAGGCGTCGGGCAGGCTTCAATGACCTTCCACGCCTCAAACTCCATCGCCCTGGAGGTATTCCCGATCCGAACCATGCGGGCCCGTACCTCAATATAGTCTCCGGCATAAACCGGGGCCTTGAACTCGACCAGGTCGTAAGCGGCAAACAGACCCTCGTCACCGTCGTGGCGGATCAGCAATTCCGTGGCGGCATCCCCAAACAGTGCCAGCATCCGCGCTCCGTCTACCAGTCCCCCGCCGTAGTGAGCGTCATGCGCAGACATGCGCAGGCGTAGCAGCACTTCCACCGGCTATCCCTCCAAAAGTGAACGTACCAGGTCACGCAGGCGAAATACGTCAAAGGGCTTGGTCAAGGCCTGGCGGGCGCCCAGATCAAGGGCCTCGCGCACCTGGGCGTCATCGCCGACGGCTGTCATCATCAGCACGGGCAGGTCGGGTTCCAGTTGCTGCAACCGACGCAAGGTTTCCACCCCACCCATGACGGGCATCCGGACATCGAGGATGGCCAGATCAGGCAGCTCAGCGGCCGTCAGGGCAAGGGCTTGCTCGCCGTTGGCCGCAGTCAGGACCCGGTAGCCTGCCTGATGGAACACCTCCTGAACCAGGCGGCGCACTGCCGGTTGGTCGTCAACGACCAGGATGAGGGGCGAAACCATTCTTGCACCTCCCGCCGGGATCATGGCCTCAGAAGTGATTGTATTTTTTGCCGTGCCGGCGCATTTTCCTGTTGCGGAGCGACAACTACCGGTACGGTACCGGGCTGTTGCCGGGCGGCCAGTTGAAAACGCCGGCGCAGGGGCTGGTAGTCTGGCAGATCGATCTCGACAGATAAGCTGAACCTGGAACCCGACGGCGTCAGCATCAGGTCGACCCGGCCGTCCTCAGCCAGGTAGCGCCGGCCGTCCACCCGTACCGGGCCACTGACCCCCTCCCCGGTGCCGGCATTCAACACTTCAAGTTGAAGAAAACCCGGCGTACCGATCTGCAGTTGTGCGTCAAGTGGGCGCACCAACAGGTTCGGCTGTCCAACAGATACTTCCAGGGGCAGCCACGCCAGGGTGATATCGTTTTCGGTATCCCGGAGCAAGACGTGGCCCTTGTAACGCCCCGGACTTGCGGGGATATCGATTTCCAGGGTGACCGGCCACCGGTCGCCGCGGGCCCGACGCCGCGGCATGTCTGTGGTCCGGACACTGTTGTCCTGGTGGAACACCGTGCGCTGGTATTGCAGGCGTGGTGTACTGCTGTTCGAATCCACGTAAACCCGGTAATCGCCGGGGGGCAGGCTGGGTACTTCAATGCCCACAACCGGGTCTGTGGAGGGCGGACGGCGCCTGACCTCCTCGGGTTCGCCGCCGGCGGTACGCCGCAGCAGCCTGAGCCCGATTTGCGCCCGCATGGGCAGGGTGGCCTGCGCTTCGATCCGCACCGGCCCGGCCGTCTGCGTCAGGCGAAACTCCTCAACCGTACCCTGTGCCTTGACCAGCCGCGAGACAGTCTCGTCTTCCGCCTGCCCAAAACCAGATGCGAACAGGGCCCCGGTAAACGGCGGCAGGTTGGCGGTCACCCAGATCTGCTCCCGCACCTTGGTACCGCCCTGGTTGTAGGTGAACTGCAGTCCTTCCGGTGCCAGATTTCCTCCGGTGGGATCGGTGCCGCCGGCCACAGCAACCATACCGTCTGTCTGCAGTTCAACCGTGTAGGCGGTCGTCGCTTTTGTGCTGTACCGGACCAAGTCCGGTTCAGACTGGCCAAACAATTCCCAGGCACCGGGCATCGGACGCTCAATCACGACCTGCTCAGACTCCCGCGCCTGTTCGGGGCCTATTCCCAGCAGTTCCGACCGAAAGGCCGGCTGGCCGTCAGGCCGGAACAGCATGGCACGCATGCGCCCATCGGCTTTGCCGGTTGCATCGCGGTTCAGGCGAACAAAGACCCGGAGCCGTTGGGTGCCGGGGGGAACCATGATGAAGTCTCGCCGGTGGGTACCGGCAAACACGTCGGTATGAGACAGGACCAACCGACCGTCGGCCCCAAAGCGGTGGGGCACCACAATGGTATTCGGAATCTGCAACTCATAGCCATACCGGTCCGGGCTGCGCACGGTGAGGAATCCTGTGTATACCCCGGGTTTTTCCGGCGGCAGGTAAGCCACGGTCACCTGCCGGCTGCTGAAGCCAGGCAACAGAACGCCGTCGTGCTGCATGGGTCGTAACCAGTCCCGGTCAGATACCACATTGACCCGGACCGAGTCGCCCACGTTACTGAGGGTAAACTGGGTCCGGCCGGGGATGTAGTTGCGGGCCAGCAGCCCTGCCGCACCCTGGGGGCCGGCGGCAGAGAGGGGCAGTTGGGCCGGCAGGCGCTGCAGGCGCTCCCAGGCTTCCTGGACATTCAGAAGGCCAAAGCCCTGTTCAAAACGCTCCCACCCATCCAGCGGACGAGCGCTCATCTCCAGGGCCCGTTTCACAATCGATACATCCGGGGCCAGGCCCTTCTCGGCCGCTGCACTGAGCAACAGGGCGGCGGCACCGGCCACGTGGGGGGCTGCCATGCTGGTTCCCCCCTGGCGCCCATACCCCGGAGCCGCCTTCCAGCGCGGAACTGTCGACGGGGCGCTGTACGGAGCAATCAGAGTGGGCACCAGCGCCCCGTCCAGCCGCGGCCCCACACCGCTGCCGCCACCGTCGCGGCCGGAAGCCACCCACACACCTTCGGTAGGTAACCGGTAGCCCGAGTCACGTTCCCACATTTCCGGTGAATAGTACCCGCCTACGGTGATCACCTGGGTGGAATCACCGGGCGCCGCCGCGCTGGACAACCCCGGTCCCTGGTTGCCCGCGGCCAAAACCACCACGACCTTGTATTGCTGCACCAGTCTGCGGAAAAAGGCAGTGGCCCCCTCGTCCAGCTCCTGCAGGCTCAGGTTGATCACCCGCACCCCCAGGTCGCGGGCGGCGAATTCGGCCGCCTGGGCAATCTTGGACCACCAGCCCGAACCGGACGAGTCGGTGACTTTCAGGGCCGCAATCTGGGCCTCAGGTGCTACCCCCACCAGCCCGTTTTCGCTCCACGCCGCAGCAATCCCGGCCACATGGGTACCGTGGCCGTCATTATCAAAACCAATGGTCAGTCCGCTGCCATCGGCCCGGATCCCGGTGACCACAAAGGGCAGCCGTTCGTCCTCGGGCGTGGTGGGGATGTTCCGCCCCAACCAGCCGACCTGATGCGTCAACCGGTATTCGTGCAGCGGCTCTTCATCGGTAAAGTCGCCGTTCTTGTTGGTATCCACATACGCCAGATCGTAGTGGCCGGGAACAGACGAGTCCACCAGCAGGGTCCCGAACAGGTCCGTAATGCTGCCGTTATGGTCAAGGTCGGCGTAATCCTCCCGCAGTAGTCCGAACCACAGCCTTCCGCCTGCAGAAGCAATTCCGGCGATGTTGTATACCAAAGGTCGGCCCAGGCGGTCGGTCAGCGCGGTCCCGTCGGCCTTGCTTGGTGCAAATGTGCTCCCCGGATTCACCGGCCACGGCGTGGCCACGGTACCCTCACCCGTGAAGTCATACCACTCGGTGATCTTGCGCCGGCCCGATGGGGTCGATTGCAGGTCAGGATGGGACGGGTCCACCCCGCTGTCGATCACGGCAATGGTGACCCCACTGCCCAGGGCGCCGGTCTCGGCGGTGAAGATGCCGGCGCGTATCTGGTCCAGATTCAACTGCAGACCGGCTCGGGTTCCCTCCGGAGCCGTGGCATCGAGGCTGGCCGGTTGGGCAGTCACCCGGCGATCCGGCGCCAGCCCGGCCAGTTTGGTCTGGGCCACCAGTTCATCCACCCGGGCAGGAGGGATGGTTACCTGCAGATACGGCAGTTCCGGACTGCGGTAAGCCACCCGGCCGCCCAGTTTTTCCACCGCCGAAACGGCCTGGTCAGTGGACGTTTCCGGTGTCAGCAACATTTCAAGGGTCACTTCGGGCTGCCCCTGTGCCTGCGCTGCCTCCACAGCCGATACGACCGGAGATGGCGGCTCCTTCAGTACAGGCGCCTGTGCCGCCTGATCCACCGGCTCCGGCCGGACGCGTTGGCAGCCCCCGGCCATCAGGCTGGAGGCGAGCAGCGTCAGGGTGACAACAGCGGCAAGGCAACGACGCATGCGGGTTGGTTCACCTCCGCAGCCTACTGATCTGTTTCGATATAGGTGACCGGACCGCCATTGGGTGCAGCGACAATCAGGGCCGCACCCAGAGGCAGCGACTCCGTTTTGACCCGAAGCCCGTCTTGAAAGGCAATCGTTTCCGGAGTAAGGGGCAAAGTCACCCGCTGGCCGTTAGCCTGGGTCAGGGTTATGGCCCAGGCACCACTGATGTTCTGGAAGCCCGCCAGCACTCCCGAGTGGGTATACCGGACAGCATCGATAATGCGGGCCTCACCGCTGCCAACGTCCAGCACCACATAAACCCGATGTGCCCCGGACAGGTCGCTGACCGCCGCCGGCCGGCCGTTCAGAAACACCGACGCCTCTGCCGCAACGGCAATGCTTCGCCTGAACCAGGACCCCCGCTCCAGGAAGGTCAGAACCCGGTCCTGAACCAGAACCGTGTGCCCTGTGACATCCTGGTAACGGGTCTCTGCATAAACCGCCTCGCCCTGCGGACTGGTTACGACCCACACCTGATCCAGCGGCTTGAACTGCCGGGTCAAAACACCGGCCCGAAAAGTAACCGCATCCCCCGGTACCCGCACCTCGTGCAGGACCCCGGCGGCCGTGCGCAGGGCAAGCCGTCCGGTCGATTCGTCCCACGACTCCACCACGCCGGAAAGATCGTGCAGTCCTCCCCGCCGGGCCAGCAGGCGGGCCATCAGAGCCGCCATTTCCGCCCGGTTGACTGTCTTCTGGGGTTGGAATGAATCGGAAACCAGATCCTGCAGCAGGCCCTCGTTCAGGGCGACCCAGATATCACCCCGCACCCAGGCCGGAATGGCGTCGGCATCGGTAAACGGCAAAACAGTTGAGCGTGGCATTTGCCTGGCCCTGGCAGTAAGCCCTGCTGCCCGCACCACCAGGGCAACCGCTTCGTCCCGGCGCACCGGCTGTTCCGGCCGGAAGGTTGCATCCTGGTAGCCGTAAATCAACCCCCGCTCGGCCGCAGCCTCCACGTAACCAACAGCCCAGTGCCCGGTCAGGTCCCCAAACCGGCTGCCGGTGTTCTTCAATCGCTGCCTGTCCCTCTGCGTCCCGACAATCTCGGCTAACCATTTGGCGGTCTCGGCCCGGGTCACCACTGCATACGGGTGGAAAGTACCATCAGCAAACCCACTGGCGACCTCGCGCAGGGCCAGGGCCATGATGGGGGACTGTGCCCAGTGGCCGCGCAGGTCGGGAAAGGCGGGAACAGCCGCTCCCAGGCCAGATAACACCAGCAGACCGATCAACAGGCTGGCGCCGGAAAGGAAGCGCCCGCTGCGCCAAGTCAATCTGGTGTTCCCCCCTTTGCGGTGTCTGGCATCGGAATTCTAGATATAGCAGGCCCAATCCTGTGGAAGTCTGCTGGATTAGACGGCGCTCGGCGGAAAGCAGTTCCCTGGTTCAAAAAAAGGCCCCCGGAAAACTCCGGGAGCCTCGGCGACCCTATTGCAGCCGACCACCCGTGAAAGCTGCGATCTGGCCCTCCGGCCGGCGGTTGGCCTCCATAATGCTGCGGATCTCGTCCCGGTCCAGCTCTTCCCGTTCCAGCAGCCCTTCTGCAATGGCCACCACGGCGTCCCGGTGTTCCTGCAACAGACGGGTAACCTTCTGAAACTGGTCATCCAACAGTTTTTCGATCTGCTGCTTCAGTTGGCCATCGGGCTGGCCCTGGTTGAAGGCAAGGTAAGAGTAGAAACTGCCGCCCATCCCCCAGATTCCCAGGTAGGCTGCAGCCGTGCGGGTTGCGTGGGCCAGGTCGGAAGTCACTCCGCTCAGTTCAGTGTTGAGGAACAACCGCTCCGCCGCCCGCGAACCCAGCGAAATCTGAATACTGGCCAGCAACTCCTCGCGGGTGGTATGCACCATTTCCTCCATCGGCTTGCCCTGAACAAACCCCAGGGCGTTACCGTGGCGGATAATGGTGGCCTTAACCGGGGGCACCTTGGGCTGCAGCAGGTACATGGCTACCGCATGCCCGGCCTCGTGATACGCAATGCGCCGCTTTTCCTCGTACGCCAGGCCGCGGATCGGCTCGCGCAGACCATGCTCGTTGACCTCCAGGGCCAACTGAAAATCCCGATACGTCAGGGCGTGGCGGCCTTCAAAGTGGGCGATCACCACCGCCTCGTTGATCACATGCTTGATCATGACCGGCGAGTAGTGAATGGTGTCACCCGCCATCCGATCAATGGACAGGGCTTCATCGTGTTTGACCTTGCTCAGGTAGTATTCAATGATCTCCCTGCGGCCTTCAAAGTCAGGGATGTCGACGGTAATCTTCTTGTCAAAACGACCGGGGCGGAGCAAGGCCGGATCCAGGACCTCGCCCAGGTTGGTGGCGCCAATCGTGAAAACGACCGGCTGCTCCGCCTTGCGGGTACGCAGGCCTATCTTGCGCAGCAGCTTATTCAGGCGGCCCTGCTCCAGGTTGGGCGGATCCATTTGCATCAGCAGTTCGTTCAGCAGACCCATGCCACCCATACCCATTCCCATCATCCCGCCACCGCCGAGCATGCCCCCACGGTTGCTACGGGACATACCGATAGCGTCAATTTCATCAATAAAGACAATGCAGGCGCCGTACTTTCTGGCCTTCTTCCGCGCCTTACGATAGATGTTCATAATGATCAGGTTGCTGACACCAAAAAACATATTCTGCACAGAAGGGGCGCTCAGGTAGGCAAAGGGTACTTCTGCTTCTGAAGCCATGCACTGGGCCAGGTAACTCTTGCCGGTGCCGGGCGGTCCGATCAGCAACAGGCCACGGGAGGCCTGGCCCCCCATGCGCTTGAAGCTTTTCACACCCTTCAGGAGCGTGACCACCCGCCGGGCTACCTCGACAACGCCGTTGTTCCCCTTATAGTCCTCGAAGCCAACGCCGGTCTCGCCGGGGTCAATCCAGTATAGCCGGGGTCGGGCCAGAAACCAGAAGATGGCCACAAATTGGATAATGGCCAAGAAAATGTAGAACAAGAGCTGCCCGACCATCCCCAGGATGCCAAACACACTTTCCCGATTGGCTGCCATTAAATCCCAGTTAAACAGAATCAACCCGACGACCAGGGTCCAGAAGACGATCCCTTGCCAATTCAGGCTGACCGTGCGGAGGAATAGCTTGAGCCGGCCTGGTTTGCTATTCACGCCTGAGCCCCCCTTTGTTCACTTTACGTAGGACGGTGGGGTTACTGACCAAATTAATTTAGGTCTACACTAGTAAAGCAGTATACGGTTCGCTGGTACGAGGTATATCTCCTTGTACCTTTAATGACGGTTTAAACCGCCATTTGGTATGGTCCCTATCAGTATATACGCAACAAAATCTTTATGTGGTGCTGCCGCCCCTTGCATAGCAGTGACCGATAGTAAAGACACGAAACCGCCGGGGAATTGTCCCCGGCGGCTTCTACATGCCAAGAGTCCCTTCAACAAATAACCGGCCTTCTTCCATCCGGATCTTCTGCAGCTTCACCTGTGCGGGCGCCGCCAGGGCTGCCAGATCAATTTCCAGGCGGCCTGCCCCCACCAGATCCTGAATTACCGCCGGGGGGATGGGGACCCCAAAAAAGCGAACCGCTCTGGGCCGGTAGCCAATCGTGGCCTGACCGGTAATCTCAAACAGACCGCTGATCTCCAGGGGTACGCCAGAAAAATCACCAACCAGGTCGACCCGTCCGGGCAGAACTTGTAGGTTCAAACCCACCATTGTCGGAAAGGACCTGAAGAAATTGGTCAGGGTGGCGTCTGAAAGCATGACCGTGGCTTTGGGTGGGAAACCATTCAGGCTGAAGGCATCGGGGGTCAAGTTGGAGAGGTTGACGGCCAGACCGTGGTAAGCATCGCCAAAGGCAGCCAGCACAGGACGGGCTTTCTGTTCCCAGAGCGATTCGAGCTGTTGCAGGGCCAACTCAACATTGCTACGCTGCCCGGCCAGCAACGCCAGGCGGGCCTCCCGTGCCGCTACAATCCGAGCAAGCTCGGTTTGCTGGTCAAGCAGGGTGCCCCGCATGGACACCAGCGCGGCCCGTTCAGCGTCAACCTTCACCTGTTGGGCGGCCACATGCCCCTTGAGCATGCGAATCTCAGACACCAGATGAGCGTCCTGTTTCAGGACAAGCTGCAACAGGTCCAGACGAATGAGGAAATCCGTCAGGTCGGTGCTGGCCAGCAAGACGGCCAGAAACGCCCCCGAGCCTTCCTCATACATGAAACGAACCCGTGCTCCGAACTGTCTGAGCGCTGCCTGGTGGTGGGCCTGCAGGGCTTCTGCCTCAAGTTGGAGCTCAGCCAGGGCAACTTCAGTGGTGTCGATCTGGCCCTCCAGCCGGGTGACTTGCTGTTGGACCTCCTGCATCTGCCGGTTGGCGGCAAACAGTTCGGTCAACACCTGCTCGTGTTCCTTCTCAATGGTGTGGGCCTGCCCTGCGTAGTCGGAGCGCTGGCGGTGGATCGCGTCTAGCTCCTGAGCGCCGGCCCAGAGCGAACGGGCCGGCAGCAACATGCTGACCAGGAGCGCCAGTGCCCAAGTGCAACGCCGCACCGGGGGTGCCTCCCCTTACCGTCCGGAGTTGGAAATCAGGTCCTGCATCAACTCCACTGCCCGCTCCTTCTGGACATCGCGTTGGCGGATCTGGGTGACCCACTCGGCCACTGCTTCGTTCAGTGCGGTGAGCGTCTGCTGCTCCGCCATACCGGTCACAGACAGGCTGTGGTCCTTTTGAAACTGCTCCACGGCAATGCGCAGGGCACCACCAAAGTAACCGTTTTCCGGCCCCGCCCGGTAACCGAGGTCGTTCAGGCGCTGCTGCACGGCCAGTACGTCAAGACCCACATGGCTCCAGAGCAGGGTCTGGTGAACATTAATCTCCTGAGTGCGCTCCGGACTGACCGGATCGGCACTGATGAGGACATCTGGGGCGAGGCCGGTCTGGTCCACCTGGCGGCCCTGCGGCGTGAGGTATTCGGCAATGGTAACCTTGAGAACGCTGCCATCTGCCAGGGTCAGGAGCGACTGCACAGTACCCTTGCCAAAGGTAGTTTCACCAACCAGTTGCGCCACACCGTAGTCCTGCAAAGCACCAGCCACGATCTCTGAGGCCGAAGCACTCCCCTTGTTAACAAGGACAACAGTAGGTAATTCCACCGGAGAATGGCCCGCGGAAACTTCCACTTCCCTGGTGCCGCCCTGTCCGACCGTTTGCAGCACCGTCTCACCCTTGGGCACGAAATAGCTGGCAATATCAACGGCTGCATTCAGATAGCCACCGGGATTATCGCGCAGGTCAATGATAAGTCCCCGGGCCCCCACAGCCGACAGATTCCGCACAGCCTGACCAAAGCGTGAGCCAGCGTCATCGCTGAACGAGTAGAGCCTCAGGTAACCAATATTGCCGGTCAGCATCTCGGATTCCACCACCGGAATGGTGATGTCCGCCCGTACGACCTGCACTTCGAACACCTTGCCGGTGCCCGGGCGCTCTACCTTCAGGGTCACGGTGGTGCCGACCGGCCCGCGAATCAGCTTGGCAGCCACATCAGTAGGAACCCCGACCAGGCTCTGGTCGTCTGCCTCCAGCAGACGGTCACCGGCCCGCAGTCCGGCTGCTTCCGCCGGGCTGCCTTTGATCGGAGCAACGACTGTAATATACTTGCTCAGTTGATCTATATAGATGCCGATTCCACTAAACGACCCTTCGATGCTATTATTAAATTCCTTGAATTCCTCGGGGTTAAAATAAGAGGTGTAGGGGTCGTTCAGTTCTTTCAGGGCACCGTCAATGGCACCGCGGTACAACTTCTCCGTGTCAACCGGATCCTTGTGGTTGGCCTCGACCAGGCTGATGATCTGGTCCAGCTTCGCCCGCAGATCTGACAGGGACTCTTGGGCCTGTAAAGGTACGGCCACAGTCAGCACCAGGACCAGCAACGTGGCCAGCAGGGCAAGACGCCGGCGCAGAGACATGCGTGTTCCTCCCAACAGCAAATTGGGGGTCAGGAAGCTTTTCCTGACCCCGATTTCCCCCTCTGTTGCATCACGTTACCAGTGTTTACTGCAGGGCACTGGCCTCCATGAAGGCTTTGTCAGGAGATTGGCCACGTGCCAGGATGACATTGAGAAAATGCGCAACCTGTGCAGCCGTCCAGGCGCCAGAACTGCCGATGTCATTATAAAGGAGATCGCCACCCACCAGCGGCACGCTGATGGAAGCAACCGTTTCCCCGGTATTTTCATTCTGCACGAGGAGCACGCCATCCTCTACGGCAAGACGAAGGTCTGATGCACTGGAGCGATGGCGCTTGCTCACCGTGTACAGCTTCTCGGCGTCGGCACGCTTCAGGCGGGCAGCCACCGTGCCAAACGTAACCGCCTTGACGATCCCTGCCTTCAGCTTCTTGTCTTCCCACACACGGTAATAGCGGATTCCTTCCCTCATCCAGGTGAAAAAGCAATAACTGGCAGGATCCAGGCCCTGCTCCACCAGGCGTTGCCTTGCTTCATCCAGGGACAACACAGTGAATAACTGGTCCTGCTCGTCGTATTGGCCTACTTCCTGGGTATCAATCTTCCGCAGGGAACGGCGCATCGCCCAAAGCCCCCTTCGTCCAACCCCACAATATTATAACTTTCGGTCTGCATACATATTATAGGTAAAAATGGGCGAAAAGTAAACATAGAGCGGTGAATTTGCCATGTAAGACTGGAAATTGGGGGTAGCAAAGGAAACAGGCGCCCGCTGAACCGGGCGCCTTATGGTTCAAAGCATAGCGGACTACTGCATTTTGAGCTTGGCCAGGCGTTGCTGGATCTGCTCCAGGCTTGTGGCATCCACTTGAAACTGATATTCCCCTGGTTGCGAATGCGTAGCCGCCTGGCGTGTCTGTATTTCGGCAATAGTTGCCGTAGCCGCCTGGGCATACGACCTGACCTGAGTCTGGTCACCACGCTCCTGAAATTTCTCGGCCAACTGGACCTGAAACTCCAACAGAGTTTGCCAGTAGTGCCCCCGCCAGGGCGCCAGTTGGGTGGCCTTTACAAGGGCTTCCCGGGCCTCCGGCAACCGGCCGCGACCAGCCAACAGAATACCAAGGGAATGGCGACGGACCGGATTGTATGGATCCAGCGCAACGGCCTTCAGCAGAGCTTTTTCGGCTTCCTCGTGCGCTTCCGGATGGCTTTGCGCCCACTGACCCAAGTACCTGGAGGCAGCTTCGTGAATGTCTGGGTCCCAGGGGGCCAGTGTCATGGCGCGCCGGACCGACTCCACGGCACGCCCCAAATCTTTGCGGCTGGCCAGTTGCCCGGCCTCGGCCATGCTGCTGCTACCCCACCAGGCACTGGTCAGAAACGCCACCGCGGCCACAGCCAACAGGCCTATGCCACCCCATTGCCAGGCGCTGGCGCGGGTGGGCGACGGTCCGTCCCCCAGCCGCCGTGCCACCCCATACAACAGGCCCCAGCCACAATACGCCAGCCAGAGCAGGGCAATGTAATTCAGGTCCACGTCGGTCCAACTGTGCAGCCCCAGGGCCAATAAACCCCAAAAACCCCCGTGCAGGGCGGGAATCTCTGCGGCAGGGGCCGTGCGTGCCGCCCGAATATAAACCAGAGTGAGTGTCACCCAGACTGCCAGCAGACCGGCGATGCCTGGAAAACCGATCTCAACCAGGGTTTCGGCGAGATGACTGTGCAGAATGTTAATGGTGTAGGGCACCGACTGAAACTGCGCATATAAGGCGCGCCAGCCCAGAAACCCCACTCCCAGCGGATGTGCCAATGCCACCTGCCAGGCGTCCTGCAAGTGCATCAGGCGGCCCAGGTTCCCCGCATCGGTCTCTGTCAGCGCAACCCTGATCCGGTCACCCAGGGGGGAGAGCCAGACTCCTGCTCCGGCTGTTAGCACCACCCCGGCTGCCCCGAGCCAAATCTGTCTGGCCGTCAGGCGGCCTGCCCACCGTTCCAGCCCCACCGCACCCAACCAGGAGAGGACTGCGCCGCCGACTATTATCAACAGTCCCAGGGGGTTCCAGGCGGCGGGGCCGACGACAGCCGCACCAATGCCCAGCCTGATCAGTGCCAGGTGACTGCCGACAGACAGGATCCCCGACCAGCCCACCAGCAAAGGAGCACCGGGAAACTGCCGGTACATGGTGAGGACCAGACCGGTCAATGCCGGTAATGCCACTAGCTGTGCCCCCCGGGAACCGCTCAGCAGGAACGCCAGCAATCCGAGGTGCAGCAGCGCAACACGCCAGGACCATGACCGGCCGTGCTCTGCCGTTCCCATAGCGGCAGCACAGAAGACCAGGGCCAGAGCCCCGGTGGTATTCGGATACTGCAAGACCGAGGCCAGACGACCATAAAGGACGGCATCCTTGTAGGGGAACAGCCCGACCATGGCGAGCAGGCCCAGACCCAGCAGGATCCCAAGGGTGACTGTGAGCATGGCGTTCCACAGGAACAAACTGCCCCGGCGCGCGCCCAGCCCTCGTGCCAGCAACGCCAGCATCAGGCCGACCACGGCGTAGGCCGCGCCGGCCAGTCCGGCATGGGTATTGGCCACCAGCGGGAGGTTGAGCAGGTGCATGGCTGCCAGGGTAAGCAGCCCCCACCAGCGCCAGTCCCGCCAGGGTAGTTCCGGCCTGACCCAAAGGTACAGGGCGCTGACAGCGATAGCTGTGGTGGCGATACCGGACCGGGATTCTACGTCCATGATCCAGCCCTTGTGAAGGAAGGAAGCCAATAGCATCAGAGAAATGAGTGTCCATACTGCCCAGTGCCACAGAGGCAGTTCCCGATCAGGCCAGGGGCGGCTGGCCGTTAATGCCGCCGATTGCCGCCCGAGTTTCTCTGCTTTTTCCCGTTTTGTTGCCCGTGCTGAAGCCACTGCCACGTTCCCTCCTCGTTTCACCCCTCACGAATTCGGTAGTATTTGCAATATCCCTGCCTATGTATCTGGGTCCAAAAGTAGCTCTGTCACAGCAGAAGCCAGGCCCATTAGGGCCCGGCTTCTGATCTGCATGCCGGAAACTGCGCTAGTTGTATACCGTGATGGTCCTTGCATCCGAGGCCGGACCGGTCTGGTAACCGTTATCGATGACAATTTGCAATGAGTTGGTTCCGTTCGGCAGCACCGAGCGGGGTACGGAAATGACCGCATCCGCAGACAGGTCGACCGGGCCTACCTCTTTAACTTTCGACCCTCCCACATAGACCAGGACTTTGACCGGCGTAATTCCGAGGGCGGCGATGCCAATCTGCAGATCGGTATCTGTCGCCTTCACCTTGGCCAACTCGCCCGACGGTGAGCCCGCCAGAGACTGAATGGTAGGCTTGCCAGGCGTACCACTCACCGTGGTGACGGTGACAGTGCCCGCCGCCACCCCGGATCCGGTCGCAACAATTTCATAAGTGTCGGTAACCCCGCTTGTGGGCGTCTGTACCGAGATTCCAAAGGTATAGTAGCCATTCTGGCCGGAAGCGCTGCTGGCCCCATTCACGGCCGTAACCCCACCGCCACCAGTACGGGTAATGGTGAATGTCACATCCGGGTCAGCCACCACGTTGCCATACTGATCCTCCAGCCGTACCAGTACCTGCGCCAAGCGTCCCTGAATGTTGCCCACGTAGGCAGCGCTGTCACCGCCCAGGTTAGGAGTAATGGCTAGCGACAGGCGATTGGCTGAAGCTGGCTTGAAAACGGCCCGGCCTTCGCTCACCCTGAAACCAGACGTGCTGGCGCCGTTACCAATTACGCCCCCAGGCCCCTGAATGTTATTGGTGGCCGCCGCCGCCACAGGCTTGAGTGTGATGGTGCCAGCACCGGTCCAGGTAACGTCAATGGTAGCCTCACCGTTGACGGTTTTGACGATTGCGTCGTTAGTATCATTGGAAGCCCCTTCGGTAATGCCGTCATACAGGGCATTTACCGAGGTGCCATTGAGATAGACCGTCATTCCGTCGGGTGGCGTGGTAACCGGCGTACCATCGACGGATACCTGCACCTGAAAAGCATGGCTGCCCAGGTCAAAATTGCCCAGGTTATCCACAACCTGAAGCTTGAACTGTGCCGTTTGACCAGAAGTCAGATTCCCGGCACTGCCAGTAATGAACTGCCAGTATCCCGGCCCATTGGTGGAGCCACCGGAAGACGAGGAACCCGAAGAACCGCTGCTACCGCTGCTACTGGAAATGGAAAGCAGGTACAGGTTGGCGCTTACAACCGGAATATCCGTGCGTCCCCTGGTGACGCGCCCGGAAATATAAGCCGGCCCCGGCTCCACACCGGCCTGAAACCATGCGGTGTCGGTGGCAATGGCGGAGCCCTGGGGAATCGTTATGCTCGAGTCTACCATGGTCCCCATCCGACTGCCAGTGGATAAGGTCAGCACCAGATCCTGATCGGCAACAATCGAGTTACCTGCCCCGTCCTTTAAAGTTGCCTTGATGGTAGAGCCTGTAGCTCCATCGGCAGCAATGCTGGAATATGTCGACTCCAGCACAATGCGCCAGCCAGAAGTTGTAACACTCTCTGTGAAGTTGGCTGACACGCTAGTAACGGGAATATCTGAGCGCCCGACAGCCGTAGCGGTAAACGTTACCGATCCCGCCACACTTGAACGGGCCTCAAATTCGGCCACGCCCCCGGTGTCACTGATCAGGGAAATGATCACGTCGCTACGGTTAGACGTAAGCGTCACAATGCTGGGATCGGTGCCGTTGAGGACGCCGTTGCTGTCGACCCGCCGCACCGAAATGGAAATAGGCGAAACACCATCAGCTACTACCCCGGAACCAGCGTCCACCTGCAGACGAGCTAACGGTCCGACATCTTTCACAGCAAACTCAGCCGCATAGACCTGCAGGTTTACTCCGCCTGCCGAGGCTGTCGCCCCAATGGTTGTGGTTCCCCGGCCTGTAATTTGAATACTGCCATGCCCAGAGCCACTGGTATCCTTGCGGGCGTAAGGAATGGTCAGTACGCCGCTGGCCACAGTCGCCACCTTTGTGTCGGCAGAGGTCAGCCGCACATCGACGGGCATATTGGCAGGCATAGCAACCTTGTCCTGGTCCACCACGGTGGCTGAAACGGGCACGGTGCGCCCATATTGAAACGGCATCACGTCTGGCTGTGCCTGCAAGAGCACACCCGATATGCGCCGTGACTCAAACGTAACAACGGTGCTGGCGCTGGCCAGGGGGGTTACCCCGGCCGCGGTAGAGGCCGTCACTGTCACCGCCCCGGTCACACTTTCACCGGCAGAAGACAGCCGTACCGTGGCCTGCCCGTCGACTGTCTGCACCGCCGTGCGGTCAAGACGGCCCACCGCTCCAGCGCCGTTGGAAAGAACAACGGGTACGCTGGCCCCTGGCACACGCCGGCCGGTTATATCCCTGACTTCGATCGCCAGATCAACGGTACTGACCCCGTTGGCAGCCACCACAGTCCGGGACGGCGTGATGGCCAGTCGAGCTGCCTGCCCGGGCACGGCAATGGTAGTGCGATCTGACTTTCCGTCGGCCGTCACGGTAACCGGAATTTCACCGGTAGCCAGTGTGGTCAGGCGCCCAGAAGCGGCATCAAACTTCGCCTTGGCAGGGTCAACGGACCATATCATATTAACATTGGACATTTCGTTGCCCTGCTCGTCGATCGCCCGGGCACTCAGACTGATCGACTCGCCCAAGTTCACCTGCGGATTTCTCGGCTTGATTTCCAGCCGGGAAACCCGTTTAGCCCGATACGTTACCTGAAAACCCTTCTCTGCCCGGTTTCCCACCTGATCTTCCGCCACCACCTGCAGGTCGTTCTGCCCGTCCTGCAATTGCACGGTGGTGGAAAACCCTCCGGACGTGTCCGGTGTCACGGACTTACCCGCAACCGTAACTGTGGCCGCCTCTGCGACGCGGCCCTGAACCGTCACTTCGGGGGTGCGTACCTCTGCAGGCAGAGGGCTCAATGTCAGTTGCGGTGCTTCGGTGTCCCAATACTTCGTTGCCAAACTTTTCGAATCGCCCTGGGACAGGGTCCAGGTGCGTGCCAACAAGTGAAACAGGTCGCCGCGTAGGATCGGAGTCGAGGCCCTTTCACGCCAGTCCGCTCCTACCGGCGTCAGGCCAAGGCGCTGCACCGCCGCCAAGGGCCCTCGCGGCCAGTCGGATCCGCCCTCTGCCTCGCGGCCCAAGGCCCGCAGCATGATGACTGCAGCCTCGGCATGCGTCACCCGATTCTCCGGCTGGAACATGCCATCAGGATAGCCACCCATTAACCCAAGGTTATGCACCCCGGTCACATACCCGCTGGCCCAGTGACCAGTAACATCCGGAAATACCTGCAGGTTACCAAAAAACAGCGCTAAATGCTCCTTCTTCATGGCAGCCACCAGAACCTTAGCCATTTCAGCCCGAGTAATCGGATCATACAGCCGCAAACCGCCGTTCGGATCCCCTGCAACCACCTTGTATTGGGTGAGCAGCTTTACTGCCGATACCAGGTCATCGGGCTGACGGGAGGCTCCTTGCACTGCCCCCCCTGTGAATAAGGCCACAAGTGCAATGATCAGCGTGCCCGCCAGTGAGCGTCGCAACCTGCGCATGTGCGCTCCTCCTCCTGCTTCAATAACCCAAACCCCACCGCTTCAGGGAATCCTCTATAATAGACTTTCTTGGTATAGTCTTGGTTTCCTGTTAGAACCTCTCCGATATAAAAAACAGCGGAGCCCTAAAGGGCTCCGCTGTTTTGAAACCGACGCTTACTTCGCAGTAAAGGTCACTTCGGAGTCAGCGGACAGGTCAGCAATCTTGTTGCTCCCGTCATAGGAAGCAGCCGAGACCGTGACGCCGACACCGTCGGTATCGTTGCTCAGGATCCAGAAGTTCGCGCTGCTGGCGCTGGGCTTGATCGACAGCTGGTTGTTGCTATCAACCGTTGCGCCGTTCTCGCTCTCGCGGATGGTGAAGTAGGTGCCACTGTCGACATCCGTCGTCGCAAAGCTCAGCTTCACGGTGTAGTTAACAGTACCGTTGTTCAGGTCGTTGGGCACAACGTTGCCGTTCTCGTCGGTGAGCTGCACGGTGTACGGCCCGCTGGGGACGCCCTTGGTCACGTCGATGTTGGTCACCCCGGAATCACGCACGATCTTGACCTTTTTCGGGGTCCCGGCACGGACACCCACGTACGCGGACTTCACAATCGGGGTGGAAAGGGACTTCTGCTTCACGTCGATCTGCAGGGTGCCCTGGGCCTTCGGCTTGAAGGAGATGCGGAACTTGCTGCCCACAGGCTTGATATAGAGGCCCTTGATACCGCTGAGCACCGAAGCATCCTCTTCGCTATTGACATAGGTGTCGAGAATGCTACCGGCCGGGATCGAGGCGGCAAAATCATCCTTGGTCAGATCCGTCAGCGTGTTGCCATACTGGTCCACAGCCTCAACATACAGGTGGGTGACAGCACCGGAGGCGGCAGTGCTAGTCGGCACGTTAGCGTCATCAACCAGGGAGAGCTTCAGGTCGACGGCCACCAGCGGCTTGACGCTCAGCTTCGCGGTGGCGGTCATGTCGGCGCCACCCTTGGTCTTGCCGGAAGCGCTCAGGTCATAGTCCTTGGTGTATTGGCGGGCGGCCACCTTGAAGGAAGCAATACCGCTGGCGTCAGTGCTGACCTCGGCACCGGTGGTGCCGATGACGCCGTTGATAGTCACGTCATCACTGGTGGTCTTCAGCTTGACCTTCACGCCGGAGGTGGCCACCTTGTTACCGGCAGCATCCTTCAACTGGAACTTGAAGGTCGCCTCAGGCGAACCGGCAGAAGACAGGGCGATGGTGGACTGCTCAGCCACAATCTGAGTGTAGGAGTCGGACACGAAGCTCAGGGTCGTGGTACCGCTGGTGAACTTGCTGGCCTTGAAGGTAATCGGCAGGTTGCCGGTCAGCGCCTTCACCTTAACGGCCAGAGTGCCGTAACCAGTGGCATTGTCAATGTCGACAGACTTTTCACCGTTGGAGTTAAGCTTGGTCGCCTCGCCGACGGTTACGTCCAGGGAGGTGGACTTGCCATTGGTGGAGGACACATAGACCTCATCGGTATCGTCGGTGTCGATGTCGGCCGTCACAGAAGTAGGCAGGCCGGAGGTGGTCGGCACACCATTGGCGTCAACCGCCCGGACGTAGACCCGAATCTGGCCCGCCCCGTTGGACTTGGCCTGAGTCTCGTCGTCCTGCGTGGTGACAACCAGCTTGGCGGCGTCGCCGGGAATAGCGGCAGTCACGGTCTTGGTGTCGCTGCCCACACCCTCGACAGTGGCGGTAACCGTAATGGCACCGGTCTGAGCCTGGCGGGACTGAATAGTGGCAGAGGACTTAATCGGGGTGGCAAGACCGGTATAGGGAGTGGTGACAGAGGTAACCTTGCTGCTGCCCTCAATCAGGTCAGCCGGGCCGGAAATGGTCCACTTGACCTGCCATGTGCCGCTCTTCATGGACTTGCCGACCTCGTCGATCACTTCAGCGGTCGGCACAACGGTGTTGGTCGAGTTCAGAGCGGAGAGGTAGGCTTCGGTGGTGATCTTCACGCCGACAGCCTTCTGGGCCGCGGTTTCGACGGTCACCGCAGTAGAGGTCTTGTCAACTTCGGTACCCTTCTTCACCCGAGCGGTCACACTGGCCTTCGCACCAGTGGCAACACCGGCTTTGGTCTTAACCTTCAGCTTGGCCACGCCGGCCGTAGGGTTCACGTCCCAAATGGTGAAGTCCGCGCCCAAGTCAAGTACCTTGGAGGCATCGTCAAAGGTAACGGTCCAATCGCTACCGTCGGCGGAGGCCACGGTGTTGCCGTTGGCGTCCTGGATGGTGGCAACCAGCTCGATTTCGCTGGAGGCGTTATTCGGAATGGTGGCCGGGGCAGATACAACAACCTTGGACACGGTGCTGCTGTAAACAGCGGCGGTAGCGGTACCCTTCACGTCGCCGGCGGCGGCGGTGATGGTGTAGCTGCCGGCAGCAGAGGCGATGAAGTCACCGGTGGAGGGGTTAACCAGCGCACCGGCACCGGTGGCGGAGAAGGTGAAGGTCTGGCCGGAGACCTCGTTGCCGCTGGCGTCGAACGCCTTGGCAGTGAAGGTCTGCAGGCCGCCCACCGCCAGGTTGGCCGTGGCGGGAGAAACCTCAACCTTGGCAACAGCGCCGGCCTTGACAGTCACAGCCACGCTGGTGGCAACGTCGCCGGACTTCAGGGTCAGGGTGCCGGTGCCAGCGGTGGCAGCGGCAGTGAACTTGCCGTCAGCGTAGGTGCCCAGGGTGTCCGGGGCAACAGTGGCATCAACGGAGGGGCTGGCGATCTCGACGTCGTTCTGGTCGAGCACCTTCACGGCCACGTCGGCGGTGTCGCCGGCGGCGACCTCGAGGGTGGCGGGGGCGTCAACCTTGGCCACGGGAGCGTTGTTGCGCTCCACGGCGACCTTGGAGGTAGCCTCGTTACCAACCAGGTCCACCGCGGTGATGGCGATGTCGTTGGCGCCGAGGGCGAGCTCGATGTCGGCGGAGAAGGCGCCGTCGGCACCGATCTCAGCGGCCTCACCGTTGATGGTCAGGCTCGTGGCGTCGCTGACCTTACCGGAGACGGTCGCCTTGGTGGCGGTGGTCGGGCTGGACACGGCGTCCACGGTCAGAGCCGGGGCGGTGGTGTCGTGAACCTTCTGGTACAGGTTCTTGCCGTCGATGGGGACGTTGCTGAAGGAGTTATTGGCGAGGACGAAAACGGCACCGCGCACGGCGGGGGCGTTGGCGTACTGCGCCACGTCGATGTCGGCAGGAATGATGCCGGCCTCGGAAGCGGCCGCGATATAGTTGGCCGGCCAGGCAGCGGCAGTCGGGGTCAGCTTCACAAGGCGGGCCAGCATGGTGACGGCCTCAGCGTAGGTCACCTTGCCGTCGGGGTTGAAGGAGCCGTCGGGGTAGCCGGTGGTGATGCCCATGTTCTTGGCCAGGGCAGCATAACCGGAAGACCAGTGGGCCTGGGTGTCAGAGAAAGCCGGAGCGCCAGCGAGGAGCTTCGCATCCTCGCCCTTGCCGGCGGCGGTAACGAGGATCTTGATCATTTCGGCCCGGGTGATTTCAGCTTCGGGGTGTACGTCACCGTTCTGGTCGCCAGTCACGATGCTGAAGTTCTTCAGCATCTGGATGGCGTTCTGGTAGGCCTGCTCCTCGCCGGCAGCGAACACAGTCGTGCCGACGAGCGAGAAGACAAGGCTGACTACGAGAACGGCAGACAGCAGCTTCCGCAAATTCATCCCTCGAATCCTCCTCTTTAGGAAATAACGTGGAACTCGGAACGTCGGGTCCTGTTGCGTCGGAGATGGTCTGGTGGTTCGGAATGTGCCGAGTCCCGCTACCCGTGCGGGCCATCCCCCCCGTTCGCACCGCAGACGCCTCCGCTGTGCGCCCCGCCCTCCCCCGACAGCATGACCGTCGGAACTTGGTTGGGGACCGAACCAGTTACTATAGACGCAGCTTGCCAGAAAAGGTTCCCGAGATTTTCGCAAACCATTTCCTTCCACAGTTTGGCCCATCCGAATGGGGACGAGCTGCCTTCTGCTCCCGGGGATGGGTGTCCCCGGAACCTGCGTCTGATCAACGGAGTGACACCGCCCATGCGGCGATGCACCCCGACTCGGCATCATGGTGTCGTCCGGTAAGCCAACCGCATTGTAGCAACGGATGTTTAGGCAGGTCAATCATACAGATTTCGGATATGCATATAGGCAGAATAAGGAGCGTAAAGAAAGACCTCGATAGCATTCGGCGTTGAAAACCAATTTCCTGCCAACGGGCTTCTGAACCGCGCCCCGGGCGCGTTGGCGCGCGTTTCAAGACTGGTCCTTTGGACGAAAGGTCGCGGCCGTTTGTTCCACAACTACCGCGAATTTTTATTCACAAAAAAGCCACGGACCCCTGGGATTGCTCCCCGGGGGTCCGTGGCCTTGATGCGGCTGGGATCAGGCACTGACGTGCCGGGCCGGGGCGCTGGACGGACCTCCGTTCAGTGCCCGGCGAACCAGTTCATGCTCCCGGTTCAGGCGGCAGGCCGTGGTCGGAAACAGCTCGTCCTTGGGGTTCGGTACCTTGTAAGTCTCGATAATTCCCTCGGAAATCGCCTGGTTCACCAGCTCGTAGGTCTTGCGGTCCACAATGTCGGACCCCGCCAGTACCCGCAGGAAGTATTTAAGGCCCACAAACGGCTTGCCGAATTCGGCCGAATCCAACCGGCGGATCATCAGTTCCAGGTCATGCATGGCCGGCGGGACAATCCCCAGCAGGGTTTCAATGGTCGTAAAGAAGTTCACAAACGACATCACGTCTTTGGACATGGTCTTTTCGACCGCAACCACATGTACCAGCTTGCCGCGTGCCCGTAGCTTGCGAATCACCTGGATCATGTCCCGGTCTCCGCAGACCAGAATGAAAACATCAATGTCGGCCCGGTTGTACATCATCTCCAGCGCATCCAAGCTCATTTCAATGTCAGCGGCGTTCTTACGCGTGCCATCGTCGTAGTTCTTGGAAAACACATGACGTGGCTCAACACTTCGGCGCTGCAAATCTGACAGCAGGCCCCGAAACTCCTCGTGATCAAAATCTGCATAGGCCTGCATCAGACACACCGGGCCACCACCGTGCTTTTGCTCGCCCAACTCCCGTAGGCTGGAGATCAGTTTTACGACGTCGGGTGATGTACCGTACTGTTGTTTCATGCTCCAATAGATGTTTTCGTAATCCATAAAAACCACACTCTTCATGCACGACCCTCCTCACTCACCCTTCCGCTCGGGTGCCGGCCTCACTGTCCGGCTTCCCATCCAGTAGGATGGACGGAAGGGCAGCCTGCCATTCCCCCGAGCCATCCCCGTTACCAGGGTACGAAACGAATCTTCGAGCCGTGCTTGAAACCCACTTTACATAGGAAAAGGAGCGGCAAGGGTCGCCGCCGCCCGCGCCTTGCCACCGCCGCTTCCGTCGGGGGTTTCTCGGGCGGGCCGTCAGGTAAGTATAGACATAATACGCCCGGAACCCCGACACCAGGAGGGCGGGAGTGACCAGGCCAGGCTCACTGATGAGATATGAGTATGCAGCCATCAGTCCCAGCAAGCCGTCGGCGGTGCCAGGTTGGACCAAAATCGGAGCTTATCCTTGCTGCTTCTGCTCAACGTCCTTAAATCTCAAAGAGCAGTTGCTGAGCGAGCAACGGAACAACGGCATCTGCCACCTCCTTGGGTACAAACAGGGCATAGCGGGCCAGGGGTTCAGCAGAGATCCCCCGCAGAACATCGGAGCGACGGGTGATTTCCTCTACCAATAGACGGCCGCCATCGACATCAACCACCAGAATCGGGTGGGGACCCTCTTCTACCGGCGCCACATAATACGTATAGGCCACACCGACCGTGCGATCAGTGTGGACGTAGTATTCCGGCGGTGTAAACCCCGCAGCAGCGACCCGCGCCAGCACAGCCTGCCGCAACTCGTCCGAGAT
Source organism: Clostridia bacterium (assembly GCA_036676195.1). Classification (GTDB taxonomy): domain Bacteria; phylum Bacillota; class Sulfobacillia; order Symbiobacteriales; family ZC4RG38; genus JAKFDK01. Next base: position 119,454 of record JAKFDK010000010.1, on the reverse strand, counting down.
CGGTCCCTTCAGACGCAGGCCGCGGAAGAGGCGGCGGTGGACGAACCGGCCGGCCAGATCAGACAGCACCGGATCCGGTGATGCGGCCCACCTCTTGATGGCATAAGACACATCGACCTCATCCGCTGCCAGGTATTGCGCCAGGGTGACCGGTCCGGCCAGAAAGGGCTCCAGACTGGCCGGTACCCCGCCCAATGCCGCCGCCCCGCCGGTGCTGTACAGCGCCACGGCCCGTTGCAATAGTTTTTCCAGAATGGCCTCGATGGATCGCGTAGCCTTATGAAAATACACGTTCCAGTACATAAAATAGCGAGCCAGCAGGAATGCCTCAGCCGCACTCTGGCCCTTGGCACTCACGGCCAGGCGCGGGCCCCTGGGGCCTTCAGATACGGCCAGGGTGCTCAGAAGCCGGCTGAGATCAAAGTTTCCATAAGAAACGCCACACATCAGTGAATCTCGCAGCAGGTAATCCATCCGGTCAATATCGAGCTGACTGCTCAACAGGTCCTGCATGTAGCCCGGACCCTGCCAGCGGTGCGTCACCAGGGCCGCAATCCGGTCCGGCCAGTCCGAATGCCGTTCCCGCAGGCGGCGGTTTATGGCCGTCTCCGGGCTGGTAATGATCCGTACTGCCCATTGCTCATGGTCGGTACCCATGACCTTTTCAAACAGGTGCGAGAAAGGGCCATGGCCCACATCGTGCAGGAGGGCGGCGCAGCACATCAAGGTGTGCTCTTCCCGGCTCAACGCCACCAGATGCCGCTCGGTCAGGTGCTTCAGTACCCGGTCCATCAGGTGGTAGGCGCCCAGCGAATGGGCAAACCGGGTATGCTCGGCACCAGGATAGGAAATAAAGGAAGTTCCCAGTTGCCGGATCCGTCGCAACCGCTGAAATTCCGGGGTATCAATCAGCGCCAGGACGACCGGATCCTGTACGGAAATGTCGCCATGGACCGCGTCGCGAAAGACATATTCCTTCACCTGGCGTCTCCTTCTTCCCCACCAAACCCGAACTTGTTTCATTATAGCAGGTGACACCCGTTCCTAAAGAGGAGTAACTCCGCTTTGGGCGACATTGTTCGCGGCACAGATCCAGCAGTCCCCGAAATCCGGTGGTTTTGGCGAGGGAGGAAATCCTTATGGAAGAAGTCCTGCGCCTGATCGGAAATTTTGGCTTTCCGATTGTGGTAAGCGTGTATCTCCTGGTCAGGTTTGAAGGGAAGCTGGAGCACTTCGCCCGGCGTCTGGAAGAGCTGGCCCTGGCCATGAAAGAGCGCCGGTAGCAGCAAGTGGGGCCATGCCGCCGATCCTGGCTGCATGGCCCCGTTTCTATGCCTTCTGACGCTGTTCGCTCCGCTCCAGGCTGGCCCGGATAAAGTCTCGGAAGAGCGGGTGCGGCCGCTCCGGCCTGGACTTCAGTTCCGGGTGGTACTGAACCCCGATGAACCAGGGGTGGTCCGCCAATTCCACCGCCTCGACCAGGTTGCCCTCCCGCCACACGCCGACCGGGTTGAGCCCCACTTCACGCAGGCGGGGCAGGTAGGCGTTGTTGACCTCCCACCGGTGCCGGTGGCGCTCCAATACCTGGCTTGTCCCGTAAGCGCTGTACGCTCGGGAACCTGGCTCCAGGCTGCACGGATACTGCCCCAGCCGCATGGTGCCGCCCAGGTTGGTGACCTCTTTCTGGGCTGCCATCAGATCGATCACCGGCTCCGGGCAGTCAGGAATGAATTCGGTTGAATTGGCCTTGCGAATGCCCAGCAGGTTGCGGGCCGCTTCAATGACGGCGCTTTGCATGCCCATGCAGATGCCGAAGAACGGGATCCGGTTCTCCCGGGCAAACGTGATGGCGTTCATCTTGCCCTCGATACCCCGGTAGCCAAACCCACCCGGAACCAGAATTCCGTCAGCATCTCCCAGCAGTTCGCGGGGAGCGGTCTGGGCCCCGCCGTTCTCGAACCGTTCCGAATCGATCCAGCGGATCTTCACCCGGGCGTTGTTGGCCATCCCGGCGTGGTTAAGGGCCTCCACCACACTCAGGTACGCATCCTCCAGCGCCACGTATTTGCCCACCATGGCGATCTCGCAGGTACGCTGCGGATTGGTGGCCCGTTCCACCAGATCGACCCACAGGCTCAGGTCCGGCTGGCGGTCCTCCAGGTTGAGCTTGCGGCAGATCACCCTGGGCAGCCCTTCCTGCTCCATGACCAGCGGCACCCGGTAGATGCTGTCCAGGTCCACGTTAGGGATGACCGCCTCGTTGGCGACATCTGTAAACAGCGCAATCTTGTCCCGCAGTTCCCGCGGGATCGTCTTTTCCGAACGGCAGACCAGCACATCGGGCTGGATGCCAATGCTGCGCAGCGTCGCCACACTGTGCTGGGTGGGCTTGGTCTTGAGTTCACCCGCTGCATCAATGTACGGCACCAGGGTGACATGAATGAAACAGCAATCTTCCCGGGGCATGTCGTGGCGGAACTGGCGGGCCGCCTCCAGGAAAGGCTGACTCTCAATATCGCCCACAGTACCGCCGATCTCGATCAGAATCACATCAGCCGCGGATTCCTCCGCAACCCGAGACATATGGGCCTTAATCTCATTGGTGATATGCGGAATCACCTGAACGGTGCTGCCCAGGTAGTCCCCCCGCCGTTCCTTCGCAATCACCGACTGATATACTTTCCCGGTTGTAACGTTGTTTCCCTTACCGAGGGAGATATCGATGAACCGCTCGTAGTGCCCCAAGTCCAGGTCAGTTTCCGCACCATCGTCGGTAACAAAGACCTCACCGTGCTGGAGGGGATTCATCGTTCCCGGGTCGACGTTAATATAAGGGTCGAATTTAACCGCCGTCACCCGGTAGCCCCTGGCCTTGAGCAGGCGGCCCAGGGAGGCAGCAGTAATCCCCTTGCCCAAGCCGGAAACGACGCCACCGGTGACGAAAATGAATTTAGCCATGAATGCCCCTCCCGACTCACTTGACCCCTCGCACTGGGGTCCGTCAAACGCGCACTTGTCCATTCTAGCGATGCCCAAAAACGAGTGTCAAGCCAAATAAAATAAAGCGGCCGGTGGGGGTGACCCACCGGCCGTTGCTCCTCCAGGGAGCCCAACTCCATTCTACCCAACCAGTTACCAAGTAGCAAGACGAAAGCTCACGGTCTGTAGATGACCCGAATTATTTGCTCTTCGGCCCGCCAGATCACCTCGGCTCCCAACTGCTCACTGACAAAGCGCACCGGCACCACGGTGGTGCTGTCCACCAGGGTGGGCGCCACCTCCAGGCCAATGGTATCGCCACCGACCCGGGCGTCGGTTCGGTCCAGCCACAGTTCCACCAACCGGGGGCCCAGCGCGAGCAGAATCTTCTGCTCGGCGGCAACCCACTGGACACGGGCACCAAGGGCTTCAGCGATAAAGCGCAATGGCACCAGTGTCCGGCCGTCGCGGACGAACGGGGCTACAGGCAGTGCCCGGCTCTGCCCATTGACGGTCGCCGCCGGCTGCCCCATTTGCAGCCAGACCTCCCTTGGTCCCGATCCCACCGGTTCGGATGCTCCCGATCCGGCCGGGTCGCCCCCGGCCGGAGCAGCCCCGGCGTCTGAACCGGCGGCACCGGCTCCGGCCGTGCCAGGTGTGGCTGCCGTCACGGCCGTTTGGGCACCGAGTTCAGCATTGCTCAGGTAGGCCTGCACGGAGTAGTAGTAGGTTGTCCCGTTCTGCAGTCGGGACCGGTCCACGTACTCGGTGCCGCGAATGATCTGGGCATTGATCGGGACCAGTTCGTCCCGGTTGATCCCCCGAAACACAAAGTAACCTTCAACTTCTGCACCCGCCGGTGCCGGGGCTGCACCCCAGCGAAGTGTCACCGCACGATCCCCGGCGGTAGCCGCCAGGCTGAAGGCCGGTTTGGGGGGCTCAGCGGAGCCGGTCGGCGGCGCCGAAGACGGGGTGGTGCTGATTCCGGCGGCGGCGTCGTAGGCGCTGCCCTGATTCACACTGGTGGGCTGTGCCCCGTCCGGCTGGTCCGGGGACTGCAGGGGGAAGAATCCCCGCGATCCGTCCCCCTGGAAAGCGATCTCCAGATAGGCGCTGCCGTCCTTGTCAACGTAATGCAGGTAGACCAGCGCGTAGTGGCCGGTCCGGGTGCGCAGGGCAAAGGTGCGGTTGGACTGGGCGGCCACCGGGGTGACCCGCCAGCCCTCTTCCGGGGCCTCTGCCACCCGGTCGAGAAACCGCGGTCCCAGATCCACCATCGCTGCCCCGCCCAGGGGAATGAAGGTGTAGTTGGCCGCATTTTGTTGCAACGAAAGATCTGCCTCCGCCAGAGCGACCAGCCGCCCGCCGGCCACGTTCAGGCCCTGGCCCCGGCTGGCCGGTACCAGGGTGGCAGAAAAGATCTCCAACTCCCCTTCCGGCCGGGTACGCCCAGGCGCCAGTGCGGTTTGTTCACCCTGTTGCAGGGCGACCCGCAGGGCTCCCGGCTTGACCTGGACCTTGGCATACCCGCCGCTGCGGGTTTTCACCACATATACATACCCCATGCGCGGCACGACCCGGTGTACCCAACCGGATGGGCGGAAGGTGGGCAGGCTGAAGTCGACCCCCGCCTCCTGAATGCCCGCGCCGCCTACATGTTCGAGCAGTTCGGCTGTGGCCTGCAGGTCGGCCGGGGCAGTTCCGGTTACCGCCGTGCCCTGCTCCAGGTCCAGCCGGACCGAGGCCGGAAAGGTCAGTTCCGGCCCCCATGTTGCTGCCACCCATCCGGAGTCGCCGGGATTGGCGGCGGCACTGTCTCCGACCACCTGGTAATACAGGCGCGCCACCTGGCTGCCGGACAGCAGTTCAGCCACCCTTACGGTGGCCAGCCGTCCGGACCGGGTCAGCACCAGATAGGATGTCCCCGGCGTGGCCGATACCACTTTGCGGTCGGTCAAACCGGCCGGAACGCCGGTGATTTCCCCGGCCGGCTGGCGATCAATCCCCCGGGCGCCGGCCGCCATCAGTACCGGACCGTCGGGTCCCGCGGGCTCGAGCGCCAGATCACCCGTCTCCTTGCTCCCCACCAGGCGGTGGTTCTCCAGGTCCAGATAGTACTGGCGGTCCGGATGCGCGGCAAAGGCAGGCAGCAGAATTTCCCGTTCCGGGCCAACGGCAAGGCCGGCCGCCATGGATATGGCGGCCGGTAACATGAGCAAGGTGAACACTAACCCTAATCTGAACCAAAGCCTGGTATGCTGCAACTTGTGTGCAACCCCCTTGCAGGGAAGACCACTACTCCTCGTCTTCGTCGTCTTCAGCGTAGGCGTCGTCACCGTCGTAATCCTGGGTACCCTCGTCCTCTTCTTCTTCCCGATCGATGGCGTCGTCCTCGCGATCACTGAACTCGTCTTCATCGTCCGGCAACAGCTCCGGACGGATCCGAGTAGGCGTGGCACCCCCGGTGCGAATGCGCACAACCTTGGTACCGCTCTGTTTCTGCCACTCGCGCAAGCCCCACTCCCCGCCGCCCTGGTGATTGAACCGGGCGTCCAGGTTGATCTCCGTATGGATCTGGGCAATCATGCGCCCGGGGTTATCCTGGGGGATGGCCTTGACCTTGAGAATCTCATTGATAAGTTCCTTGAAATGCATGGACTTGCTGCGGTTCTTCAAGATCGCATAGGCGAGGTCAGTCACAGTCATATCCGGGCGCAGGTCGGCCGGGCAACCCATTTCGTCATCACGCTCCTGGAAAACATGGACCCCGGTGCCGCGGAAGCATAGACATGTTCGACTACATCTGGGGCTTTCCTGCCTGGGCTACGATTAAATGCGCAGTGGTCCCAGTGCCCCGGGCGACTACGCCCCACCTGGTAATAGACGAATTATGCCGTGTTTTCGGCGAGCATGTCAAGTCCAGGTCGAGGCGGAAGCAAAAGGAGGACTGCGACAGGTTATGCAGCCAGCATCGCACTAGCCCACACATTCCTCTGTTCCGTAATGACGGATTTTCTCGCCAGAATGTTCGATAGAAGAAAACCGCCAAACCCGGCTTCTACCTTTCGTCCTGTCAACCTGCGGCACCGGAACGGCGCAGCAACTCCTGGACCAGAAACGCCCCCACCCGTGCGGCAACCGTGCCTGGACCGAAACCGGCGTCGTACCCCAGTTCTACGGCCAGTTCGTGGGACATGCGCGGACCGCCGGCCACCAGAATGACTTGGTCCCGTATACCCTCAGCCTCCAGCAGATCGACCAGTTGCGTCATGTCGGTCAGGTGAATGTTTTTTTGCGTGACCACCTTGGAGACCAGAATCGCGTCTGCCCCGACCTCAAGGGCCTTGGCCACCAGCACCTCGTTCGGCACCTGGGCACCCAGGTTATGCACCCGAAAATGGGCCAGGCGTTCCAAACCGTAATGGCCGTGAAACCCCTTGGCATTCAGGATGGCGTCCAAACCTACCGTATGGGCATCTGAGCCGGTACAGGCACCTACCACCACCACCGGGCGGCCGATCTTCTCCCGGACCAGGCGGTCGATTTCGTCCAGGTCCCAGTCCGGTGCCGCCACCTCAGTCACCGCAATGGCGTCCAGATCAACAGTATGGAGGCTGTGACCGTAGACGATGCAAAAAGTGAATCCCCCGCCCAGGTCCCTGGTGTAGGCAACCGCCGCATCCGCGATGCCCATCTTCAGGCATAACTGCCTGGCTGCCTCACGGGCCTTGGCGGCATCGGCCACCGGCAAGGTGAAGCTGAGTTGCATGGCGCCGTCGCCCGTCGTATCACCGTAGGGCTTCACCTGGTTTCCCTGTGTCGGCGGCCGTGTCGCCATCTGCCCCACCCCCCGGGATCAGTTCGTAAAAGGGATTCCAGTAGTCCTGGGCACGCTTCACCACGCCCTCCAGCCCCTTGCCGCCCTCAGGGGGGCGCTGCATGCGTCCGAAAGTCCCGCCGGCCAGAGCCGCCCATAACCCCTGTTCCCCGATGCGGTCCAGGAGCGCCACGGCATCGGCCAGCACCTGCCGGGCCCGCTGCTGCACCAGGCCACCGGGCCGGAACTGCACTTCACCGGCCATATCCCGGGCATAGTTCACCATGTAGCGGGCATTTTCCAACGCCAGGTAGCGGTCGTGTAAAAACGGGGTGTGAATGGCTTCAGTCAGTACACCCACCAGCAGAATCTGCCATCCCGCCGCGGCAGCCGTCAGGTGGCAAAGCCCGTCCAGCAAGTGGCCCTGAAAGATGTTACCCGTCATGTACCTGGTTGGCGGCATGTACTTGAGGGGGTGGTCCGGAAAACAGATCCGGCTGAGCAGGGCGTCGGCCCACTGATAAAGCAGCCCGTTGGGCAGATCAGGGTCCATTTCAAAGGCATGGCCCAGGCCGATCAGCCCAGCCGGCATGCCGGAACGGAAGGCAAATTGCTCATTGATGAACTGGCTGGCCAGAACGGTGTGGGCAGCAGCGTAGGCGTCATCGGTGGTCAGGTAGTTATCCTCGCCGGTGTTGATGATGATCCCGGCCCTGGCCTGAATCATCCGGGCAAAGTGCTGGTCCACAAAGGTCCGCCGGGGGTTAATATCCCTGAACAGAATGCCATACATGCTGTCGGACAGCATCATGTCCAGCCGCTCCAGTGCACCCAGGGCGGCTATTTCGGGCATGCACAGCCCCGAAGCATAATTCGTGAGCCGGACGTAGCGTCCCAGTTCAGCGGATACCTCATCCAGTGCGGCCCGCATGATGCGAAAGTTTTCCTGGGTGGCGTAGGTACCGCCGTAACCCTCGGTGGTGGCGCCCTCCGGCACGTAGTCCAGCAGTGACTGGGCCGTGGAGCGAATAACGGCGATTACGTCCGCCCCCTGCCGTGCCGCCGATTGGGCCTGAACCACGTCCTCGTAGATATTTCCGGTAGCAACAATAACGTACAACCACGGGGCCGGGCGCTCGCCCCACTGGCCAACCAGTGCTTCCCGCCGGCGGCGTACGTTGTCGATCCGTTCCAGGGCCTGTCGGGCCAGCCGCTGCCCGCTCCGCCGGATTTCCTTCGCCCTGGCGGTGGGTAGCCCGCACAGGGACGCCCCCAGCGTCCCGGCGGCGGCCCGGCGGGCCATTTCCACCGGTGGCAGGCCGGTCTGGCAGACGGCGTTGGCCACCCACCAGGTGGCGCCGCGGGCCAGACCGCCGCCATCCTGAATCTCTTCCACCAGCCGGTTCGCCAGCGGGACACCGTCGGCGTCGGCACCTTCGACTCCGAACAACCGGCAGGTGGCCCGTTCCACCGCCACCGTGGTATGGCCGGCGATGAACTGCTGGACCGCCCCGGTCACACGCCGGGCCGTCGCCCGGGCCTGGTCGACCAAAGATAAATCAATGCCCAGATCGGGCAGTGCCGTGGCCAATGCCAGTTCCCCCTCCGTTATCCGGCGGCTCAGGGTGAGCCGGCCGGACCAGATCCGGCCGGAGCAAGTCCAGGACCGGCACCCCCGCGGCCACCTCTGCCAGCGCCGCCACGAAGGCACCGGAATCGTAATCACATCCCACCGGCGAATGCGGGTTGGCAGTCACGGCCGCCAGCCGGACCGGATCTGCCACCGCCGCCCGGCCGCCCTGACGGCGGAAACGCTGCCAGAGCCGGCGGTCTGCCAGAATTCGGGTTGGGTTCTGCACTAGCAGAGTGAACCGCGGTACCAGGTCCGGGCGCAGGACAAGGGCCTGGACCAGAGCATCGGTCACGGCCCCCGTCACCAGCAGGCCCCCGTCGGGGGGGCGCCGGGCCACGTCGGCCACCAGGGCCGCGGTATCCACCAGGACGGAGCGGAAGGGCAGAGCCACAGCGGTGCCGTCGGGGTGCAGCCACTGCACCGGCGCCCGGCGAGCCGCGGCATGGCGTGCCCACGCCGCCGGTACTACGGGCAGGCGCAGCAGGTCCAGCCAGTGCGCCACCTGCGCCACCGTCTGCGGCATGTTCGGGTGGTAGGCCGCCCCGGCTGCCAGCACCAGGACCCCGGTCACGGTGGGTGCCGCCGCCGCCATCCGGTCAAAGCTGCCGTCGGCCAGAAACAGGCGGACCGGCCGCCGTGCTGCGTCAGACAGGGCGGAGAGGGCCCCAAAGACCTCGGTCACCCGGCGGCTGGAGCCAGGGCCCACCAGCACCACGTCCCCGGCCCGAGTAACCCGGGCCAACACCACCGGCCCCAGGGGGGTATGCAGAGGCAACTCCCGGACCACATGCAGTTGGGCGGTGCCCGCCCCCAGCACATCCCTGGCCGTGGCGATCCAGGTTCCGGCCGGCGCGTGAATGCGCGGCTTGGGCAACTCGGTAATGGCATCGGTTTCCTCACCGTCGCGCCCGCTGGAGACCAGGCCCTGGTCCAGGCGGCGCTCTGCCGCCGCCCGGACCAGGTGGTTCAGAGCCACTGTTTTGCCGGCGTTCTTGCAAATGCCCACCACGGATACCCGGGCCGGCAACCCGCCCGCCGCCTGCAGCACGGCGTCGAGGAGCAAGTCAGCCGGGGCCATGATCTCACTCCTGTTCGGAGCCGTCTGTACCAACGGTAACCTCAATGGCGGTAAAGTCGAGCGCCGCCGCCGGACCGGGACGGGCCACCTTGTTGCCGTCTGCCCCGGCCGGAGGCTGGACAGCCACCGCCTTGCCGGCCACTCCGCTGATGCCGCTGTGGTCTGTCTGGCACAGGGAGCAGGTGCCATCCCGGAAGTGATCGGCGTCGGTCCCCTCGTGGTATACGGCGATCCGGCCCTCGAAATTGCGCAGGAGCACCTTCCCGGCGGCCTGTGAAATCAGGTAATTCGGGTTGACGGGGATCTTGCCGCCCCCGCCCGGGGCATCAATGACAAACTGCGGGACGGCATAACCCGAGGTATGCCCGCGCAGGGATTCGATGATTTCAATTCCCTTGGCGACCGAGGTGCGGAAGTGGGACAGCCCCTCAGACAGGTCGCAGGCGTACAGATAGTAGGGCCGTACCCGCATCTTGACCAGTTCGTGCACCAGCTTGCGCATGACGACCGGGCAATCGTTAATGCCCTTGAGCAGGACCGACTGGTTACCGAGGGGGATGCCGGCATCGGCCAGCTTTCGGCAGGCCTCGCGGGCTTCCGGGGTAATCTCGTTGGGATGATTAAAGTGGGTATTGAACCAGATCGGGTGGTACTTGCGCAGCATATGGACCAGATCGTCGGTAATGCGCTGGGGCAGGACCACCGGCATGCGGGAGCCGATACGGATGATTTCCACATGCTCGATCTGGCGCAGGTGGGAGATCACGTATTCCAGCCGGCGGTCGGGGACGGTCAGCGGGTCACCGCCGGAGATCAGCACATCCCGAATGGCAGGTGTACGGCGGATATAATCAAGGGCCGAATCCATCATCTGGTTGGAGGGAGCGTCCATGTCACCCACAATGCGGCGCCGGGTGCAGTGGCGGCAGTAGAAGGAGCATTCGTGGGTAATCAGGAACAGCACCCGGTCCGGGTAACGGTGGGTCACCCAGGGCACCGGGGAATCGGTATCTTCCCGCAGCGGGTCGGCCATTTCGAAGTCGGCCCAGTGCAGTTCATGATATTTTGGAATGGCCTGCAGACGGATGGGGTCCTGTGGATCGGCCGGGTCCATCAGGGTTGCGTAATAGGGCGTAATGCCCAGGCGGAACAGGTGTTCCGAGTCCCGGATTGCCCGCTCCTCCTCGTCCAGGAGGTAGGGAAATACTTCCTTGAGGCCCTGCAGGTCTTTGATCCGGTGGGAAACCTGCCAGCGCCAGTCATCCCACTGCGCCTGGGTGACATTGGCCCACCGGGGAATATCACGGTAGTCACGGTGTGCCATCGGGTGGTCGCCCCCTTCGTTCCAGCCTGATTTCCCGGCCGAACCGATCACTCCTGTGCATGATCTATGCAAAGAGTTGTTCGAACAGCGCCCGCAGACCGGGGTTTTCCCGCAGAATCTGGAGAGTGGTCTGCACATGGCCCGGGGTATAGCCATTGCCAATGAGCATTTGTACCTGGGAGCCAACCCCCTCGGCACCCAGGGCTGCCGCCGTGAAACTGGTGGCCATGCTGAAAAAATAGATGGTGCCGGTGGGCTTGGTGGCAAGCACAGCCCCCATTTCGGCCCCGGGCACGTTCACGCTCACCAGCGTCAGATCGGCCTTCTGGCCCTGCAGGGCCCCCTCCACCGCCGCCATCACCGACAACGGCCGGGCAGCGTCTACCAGTAACCCATTGTCGATCAACCCCAGGCCCAGAGCCCGATCCAAATTGGACTGGCTGCAGTCCGCCCCCAGGACCCGGCCCGTCACTCCGACACGCTTGCTGGCCTCGTGGGCGCAAAGGATTCCGCTTTTGCCCACGCCCAGAATCAGAACCGTCATGCCGGGTTTGACCAGGTGCGCCGTCTGAGCCGGCGCACCGCAGACATCCAGCGCCGCCAGCACCACCCGCCGGGGCAGATCAGCGGGCAGCAGCGCGTAGGGCGCACTGGCAAAAAGAATGGCGTGGCCCCGGGCTTCGACCTGATCGGTCTGCAGGTGAATCCGGGTCAGTTCGTCCAGGTGCAGCGGGGTCAGGGTCAGGCTCACCAGGCTGGCGACGGCAGCGCCCGGTTGCAGCCCCCGGTCGGCCAGGGCCGGGCCGACGGCACGCACACGGCCCAGCAGCATCCCCCCGGAACCGGTAACCGGGTTATGCAGCTTGCCGCGTTCGGCCACAATGTTCAGGATGGCAGTCCTGATCTGCTCCGGGTCCCCGCCGGCCTCCTGCCTGAGCTGGTGAAAACTGGCGGCATCTATGTTCAGGGTTTCTACGTCCAAGAGAATTTCATTGTCGGCGATGACCGGGGAGTTATCCAACTGCCACGCTGCCTGGGGCAGGGTACCTGCAGGTGTCACGACCCGGTGGGTCCCGTACGGACAGCCCATACCCACGTAACTCCACCCCCTGCCCGGCCAAAGTAGCAACTCCCGTGCCACCGGCGGGAATCAGCTTCGGCGACAATAAGTGCCGAAAAACCGGCAACACCGGGCCTGGGCTGCCGAAAAACAGGCGACCGTTTGCCGCCCAAGAATCGGCAGGGCGGGTCCGGCAATCGCCTTGCCCAGGCTGTGCTATTCTATCTGTATTAAGATGAAATTCAACAAGGAGGCTTTCCGGAATGTCGACTGCTGTAGAGCACAGGACCATGACGCTAAAGGAATGGGCCGTCGTCATCAAGGCTCTGGATGAAGGCACACAGGTCCTGCTGCTGCGCAAGGGCGGCATCAGCGAACCTACCGGCGCGTTTCGGGTGGAACATGACGAGTTTTTCTTCTTCCCCTCCTACGAGCACCAGAAGGCGCACCTCATCAAGCCCCAGTTCCAGGCTGATCTGCAGGCGGTACTGCAGCACTGGCAACCGGGAACCGACCGGCTGTCCATCACCCACTTTGCCCGCGTGACCGAGGTCCTGCAAATCTGGGGTGAAGACGCGGTCCACAAGCTTTCTCCACACTACATTTACACCGAAAACTATGCCCAGGAGCGGCTGCACTGGAACCCCAGCGCCCCGCTGTATGTGGTGCTGGTGCGGGTCTACCGGCTGCCGGAGCCCCAGGTCATTGCGGTCCGACCGGAATATCACGGCTGCACTTCCTGGATCCCTGTTGCTGCAGACCTGAACACAGCCGGAGGTGTGCCGGTGCTGTCTGACCAGGCATACGCCGGCAGGGTTGCGGCAGTGAAGGCTGCCCTGGCCGGGTAGCCGGGCGGAAGTCCGCGCCATCGGCAGCCATGAGTCCGGAAGGACTTTCAGGGTGCAGCGCCAACCTTCCAAAACAGGCATCAAGGCACCCTGCTGCCCTCCGGAAAAGAGGTGTTCATACGAGTTCAGGCCATGCACAGTTGCTGCAGATCATCCGCACCCGCCTTGCCGCCGCCGGCGGCCGCCTGACCTTTGCCGAATTCATGGACCTGGCCCTGTTTCACCCCACTCTGGGCTACTACAGCCGCCCGGGCGCCACCATTGGGCGCCGGGGCGATTTCACCACCTCCCCGGCCCTGGACCCGGCTTTTGGCACCACCGTCGCCCGCCAGGTAGCGGAAATGTGGGAACGGCTGGACCGCCCCGCCCGGTTTCACGTGGTCGAGGTCGGGGCCGGCGGCGGGCACCTGGCGCGCGCCCTGCTGCAGGGCCTGCCCGCCGGGGCGCGGGCAGCCGCCCAGTACGCCATTGTCGAGCGCAGCCCCTCCCTCCGGGCAGCGCAGCAGGACGCCCTCCGGAACCTGGGCAGTCAGGTGTCCTGGTGGGATACACTGCCCGCAGGCGGGTTGACCGGCGTCGTCCTGAGCAATGAACTGTTCGATGCCCTGCCGGTGCACCGGGTCGAACAGAGCACCGCCGGCCTGCAGGAGTTATATGTGGTCAGTCAGGGCGCCGGGCTCGCCGAAGAGCCCGCCGCCCCCTCCTCCCCCCGCCTGGCCCGGGTGCTGGCCGCCGGTCAGGTGAACCTGCGCCCCGGTCACCGAGCCGAGGTGAGCCTGGCGGCAGGCGAGATGATCCAGGCCATGGGCCGCAGCCTGGAGCGGGGGTATGTGCTCACCATTGACTACGGCGACTGGGCTGCCAATCTGTACGGCGCCCGCCACCCGCTGGGGACCGTACGCTGTTTCTGCCGGCACTTTGCGGTCGACAACCCCTTCGAACGGCTCGGACAGCAGGATATCACCGCCGATGTGGATTTTTCTTACCTGACGGCCGCCGGGCAGTCCGTGGGGCTGGAACCCCTGGGCCTGACCACCCAGGCTGCCTTCCTGCGCACCCTGGGCCTGGGTGGTCAGGAAGACGCTCTGGCCGGGGCCGGAGTCGTGCCCTGGCTCGGCGGCGGATCGAACGAAGTTAAACAGTGTAACACAGATACAGTTCGGTTTTTGTTAAACCCCAACGGCATGGGCGGAGCCTTCCGGGTGTTGATTCAGGGCAAGGCTGTTCATGGCCCCCTGAGCGGACTGACAAGCACCGGCTGACTTGTCCCGGCACTCTGCACTAAACAAATTTATTAAGAAAATCACTTTTAGGTGTCTGCATGCGCGTTGGCGAGCATGCGGCACCTATTTGCGTTAAAGACCGGTTAAACGGCTGTATTTCGCCCTCGCTTGCCAATTCTGCTAAATGGTAATATAACAGTGAAACTACGACCGTTGATTTAGGTGTAATACAAGCGAGTAAAGGGGGATTCCGGCCATGGGTATTGAGCTGGTCAAAGACGGCGGTGTGGCACTGATCAAATTGAACCGACCCCCGGCCAACACATACAACCACGAGTTCTACCTGGAACTCGAACACGCCATCGATGAAGTCCGCTGGAGCCCGGAAATCACTGTAGCGCTGCTGGTCAGCGACGTTCCCAGGTTCTTCTCCGCCGGCGCCGACATCAACTACCTCCTCAGTACCGATCCGGTGCTGAAAACCCAGTTCTGCCTGCACTGCAACGAAACCCTCGACAAAATGGCCCGCTCGCCGCAGGTCTTCATCGCCGTCCTGGAAGGCACATGCGTCGGTGGCGGCCTGGAAATGGCCCTGGGCTGCGACATGCGGTTTGCCGCCGATGACCCGGCCGTCAAGATTGGCTTGCCGGAAGTCACCCTGGGCGTGCTGCCCGGCACCGCCGGCACCCAGCGCCTGGCCCGGGCTGTGGGGCCCGCCACCGCCCTGGACCTGTGCGTCACCGGCCGGTTGCTAACCCCCCAGGAAGCCCAGCAGATCGGCCTGGTGCAGAAGGTCTATCCCAGGGGCGAGGCCCGGCAGATGGCCCTGGAGTATGCTCATAAGCTGGCCGAAGGCGCCTCCTACGCAGTCAAGAACATCAAGCTCTCCATCATGAACGGGATCGAAATGCCCCTGAATGCCGCCGTCCGTTACGAGGGCGAGCTGCAGAACCTGCTCTTCCGCTCCGCCGATGCCAAGGAGGGCCTCAATGCCTTCCTGCAGAAGCGGAAGCCGGCCTGGCAGGGCAAGTAGCCTGATCCTGCGGCCACAAAAGGGGGCGCATCCGGATGGCCACCAGTGCGGAGGTTCTAAAGGAACGAATTTCCAAAGGGTTTATGGTCGAGCGCCTTGAGGACATGAACGAGGAGTACCTCCAGGCGCTCAAAGGCACCCTTTACGTCACCGGCGACACCGAACTGATGAGCGTTGCGGCGCAGCGCAAGGCCCTGCCGGACGCGCCCAGCCTGAACGCCAAGATCTCGATGCTGGCCGTCATGCAGGATGAACTGGGGCATGCCCACATTGCTTATCGCCTGCTGGCCGGGCTAGGCGAAAACGTGGAATACCTGCTATACGAACGGCCCGCCCACGAATACAAGAACGCTTACCTTTTCGACGTGGCCATCGACACCTTTGCCGAGGTTGCCGTCTTTCACGCCCTGGTAGACCGGGCCGGCTATGTGCTCCTGAGCGATGTGCACGAGCATACCTCCTACGGGCCGTGGAAGCGGGCACTGGTGAAGGTAGGCAAGGAAGAGAACTTTCATCTGCGCCACGGCGAAACGTGGATGCGCAAGCTGGCGGCCGACCCGGTGCAAAAGGAACGGCTGCAGCGGGGTATCGACTGGATGTTTCTGATGGCTCTGGAGTTCTTCGGCATGCCGGACAGCCACAAAACCCGCAACGCCCAGTTGGAATACCGGCTGAAGGGGCACACCAACGACGAACTGCGCCAGATCTACCTGCGCTCCGCAGTACCGTTTATCCGGGAGATCGGCCTGACCTGCCCGGCACGCCTCAACCCGGAAACTAACCAGTACGAATTAACGGTGCCCTACCCCTGCGAGTTCGACCCGACGAACCGGCGCTGGCGGTTTGACCGGCCCTGCGGGCCGGAACAGATCCTGCAGCGCTGGAAGGAGAAGGGCATTAACAACCAGGAGAATGTCGACTGGCTGCGCAGCGGGTATCTGGAGCTAAAGGGCCTGGCGGAGGCGATATAATATGACGCCGGTGCTAAGCGCAGAGCGCCTGTGGGACGCCCTCAGGCAGGTGCAGGACCCGGAAATCCCCATCAGTCTGGTCGACCTGGGCCTGATCTATGACTTACACCTGGCCGGCAGCACAGCGGTGGTCACCATGACCTTTACCGCCACCGCCTGCCCATGCATGACCTGGATCCAGGAAGATATCCGCAACCGGTTGCTGCAGGAGCCCGGTGTCACGGCGGTGGACATCCGCCTGGTCTGGGACCCGCCCTGGACCGTCGATAGGATCTCCGAGGCCGGCAAACAGCAGATGCAGACATGGGGGATCAGCACATGAAAAACGTGGCTGACATCGTACGGAAGCTGGCCGGTCAGGAATGGGATGTGTTTGCCCGCTCTAAACGTGGGGACTTCCTGACCCAGATTGGCACTGTGCGGGCTCCCAATGAGCGGCTGGCCAAGGCCTATGCCCTGACGACCTACGATGAGGAAACCTGGGCGGAAATCGCTGTGGTGCGACGGAACGATCTGGTCTGGGTCAGGCGGGTTAAAGGCCTGTTCGAAAAGGAGGGCCGGCCGGCATGAACAGCACACTGAGCACCCTGTCGCCACAGTGCCGGCTGGACCTGGGCGAGCTGTTCATCGGCGCCGGCGACCTGTACTACCTGGTTGGCAATAACCTGGCCGAGGGCGGCTGCACCGGCCCTACACTGGAGGGGGCCGTGGCCGCCGCCGCCCTGGCCCAGGCTACCTACGGGCACGCCCGCCAGATGTACCGTGTAGCCGCCCAGGTGCAGGACCTGCCTGCCCATGATGTAGGTGAAGATCTGCCCGCGGCCCATTCCCGCATCAGCGTCGGTTTTTTGCGCCGGCCGCTGCAGGGCTGGGTCGGGCTGATGTCCGGACTGTTTGCGGTAGACATTGCCACCAGTGCAGTGTTGCAGTCACTGGCCGAAACGCCGGAATTGGCGGTTCACCTGCAGAAGGTACTGGCGGAAACCGAAGAGAACCTGTGGTATGCGGGTGGCTGGATAGAAAGCCTGGGGCGGTCCGGCGGCGCTGTCGCCGGGCGCCTGCAGTCCGTGCTGGGACCGATGGTGGCCGATATGCGCACCTGGGTGGATCAGGCCGGGCGCCTCACCTGGCTGGCCGAGGCCGGCCTGCTGCCGCCACCGGGGGAACTGCGGGCTCGGTTCGAGCGGCTGCTGGCCGAAGCAACCGCAGGGGTGGATCTGAACCTGGCGGTACGCCCGGAGGTCTGACCGCCAGGTACGATACGAAGGTGGAGGGAGTCGCCATGGCAGTGAACGGTTTCCGGCCCCGGCCGGGGGTGACAGCCCGGTGCCCGTTTTGCGGCGGCACCCGAACCACTGAAATCGGCGCCTTCGCCTCGGTGGCCATGACCGCCCATTTTCTGTGCAGCGATTGCCGCAGTCCGTTTGAATGGGTCCGGTGGCGCAAGCCGCCAACTGCCGCCGCCGGGCGCGCACCCGGACATTCGTAGGCAGAGAGCAGACCAGGAATCCTCCTGGTCTGCTTGTTATTACGCGAGGTGAAGACATGGCAAGCAAAGTGATGAGTATGCAGCAAGCGGTCAGCCGCTGGGTACCGAACGGCGCCAAAGTCGCCATTGGCTTGTGTCTGGAGTCCATGATCCCCTTTGCGGTCGGGCATGAGATCATCCGGCAGGAGCGGCGGAACCTGCATCTGATCGGGCCGATTTCCGACATGCTCTTCGATCAGTTGATCGGAGCCGGCTGTGTCACCGGGGTGGAAGCCGCCTGGGTCGGCAACGTGAGCGCAGGCCTGGGCCACTGCTACCGCCGGGCTACCGAAACCGGCTTCCCGCATCCGCTGCAGGTAACGGACCACTCCAACTTCACCATTTCCCTGGCCCTGCAGGCGGCCTCCCTGGGTGTACCCTTTTTGCCCACCCGCTCCCTGCTCGGGTCCGACATCGCCCGGAGCCCGGCCTTTGAGCCCATGCAGTGGCACGGTGAGCCCCTGCTGGCGGTCAAGGCCGTCCGCCCGGACGTGGCGGTAGTGGCGGTGCAGCGGTCCGATGCCGACGGCAACGCCCACGCCTGGGGCAACCTGGGCATCGCCGAAGAGGCGGTGATGGCGGCGGAAAACATCATTCTGGTGGCCGACGAGATCGTCAGCCGCGAGGTGGCGCTGAGCGACCCGAATCGGGTGCTGGCACCGGCCTTCAAGGTCAGGGCCGTGGTCCATTGCCCCGGCGGCTGCCACCCCAGCCCGCTGCAGGGTCGCCACAAGCGCGACCATACCTTCTACCACGAATACCACAAGGCCACCCGCACGCCCGAAGGCATGCAGCAGTGGCTGCAGGAGTGGGTATACAGCATGCCCGACCGGGCCGTGTACCTGCAAAAGCTGGGTGCCGATCGCTGGAATCAGCTTACCGCCGTCCGCAGCGCTCCGGCTGCCACGGTGGATTACGGGTGGTGATGGCAATGGAATACGCAATGGGCGAACTGATGGTCGTGGCTGCCGCCCGCGAGATCCGCGACGGCGAAGTGGTGTTTGTGGGCATGCGCCTGCCCCTGATTGCGTTTGCACTGGCCAAGCGGACCCACGCACCGGGTGCCTTTGGCCTGTTTGAGGTCGGTGTGGTCCGGGACGAGCCCAGTCCGGAGATGCTTTACACCATGTCGGATACACCCAACCTGGTGGGGGCCAACATGGCCACCCGCATGGTCAACGTGATGGCCCTGCTGGCACAGGGTGCGGTGGATGCCGGCTTCATCGGCGGCGCCGAATGTGACAAGTATGGGAACGTGAACTCCAGCTACATCGGCCCGACGGACCGGCCCACCGTCAAGCTGCCCGGCAGCGGCGGGGCCGGTGACATTGCCAGCCTGTCCAAGCGGCTGTTGGTGATCATGCCGCACGAGAAGCACCGCTTCCGGGAGCGGGTGGATTATATCACCTCACCAGGCTACATCTCCGGGCCGGGCGCCCGGGAGCAGGCCGGGTTGCCTCGGGGCGGCCCCAGCACCCTGATCAGCACCATGGGCGTGTTCGAATTTGACCAGGAGCGCAAGGAGATGGTGCTGCGCAGCTACCATCCCGGGTTCACGCCCGAGCAGGTGCGGGAAAACACCGGCTGGGACCTGCAATTCAGCAAGGACCTGCACGAGACCCCGGCGCCCACCGAAGCGGAACTGGCCATTATCCGCCAGTGCGATCCACAGGGCTTCTGGACGCGCAAATAGCCGGGCGCAAGAACACCCTTGCCGACTCCGGCACGCGCGGGGTACGATAGGGGCGTATGATCCGAGCCCGGCATTTTCGAACCGGAGGTGTACACATACCTTGAAGCGTCTGCTCGCCCTGATCGTTGCCTTCGGCAGCGTTGCCACCACCGCCCTGGCTGCCGGCGGCGGAGAAGAGGCCGGTCACGGTGCCTCGTACGTGACGGCCCACACCGAGATCAGCATGGGGCTTCCCACCCTTGGGATTTTCCTGCTGGTGATTGTCCTGGCCGCAATTGTCGGCCCCCGTGTGGCGGCCAAGGCCGGCCCGCACCCGAAGGAACTCGACCAGCACTAGTTTACATGGATACAAAAAGAGAGCCCGGCATCACCCTGAGGGGCGATGCCGGGTTTTTGCTATAGACGAACTACTTATTCCTGACCTGACCGCGGTTGCCAATGCCAGCGCATTCGTACCGCTCCTTCACCAGATACAGGAAAAACACCGGGGTCCATAAGGTTACGCCCACAGGAACTGGCATGTTCTTGCAGAATTCGTGATACAAGTGGTACTGGGGGGGACAGGGAATGGTGTGGCTGATGGCCGCTCTGGTGGTCCTGACCGGGGCCGGCCTGGGCATCTGGTGGTGGCTGTTCCGTGCCGGTCTGCCGCGGGTCAGAGGCACCCTGAAGGGGCCCGGACTGGGGGCGCCGGTGGAAATCATCCGGGACAAGTGGGGCATTCCCCATATTTATGCACAAAGCCTGGCCGATGCCACCTACGGCCTGGGTTACGTGCATGCCCAGGACCGGCTGTGGCAAATGGAACTGCGGCGGCGGATGGCGGCCGGGCGCCTGTCTGAAGTGATTGGCGCCGTCACCCTGGAAGCCGACCGGTTTGTTCGCCGCATCGGGCTGCGCCGGGCGGCCGAGGCCGAAGCCGCGCAGTTAGATCCACAGGAACAGGCACTGGCCGAGGCGTACAACCGCGGGGTCAATGCCGCCATCGCGCACATGGGCCGGCGCCTGCCGCTGGAGTTCCGGCTGCTGGGCGTCAGGCCCGCGCCGTGGACCACCGCCGATACCCTGGCCTGGCTCAAGGTGATGGCTTTAAACCTCTCGTTGAACTGGGAGCAAGAACTGTTCCGCCACCGGCTGGTCGAGCAGGTCGGCCCGGAACTGGCCGCCCGCCTGGAGCCGCACTACCCGGCCGGACAGCCGCTGGCCACCGCTCCGGGCGGGGAAGGCGCCGCCGATTCGGCCGAACAACTGCTGAAACTGTTCGATGCCGCCAAGCCTTATCTTACCATGGGCGCCCCCGGGGCCAGCAACAACTGGGTAGTGGCAGGCAGCCGCACGGAAACCGGCAAGCCCATGCTGGCCAATGATCCACATTTGATCTTACAAATTCCGTCTTTGTGGTATGAAGCCCATCTGATTTGCCCGGAAGCCAGTGTGACCGGCTGCACCCTCCCTGGGTCCCCGGGCGTACTCATTGGCCATAACCAGCATGTGGGCTGGGGCTTCACCAATTCCGGCGCCGATGTGGCCGACCTGTTTATCGAAAAATGGCACCCCACCGAAGCGGCCTGTGAATTCCAGGGGCAATGGGAGCCCGTGGCCGTTCTGCATGAGACCATCAAGGTCAAGGGCGAAGCCGACGCGGTGGAAACCATTTACGTTACCCGCCACGGTCCGGTGATGGCCGGCGGCCCCCTGGGCACCGGACCGGCGCTGGCCCTGCGCTGGGCCGCCCTGGATCCGGGGCACGCCATCCGCACCATGATGGCCATGAACACCGCCGGCGGTGCGGCCGAACTGCGGGAGGCGCTGCGGCACTGGCCGACACCGTCACAAAACGTGGTGTTTGCCGATACGGCAGGCAACATCGGTTATGTCATGGCCGGTCTGGTGCCGGTCCGCAAGAACGGTACCGGGCTCACGCCTGTGCCGGGCTGGACCGGTGACTACGAGTGGACCGGCTGGATCCCCTTTGAGGAACTGCCCCAGCTATGGAACCCTGAATGTGGGTACATTGTCACGGCCAACAATGCAGTAGTGGACTGTTCGTATCAGCACCATATCTCCTGGGACTGGTCGGCCGGCTACCGGGCCCAGCGCATTCTCGACATGATCGCGGCCAGGCCGAAGCTGACTCTGCAGGATTTCCGCGATATTCAAATGGATGTGTATTCACTCCCCGGCCTGGAGTTTGCCGACCATTGCCAGAACCTGCGCCCAACCGACCCGCTGCAACAGCAGGCCCTGCAGGCGCTCCTGGAGTGGGACGGCCACCTGCGGCCGGATAGCATCGGCGGCGCCATCTATGAAACGACGGTGCATCATGCCCTGCACCGTGCGTATTCCCCGCTGCTGGGGCAGGACCTGCTGGAGCAATGGCTGGGCAAGGGCCATACCCCGGCGCCCGCCGGTGCCGGGGTCGGCCGGTCCACCACCATCGCGACGCTGCTGCGGGAACTGCGGTTCCGCGACACCACCTTCCTGGCCGGGGGCCGTCCCCTGGCCGTGGTGGCCGCCGCCAAAGCCCCGGCCCCGGTCCTGGCGGGCGGCGAAGCAGCGGCGTGCGACAACCCCTGGGACGATCTGCTGGCTGCCAGCCTGGCTGATGCTGTGGCTTACCTGCGCCATACCCTTGGGGACCGCCCGCAGGACTGGCAATGGGGCAAGATCCACCGGTTACAGATCAGCCACCCCATGAGCGCCGTCAAGCCCATGCATCTGATCTTCGGCGGGGTGGATCTGCCAGTGGGCGGCGATGCCGATACCCCGCACCAGTCGGCCTACGTATCACACCGGCCGTTCATGGCGGCCGGCTGGGCCCCCTCCTACCGGCATCTGCTCGATTTTGCGGATCTGAACCGGTCCAAGTCCGTGCATCCCGGCGGCCAGTCCGGACAGCCAGGCAGCAAACACTACATGGACCTGTTCCCCCTCTGGTATAAGGGCGAATACCACCCCATGCTGTTCACCCGCACCGCCGTGCTTGAACACGCGCAGTCCACCCTGCGCCTGCAGCCATGACCGTTCCTCAGCACCGGAACCAGTAACGGCATCCTCCAGTGAGCAGACCCCCGGGCGTGGCCACAGCCCGGGGGTCTTTTGCGCGCCGCAGCAGCCACCTGAAACCGGCGTCCGGGCGGCGAACGCATGGTACCTGCCTGCACTGGGGCACACTACCGGCCGAAACCCGGTACATGGGAGGATTGCCAGTGTCCGCCGGTCACCGCTCCGGGGCGCTGCGTGCGCTGGTTCTGAGTACCATTGCGCTGTCTGTGTCCTTTTTAACCTGGACACTGCTCTCGCCCCTGGCTCCTGGCTTTCAGGCCGCCTACGGCCTCTCTCACACCCAGATCAGTCTGGTCATCGCGGCGCCGGTGCTGCTGGGCGCCCTGGGGCGGATTCCACTAGGCGCCCTGACCGACCGGTACGGCGGCCGGCGGATGTTCACCGCCATTCTGGCCCTGCAGGCGGTTCCGCTGCTTCTGATGGGATTCACCGGCGGCTATTCCGCCCTGCTCGGGGTTGCCGTTCTGCTGGGTCTGGGCGGGGCCGCCTTCGCCGCCGGGATTCCCCTGGTGGCCCGCTGGTTTCCCCCGGAATCGCAGGGGCTGGCCCTGGGCATCTACGGCATGGGCAACATCGGTTCCGCCCTGGCCGCGCTGGCCGCCCCCAGGATTGCCGCAGCATACGGCTGGCCCTGGGTCTTCTGGAGCTTTGTCCCGGTAACGCTGCTGCTGGCGGTCGTGTTTTACACCATGGTGCGGGATGCACCGGGCAGTCCGCCCAGACAGGCGCCGCCCCGGCCGGCTGCCCTGGGCCGCCCGCTGGCCTGGTTGTTCAGTTTCTGGTACTTTATCACCTTCGGTGGCTTTGTGGCCTTTGGCGGCTATCTGCCCAAGCTGTATACAGATCTGTACCAGCTCACCCGGGCCGAGGCCGGCCTCTGGGCATCGGTATTCGTGATCGGGGCCACCGTCATCCGCCCGCTGGGTGGCTGGCTGGCCGACCGGGTGGGCGGCAAACAGGTCATGACCGGCACGCTCTTCGGCATCGCCGGCCTGGCGGCACTGCTGACCCTGGCGCTGCCGCTGCAGCCATTCCGCCTGGTCATCCTCGGGCTCGGGCTTCTGTGCGGTCTGGGGAACGGAGCGGTTTTCAAGCTGGTGGCCCAGTACTTCCCCGACCAGACCGGCGCCGTCACCGGCCTGGTTGGTGCCATCGGCGGACTCGGCGGGTTCTCCCCCCCGTTGATCATGGGTGCGTTGCAAGACCGGCTGGGCACCTATACCCCGGCCTTCGCCCTGCTAGCCGGTGCTGCCGCGGTGGGCTGGCTTCTGGTAGGGGCACTGGCCGAGCAGCCGGCGCCATGGCAGCGCCCTCGGGAGCAGGCGGCGCTGCTCCGGCTGGAGCAGGTATTTGCCAGCCGTGCCGCCATGAACGCCTTTTTGGTCACCGGCGTTCTGGCCGTTCTCATTTATGTTGGCACCGACAGCCTGCATCACTTTGACCCAGCCCTGTACGGCTACGCCATTTCCGCCATCGTGGCCACCATCGGCCTTACCATCCGCATCACCGCCTGGTTTATGCGGCCTGCCACCCGTACCCTGGCCCTGCGTATGGCCGGGCAGCTTTTACGCAAAGTCAACCGCCGCCCCGGAGTGGCCAACCCGATTCCCACCGGTGTGGGCCGGTGGTTTGAAGGCCGGCACCACCCTGGCGGCTACCTGGAAGCCAGGGCACACCTGCCCCCGGTCCGGGGCGGCGACCCCGGGCTACAGCCAGAGCGGGAACAACCCCGAGGCAAGCCCGGGCGCCCCGGGCTGGCGGCGGCCGGCAGCACGCTGGTGCACAATATCCTCCTGAACCGCTTTATCTTCCGGCGTGGCTACTGGCGGGGTATGCAGCACTTCCTGCTCATGTGGGGAGTCCTGGGCTCCTTTGCCATTACCATTCCGCTGGTGTTTGGCTGGCTGCACTTTGAAGCGGTGGGAGAGCGCTACTATACGGTGGTGGTTTTCGGCCAGGCTCTTTTCACCATGCCCGTGCACGGGCTGCTGGCCGGGCTGATTTATCACGGCCTTTCCACCTTTGCCGTGCTCACCCTGGTCGGACTGACCATGGCGATCATGCGCCGGTTACTCGACAAGGACGCCCGGGTCGACCAGCGGGTGGAGTACGACCTGTTCCCCCTGTACCTGCTGCTGGCAGTCACCGTCACCGGGCTGTTGCTCACCGTCAGCCATGTCTGGCTGGGCGGGTGGGGCTATCCCCTGATTTCGGTGGTCCATCAGATCACGGTGGTGTTCCTGCTGCTCTACCTGCCGTTCGGCAAGCTGTTTCACATTCCCATGCGCCCCCTGGCCATGGCGGCCGATGTCTACCACGAGGTCGGGGCCCACGAAGGACTGCTCGCCTGCGCCCGCTGCCGCAAAATCTACGCGACTAAGCAGCAGATCCGCGACGTGGTGGCAGTGCTGCGGGAGTCCGGCCAGAGCCTGCTGGCCGCTGATGGCCGGACCTACCTGGCGGAATACTGCCCCGAGTGCCGCCGGGTGATCCGCGGTGTCCTGTATAGCCGCCGCCTGCTGCGTCCCGAAGAAGCCGGGGCGGCCCAGCCGCTCATCGGGAACGAAGCCCACCCCCATCGGCAGCAAGGAGGACCGACCCTTGAGGCGTGATCCACACGTGGACCCACAGTCCGGGGCCGCCCCGGCCACGCACGGCCTGATCCAGCCGCTGCTGCGCGCCGGGGAAAGGCTCACCGCCACCCACTGCTGCTTCTGCGGCATGCAGTGCGGCATGTTCCTGCGCACCGGCGAGGAATCAGGCCGGGTGATCGGCGTGGAGCCTCGCTACGACTGGCCGGTCAACGAGGGCCGGCTGTGTCCCAAAGGGGTACTGGCCTACACCCAGCTCAACCACCCGGACCGGCTGCTGCAGCCGCTGGTACGCCGTGGCGGCCGCCTGGTGCAGGCTGGCTGGGAGGAAGCCCTGGACACAGTGGTACAGGGCATCCGCTCTGTGCAGCGGAAACACGGCCGTGATGGCTTTGCCGTTTACAGCGGCTCCTCCATGACCAACGAAAAATGCTACCTGGCCGGCAAGTTTGCCCGCATTGCCATCGGTACCCGGCACATCGACTATAACGGGCGCCTGTGCATGTCATCGGCCGCCGCCGGGTACAACAAGGCCTTTGGCATCGACCGGCCCGGCTGCTCCTGGACCGATATTCTGGAGACCGACCTGCTGCTGGTGGCCGGGTCCAACACCCCTGAGTGCCACCCCACGGGCATTACCTACCTGTGGAAGGCCCTGGACCGGGGCGCCCGCCTGATTGTGGTGGATCCGCGCCAGACCCATATCGCCCGCGCCGCCCACCTGCACCTGCAACTACGGCCGGGAACGGACTCCGCCCTGTGCATGGCCATGCTGCAGGTTCTGATTGCCGACGGCTACCTGGACCAGGCATTCTTGGAAGCGCGCACACGGGGGTTTGCCGAGGCCGCCGCCGCCGTGCGTGATATGACCCCTGAGGCTGCTGCCGATATTACCGGCGTGACGGCCACCGCCATCCGCCAGGCGGCCCACTGGTACGGGCAGGCCGCCACCGCCGTGATCCTGCACGCCCGCGGTGTGGAGCACCACGCCCACGGCACCGACAACGTGCTCAGCCTGATCAACCTGGCCCTGGCCACCGGCAAGGTCGGGCGCCGCGGCTGCGGGGTCATGACCCTGACCGGCCAGGGCAACGGCCAGGGCGGCCGGGAGCATGGGCAAAAGGCTGACCAGTTGCCCGGCTACCGCAAAATCACCGACCCGGCCGCCCGCGCCCATGTAGCCCGCGTCTGGAACGTGCCGGAGGACTGGCTCCCCGGCCCGGGCTATTCGGCCGTGGAAATGTTCGAAGCCATGGACCGGGGCGAGATTCACGGGCTCTACCTGATGTGCTCCAACCCGCTGGTCAGCCTGCCGTCCATCAACCGGGTCGAGCATGCCATTAAACAACTGGAGTTTTTCGCCTGCGCCGACTTCTTTCTGAGCGAAACGGCCCGGCACGCCGACGTGGTCCTGCCGGTGGCCATGTGGGCAGAAGACGAGGGCACCGTCACCAACGTGGAGGGGCGGGTGATCAAATACAACCGGGCCACCACGCCCCCGGCCGACGTGCCTACAGACTGGCAGCTCATGTGCGAACTGGCCCGCCGCCTGGGCAAGGGCGAGTATTTTCCGTACACCGAGCCGCGGCAGATCTTTGCCGAACTGGCCCGGGCCAGCCAGGGTGGCCTTGCCGACTACTACGGAATTACCTACGAAAAGGTCGAGGCCCTCAAGGGTGTATTCTGGCCCTGCCCCAGCCTGGACCACCCCGGAACACCGCGCCTGTTTCACGACCGTTTTTACCACCCGGACGGGCGGGCTGTGCTGCACCCGGTGTCGTATACCCCGCCGGCGGAGGAGCCGGACCGGTCCTACCCGCTGCGCTACACCACCGGAAGAGTGGTTTACCATTACCTGAGCGGCAACCAGACCCGGCGCATCCCCTTTTTGCGTGACCTGGCCCCTGACCCATATGTGGAGATCCACCCCGACACCGCCGGTCGCTATGGCATCAAGCCTGGCGACTGGGTACGGGTGACCAGCCGGCGCGGCACCATGGTGGTGCGGGCACAGGTCACCGGGGTGATCCGGTCGGACACGGTGTTCATTCCCTACCACTGGGGTGACGACGTCGCCGCCAACCTGCTCACCGTGCCCGCCCTGGACCCCTACTCGCGCATGCCGGAGCTGAAGGCCGCTGCAGTACAGATTGCCCGGGCTGAGCCACCGGACCGGGCAGACCTGAAGGTGGTTCCTTACGACGGCGAGGAAGGAGGTGCCGGCCTTGCCCAAGGTGATGTGCATTGACTACAGCCGTTGCATTGGCTGCCACGCCTGCGAGGCAGCCTGCCGGGAATGCGGCGACCACGGCCATATCGGCCGGGCCTATGTGGACCTGATCCGGGCCGATGAAACCCTGCAGACCAGCCCGATCATCTGCATGCATTGCAAGGACCCTGCCTGCGCCCGGTCCTGCCCAACCCAGGCCATTACCGTGGCGCCCAACGGCACCGTCCACTCCGCCCAGAAGGAGCGCTGCATTGCCTGTGCCAACTGCACCTATGCCTGCCCCTTCGGCATTCCGCTGATCGACGTGCGGGCAAAGATCATGGTCAAGTGCGACCTCTGCTACGAGCGCACCACCGTGGGACTGGCCCCCATGTGCGCCTCCGTTTGCCCCACGCAGGCCCTGCGCTATGTCGATCTGGAGGCTGATGCGCCCTATCTGCAGGGGCGGCGGCTGGAAAATCGTTTTCTTTTCGGTGAAACGATGGTGGAGACCCACACCTATGTGGCCCTGGGGGCCGACCATGATTACTTCCGGGGCTCCCACGGCCCCGCTTACCAACGGCCGGAAACCGGCCTGCCGGCCCCAGTGGCCGGTCTGGGATATCCGGAGGTGCACTGAGGCGTGTTGAGACAGGTTTACCGCCGGCTGGTGACGGTCATTCACCGCGACGAGGAACACCGCCTGAACCGGCGGGCGTTCCTGCACTTGCTGTTCATGGGGTCGGCCGCCCTTGGGCTCGCCAGCGTCCCCCTGGCCACCCTCGCCCGCTGGGCGCAGCGCTCAGGCCCCAAACTGTCCCCTGAGCCCGCTGGCACCCCCATCACCCGGCTGGAGGATCTCCCTCCGGGCAACTCACTCAATTTCAACTGGCCCACCGCCAAGGACCCGGCCGTGCTGGTGCACCTGCCGGAAGGGGGATTCGTGGCCTATGACCGGCGCTGCACCCACCTGCTCTGCCCGGTGCTGTGGGACCGGGCGCAGGACCAGTTGGTCTGCCCTTGCCACGACGGTCACTTCAACGCCCGCACCGGCGATGTGGTCTCCGGGCCGCCGCGCCGGCCCCTGCCCCGCATTGAACTGGCGGTGCGGGGCGGGGTGGTGTATGCCCTGGGTGCCGGGCCCCGGGGGGTCAAAACCGATGGCGCCTAGACAGGACCACCCCCGGGCCAGTCCGGAACTCTGGCCGCTAGTAACCATGGGGGGAATTCTGGCCACCCAGGTCACCCTGCTGCAGGTGGCGGTGAATCGCCTGGCCTGGGGGATGTACCCGGCCGTTTTTGCCCCGGCGGTCGCCACCCTGGGACTGGCCCTGCTGGCCTGGCTGCTCTACCGGCAACTGGACCGCAATACGCCCTGAGTGTCCCCGCAGACGGCCCAAAGGGGATCTGGGCTGCCCAGCAGTTCATAGGCCACCCACCTGGCCGTGGTCCCAGTTGGTGGCTTGGGGTTCAGCCAGCACCACCTGTACATCGCCCAGATGAGGCAGACCGCCATGTGCATGGCTACCGATATGCATCTGATAGCGCCCGCCTCGCGGCCGCCCGTCTGCGAAGCGGGTGATATTGAAAGCCGCCGTGTCCAGATAGATGCAGCGGCCGGTAGTCACCCACTCGGCCACCGCCTCGCCGGTGGCCGGGCTGAGATTAGAGCTGTTATCGCTGCCGCCGCAGAGGTTAAGGAACTCCCGCGGGGTGTTCACCAAAAACCAGGCAAAAGTCGTCGGGGCTGGAGCTGTCGACGCCGTACCGGAACTGGAACAGGGGCCGTTCGGCTACCCGGGGTACCCTGTGGGCGAGGCTTTTCGGCCATTTCTGCTTCGAACAGGTCACCCGGCTGGGCGGGTAGGTCATCAGGATCCGGCAGGGCGGTATCCCAGGCCTCGTTCCACCAGACCCCCGCCACACAAGATTAGCCCGGCCGTGTCCGGCCGGACATAGGTCATGCGCGATGTATCCACCCAGAACGGGTTGGTGGATATCCATCCAGCAAACTAGCCACAGTTCTAGCCCTAAATCTAGCACTAGTTCGGCCCGCTTCGGCTGGGTTTTTTACCAATGCTTTAAGTGATGTGGCGATGGCTGTATCCGCTTTAACCAGACCTCCCACGAGCCAGTCTGCTGGTCACTCATGGGTTATGCCTCCGGGTGGTGCACCGCCTTCTTCGGCTCCAAGGTGATCGCCATCGAACCCACCTGCGTGGGCAAGGGCGATGCTCACTGCGGCTGGAAGATCCAGCCCCGCGCCGCCACCGAGCCCGATTCCCCGGACAACCTCCGGCTGTTTCGGCAAGCGGTGGAGAAGCTTACCGGAAAGGCAGCGCCACAGTACTAGACACGGCGTTCCCAAGCAAAAAGGAGCGGCAGCACCAGTGGCTGTCGCTCCTTTTTGTTTGGGCCTTCCTTATGCCGGCCAGCCCTCGTAGACACGGCTGAAAAAGCGCATGGCTCCTGGCTCCAGGGCCTGATGGTACTCCCGAAAGACCGCGCCGGCCCGTTCGCCCAGCCAGCCAGGCGGGAGCAGTTCCCTGGGCAGCCCCGGATCGACCAGCGGAAAGCGGTCGTAGGCCAGCGTCAGCAGGTAACGCTCCACAAAGCATTCCTCTTCAGACAGGTGCTGGCCCCCGGTTTCCCGGAACTTCTCCAACCCCAGGTCCCACCGGTTCAAAAAGGCCCGGTAGGCATCGTTGATGGCCGGCAGGTTCCAGCAGCGCTGGACCAGCACATGGTTGTCGTCCGGGCCGGCGTTGTTTGCCCGAAAGACCTGGATCTGCCCGTGGCTGTTATACCGCTGCAGCAGCCCGGGCATGTCTTCGGCGTGCTCCCACGGGCTCAGATAAACACCCGGGGTGAGTGGCCCGAAGCCCAACCAGCACAGATCCCGGCGCAGCCGGTCCCGCACTTCCCGCTGTTCCTCGGGGATGGAATAGGTGAGCACGCTCCAGCGCTGATCCCAGGGGCCTCGGCTGCGTGCAAAAATCCGCCGGGCCCCGGTCTCAATAATCTCCTGGCCCCGCTGGCTGAGCGAGTAGTAACTGCGTTTACCAGACCGGCGTACCGTCAGGTAGTCCTTGCGGCACATACGCATGAGTTCTGACCGGATCGCCTGCTCGGTAATGCCAAAGCATTGCATCAGGCGAATCAGGCTGCCTACCCAGATCTCGCCGCCCTGGTGGTAAATATAATCCCCGAACAGGGTGAACATCATATTCCGGGGACGCAGCCCTGCCCGTTCAGCCATTGCCACCGCCCCCGCGGAACCCATTGGTCAAGCCCCTTTCCTCCCCGCCAGCCCCTGAAAGGCCTGAACAATCTCCTGCATGGAGGTGCCCGGGCCAAACACAGCCGCCACCCCCGTTGCCAGGAGCCCTTCCCGGTCATCGTCCGGGATAATGCCGCCCACCACCACCGGCACGTCGGCCATATTGGCCTGCCGCAGCAGGTTCAAAACCTCGGGCACCAGGGTATTATGCGCACCGGAGAGGATACTGAGGCCAAGCACATCCACATCTTCCTGCAGGGCGGCCTGAACCACCCGCTCCGGGGTCTGGTGCAGCCCGGTGTAAATGACCTCCATGCCCGCTTCCCGCAAAGCCCGGGCCACAACCTTGGCACCACGGTCATGCCCGTCCAGGCCAGGCTTGGCCAGAAGAACGCGAATCGGGGAACTCATGGCTGACAAGCCCTCCTTAGAACGCAGCCGGGTCCGTGTAACGGCCCCAGACCTTGCGCAGCGTACCGCAGATCTCGCCGATGGTCGCATAGGCGTTGACCGCCGTAATGATCGGTTCCATGGTGTTTTCGTCCGCCCGGGCCGCAGCCTCCAGGGCGTTCAGGGCCGCTTCCACCGCGGCGTTATCCCGGCGGCCGCGCAGTTCCCGGACCCGCTCCTGCTGACGCAGCTCCGACTCCGGATTCGGCTTGAATACCGGGATCTTCGGCTCGTCCTTGGCCTTGAAGGCGTTCACGCCCACAACCACCCGCTCGCCGCTGTCGATCTCGCTCTGATACTTGTAAGCGGCGTCGGTCAGCTCGCGCTGGAAGTAGCCGCTTTCAATGCATGCCACAGCGCCGCCAGCCTGCTCCACCTTGTCGAGGATGGCGAACACCTGGTCCTCCATCTGCTTGGTGAGGGCTTCAATGGCCCAGGAGCCGCCCAGCGCGTCCACCACGTCGGCCGCGCCAGTTTCGTGGGCAATGATCTGCTGAGTGCGCAGGGCGATGGTCGCCGCCTCTTCCGTGGGGGTGGAGAAGGCTTCGTCGTACGACGAAGTAGCGATGGTCTGCACCCCGCCCAACACAGCGGCCAGGGTCTCAATGGCCACGCGGGCAATGTTGTTCAGGGGCTGCTGGGCCGTGCACCGCCCACCCAGGGTATAGCAAAAGATCTTCAGGGCCTGGGCATCCGGGACGGTGGCGCCAAACCGCTCCCGCAGCACCTTGGCCCAGGCCCGGCGGGCGGCGCGGAACTTGGCAACCTCCTCCAGGAAGTAAATGTCCCCGGCCAGGAAGGTCCAGATATTATGAGCGAAGTCGTCCACCTGCACGCCCCGGCGCAGGGCCTCCCGGAAGTAGGCACTGGCGTTGGCCAGGGTAAAGGCCAGCTCCTGGGCAGCGGTGGAGCCGCTGTCCCGGATATGGTAGCCCGATACCGCCAGCGGGGTCCAGTTGCGCAGGCCGTTCCGGGCGCAGTACTCAATCACGTCCACGGTGTGCTTCAGAGACGCCCCCGGCGGGTAAATATAAGCGCCGCGGCCGATATACTCCTTGAGCACGTCGTTCTGAATAAACAGGTTGATGCTCTTGGGATCCACGCCCTGGCGCCGGGCCATGGCAATCACCATGGCGGCAAAAACCGGGCCGATAGCGTTAGCCGTGGTGCGGATCTGCCGCACCTTTTCAAAGGGGATGCCGTCGAACAGGCGCTCCATGTCCTCCAGAGACGACAGGTTCACCCCGACCTTACCCACCTCGCCCCTGGCCATGGGGTCATCCGGGTCATAGCCCATCTGGGTGGGCAGGTCCAGGGCAATGCTGAAACCGGTCTGCCCCTGGCTGATCAGGTAGCGGAAGCGCTGGTTCGCCTCCTCCGCACTGCCAAAGCCCGAGTACATGCCCATGATCCAGAAGTTCTTGCGGTACATGTCCGGGCTGACACCCCGGGTGAACGGATACTCCCCGGGACGGCCAATCTCTGCCTCATAGTCAATCCCGGCCGTGTCCTGCGGCGAATAAACACCCTCGAGCGGCAAGCCGCCCAGGGTCCGGAACTCCTTCTTCCGAAGTTGCTCTGACACTTAACAGCACCTCGCCATCAGTTCACGTTTCGCACACGGCCCTGCCAGTAGGGCTCCCGCAGAACCTTCTTCAGGATCTTGCCGTTGGGGCTCTTGGGCAGATCGGCCAGGAAGTCGACCGACTTGGGCTTCTTGTAACCGGCCAGCAGCTTGGCGCAGTGGGCCATGATCTCATCAGCAGTGGCGGTCATGCCCGGCCGCAGGGAGATGCACGCCTTCACGGACTCACCCCAGGTGGGGTCGGGCACGCCGATAACAGCGGCCTCACGCACCGCCGGATGCTGGTGCAGGGCTTCCTCCACCTCGCGGGGGTACACATTGTAACCGCCGGAGATGATCATGTCCTTGGAACGGTCCACGATAAAGATGTAACCCTCTTCGTCCACCTTGGCCAGGTCGCCGGTGTAGAACCAGCCAGCCCGGATCACCTCAGCGGTGGCATCGGGCCGCTCCCAGTACTCGGTCAGGATATGGTCGCCGCCCAGGGCAATTTCGCCGATGTCGTCGGAGCCAGGCACCACATCGGTGCCGTCTTCCCTGACCACCCGCACATCCACACCCAGGCAGGGACGGCCGGCGGAGGCCAGGCGGCGCACCTGCGCCTCGGTGCCCTCCAGGATATGGTCTTCCTTGGTCAGCACCAGGTCCGGCTGCGGCGCTTCCGACAGGCCGTACACCTGCACAAAGATCGGCCCGAAGGTGCGCAGGGCTTCCTTCAGCCGCTCGGCCGGCATGGGGGCACCGGCGTACACCAGGGTGCGCAGGGAGCTGAGGTCGTACTTGGTACGGCCGGCGAAGTCCAGCAGCATGCCGATGGTGGTAGGCACCATCCAGGTGATGGTGACCTTCTCCTTCTCCACCAGGCGGCAGAATTCTTCCACATCGAACTTGGGCATCAGCAGGTTCGCCGCACCCTTCAGGTAGTGCGGCAGCACCTTGGTGCCGCTGCCATGGGCCAGAGAGGCCAGGTGCAGCATCACGTCATTCTTGGACACGGAACCCTCGTTGGCGTAAACGTGGAAGAGGGTGATCCAGCGGCTGCGGAAGTTGGTCAGCGCGCCCTTGGGCTTGCCGGTGGTGCCGGAGGTGTACAGGATCATGTAAGGATCGTCGTCGGTCACATCCACCGCCACCGGCTCCGTCGAAGCCGCCGCGATGGTGTCCGTGAAGGACTTGGCCCAGTCCGGGATCTGCGTGCCCACGCACAGGAAGTGGCGCACATGCGGCAGGTTGGGCCGGATCTGCTCCACCATGTAGGTGTAGTCGTCCGAGAAGACCAGCACCGCCGCCCGGCAGTTATTCACAATAAAATCGATCTCCGGCGGGGCCAGGCGCGGATTCAGGGGTACCCGGACCAGACCGGTCTTGATCAGGGCCAGGTCTGTGCACACAAACTCCGGTGAATTGGCCAGCAATACACCGACCCGCTCGCCCTTGTTGACCCCCAGGGCCACCAGGCTGCTGGCAATGCGGTTGCTGAGTTCCTCGGTCTGGGCAAAGGTCAGGCGGCGGTCCTCACAAATAATCGCAGTGCGGTCCCGATGTTCCCAGGAGGCCTGCGTGATCAACCGGGCAAGCTTATTCAAGCGGGATCCCCTCCAACGTTTACGAAAAATAGCCGGAAGCCTTAGCCCATGAAACGGCCGCCGTTAATGTCGATGACGGCGCCGGTAATATAACGGGAAGCGGGGCTGGCCAGGAATACCACCACATCGGCCTGTTCCTCGGCGGTCGACAGCCGGCCCAGGGGCACGTCGGCCAGGGTCCGGTTCTGTTCCTCCGGCGTCAGTTCATTCCACAGCTTGATCATGCGCTCACCGCTGAGCACCGTGCCGGGGGCAATGGCGTTCACGTTCACGTTGTCCTTGCCCACTTCCTTGGCCAGGCGCCGGGTCAGGCCGATCAGGCCCGCCTTGGAAGCAGCATAAGGTACGCCGGTCACAATGGAAGCCGTGCGGCCGCCAATCGAGCTGACGTTCACAATCCGCCCGCCGCCCCGCTGCTTCATGGCCGGCAGCACCGCCTGGCAGGTCAGGAAGGCACCCTTCAGGTTAACGGCCAGGACCAGGTCCCAGTCGTCTTCCTGGATCTCCTCGATCGACTTGGGGGTGTACAGGCTGCCGCCGGCGTTGTTAACCAGAATGTCCACCCCGCCCAGGTCAGCAACCGCCTTCTCAACCCCCGCCTGGATCGAAGCCTTGGAGCGAATGTCCATCACGATGGCGGTGGCCCGCCGTCCCAGCGACTCCATCTCGGCCACCACCGACGCCAGGCCGTCTGCATTAATGTCCGCCGCGGCAATATCCGCCCCGGCCTGTGCCAGAGCCCGGCAAAATGCCCGGCCCAACCCGCCGGCGGCACCGGTTACCAGAGCTACCTTACCCGTGAGCATCTACACCTGTCCCCCTTGCTAAAAGCAGCGCATCGGCAATTCGGCACCCGCGGCCCTGCGGCAGGGCGAGCACCGGGTTCAGATCCAATTCCCATTCACCGGGCCAGGCCACGGCCAGGTGGCTGACCTTCACGATCAGGCCGACCAGGGCCTCAATGTCCGCCTGGGTGCGTCCGCGGGCGCCGGCCAGCAGTTTGTAGCCCCGCAGTTCCTTCAGCATCGCCTCGGCCTCTTTGAACGAGATCGGCGCCAGGCGCTGGCTGACATCCTTGAAGACCTCAACAAAGATCCCGCCCAGACCCACCGTCACCAGCGGCCCCAGGGCAGACGGAGTGACCCCGACCAGGATCTCCGCAACGGCGCCTTCCACCTGCTCCTGCACCAGGCAGCCGTTGAGCTGGGCCGAGGGCTTGTAGGCGCGCACGCTGTCCAAAATGTCGGCAAAGGCTTTCTGCACGGCAGCGGCATCCCGCAGGCCCAGGCGCAGGCCGCCCGCCTCGGTCTTGTGTGGGATGTCGGGCGAATCAATCTTGAGCACTACCGGGTAACCCATGGACTCCGCCGCGGCCGCAGCCGCCTCGGGCGTGGTGGCCAGCACCTCGCGGGTAACCGGCAGCCCGGCGGCCCCGAGCAGGGTCTTGGCTTCCCGCTCGGTCAGGGCCTGACCGGGCGTGGGGAAGCCGGCCGGAGCCGGGCCGGCGGGCGGCAGAGCCCCGGCAGCGGCAGTCACCTTGTGGTTGGCAAACCGGGCCATGGCACCGGCGGCCGCTGCCGCCCGCGCCGGGGTGCGGAACACCGGGATCCCCGCCGCCTGCAGCCGGCCGGCGGCGCCGGGGGCCAGGAATTCACCGCCGGTGCGGGACACCAGCATGGGCTTGCCAATTTCGGCATGCACAGCCAGCATATCATCCACCACACGGTCAGCCTCTTCACCCTGCAGCACGCAGAAGCAGATTAGCAGCATATCCAGGGAATCGTCGGCGGCCATCGTGCGCAGGGCCCGCCGGAACAGTTCGCTGTCGTTGATGACGCTGGCGGTCACATCGACCGGATTGGCCGCCGTGCCGAAGGCAGGAATAATCGCTTCCAGATCAGCCCGAGTCTGGCCGGTGAGGACCGGCACGTCCAGCCCGGCTTCGGACAGGCCGTCGGCCGCCATGATGCCGGCGCCGCCGGAGGTGGTGATCACGCCCACCCGGCCCCCCTGCGGGCGCCTGGGCTGCGAGAAAGCCGCTGCCAGGTCAAGCAGATCGTCCACATCATCGACCCGCAGGAAGCCAAGCTGGCGGAAGGCGGCATCCCATACGGCGTCGTCACCCGCCAGGGCTGCCGTATGCGAGGCCGCAGCCCGCCCGCCGGCCTCCGACCGGCCGGTCTTCAGCATGATAATGGGCTTGCCGCGCTGCACAGACAGAGCGCCCAGCTCACGCCACTGCGGCGCCTGCTTGAGCCCTTCGCTGTACACCAGCACGGCGCTGGTCACGTCGTCCTCCAGCAGGTTCCGCACCAGTTCGGCTGAGGAGAGGTCAGCCTCGTTGCCGGTGTTCACTACCCGGCTGAACTTCAGCCCCTGCTCCACCGCCAGGGAGACGATCCCGTAACCCAGGGCGCCGCTCTGCGTGATCAGGCCCAGATTGCCCGGCTCGAACTTGACCCGGGTGAACAGGGGGCTGAAGCCCGCCACCAACTGTTCCGGCGGACTGACCATACCAATGCAGTTGGGACCGATGATGCGAATACCGTTGGCCCGGGCATAGGCCACCATTTCCTGCTCCAGGGCCTTACCCGCGTCACCCGTCTCGCCAAAGCCGCTGGAATGCACCACCACAAAGGGAGTCTTCGCGGCGGCACAGTCCTGCAGGGAACCCATGACCCGGTCGGCGCCCACCAGCACCAGGGCCAGGTCAACCGGCCCGGGGGCGGCTGCCACGCTGGCGTAGCAGGGAATCCCCTCAATCTCCTGGTAGCGCGGGTTAATCGGATAAATCGTGCCGGCATAGCCGTGGTCGCGCAAATAACGGAGCATCTTGTTGCCAAGGGAGCCGGGTGTGGCGCTGGCTCCTACCACTGCCACCCCACGCGGTTGCCAGAGGCCTTTCATGACGGGTTCTCCTCCGCAGGCTGGAATTTAAAGCCGTACCGGACCACGCCTTCTTCTTCATACAGTCGCCTGGTCACAACTGTCACCGCCTGGCCAATCTGTGGCGGTGTGGCAAACCCCGTGAGCTGGGCCGTGATCTTCGGCCCCTCGGCCAGTTCCACGATCGCCACATAATAGCCGCCCTCCGCCCTGGCCTGGGCGGTAAACTCCGGCGGTGCACCCGCCGGTGTGATCTTGGTAACGGCGTGCAGCGTCCCGCGACCGCTCAGGTCATAGGGCTCCAGCTTGGGCCCGTGACAGCTCGGACAGGCCGCCGTGGGCGGAAACTGGATGTGGCCGCAACCGGCGCAGCGCCGGCCCTCCAGCCGCAGCCGCTGGGGCAGCGACCGGCGGTACATGGGAACGGATACATGTGCACCCATGCCTAGCCACCTCCTTTTTGCACCAGCAGCGCATCGGCGGCGCTGCCGGAACCGTAGCTCACCAGCAGAACGTGCTGGCCCGCCGTCGCCTTATCCAGGGCGGCGATCAGGGCCAACAGGGGACCCGCGGCACCGGCGCCCTCCGGCGCCAGCACCGGATCCTTGAAGCCCAGAGCCCTGGCGCCAATCTTGCCCAGTCGGGCCTGGGGCGGATTCAGGGCCAGAATATCGGCCTTCAGCCCGGCTGCCGCCGTCCGCACCAGGTCGACATAAGCAAACTCGGCATAGTCCGGAACCTGTACGTCCCGGACTGCCTGCTCACCGGCCAGCACAAAATCCAGCCCTGGATACTCAGCCAGAGCGCTCCGGGCCTCCCGTACCGTTGCCGGCGCCCCTGGGCCCTCATCGCCCAGCAGCAGCGCCGCCGCGTGGTTACCGTCGGCCGCCACCACCAGGCCGGTTCCCAGCGCCCGCATGGCCTCGGTGGCGGCCCGGGCCGATGTGGTGCATTCCAGGCAGAAGGTGGCCGTCGGCAGCCCCAGGGCTCCGGCCACCATGCCGGCCTGCACCCGGCGCTTGTAAGGCAGCGTCATGGACGCCAGCGCCAGCCGGTCGGGCAGCACACCAGCCTGCAGGGCCGGCTGAGCCGCGGCCAGCATCATGGTCAGCGTATCCTCGTCAGCGGCACGGCGGGCCGGGGTATACCGGCCATAGCCCAGGATGGCGGACATCAGCGCTGCACCCCCTTGCGCAGGACAAACGCCGTTGCGCTCGCCCCCGAGCCACCCATGTTGTAGGCCAGGCCCATTTCGGCGCCGGCCACCTGCCGGGCCGCTTCCTTGGCCTCGCCCCGCAACTGGTGGAACAGCTCCACCGCCTGGCCCACGCCGGTGGCGCCAATGGGGTGGCCCTTGGCCTTGAGCCCACCGGAGACGTTCACCGGCAACCGGCCGCCCAGCTCAAATTCACCGGCCGCCAGGCGTTTGCCCGCCTCGGTGATATCACACAGGCCCAGTTCATGATAGGCCACCAGCTCCGCCACCGTGAAGCAGTCGTGCACCTCGACCAGGTCCAGGTCCTGCGGCCCCACACCGGCCATCTTGTAGGCCGCCGAGGCCGCCCGGTTCGCCGCCATCAGGCGGGTGGTGCTGGGCCGGGAATGCAGCGCCAGCGTATCCGAGGCGGCGCCGAAGCCCGCCACTTCAATCACACAGTCCGTATAGTCCGGTGCCAGGTCGGCATCCACCACCAGCACACAGGCCGCGCCGTCCGAGGTCGGACAGCAGTCATAGCCCGACAGGGGCTGGGCCACCATCGGCGCGTTCATGACCTCGTCCAGGGTCAGTTCCCGCCGCAGCATGGCCTTGGGGTTCAGAGCCGCGTGGCGGTGGTTCTTCACCGCTACCCGGGCCAGGTCCTCCCGCACGATCACGCCATCGGCCATCAGGCGGGAAGCCACCAGACCAAAAATACCGGCGAAAGTCAGGCCCGCCAGCCGCTCGTACTCCGTATCGCCGGAGATGCCGAGCCAGTAGCGGCCCTTTTCGCCGGAGACATCGCGCATTTTCTCCACACCGGCCGCCAGGGCACACTGCACCTGGCCCGAAGCCACCGCCATGACCGCCTGCAGGAGCGCAAACCCCCCCGAACCACAGGCATTTTCCACATGCAGGGCCGGAACCGGCGGCAGGCCGGCATAATCCATCAGGGCGGGCGCGAAATTCCCGAGCTGCATCCCCTGGCCGCAGCTCAGGCTACCGATGTATGCGGCCTCAATGCGATCAGGGCTCCAGCCCCGGTCCACATTATCGGCCATGTTCCGGACCGCTTCAGCAAATAATTCCTTTACACTCTTGTCGGTATGCTCGCCAAACTTCGTTTGGCCTGCCCCGACAATGGCCACACGCATGCCGTCCCCTCCCTCAGACGTTCCGAGGGCGCAGCGAGGACTTCGCCGCGCCCTCCGGACTTCATTCACTGTAAATAGCAACTTAATCGCTGGCTGACTCTGAAGTCTGTGGCAAGGAAAAGTCAGGCATGGGCATCGCCGCCACCGCCACATTGGAAAGCGCCGACCGGTGACCCGCAGCGTCATAGGCCTGAACCATGTAGTGCCAGGTGGTGCCGGCCGTGGCGCTGAAGTCCGAATAACCAACCATGTTACCAGCCCAGAGGCGGGTCCAACTCTTCCCGTCCTCTGAGCGAAAGATATCGTAGCCCTGCACACCGGCCGCCGCAGCGGCCCGGTTCCAGGTCAAACGGAGACTGGTCCCCCGCACTTCGGCCTGCAAGTCAGCCCCGCCGGGCCAGGCCGGGACACTCCACTCATGGATCTCCGGCGCGTGCAGAGAGTCCTTCGGCCACAAGAAGCAGCGGACCTGCCTGAAGTTCTCATCCAGATTTTTGCATACGTTGCAATAGATGCAGCCGACAACCCGCTCATCCTGGCCGTCCCGCCACTTCCTGGGCAGGTCCGGGTCCGCCAACAGGCCCCTGGCCATCCCGATCAGATCGGCCTGACCATTGGCCAACACCGCCTCGGCCATATCCCGAGTGGCAATCTTCCCGGCAGCCAGCACTGGTGTCTGCAGTCCATGAGCAATCAGGTACTCCTTGACAGCGGTCGGGATATACAGGTTGATCCCGTCGGCATAATCGTGCGACGGCATGCACCGGTCGCCGCTGTACCCCGTGTAAGGGTAGGGAGGCTGCCCGTCCCGGGGGACATGGTCCTCAAACTTACCCCCGGCGCTGAGGCTGATATAGTCGGCGCCCAACTGGGCCAGACGCAGGGCAATAACTCTGGCTTCATGGGTGCTGTAGCCGCCCTTGATGCACTCGTCGCCCACAAAGCGCACACCCACCGCAAAGTCGGGACCCACGGCCCGGCGAACGGCGGTAATCGTCTCGCAGGCCATGCGCAGACGGCCCTCCAGGGTGCGGCCGTACTCGTCAGTCCGGGTGTTGCTCCGCTTGGACAGGAAGGAAGCCAGCGTGTAAGCATGGGCCATGTGCAACTCCACGCCGTCCAGGCCGGCAGCCCGCGCCCGGTAGGCTGCGGCGGCATACTGCCCGATAATGGTCCGGATCTCATCCCGGCTCAGCATGTCAACCGTCTGCCGCCAACCGCTGCGTGCCACTTTGAGAAAATGAATGATCTGGGGAACTACCTTGGTCGGGCTGGTCCCGTGGATTCTCCGGGCCAACTCCGTCAGACCGGGCAGGAACTCGTCAGAAGAGATCCGTAACAGAGGACCGCTCTTGGACCCGTGTACCGCCATCGCTTCCAGGACGATCAGACCGGGCTCGCCCCGGGCAAACCGCACATAGCGGTCGGTTATGCCCTGGTTCACAAAGCCGTCTTCACTCGAGAGGCGGGTAACCATAGC
Source organism: Clostridia bacterium (assembly GCA_036676195.1). Taxonomy (GTDB): domain Bacteria; phylum Bacillota; class Sulfobacillia; order Symbiobacteriales; family ZC4RG38; genus JAKFDK01. Next base: position 78,782 of record JAKFDK010000010.1, on the reverse strand, counting down.
TGTCAGAGCAATCCGGTTCTCCAGACGCATGCTGTTGATCTGCAGGGGCGTAAACAACAGCGACACCCGACTCCCTCCTCCTTATAACGGATTTTTGTCGGGCTGCCCGTCTTTATGAAATATCCCCTGTCTTTTTTGTATCACAGCCAGTAACTGTCGGTCAACTATCATTAGTCCCATATTGTACGAGCGTTTCGAAAATGCAATATAAATTCGGCTACGGAGCGTATCGAGCGAATACACATATCACCGCCCCCGCTCCAAACGGAGCGGGGGCGGATCACCGTGTGCATGGTGCCTGTAACTAGGGAAGGAACGCCTCGCATTCGATCTCAATCTTGGCACCCAGGTCAAACAGTTGCTTCAGACCCAGCAGAGCCATCGCCGGATAATGCTTCCCAAAGTGCTTTTTCCAGACCTGGCCCAGTTCCCTCATGTGAGACTGGTAGTTGTCCATGTCTGAGGTGAAAATACGCATACGCGCAACATGTTCCACCTGACCACCGGCATATTCGATGGCCTGCTTGATGTTGGATAGGGCCCGGTCAAACTGGGCCACGATGTTCTCCGGGTCCACAATGGCACCATTTTCGTCCATGCCGCAAATGCCCCCGAGAAACAGCATGGTGCCAGCCGGTCCGGTGATCTTAGACATATGAGAGTAACCGACCGGCTTCACAAAAAAGGGCGGGTTGATAATTTCGACCTGCATTACGACTGTACACCTCCACCGTCGATTACGATACCCTGCCCGTTAATTCCTCCTGCAGCCTCACTACTTAAATAGATTACGCACTCCGCAATTTCCTGAGTTGACATAAGTCGCCCCTGCGGGCTTGTTCCGGTCAACGCTTCCCGGGCCCCGGCCGTGTCACGCCCCGTCTTGGCCACAATGTTGTCAACCGCCGCCCGGGCAATATCGGTATCTACATACCCGGGACAAACCGCATTGACCGTCACCCCACGCCTGGCCACCTCCAGGGACAGTGCCCGGGTCAGCCCCAGCAGGGCATGCTTGCTGGCCACATACGCTGCACTGTACATGAAACCGATCTTGGCCGCAGTAGAGGCAACATTGATCACGCGCCCCCACTTCGCCGCCAGCATGTCAGGCAACACCGCCCGGCACAGATAAAAGGCGCCGGTCACGTTGATGTTCATGGTCCGGTGCCACAGGTCGTCGGTGGTTTCCTGAAACTTTACGCTCGGGGCCACGCCGGCGTTGTTTACCAGTACCAGCACCGGTCCCAGCTCAGCCTTCACCCGCGCCACCGCCGCGCTCACTGCCGCCGGATCGGCCACATCGACCGACAGGGCGAGGGCCCGGCGACCCATGCCCTGAATCGCTTCGGCCACTTCCGACAGCTCCGCCGCCGAGCGGGCCATTACCGCCACATCTGCTCCACGCTGCGCCAGAGCCAGCGCGACCGACCGACCAATGCCCCGGCCCCCACCCGTCACCAGGGCCACCTTGCCGTTTAGTTCGATTGGTTTCCCCTCCTTGCGATAATGGACTGCTCACTGGATTTGCTGCCCTGTTTGGTGCCATTGCCAACTTTACCTTCATTCTGGCAGGTCCGTCCAGTACCATAAACAATCCTGCAGAACCCGGCAGCTTGGCTGCCGGGTTCTGACGTGCCGCCTGCGCGTATTCGGGGGTTGCCCGTCTAGACGCCCAGATAGGTTTTTTTGGTCACTTCATCGCGCAGCAGTTCCGCCGGGGTACAGCTATGCACAATCTGGCCCTTGCTCAAAATGTAAACCCGATCGGCCACACCCAAAGCCAGGGGCATGTTCTGCTCGACCAGGAGGATCGAGGCTCCCGCCCGCTTGAGTTTCCCGATCACCTCGCCGACTTCACGCACCACCAGAGGCGCCAGGCCTTCCGAAGGTTCGTCCATCAGCATCAGCTTGGGATTCATCATCAACGCCCGTGCAATGGCAACCATTTCCTGCTCGCCACCACTGAGCTGATTGCCGCGGTTGCGGCCCCGCTCCTTCAGGCGCGGAAACAGTTCGTAGATCCGATCCAGCGTCCACTCGCCCTTTTGGGCGGCCAGAGTCAGGTTTTCCGTTACAGTCAGGTTGGGAAACACACCACGCCCCTGGGGTACCAGGGCGACCCCCAGTCGGGCAATCTGCTCCGGCGGCATGCCGGTCACATTCTTGCCCTCAAAAACCACCTTACCCCGCCGCGGCGTCACATGACCCATAATGGACTTGATGGTGGTCGTCTTGCCTACACCGTTGCGCCCGAGTAGGGCCACCACCTCACCGGCCTTCAGCTCCAGGTCAACCCCCTGGAGGATGTGGCTTTCCCCGTAGTAGCTGTGCAGGGCCTCAACGGTGAGCACTGGCCGCCGCCTCCTCCACATCGGTTCCCAGGTACACCGCTTGCACCTTGGGATCAGCCCGTACCACGTCGGCCGGCCCGTCGGCCAGAACCTCACCATGGTGTAAAATCGTCATCGTGTCGGCCAGGGCAGCCACAAACTCCAGATCGTGCTCGATGATCAGCACGGTGGTTGTCCGCGGAAGTTTCAACAGCAGTTCTTCCATGCGGTGAGTTTCCGCCGGCGACATGCCAGCCGTCGGCTCGTCCAGCAGCAACACCCGAGGCTGGCCAGCCAGAGCCACCGCCAACTCCAACTGGCGCTGCTCGCCGTAGGACAGTTCAGCCACCCGAGTGTTCCGCCGCTCCGTCAGGCCCACCTGCTCCAGTACGGCATCCGCTTCGTCGTTCACCGCCTGATAGGTCGACACCGGCTTCCACGGGCTCCCCAGCGGGTACTGCCGAACCTGTACAGCCAGCCGGACATTTTCATGTACGTCCAACTTAAAGAACAGGTTATTGCGCTGAAAGGTGCGGGTCAGGCCCGCCCGCGCCCGATCGTTCGGGCTAATCCGAGTCAGCTCCTGCCCAAACAGAAACACCCGACCGTTGGTGGGCGCCAGCTCACCGCTGATCAGATTGAAAAGAGTCGTCTTGCCCGCGCCATTGGGGCCGAGAACGGCCCGTCGTTCGCCGGGGGTAACCCGCAGGTGAACGCCGCTGACAGCCAACAAGCCGTAAAAGCGTTTGCTGACATCCTGGAGTTCAAGCGCATACTGCGTCTCTTTGGCCATCACGCCGCCACCCCCTTCTTCACCTTGGTCTCAGCCGGCGCCCGCCGGGACGTGAGCTTGCCCCACAAACCCATAATCCCGCCACGGGCAAACAGCACAAAGATAATAAACAGCGCACCCATAATCGTCTGCCAGCGATCCGAGGCAGAACTGACGACGTCCTGCAGGAACAGGAGCACACCAGTGCCCAGAATGGGTCCAAGCAAGGTGCCACTGCCCCCGATTATGACCATGACCATGAACTCACCGGACTTGGCCCAGAAGGCCAGGTTCGGAGCAACGAACCCGGTGTAGTGCGCATACAGCCCGCCGGCCAGGCCGGCAATGGCGCCGGCCAGGATAAAGGCGATCAGCTTATAGCGCTGAACGTCAGCCCCAACCGCCCGCACCCGGTTCTCATTCTCCCGGATGCCCACCAGAACATGACCAAAAGGGCTGTTAATCAACCGCCGCAGCAGCCAGTAGACCAGCACCATGGCGGCAAGGTTTACCCAATACAAGCGGGTGCCATCCATCTCGAAGAAAAGTCCGGTCGGCCGGGGAATACTCGTCAGGCCGTCAGAGCCACCACTGACCTTATTCCATTTTACCGCCAGGGCGTAAATCATTTGCCCAAAAGCGAGGGTGATCATCAGGAAAGTAACCGCAGAGGTGCGCAAGGCAAAGGCGCCCATTGCCCATGCTACCAGGGCCCCCACCACGATTGCGGCGAGAAGCGTGAGCCAGATGTTGTCACTTACATGCAACGCCATCCGACCCGCAGCATAGGCCCCTACAGCAAACAGGCTGGCGTGGCCCATTGAGACCAGGCCGGTATAGCCAATCAGCAAGTCAAGGCTCATGGAGACAATAGCCAGAATAAAGATTTCGGCCAGCAGGGTGACCGCAAATTTGGGTAACCCAGGGACCAGGGGGATGATACAGAGTGCGGCCACAATGGCCAGAAGCCCGACTGATTTCGCCTTCACGAGCCGCCCCTCCCCAACAGCCCGCTGGGCTTGTAGAGCAAAATTACAGCCATAACGGCGAAGATGGCAAACATGCTGAACTCCGGCAGCAAAGCCTTACCAAACGTATCGGCCTGACCGATCAGCAGGGCGCCCCAGAAGGAACCGCTGAAGCTCCCCAGACCACCCACCACAACTACGACCAGGGCAAGGATGAGGACTTCTGTATCCATACCGGGGAACAGGCCCAGAACCGGGCCGGCGATCACCCCCGCCAGAGCAGCCAGAGCACAGCCCATGGCAAAAGTGTGGGCAAACACGCGCTTGATGTTGATACCGAGTGCCCGGGCCATATCCCGGTTGGACACACCAGCCCGAATCACGGCACCCCAGCGGGTCCGCTCCAATACAAAGTAAAAAGCGAAGGCCAGAAACAGTCCGGCAACAGTTATAAACATGCGGTAAACCGGAAACCGCAGTTCGCCCACAGGGACCGAGAAATCCAGAATGGCGGGAGTCGCCAGCGACTGAATGGAAGCCCCCCAGTTCCACCGGGTCAGGTCAGCCGCGATATAGGCGAAACCAAGGGTTAAAAGTACCTGGTCCAGGTGAGTACGGTTGTACATCGGCCGGATCAGCACATATTCCACCACATAGCCAATACCCCCGACCACCAGGGGAGCCAGAACCAGAGCAAGCCAAAAATTGTTACCCGTGGCTTTAAGGATGGACAGGCCGAAATAGGCGCCTAACATATAGAAACTGCCATGCGCCAGGTTTAATACGTCCATTAGCCCAAAGATTAGAGTTAACCCAGCCGCCACCAGGAATAGCAGCATGCTGAAGGCAAGGCCGTTCATGAACTGAATAAGGTAAAAGCCTGCTTCCCCCACGGGCGAACCTCCTTTGATTTAAGCAAAGGGGGGTCTGGTCGAATGACCGGCCAAGACCCCCACTCCAGATTCCCCAGCTTACTTCACCACGTACTTCCAGTTCGGAGTGGTCTCCAGAACCTTATTGGTCAGATGGCCGTCGACCTTGTCCACCTTGCGGATGTACATGGTCAGGATAATATTCTGATTCTCCGGATCCAGCTTAAACTCACCGCGGGGGGCCTTGAAGGTCGTGGTCTTCATGGTGTCCAACAGCTTCTGCTGATTGGCGGTGTCGCCGTTCACCTTGTTCAGAGCTTCAACGATGAACTGTGCAGTCTCGTAGCCCTGCACGGCGAACACGGACGGACGCCGCTTGTACTTGTCCTCGTAAGCCTTGACGAAAGCCTTGTTTTCGGGGTTGTCAACCGTGTAGGCCCAGCCCAGAGCAGACAGAATACCGACGGCGGCCTCACCCTGCTGGGGCAGCACATCTTCTTCAACCATGAAGCCGTTACAGATGAGGGCGACCTTGTCCTTCAGGCCGTACTCGTTCCACTGCTTCACGAAGCGGACAGCGTCCGAGCCGGAGAAGAAAGCGAAAACGAAGTCAGGGTTTTCAGCCTTCACCTGAGCCAGGTAGGGAGCGTAGTCATTGTTGCCCAGAGGCGGGTAGATTTCCTTCAGGATCTTGCCGCCGCCAGCCTCGAAGGTGCCCTTGAAGGCTGCCACGTTGTCCTTACCGGCCTGATAGTCGGGGTTCAGGGTCACAGCCTTCTTACCCAGCTTCTCGGCCGCATACTTGCCCTGAATGGCAGCAACCTGCCAGTTGGTAAAGGAGGTCCGGAAGATATAGGGGCTCTTGCGGGCGCCGGAGAGCGGGTCAGCACCGGCGTTGGAGATCACGGTCGGCACCTTGGCCTCATGAACCACGTCCCGAATGGCCATAGCCACACCGGAGGAGACGTAACCGGTAATCATATCGACCTTGTCCTGCTCGATGAGCTTCTTGGTCTTACGGACGCCCACGTCGTTGTTAGCTTCGGTGTCCTCTTTGACAATCGCAATCTTGCGGCCGCCGGCCGTATTCTTGACGCTGTCAAAGTACAGGTTCATGCCGTCAGTGATGTCGTTGCCCAACTGGGCATACACACCCGAGAAGGGCAGGGTCACACCCAGCTTGAAGTCCGGCTTAGCGGCGGGCGCCGGGGCTGTCTGCTTGTCACCCGCGGGCTGCGGCGCCGGAGCGTCCTTCTTGGCTTCGCCGCCACCACAGCCGGCAACCGTCGCCATCATTGCGACCATCAGGGCCGCCAGGGACACGCGGAGCTTACGCTTCATCTGTCGGTCTCCCCCTCATGTGAACTAGTTGGGCCCCGGAAACAGCGGGTTATATATGACCTGTTCGCCTCAAGACGACCCAGGCTTACCCCCAAACTCCTCACCGCGAACTGCGCCGTTTTCCAGCACAGTACCGAGCGCTCGGTCCATACCCATAGCACCCAACAGTATATCAGGATATTACGAGCAACGGTATATACAAACAGATATTCCACTTTTATGATTCGGTACGCCTTGCCCCCCGGGGCGGTTCCACCCCTGCTGTCTGCTGGCTATACACCAAAGTCATAAAGTTGCTCGAATTCTAGATCCAGGTCGTTAACAATGTTCCACGTGTAGGCCAGCGCCTGGCGCAGGTTAGCCTCCACGGCCGGCGCCAAGTCCGGCTGCTGCAACAATGCCTTCAGTTCGCCATATACAGCCAGCAGACGCGTCTCCGCCTCCGTAAGCGGGCGCCCGAGTACGTCCGTTTTCGCCGGCAACACCTACACCCCCCGCTTATCTACCAGTCGCCTGGCCTTCAGTTCAAACCGGGGCAATTCCCCAGGCTGGGCCTGTACCACATTAAACCTCAACCCACCGTGACCTTCGGCCAGAGCGTCGTCCAACCGGGGCTGCAACTGGGGCCACACATCCTCAAGTCCGGCCCGCAACTCACACCGGACCGCGATCTCATCATACACGCCCCGTTCCCGGGTAATCACGATCTGAAACTCGTCAACCTCCGGAAACTCCCGGACAATTGCCTCCACCGAACTGGGGTACACGTTGATCCCCCGGATCAGCTTCATATCATCCACACGGCCCAGGATACCGCCCTGATAAACGTCAAAGGAGCGGCCACACCGGCACTCGGTATGGGGAACCTTGCGAACCAGGTCCCCGGTCTTGTATCGAATCAGCGGCATGAAGCCCCGCCCGAAGGAAGTAACGATCCGCTCGCCCTCTTCACCATAGCCAAGCCGCTCTCCGGATTTGGGGTCCATGACCTCTTCAATAAAGTTATCCTCGATGATATGCATGCCGCCCGGATGATGGTCGCACTCAAACACCATGATCGTGCCAATCTCACTCATCCCGGCCGTATCCATCACCTCGGCGCCCCAGGCCTCTTCAATGATTCGGCGGGTCGCCGGCAGGGATCCACCGGGTTCTCCGGAGAGGATGACCTTATTCACCTGGCTGGCCGCCAGGTCCACATTCATCGTCCGGGCCACTTCCGCCAGACGCAGGGCGTAGGTTGGGGTAGCACAGACCGTCGTGGCACCAAGGTCAAGAATCTGTTTGATTCGCCCCTCCGAAGTCTGGCCACCGGAGGCAATAACAGTGGCCCCCAGCTTTTCAGAACAGTAGTGGGCACCCCAGAAGCCAATGAACGTACCGTAGCCAAAACAGAAATACACAATATCGTCGCGCCGCACACCGGCGGCATAAAATCCATACGCCCACATCTCGGCAACCCAGTTCCAGTCCTTGATCCCGTCCAGTACCCGCAGCGGCGTACGGCCAGAAGTGCCGGAAGTCTGATGCGAGCGCATGGCGAGAGAAGTAGGCGCCGCTAAGTTGTCGCCATAGAGAGGATTCTGACGCTGATTGTCCAGCCACTCATCCTTGGTAGTCACCGGCACACGGCGCAGGTCATCCAGCGAGCGCAGGTGGTCCGGATGAAAACCGGCACCTTCATACTTACGCCGGTGGAACTGGCTGTTCTCATAAGCCCACACTACCATCCGCTTCAGCTTGAAGAGTTGCAGCGCCCGGAGATCGTCGCGGGACATCCGCTCATTTTTAGGGTTCCAGTAACCAGGTAGCCATCTGGTCTGCATCAGGGTCCCCCCCAAATACCCTTACCACCGCAGGTTTCGTCGAATGATAATTTGAAGTAAGGGAATTTAAGAGTGACTTTCGACACACTTTATTTAATTTCCTACATTCGCGATAACGATAAGTCTGATGCTGAGAGTTACGCCGGGATATGCTACAATTTTTGCACGGACTCGGTTTAAGGTGTAATATTTCAGCGTCTGACCCGAAACTCCTTCTTAGGGAAAATTTCTTAACTGCAACTTTCAGGGGGGGAATTAGGCGAGTGCCAGAATGGGAGCTTCGCGCTACCCTTGTGGGAGGCGCTCAGGGCGAAGTAGCCCCTGACCTCTTATTGCAGGGGGGACGGCTGGTTAACGTCTACTCGGGCGAGATTTCACCGGCAAACGTGGCCATCCTTAGGGACCGAATCTGTTACATGGGTCCGGAAGCACCCTGCGGGACCCAGACCCAAATAGTCGATTGCCGGGACCGCTATCTGTGTCCCGGTTTCATTGAGCCCCATACCCATCCCTGGGTCACATACAGCCCCGCAAGCATGGCTGCTTATGCCAGTACCCGCGGTACCACCACCTTTGCCGCCGATAACCTGCTCTTCTGGCTCAAGCTTGGTGCAGCGGGCTTCCGCCGGGTGGTGGACGAGTGCAAGACCCTGCCCGCCCGTTTTTACTGGTGGGTCAGGAGCAGCCCCAACTGTTCAGTGGCTGAAGAAAGCGACCTGTACGGCCCGGCCGTGATGGAAGCCCTGGAATGGCCCGAGGTGTTGGGCCTGTCCGAAATTCCGTCCTGGCCGCGGCTGACCCGCGGTGAACCCCGGCTGCTGCAGGCGACCAGCCGGACCCTTGCCCTGGGCAAGCGTGTGGATGGTCATACGGCCGGTGCCAGCCATCGGCGTCTTAACGCACTGGCCGCCGCCGGCATCAGCAGCTGCCACGAGGCCATCACCGGGGCGGAAGCGCTCGACCGTCTGCGGCTGGGATACTGGACTTCCCTGCGCTTTCAGTCCCTGCGCCCCGATTTGCCCGATCTGATTGCCGCCGTGGTGCAATCCGGGGTGGATACCCGCCGTCTGCTGCTCACCCAGGACGCCGGTTCTCCGGCGTTTCTGATGGAACACGGCATGATTGATAGCTGCGTCCGGCTATGTATCCAGGCCGGCCTGCCGCCGATGCAGGCCATTCAGCTTGCGACCATCAACGCCGCCACCTACCTGGGCCTGGACGCATTTCTGGGCGGTCTGGCCCCCGGGCGCTTTGCCGACATTCAGGTCTTGCCTGACCTGATCTCGTTTCAACCGGAACAGGTGTATCTGGGCGGAATTCTGGTTGCGCAAAATGGCCGGACGGTCGTACCCATTCCCTCCACCACGGCACTTGGCCCCTGGCAGGGTCCCGGACCGGAACTGGTGGACCGCCCGCAACTGTATGCCACTCCCTGGACTGAAGGCCCGGTCCCCGTGATCGCCTTTGCCTCCACCGCCATCACCCGCCGGCAGGATACGGACCTTCCGATCGTGGACGGCCGGGTGAGGTTGGATACCCGGCCAGACCTGTGCTACTGCGCCCTCATCGGAGAAGATGATCACTGGATCACCCGGGGCGTGGTCGGCGGCCTCATGCATAACCTGGAGGGCCTGGCCACAACCGCCCTCAGCGGCGGCGGCATGCTGGTGCTGGGCCGGTCCCCGGACGCCATGGCCCTGGCCGCCCGCACGGTGGCAGCGCAAAAGGGCGGCCTGGCCCTGGTGCGAGGCGGTCAGGTCGCCTTCCGGCTGGAACTGCCCTTGCTGGGCTATATGAGTGAGCGACCCATGGCGGAGCTGGCCGCCGCATATGCCGGATGGACTGACCACCTGCGGGCACTGGAGTACCATTTGGGCGATCCCGGCTACAGTCTGGATTTCCTGTGTGCAGATTTTCTCCCTGACCTGCGGCTGACCCCGCGGGGCCTTGTCGATATAAAAAGTGGCCAGGTGCTTTCGCCGCCGGCCCGTTTCTAAATCAAGGAGGCTCAATGGATGCGAGGACGCTCCTTGCTTTTTACCATCTTCGGTGACATGGTGGTGCCCCGGGGGCGTGAAGTCTGGATCGGTTCTCTGATCCGACTCATGCAGGAATTCGGTGTTACCCCGGAGGCCACCCGAGTGGCGGTCTCGCGCATGGCTCAGCAAGGCTGGCTTTCTACCCGGCGCGTTGGCCAACGCAGCTACTATGCCCTCACCGCCAAGGGAATCCGCCGCATCGAATCAGGTGCCCGCCGTGTGTATACCGAACAACAACCCTGGGATAGTCAGTGGCGTATCCTTGCCTATACCATCCCGGAGGAAAACCGCCCCCTGCGTGACCAGCTACGCCGGGAACTGGCCTGGTTAGGCTTCGCTCCCTTGAGTACGGGCACCTGGATCACGCCCCAGCCCGTGGACCGCCAGGCCCTGGACATGATCGAGGGCGCCCAGTTGGACGACTTTGTGGAGTTATTCACAGCCCGGTACAGCGGTCCCCGGGATGACGGTGCGCTGGTCAGGCGCTGTTGGAATCTGGAAGACATCAGCCGCCGCTACAACGAATTTCTGGTCATGTACCAGCCCAAGCTTGAACTGGTTCGCCAGCAGCTCCGGCACGGCGTTCCTGTGCAGGATAGCGTTTGCTTTGTCGAGCGGACGCTCCTGGTCCATGAGTTCCGTAAGTTCCTGCATGTCGACCCCGGTTTGCCGCAGGAACTGCTCCAGTCCGACTGGGCCGGCAGCCTTGCACAACTGGCTTTCCGGGAGTACTACAAACTGCTGACCCCCGGTACCGAGGCCTTTTTTCACGCCTGTTTCGAGGACCCGACCATTGCCAAGACCAGAGCAGCCAAGACCGGCCCTACACGGCGCCCTGACCAGGGCGCGTCAGCCCCAGGATCCTGAGTCGATACTGCAGGGTCTGCCGGGGCAGACCCAGGACACGGGCCGCCCGGGCCACTTTCCAGTCGCACTGCTCCAGGGCCTGCAAAATTGCGGCGCGCTCGGCCATGCTCAGGCCGTGCCGCAGTCCCTCACCCAGCGTCAGCGCCCTGGCCCGCTCGGTCGCAGTTCCGGCTACGGAGGCGTCGCCGATTTGCGAAGCGACCACCGCCGGCGGAGCAGTCCGTCCACCCCCGCGCAGGAGGGAGGGCGGCAGGTCCTCCATGGTAATCTCTGTTCCCCGGGCCAGGGCCAGGGCCCCTTCTACGGCATGTTCCAGTTCCCTCACGTTGCCCGGCCAGGAGTGCTGGGCAAAGAACTCTGCCACTGCTGGGGCCAGTCCCTGCGCCGGAGAGCCCAGCCGCTCCCGATGCTTGTTCAAAAAGTGCCGGCACAATAACGGGATGTCGGTACGGCGGTCCCGTAGCGGCGGCAGTTCCAGGCAAACGACGTTGATTCGGTAAAAGAGATCACGGCGCAGCCGTCCTTCTTCAACAGCCCGCAGGGGGTCTTCGTTGCAGGCGGCCATGATGCGGACGTTCACCGCACGCTCCCTGGCCTCGCCTAACCGGCGCACCCGTCCATCCTGCAGGACACGTAGCAGTTTGACCTGCAGTCCAAGGGGTAAGGAGTTGAGTTCGTCCAGAAAAAGCGTACCGCCGTCGGCCAGTTCAAACAGACCCGGCCGGTCTTCAGCCCCGGTAAAGCTGCCCTTGGCTGTACCAAACAGGATTCCTTCCAGCAGCCCTTCCGGCAGGGCCGCACAGTTCTGGGCAATGAGCGGCCCGGCCGCCCTCGGGCTCTCGCGATGGATGGCATGGACCAGCAATTCCTTGCCGGTACCGGTCTCTCCAGTCACCAGCACGGGCGCATCTCCGCGTGCGGCCCGGCTGGCCTGCTCCACTACATAGCGAAAGCGCGGCTCCTGCCCGAGCAGATCGGCAAGGGTGTACCGGGCCTGTCCAAGGGCGCCCGGGTGTGGTCGTTTCTGTAGCAAAACAGCCTGCAGGTCAAGGACCCGTTCGGCCAATTCCTGTACTCGGGTCACATCCTTGCTCACTTCCAGCGCTCCGGCCAATTCGCCGTTCACCACGATGGGGTAAGTGGAGTTAATCGTCGTAACCCGCCGCCCCTTGTAGTTGGCAAAGGTCTGCTGCTGGTTCAGAATCGGTTGTCCGGTGTGCAAGACCTTCAGCAGGGTACTGGTCTCGGTAGTGAGCGAAGGAAATACCTCCAGCAGATGACGGCCGCTGACCTCTTCCGGGTAAAGCCCGTCGTTGCGGCTGGCTGCCTGGTTGTAAAATACCGTTACACCTGCCATGTTTACGACATGAATCCCTTCATCGATAGCTGCCAGGATAGCACGCAGGAGCGGCTCACCCGAAATCACGATGTCACCCCCTGCTAACGGACCTTACTCCTCCAGTGGGCTGCAAGCGGGATAGCATTCCAGCGCGGGCTCAGTGACAGTATTGATCTGCAATTCGTAGGGGTGCGGGGGTTTCCCCGCCTGCAATGCCGCGAGGTCGGCCTTAATTTTGTCCACCAGTTGCAGGGCTGCCCGACGGCCCGCCTGGACCATTTCCCGCACCCGTTCCAGTTCCAGTGGGCTGAAGTCATTCAAGTCTGGCCGAACGGCTACGTCGGCCCCGGCCAGACACCGGTCAATCTGCGGCTTTTGCACAATGGCCAGGCTGTTCAGCATGATATGCAACAGGTTGCGCGGCGGCCGGGCCTGGGCGCGGGTCTTGTTCAAATCGACTGCAATGACGTAATCCGCCCCCATCCGGCGGCACACGGAACTGGGCACGTTATTGACGATGCCCCCGTCGACCAGGATGCGATCACCCAGGCGCACGGGCAAAAAAATACCGGGGAAAGCGGAACTGGCGCGTACGGCAATGGCCACGCGCCCGGTTTGCATCAGAACCTCCTCGCCGGTGATCAGGTCACAGGCGACGGCCGTGAACGGCAGCTTCAGATCAGAAAACTCCAGGTCGCCGACATGCCCCGCCAAAAAGCGTTCCAACCCTGCGGCGTCCAACAGGCCGTCCCGGCGCAGTTTCAACCGCACCAGGCCCCGCCAGTTGAGCCGCGCCGCTGCCCGTTCCATCAGAAACGGGTCCAACCCGGCTGCGTACATGGCTCCAACCAGACTTCCAGCCGATGTGCCGGCAACCAGATGAACCGGCAGGCTATGCTCAGCCAGCGCCTGCAGCACACCAATGTGGGCAATCCCCCGAGCCACTCCACCGCCCAGGGCAAGACCGACACGGACCACCGGCTTCACCTCCTGGTTAGGTGTGGAATATTTGACTAAATTTTAACACGTAACCCCCTTGACTGACCAGTGTCACCATTCCATATGTACGGGGCCCTTGCGGCCCCTATGCAGTCGCTCCTTACCGGTACGAAGCGTCCAGTTGAAAGGGCCCATTGCCCATCAGAGACCGAATCTGCAGGGTATATGTGCCGCGGCGGACCGGCTTATACAGAACCAGTTCCTGGCGGCTGGCACCCTTGCTCACCGCCACCGACTTGCCCCTGGGGTCAAACAGCTCCATCCGGTACGCCGGCAGGCCCAGGCCAAATTTCACCTGTTCCCAGCCGGGAATCACCATACTCAGTGCCAGGGGCCGGGAAGGATCGGTGACCCGATACGTAAACGTCTGTTTGGCTCCATCGTAACCCAGGTCGCCGGTCCGGAACTCGTGCCTGATCTGATCTGACCAGTCACGGCCGCGGAACTCGCCGGCAGCCATTACATCATAGTATGCCAAGGCAAGCCCATATCCGTACTCCGGATCCTTACCCGGCAAACCGTAGTCCCGTAGGTTGGCCGGATCATAGACGATATCCTTGAGACCGTCCACCGACAGGCTCGGGTTGGCATCCAGCATCAGGGCCAGAATACCGGCCATAAACGGTGTGGCCATGCTGGTACCGCTGTGGGTGATGTACTGATCCTTGCTGTTTGCCTTGGCGGCGGTGATATTGCGCCCCGGGGTGATGAGATCCGGCTTGATGCGGCCATCGCCCGTCGGACCCCGGGAAGAAAACTCGGCGATGGACCAGCCGTTCTCGCCGGGATCATAGGCAGCCCCCACCGTGATGACCTCTTCGGCCGCCGCCGGGGTGCCGATGGTACATGGACCCGGTCCGGAGTTGCCCGCCGCCACAACAAAGGCAATGCCGGCCTGTACCCCTGCCACCGTCGCTGCCGACAGGGCATCGGTACCGTCGGCGCACGCCCCTCCGCCCAGGCTCATATTGGCAATGCGGATATTGAAACGTTCCCGGTTGGCCACAACCCATTCGACACCGCTGATGACGCTTTCCAGGGTGCCACCCCCGGTTACGTCCATTACTTTCACACCTACCAGGGCCGCACCGGGCGCTACCCCGGTATATTTACCACCGCTGGCGGCACCGGCGCCGGCGATAATGCTGGCTACGTGCGTACCGTGTCCCTGGTCATCGTACGGCATGGGAATGCCATAAACCGCGTCATGCCAGCCAATCACCTTCCCCCCGGCCAGGTCCTGGTGGCGGGCATCCAGGCCGGTATCAATCACCGCCACCACCACATCGTCCCGGCTGTAGTTGCGGGGGTCGCTCCCGGCTCTGCCGTCCACCCCGAAGGCCCGGCGGGCTGCCTGTACCCCGGTCCAGAGGGAGGCTGTATCCATTTGCCGGGTAATCCGGATGTTTTCCTCCACGCTGCGTACCGCCGGGTCCTCCAGCAGGCGGAGCAGCTCTTCCCTGGTGACCTCTGCCGAGAAACCCCGGATAGTCCGGCTCCACACAGTCCGGGGCTTTACCCCCAGCGCCCCTGAAACGGCCGCAGCCTGAGCGTCCCCCTGCAGGCGCACAACCACGTCGAACTTTTCGTCTGCATGCGACGGTGTGGTGGCCAGACGTACCTCCAGATTGTCAAACAGCTTGTTGGCGTTTCGGTCCACCAGGTAAGGCTGCAGGTCTGCGTTCAGCAAGATTCCGGTGGGCGCTGCCGGCTGCGCGGCCGCCGGGGCCACAGTCGCCCCGCCCAGCAGGGCAGTCACCAGCATGACAGCCAGGTTACGCTTCAGTGCCAAATTGCCTACCTCCTAAAAACTGTGGTTCCACCCTCTTTTCGGTCGATTGACCTCGTTTTCCTCTGTCAGGTTAGTTTTCCGTAAAATCCCAGTTGGTAGTTCGCCCGAAACGCAAAAAGACCAGGGGAGGGACCCTGGTCTGGTGTCATATGGAACCCTTTACTTTACTGGCAGTCCGACTTCCCACGGACCCCCGTTCACTCCGGGTAACCGGTCAATGCGGAACGTAATGGGCTGACCGGCCGGGGTAGGGCCATAGGTGGCTTCCACTGTGCTCGGAATCCCGTTGGCATCCCGGACGATCGCCAGCGAAACCAGTTGCAATCGCTTTCCGCCGGCCAGCAATTCCCCGGCCAGGTCCCGGGCGTCACGACCCGCCAGCCCACCAGGAATGCCTTCCAGGGTGTAAATCACTCGGGTCGCTTCCGGCTCTGGCAGAACCTGCGTTAACCGCAGGGTCACGTCTCCGGAAGTAACAGTCAGATTCACCGGTGTCTCCCCGGGCAGGGTTTTCGCACCGCGGCCAAACTGGATTAATGCGCCCACAAGGGGTAAGCGGCTGGCCATTTCATGGCCGGTGGGCAGGCTTACAAATAGCAGTGCGGCTACGGCAGCAGCGGCAGCCACCGTCCAAAAGGTACGACGCACTTCACGCTGCCTGATTTGTTTGCGGGTTTCGCGTTCCGAAGGGAGTTCCTCCGCCTCCCGCAGGACCTCTTCCACGTCTACGGCCACCGCGCTGCGGACGGCCAGCCGCAGTTGCTGTTCCAGGTCCGGCGGCGCCATGCCTTCATCCACCCAGTTGCGTAACCCGGATTGCAATCGGTACGTCAGCCCGGCCATCGTCTCGGCCTCCCTGGCGCAGGCGGAACACTGGGCGAGGTGTGCGTTCAGCTCCTCGCGTGCAGAGAACTCCCCGTCTCCCCAGAGCTGCGCCTGGACCTGTTCCCGTACCCGGTCGCAATTCATCACAACGCCCCCCTCCTTTCCCCTGTTTCCGCCAGCGTGGCCCGTAGTTGCTTCAACGCCGTGTGCAATCTGGACTTCACCGTGCCCACCGGAATATTCAGGGCAGCTGCGATGTCGTCCAGTTGCATGTCGTTCAGAAAACGCAGCACCACCACCGCCCGGTAGTGCTCCGGTAAACCTCTGACCACATCCCAGACATCGCTCTGATCGGAAATGCCGCCGGCAGCTTCGGGCATGAGCTCCTCCGGCCGTTCCACCGGAATCACCCGGCTGCGCTTGCGTAAAATCTGGGTACACTGGTTCACCACAATGCGCCGCATCCAGGCTGGGAAGGCGATGGCGCCGCCTTTGAGTTGTGCAAATGCCCGGTACGCCCGGATAACCGCTTCCTGTAAGGCATCCCTGGCATCTGCCTCATTGCCGAGAATGGCCCAGGCTGTGCGGTAGAGTTTTCCCTGTTCCGGGCGGAGCAGGTCAAAAAACTGGTCCTCGGCTGATGTGCCCTGCAACATGGTACGGTTCCCTCCTTGGAGCGCTCCGTACCGAAGCATTCCGGTTTATTAGAGTGCGTCAGGTTCCTGAAGCGTTCGCTTTTCGGCAAAAAACCTCCTGTGCGGAAAGAAAAAACCGCCGGAGCAGCGCTCCCCGACGGCTTTCCAGTCCGATTCGCACAGGTCGTCCACTAAGCGAAGGCCAGCAGCGCCTCGCGAATCAGGAGCGCCCCCAGCACCACCGTACGATCGGTCTCGTCCAGGTTGGGGGCAACCTCCACCACGTCAAACCCCACCACATTCAGCCCGGCCATCGCCGAAATGGCTTCAATCATTTCCCGCGACGAGATTCCGCCGGGTTCAGGGGTACCGGTACCGGGCGCATAGGCCGGATCATGCACATCAATATCGATGGTAATATAAACCGGCCGTTGTCCCAGAGAGGGGACCAGCTTCTTCAGCGGCGCCAGGACCTCATGCGGGTATAAATGGCAGTGCTCCCGGCTGTACTGATACTCCTCTTTGGTGCCGGAACGGATACCGAACTGGTACAGGTTGCGCGGCGGCAGCACGTCCAGGCAGCGCCGCATGGCAGTGGCGTGGGAGAGCGGGTTACCGGTGTAGTCTGAGCGCAGGTCGGCATGAGCGTCAAACTGCAGCAACACCAGGTCCGGGTACTTTTCCGCCACCGCATGGACCACCGGCACTGTTACCAGGTGCTCGCCGCCCATCATGAAGGGAATCTTGCCGTCGGCCACAATCTGGCAGGCCACCGATTTGGCCCGTTCCAGGCTGCGCACCACGTCGCCATACACCATTGGAACATCGCCCAGGTCGTGGTATGCCTTGTCGTGCAGGTCGGCAAGCTGGTGGAAGCTCCAGTCCTCAATGCCGTAGGAGGCTTCCCGGATCCGACCGGGACCGAAGCGGGTGCCCGGCCGGTACGAGGTCGTAAAGTCCATGGGAATGCCGAAGAGCACAGCCCGGGCATCGGCGTAGCTGGCCTGGGCGCTCATAAAGCGGTCCAGGCGGTCCAGGTGCTCCACTTACTTGCCCTCCCCAAGGGCGCCGGCCGTTTTCTCCTGACCCATGCCCGTCAGGCCCACCGGCAGTTGCACGCCTTCTTGCTCCGCCTGGCGCTGCGCCTCCCAGGTCAGGTAGCGCGCAAACCGGGGCAGAACAAAGGCACCGCGGTGCAGGGTTGGCTCATAATACTTGGTCTCCATGTTGCCAAAGCGCTGTTCCAGGTTAGCCGGGTTACGGGGGTCATGGCGTTTGGACCCGCTGGAAATGCACCAGAAACCGCTGGGGTAAGTGGGAATATGGCAGCCGTATAGCGTGGTTATCGGGAAAATGCCGCCAATGCGCTGCTGCAGGTCACGGATAAACGCGGGATTCAGGAACGGCGACTCACTTTGGGCAACAAACAGCCCGTCCTCGGTCAGGGCGTTAAATACATCTTCATAAAACTTCTTCGCAAATAACCCCACGGCAGGGCCGATGGGGTCGGTGGAATCCACAATGATGACGTCAAAGGTGTTGCGGTGCTGGGCCACAAAGGCAATGCCGTCACCCACCATGATCTTGCAACGGGGGTTGGTTAACTCCCGGGAAATCGTCGGGAAGAACTCCTTGGCAGTTTCAATCACACGGTCATCAATTTCCGCCAAAATAACCTCTTCCACCGACGGATGCTTGAGTACCTCACGTACCACGCCACCATCCCCGCCGCCCACCACCAGGACCCGCCGGGGGTTGGGATGGGTGAACAGGGGTACGTGCGACATCATCTCGTGGTAGACAAACTCGTCCACCTCGGTTGTCATCACGCAGCCGTCCAGCAGCAACATGCGGCCCAGTTGTTCCGTATCCACAATGAGCAGGTCCTGATACTGCGTCTGCTCCCGGTGCAACGCCGTCTTGCAACGCAGGGAAATCGTCAGGCTGTCCGTCTGCTTTTCCGTGATCCAGAGTTCCATTCTTCCATCGCCTCCATTTGCCAAGACCGAGTATACCAGAGTAAACCACCGCGGCAAAGCCAATCACCGTATGCCGGCCGGTTCACTGTTGCCCGAATACCACAACGGTGTTATAATCCGCAAGTAGTTAAAGCGATGACCGGGCGAGTACCTGTAGCTGCCCTTTCAGAGAGCTGCTGGACAAGTTGCCGGAACAGCCCCCCTGCCCAACGGGCAGGCTGTGGCTTCGGCCGGTGGCAAGGCGGTGCAAAGCAGCAGGCAGTTGCGGCGAAGGACACCCGCGAGTGCGGGGTTGAAACCCAGGCCGGGGAGTAAACCGCGACGGCGCCCGCCGTTACCGGGCCATGCAAAGAGGTTGCCGGCAGAGGGCCGGCAGCAACAAGGGTGGCACCGCGAGCAACCGGCTCGTCCCTTCACCGGGGACGGGCCTTTTTGGTGTTTATTCTGGGCTGTAGCAAGCGAGGAGGATGCTTCACCGTGTCTGCCACAACATCTGCCGCGGGCCGAGTCCTGGCCCGGCAACTGTCCGGGTCTTTAGGCAGCACCGCCACCTTGCAGGGGTGGGTGCATAGCTGCCGGCATATGGGCGCCCTGGCCTTTGTCATCCTGCGCGACCGCTCCGGACTTTGCCAGGTAGTGCTGGAAGGGGAACTGGCTGCCCGCGATCTGCCCGAAGAATCGGTGGTTACCGTCAGCGGTGAGGTGGCATCCGAACCCCGAGCACCCGGCGGGTGTGAGCTGCGCGCCACTGCTCTGGAGATTCTGGCTGCCCCCACCCGGACCCTGCCCTTTGAACTGGGCAAAAAAGAACTCAAGGCCGGCCTGGAAACCATTCTGGAGCACCGGGCCTACGGGCTGCGGCATCCCAGGCAGAACGCCGTCCTCAAGGTGGCGGCCGAACAGATTCACGCCTTCCGGGACTATCTGCGCAACCAGGGCTTCACCGAAATCCGCACGCCCAAAATTGTGGCCACCGGTACCGAAGGCGGGGCCAACCTGTTCCCCGTTCAGTACTTTGAACACAAAGCCTTCCTGGCCCAGTCACCGCAGTTGTACAAGCAGATGCTGGTGGCCGCCGGGTTTGAACGGGTCTTTGAAGTAGGGCCGGCCTACCGGGCTGAGGACCATAATACCTCCCGGCATTTGTGCGAATTCACCAGCCTGGACGTGGAAATGGGCTTTATCGAGTCCGAAGAGGATCTCATGGACCTGGAAACGGAACTGCTGCGCCACATCTTTCAGGCCACAGCGGAGCGCTGCGCGGCGGAACTGGCCCTGTGGCGCGCCACTGTACCCGAAGTGCCCGCCCGCATTGAACGCATTCCGGTACTGGAAGCCCAGGAGATCCTGCGGCGGAAGTACAAGAAGGTTTCACCCGAGGGCGACCTGGACACCGAAGGCGAAAAGCTGATTTGCAAGTATGTGGCCGCCGAAGGCAAGGGCGCCTTCGTGTTTCTGACCCGGTACCCGGCCAAGAGCAAGCCTTTTTATGTCTGGCCCGACCCGGAAGACCCGACCGTTGCCCGCGGGTTTGACCTGCTCATGAATGGGCAGGAGATCACTTCAGGCGGCCAGCGGGTACACCTGCCCCAGGTGCTGGAGCGCAACATGCTGGCCCGCAAGATGAATCCGGCCAACTTCAGCGCCTACATGGAGGTCTTTGAGCTCGGCTGCCCGCCCCACGGCGGCTTTGCCATCGGCGCCGAGCGTCTGACCGCCCTCACCCTGGGTCTTGGCAACGCCCGCGAAGCGGCTACCTTCCCCCGCGACCGGCAGCGCCTGACCCCCTGACCCTGTGCACCTGCAGCGCCACCCTATCATTTGGGGCCCCCGCCAGTCGGGGGCCTCTTATTTTGTCTCCGAAAGGGAAACACTAACAACAGCGGAGGCGACATACATGCGCTGGTTTTTGCCGGTGAAACTCCTGGTCATTGCCCTGATTCTGGTGCCGGCGGCAGTTGTGTTTGCGTTTCTGGCAACCGTTGTACTGACTCCCCTGCCGTCTCCGGACAAACCCACCGCCGCTGAGTTTTACGATATCAATGGGCAAATGATCTCCCGTCGTTTTACGGAAAACCGGCTGGAAGTGCCCCTCGCCCAGGTCCCCCTTACCCTTCGCCATGCCATTGTGGCGGCTGAGGATGACCGCTTTTACCAGCACCGGGGGCTGGACCCCCGCGGTCTGTTCCGGGCGCTGTGGCGCAACGTGGTGGCCCGCCGGGTCGTGGAAGGCGGCAGCACCATTACCCAGCAGTTAGCCCGTAACCTGTACCTGAGCCATGAACGGACTGTCTGGCGCAAGCTGCGGGAACTGGTCTACTCACTCAAACTGGAATCCCAGTACAGCAAGGACGAAATCCTGGAGATGTACCTGAACACCATTTACCTTGGGCAGGGTGCCCATGGTGTGGAGGTAGCATCCGAAACCTATTTCGGCAAGTCTGTCCGTGACCTGACGCTACCCGAAGCAGCCCTCATCGCCGGCCTGCCCCGGGGCCCGGAACTTTACAATCCGTTCATCAATCTCACCGGTGCAACGGAGCGCCGAAACGAGGTTCTGGCGCGCATGGTCGCGGTGGGATACCTGGATGCCGAGCAAATGAACGCGGTTCTGGCGACACCGGTGGTCCTGGTCCGGGAGCCGGAAGAGGCCGGCGGGGCCGCCTATTTTCTTAGCTATGTGGAGGAGCAACTGAAAACCCAATACCCAGAGGTACACCGCAATCTCCTGAAGGGCGGCTACAAGATCTTCACCACCCTGGACATGAAGATGCAGCGCGCCGCCGTGAGAGCGTTACGTGAGGGTCTGCCTTCCCCACCGGCGGGCGAGGAGGGATCCCTGCAGCCCCAGGGTGCCATTGTGGCGCTGGAGCCGCGCACCGGTCACATCAAGGCGCTGGTGGGCGGGAGGGATTACCGTAAGTCACCTTTTAACCGCGCCGTACAGGCCCGGCGGCAGCCGGGGTCGGCGTTTAAGCCGTTCATGTATGCGGCCGTGCTCAAAACCGAGTACTACACCGCCGGCTCTGTGCAGACCTGTGAGCCCGTCACCTTTCCCGGTGGGACCGGGCACCCAAACTGGAGCCCCAAGGACTTTGACCCGCGTAAGCCCTACCATTACCGGCCCATGGGCATGCGGGAGGCCATCTGGGACTCAGACAATATCGTCGCTGCCAAATGGATGAACACCATCAAGCCGGAACAAGTCATTCCGTTGGCCCGGGACCTGGGGATCGGCGGTCCGCTCCATTCCGACCTGACCCTGGCCCTCGGCACCTCCGAGGTAACGGTGCTGGAAATGACCCGTGCCTTTGCCACATTCCCCAACGGTGGCTACCGGGTTGAGCCTCTGGCCATTCTCCGTATTGTCGACCAATTCGGCACCGTACTGGTCGATAACCGCCCCCGGGCTGTAAAGGTGCTGGATGAACGAATTTCCTATATCCTCACCGATATCATGAAGGGCGTGCTGAAACCCGGCGGTACCGCCGGGCAGGTTTCCTGGTTGATCCATGGCCGCCCGGCGGCAGCCAAAACCGGGACCTCGGAGTTCTCCCACGACGCCTGGATCATTGGGTATACCCCGGACCTGGTCGCCGCAGTCTGGACGGGTAACGATGACGCTTCCAAGTCCCTGCCCGGCGGCCTGACCGGTGCCACACTTTCGGCGCCGATCTGGGCTGACTTTATCAACCAGGCTCTGGCCGATGTCCCACATAGCGATTTTCGGCGCCCACCGGGTATTACCGCCGCCAAGATCTGCTCCGACTCCGGGCTTTTGGCCACCGCCGGGTGTCCGAACCACACCGAGCTGTTTCTGGCCGGAACGCAGCCTGAAGAATACGACCGGCGTTGGATTCCCTTGCCCGGGCTGATGCTCCCGCCGGCCCCCGGCATGCCAGAACCGGCACCAGCAACCCCCGGAGCGCCGGTGCCCGCGTTGCCGGAACCCGCACCCCTTCTGCCGGTGCCGGCACCCAACCCCGGGCTTCAGCCCCCCGGACAGGTACGCCCACCGCGGCCGCGCCCCCCGGGCAGTCCCCAGACACACCTGGAGGTTCCCGATGTGGACCTGCCGGCGGTCGACTTTCTGCCTGACACTGGGCTCCCCCTGACTCCAGGGCCGGAGGAATCTCCGCCACCGGCGGAAGAACCTCCGCCACCGGCGGCAGACTCTCCCCAACCGGAACTGCCGGTACCGCTCGGTCCCTGGCCATCCAGGTCGCCACTGCGCTGATACACGCCAAACCGCCCGCGGCCACAGTGTTCATGTAGCCCGGGCGGTTTCCTCACTGCAACGTGGCCACAACCTCAAATTCCTGTCCCCGCCCGCCAGTCAGGCGCCGCACTTTCAGGGTTACCTGGGTGCCAGGCCGATATCGACCGATGTTCACCACATACTCGCCCCAACTGTTCAGAGGACGGCCGTCCAGGGCCACCAGGACATCCCCGGTACGCAAACCCGCCCGGCCAGCCGGCCCACCCGGGACCACTTCAACAATCATGCCTTCACCGCTGTAACCGGTGGCCCATTCCTGTTCCACCCGGCTGCCATAGCCGCGGATCCCCAGCGCGGGACGGGCCACCTTTCCCAGCGTCATCAGGTCCTGCATGATCGGCCGGGCGAAGTTAATTGGAATGGCAAAGCCGATACCCTCCACGCCCTGACGGGCGATTTTGGCCGAGTTGATCCCTACCACCTGACCAGTCGCATTGACCAGGGCGCCCCCGGAATTACCGGGATTAATCGCCGCATCTGTCTGCAAGACCTGAAGAGTCGTTTCCACACCACTCTCCGTTTCCAGAGACAATTCCCGGTTCAGGCCACTGATGATGCCAGCGGTGACAGTACGTTGAAAGTCCAGGCCCAGTGGGTTGCCAATGGCAACGGCCAGTTCGCCCACCTTGAGGCGGTCAGAGTCGCCAAACTCCGCCTGGGCCGGCAGATCACCCTCTGCAACCCGCACCACCGCCAGATCAGTCACCTCATCCTGGCCCACCAGTTCCGCCGGCAGCACCCGGTCATCGGCCAATTTCACCGCCAGCCGGGCTGCCCCGGCGACCACATGGGCGTTGGTAACGATCAGCCCTTGTTGCCGGTCAAAAATCACCCCTGAGCCAGTGCCGGCACTTCGAAAACCGGAGCGTGTCCTTGTCTGCCCGACAATGCCCACCACCGCCGGTGCCACCCTGGCCGCGGCTTCAGTTACCGCCGAGGTATAGTCTAAACTGAGGCGGGCAGCCGGTACCTCGCCGGGTGCCGGCTGCCCGCCCGGGGCCGAGGGCCGCCCCCACTGGCTGTGAAGGAGGGCGCCTGTCGTACCACCGAGCAGACTGCTAATAATGGCCGCAGCTACCAGGGCCCCCCAGCCGGGCCGCCGGCGGGATAAGCCGCTGACTGTTCGCCGCACTGGTAACCTGTAAGGATGCATGGCAGTTCACCCCATAGAAAAAGCGGGCCCGGACAGGCCCGCTCAAAGTTACGCCTCGATCTCGGTGCGCAACACCTTGATCTCCTCGCCCGTCTGGGCATTAATGTACACCTCAAACTTCTGTCCGTCAAAGCGGGCCTTGATGCGCCAGACCAATTGCTCCCCGTCCCAGTCCGTATCCGTCACGCCCAATAAGGCCTGCTCGGGCTGAAGGTGCGGCGCCAACTTCCTGACAGCAGCAGCCTGGTCCAGCCGGGGTGAGGGGAACTGCCGTGGTTTACGGTTCACCCAGTGGTCCCGCGCGTCGTACCCCAGGATCTCGCCGTTGTCCCGTGCCACCCGCACCTTGATGCGTTGGTGGAAAATGACCAGATCGTTTTCCACCGGCGCCAGGGTTACCACCGCCACGCCGCCCTCTTCGCCATATTCGTCGTAGGCGAGGTCGACCACGTTACTCAGGCCGTTCTTGGTGGTAAACTCCCTGGCCTGGGCAATCACCTGATCCCGCTGTAGGGTAGGCGGCCCCTGCGGGCGCCCGTCCAGCATCTCCAGCACATGTCCGCCGTCCTCGGTCACGGCAATGGTAACCGGCACGTTGTTTGTTTTGGTCAGACTGAACAAATAAACCGGCAGGTTGCCATCGGCCCGCCCCACCAACTGGGGCCCGGCGCCGGGGGGCAGATCCGGGAATTTGGCCGCGATGCGCTGGGCTTCTTCCACCGGAACTTTCGGCCCCAGATCAGCCTTGGGCTTCATGTGCGGCCCGGCCTGGGACGCCTCGGCCCCTTCCTCGCCGGGCGGGGGAGTGAGGCCCTTTTCTACATTGGAGATCCCCTGCAGAACCGGCGTTTCGGCGGTGCCGTCCACCCCCGCCGCGGTCACCCGTTCGGTATCCCGCAGGCGGATCCGCCCACCGGCCACCAGCCCGCCCAGTTCCTGCAACTCCTTTTTCAGGAAAGCAGCCTGACCATGGAGTTCTTTCAGTTGGTTCCACTGCGTGCTGGTCAGTTTCTGACCCTTCTCCAACTGCATGTCGAGCTCATCGGACACGGTCAGGGTATCGTTCAGAAACTTCTGGGTCCGTTCCATCTTCACGTTGGTCAAGGGCAGGTTTGCCAGGCTTTCCACCGCCGAAGCGGAGTACACACGCAGGTCGCCGAACAGTTGTTGCTGCAACCGCGGGGCTGTGGTCGCCAGAGAACGGGCCAGGGTATCCTCCACATTGGTCACGGTGAAATCCAGCCGGTGAAAGGCCTGCTGGTACTCATTTTCGGCCCGGAGGGCAAGCCGGTTGGCCTCAGCGTTCCGGGTATAACCCCAGAACAGGGCGCCTGCCAGCGCCAGGCCCAGGAGCAGAATAGGCCAGGAATTCCGCACCGCTTTCCCTCCTACTTGGCGAAAATGTGGTCACCAATCCGGCGTACCTGCTGGCGTGACCAGATGAACCTGTTGCGGGTTTTGGCCGGATTAAAGAAGTAGACCGAGCCATAAGACGGGTCCCAACCGTTCAGGGCATCCCGTGCCGCCCGAGTACAGTCCTTGGTCACGCTCCGGTAAATCTCCCCGTTGGTCACCGACTCAAATGCCTGCTTCTGGTAGACCACCCCGGCCACACTCTTGGGAAAACGCTTGTCATCAACTCGGTTCAGGATAACGGCAGCCACCGCCACCTTGCCCTCGTAGGGCTCCCCGCGCCCCTCGCCGCATACCAGTTGGGCCAGCAGGCGCAGGTTGTCCTTTTTGGCCCGCTGATGGGCTTCAGCCTGTTCGGTCAGCCGGGGAGTACTCCCTATGGCCACCCAACCCAGGAACGCCACGACCGCAACCATTCCAACGATGCGCCAGCGCCTGCGCATTGCATCATCTCCTCACATGCGCTGGAAATCCATGCACCGGCTAGTGTGGCTTGCGGCCACTGCCTGTATTCCCAGCGCCGAAAAACCAAAGATGTACACGGCCCGAGGGGGCTGGTGTACATCTTGGGTTTCAGCCGCGCTCACGTTGTTCACGGTCGTTTCCCCGGCTGCTCCGCTCAGTTTTCAGCTTCACGGCACGCACGGTACCGTCTTCGAGGGTGGCCACCAACAGTCCTGGTGCAATGGCCGGCGCATGGAATACCCGGCCTCCCAGAGCCAGCCGCCAGTCCTGGCGTCCGTCATCGGAAGCCACTGCCAGCAAGTCACCTTCAGCCGTCACGACCAGGAGCAGGTTACCGGCTCCGGCCACGGCCACCCCTGCGGCTATTCCCGCACTGCGCCAGCGATACTCGCCGGCAAAGAGATCGACCGCCCCGCCGGGATACAGAAGTGTTTCGGCGTGCACCGCCGGAGCCACCCTTTCCGGCACCACCCACAGGGTCTTGCCGGTCTTCGGGTCCAGGGCCTGCCCACCCACCAGTACAAGGAGTTCGGCGAATACAGGCGGTGCCGGTGTTCCGGTCAGGGCCGGTTCCGCCCAGACTGGCTCACCGTTCTGTCCGTCCAGGGCCCAGAGAAGTGCCGCCGCATCCACCACAAAGACAACGCCATCCCCCAGGGCTACCGGGAACGTCACGGGAGATCCCAGATTCCGGCGCCAGACCAGGGCGCCTGTCTTGGACTCCAGTGCATACACCGTCCCACTGGCAGCAGCCAGGTAAACCAGGCCGTCAGAGACAGCAGGCCCACCAACAACAGCCGCACCGGCAGCGGTTTTCCAGATCTGCGCGCCCCGGTAGGCATCCAGGCCCACGACCAACCCTTCGGGGGTGCCTACATAAACCAATCCGTCGTATACCGCCGGCGCCGGGAGTGCCCCCGCCACGTCACCAATGACCGGCCACCGCCATTTCACCCGTCCGGCCGACTTTTCCAGGCAATAATAGGCACCGTCACCCAGGCCCGCATAAATCCGATCGTAACGAATGACCGGCGGCGAAGCAGTAAAGCCGGGCACCCGGTGGGGGCCGCATGACCAACTCAGCGTCGGCTGACCGCCAAGCTGGATAGGACTGGTCCCTGTCCGACCTGCGGTGCGGCCGGACATGGGCCATTCATCCCCGGCCAGTTGTAACTCAGGAATAACCAGTTGCTGTCCAGGTAAGATAAACTCCGGGTGCGCGATCTGATTGGCCTTGAGAATTTCCGGCACTGGCGTACCGAACTTGCGGGCCAGATAAAAGACGGTTTCCCCGGGCCGCACCAGATGAACCATGCCACCGGGGGGCGGTGACGGCACCTCGCCGGGCCGGGGAATCATCAACGCCTGCCCCGGGGTAATGGCATTGGGATCTTCCAGCCGATTTGCATGCACAATGGCATGAACGGTAGTCTGATATCGTCTGGCGATGTGGTAGAGCGTTTCCCCCCTCTGGACGAAGTAAAAAACCATAATCCCCTAACCCCCTGGCTTTTATACCAGGGTACGCAGCCAGGGGGTTCCGTGCTTCTCCGGCAACTCTGCTGTACCCGAACATTTCCGCGCACGAACACCGGTTCTAGTTATCCACTAGTTATCCCAAGGCTGTGGATAACTTTGTGCAGGGTTTTGTGTATATCTAAGAATTCCACACATTAAACAAGGGCCGGGTCCTTGGTTGAGGACCCGGCCCTGATGCTATTTCACCACCCGGATGCGGCGAATCGTGGTGTCTTCCGGCCCTTGTACCGGGTAACCCGCTTCCAGGTGTTCTAAAATATAACTGATGTTCTCGTTTGTAATCAGGTCACCGGGCGCCAGAATCGGAATGCCGGGCGGATAGACCATAACCAGTTCAGCCGCCACCCGGCCCTGTGACTCCAACAGCGGCACCGATTCGGCCAGGCTGTAAAATGCCGCGCGCGGAATCATCACCTGCTCCGGAATCTGCGGATTGCGCACCCGGACCTGGTGCGCCGGCCGGGTCCGGTAATAGCGGTCGGAAATTGCCCGCAGGGCGTTCACCAGTGCCATGGTCTCCTGCTCGGTGTCACCAAAGGTGACAATGGCCAGGATATTGTACATGTCGCTGAGTTCAACTTCGATGTTGTATTCCTCGCGCAAAATCCCCTCAACATCGGCTCCGGTCAGGCCCAGCTCCCGTACATGCACGCAAAGTTTGGTCGGATCAAACTCGAACCGGGCCGAATTCAGGCCGATCATGTCAGGTCCAATACAATACAGGCCGGGAATTTCGTTAATAGCCACCCGCGCCTGGTTTGACAGAACGCGGGCCTTTTCAATCAGGTCGCGCCCACGAGTAGCCAGATGCTTGCGCGCCACATCCAGTGAAGCCATCAGAATGTACGACGTGCTGGTGGTGTGCAGCATGGACATCACCGATTGCACCCGGTTTACGTTCACACGGCCCTCACGCACATTCAGAACCGAGGATTGCGTCAACGACCCGCCCAACTTGTGAATGCTGGTGGCAGCCAGGTCAGCCCCGGCCTGCATGGCCGATAGGGGCAGGCGTTCGTGAAAGTGCACATGCACGCCGTGGGCCTCATCCACCATTACCGGCACGCCACGCTCGTGGGCCAGTTCCACAATCGATTTCAGGTCGGCCGCTACCCCGTAATAAGTGGGGTTAATCACCAGCAATGCCTTGGTTGACGGATACCGGTCCAGGGCGGCACGGACGGTCTCTACACTGACCCCGTGGGCAATGCCCAGATTCTCGTCCAACTCCGGTGCCATATAGATGGGCCGGGCGCCCGACAGGACAATGGCGCTCATCACGCTCTTGTGGACATTGCGCGGCACCAGAATCGTGTCACCGGGCCCGACCACCGCCAGGATCATGGCCATAATGGCGCCGCTGGTGCCATGGACACTGAAAAAGGTATAGTCCGCACTGAACGCCTCAGCCGCAATGGCCTGGGCGTCGCGAATGATGCCGTGGGGATTGAGCAGATCGTCCAGTGGCGCAATGTTAATCAGGTCAATGGACAGTGCATTGTCCCCGATGAATTTACGAAACTCAGGCGCCATGGCAGTGCCCTTCTTATGGCCGGGGATATGGAATTGAATGGGGTTGCGGGCTGCGTGTGCCAATAACCCTGTGAACAAAGGGGTGTCGAACTGGTTCAAGGCATTCATCTCCTCGGCCAAAAAGGGCCCCACCGGTTGCTTGCCCGACAGGCCATTCAGGTCAACACGGAACACAAACACGAACAAGTATAGCAAACCTGGTCCGCTTGTAAACTCCCGTTTCCACCCGCGCAAAGGTAATGCTTCTCCCACACCTGCCGGATCTTTTGGATAGGCAAATTTTTATGTATAGAAGGGAACAAGGTCAACCCGTCGAAGGTTGGTGAAATCGCCAGCCTTCAGATATAATTCCTGTAATATGAAAGGTAAAAGATCTGTAAATAGGATGAAAATCATGAAACGGGCATCGCCACCCGCAATTACGGAGGTGTGAAACCATGGTCCGTCAAGTCATGCCGGTCAAGGCTCTTTTGCTGGGCACCTTGTTGCTGACGATTGCCGCCTGCAGCTCCGGTCGGCAGCCGGCACCGGCCAGGCTACAGGGTCAGGTAATTATCGGCATGTCCCAGGAGCCCGACAGCCTGAACCCGGCCATCAGCAACCTGGAAGTGGCCCGCAGCGTGGAGTATGCCGTTCTGGAACCCCTTTGGATGGCCAACGAACAGGGAGAATTTGTACCAAAGCTGGCGGCAGCGGTGCCGGAGCAGAACGATGTCTCCGCCGACGGCAAGACCTACACCATCAAGATCCGCCAGGGCGTCAGGTGGCATGACGGCCAGCCGTTCACCAGCAAGGACGTCAAGTTTACCTTTGAACTCATGCAGAATCCCAAGGTTAAAATCGCCAATCGCAGTGGCTTCAAACAGATGACCAGCGTGGAAACACCTGACGATCAAACGGTGAAATTCACCCTGGATCAGCCTTTTGCCCCCATTATGACTATCCTGGCCGACACCTATATCCTGCCTGAGCACATCCTTGGCAAGTCCCAGGATGTCAATACCGACCCCTTCAATGCCAGGCCAGTGGGGACCGGCCCCTTCAAATTGGTCGATTGGCAGCGCGGCCAGGCCATCACCGTGCAGGCCAACCCGGACTACGGGGGCGGCCCCCCCGGCTGGAGAAAGCCATTTATAAGATCGTGCCTGACCGCAAGGTCCTGTTTACCCAGCTCACCACCGGTGAGGTCGATATCATCGGTGACTCCCTGGGCATCAGCGAGGAATATGTCCAGCAGGCCAGGGCCATCACCGACTTGCAGGTGGAAACCCTGGTCTCCAACTTTTATGAACATATCCTGTTAAACCTTTCTCACCCGGTCCTTGCCGATCTCAAGGTCCGGCAGGCCTTGCGCCACGCCACCGACATGAAGCCGATCCTCGATACCGTTCTGTTTGGCCTGCACACCCCAATAGCTACGTCCCGCAGTCCAACTGGGCCTATCACCCCGGTATCAAGACCTACCCTTACGATCTGGCCAAAGCCAGGACACTTCTGGACGAAGCCGGCTGGCAGCCCGGCATCAACGGCATCCGCACGAAGGGTGGCCAGCCGCTGTCCCTGACCATTGCCACCACCACCGGCAATGCCATCCGAGCGCAGATTGAACAGATGCTGCAGCAACAGTGGAAGCAGGCCGGCGTCGACCTCAAGATCAACAACATGGCGGCCAGCGCCGTGTTCGGAGATTACATGCTCCAGTCCAAATTCGAACTGATCCTCATTGGCCAGTTCGTCGAACCGGATGTCGGCCTCTTCTCCTACCCCCAGTTCCACAGCCGCCAAATCCCCAAGGAAACCCAGCAGGGGCGAAAGGTCCAGGGGCTGCGCCTGAGCCCCAATGTGGTCACCCCCACCTGGAATATGGCCGCGTGGCAGGTCAGGTCCTGACATGCGCCTCTTCGTGGTCCGCCGCCTGCTGGCTGTCATTCCCCTGCTCCTGGCCGTTACCCTGGTGGGGTTTGCCCTGATCCAACTGGTGCCGGGCGGGCCGCTGGCCGTCTATGGTGATAACCCGAACATCAGCGCCCTAAGATTTGGCCCGGATCCGGGCGATTCTCGGGCTTGACCAGCCGCCGCCTGTGCAGTACCTGGCCTGGCTGCGGGGTCTGGCCACAGGCAACTGGGGCCACTCCTACATTTCCGGACGCCCGGTACTGCATATGATCACCGGACGCCTCCCGGCCACCCTCCTGCTCATGGGCGCGGCCTTTCTGGTTTCCGTTGGCGTGGCGGTGCCGGCTGGTGTCGTCGCCGCCACCCGGCGGAACACCGCCACTGACCATACACTCAGCACGGTTGCCATCGCCGGTGTCTCGGTACCGACCTTCTGGCTGGCGCTCGTGGTCATCTGGTTCTTCGCCGGGCGCCTGCGCTGGATTCCCTCCGGGGGAATGGCTACCCTGGGCGCGGCCTTCTCCCTGACCGACCGCCTGCACCACCTGATCGCCCCCACCCTCGTACTGGGCCTGGTCAGCACCGCCGCCTGGAGCCGCTACATGCGTGCCAGTATGCTAGATGCCCTGAGCCAGGACCACCTGCGCACCGCCCGGGCCAAAGGGCTTTCAGACCGGATCGTGCTGTACAAGCACGCACTGCGCAATGCCCTGCTGCCGCTGATTACCCTGATGGGGTTGCAGATTCCGCACTTCTTTGGCAGGGCTGTGGTCACGGAAATTTTGTTTTCCTGGCCCGGCCTGGGCCGGCTTTATTATGACGCCATCAACCAGCGGGACTACCCGGTTCTGCTCGCCGGACTGGTCGTTTCGGCCGTTCTGGTTCTGGCCGGAAACCTGCTGGCCGATCTCCTGTACGGAATCGCCAACCCGCGCATTCGCTATCAGTGAGGGGGGAGCCAGGTGGCCCTGCCGGACAAGCCCGCCGCCACCGCCGACGCCGCCTTTAGGTACCGGCCACGCTGCAGCCGTTGGCGCCGTCTGGCCCGTAACCGCCCGGCAATGGCCGGAGCACTGGTGCTGGCCCTTCTGATGGTGGCCGCGGCGGCAGCGCCCTGGCTGGCCCCGGCCGGCCCGGAGGCCATCGACCCGTATCACCGCTTTGCCCCGCCCGGCACGCCCGGGCACCCCCTGGGTACCGACGAACTGGGCCGGGACGCGCTGGCCCGCACCCTGTACGGCGGCCGCATCTCCCTCGCAATCGGTGTCACCACCGGGGTCCTCCGGGTGCAGATACGGTCGCCCTCCTGGGCTCCGGCCCCATCGCCCGCACCCAGCTCATGGCCGTTCACGCCGCCCTGCCGGGCATTCGGCAGGTGCGGGTCTATGATATACAGCCAGAGCATGCCCGCCGCCTGGCCGAGCAGGAAGGTCCCCGCCTGGGGCTGACGTCGGCGGCCTTTGTCCTGGCTGGCTCAGCTCGGGAAGCCGTCTACGAGGCAGACGTGATCTGCACCGCCACCAATGTGTCGGTGCAGGAGCGCTACCTGGAGCCCGGCTGGTTGCGGCCCGGAGCCCTGGTGGTCAATACCTCAACCAATGATCCGTCCTTTGCTCTTGTGCAACAGGCCGATCTGGTGGCGGTGGATAGCCGTAAGCAGTTCCAGGCCGAGGGCACCGTGCTGGTGGCCTGCCGTGAGGCGGGCCTCCTCGATCCTGCCCGGGTGGTCGAGCTGGGCGCCATTGTCAACGGGCGCCACCTCGGGCGGCAGTCCCCGGACGACGTGATCCTGTTCAGCCCCCTGGGCATGGGCATGCACGACATCGTAAACGCCAAACGCATCTACGAAAACGCCCATCGGCTGGGTAAGGGCGTCACCCTCAAGCTATGGGACGCACCCGTCTGGGTTTAAGCTCCCGCAGGATGCTCAAACCCCACACCCAGGGCGGCAAAATGGGCCCGGGCGCACCGGATCCTGGCCCACTCCCCGGGGCGGAGCGCGCCGGTGCGCAGCGCGCCCGAGCCGGCGCCGGGTGGGGTCGCCCGTACCAGGTACCGGGGCTCGTCCGCCTGTCTGACCACTGCCCAGCCCGGCTGGTAGGCACCAAAGGGCGTTTCGACCTTGAACCAGGACGGCAGCTTAAGAAAGAACTTGATCCCCGTACAGGCTTCCAGCTCGCGGACAAGCTCCGCTTCCCCCTCAGAATCAAACACGATGGCATCGTAAATGGTCTTGTTCACGTCCAGCATATGGCTAGAGGAACCGGTGACCGACGTCTCGGCCAGCCTCCGCATGTCGTATTCCTGGCCGGTAATCCGCTCGTACACAATACCATCCGGCACGAGTTCCTCCAGGGTCAGGCGGATGGCCTTGAGCGCCTGGTCGAGAAACTGCTGCGGATTCTTCGCCACATCGGCCAGCCGGCCAGACTCGGCCAGGATCTCGGCCAGGGTCGAGCGGGTGAGTTCCGTTTCACGCTGCAGGTACCCCAACAGGTCGGGAACCGGCAACGAACCGGCAGACACGGCTGAATCCCTGACCGCCAGTGTCGTATGGAACACACCGGCGTTCCCAACCTGAATGGCAGCTTTTTCCGCCCTGATCCGGGGCGGTTGCAGCGCCGGCATGTCCCTAACCGCCGTGGCTGCTCTCCCCACCAGGTCCGCCGTGCTGAAGCAAAGCGAGTAACGGGTGTGGTGCTTGATCCGCTCCCACAGGGCCCCAAAGTCCGGGTTCAGGCACCAGCCGGGCTTCAGCCGCACCGTCCGCTGCTCACGCTTGTTTTCCAGCATCCGGGCCGGGAGCCGGACACCGCACTCCGCCGCCATTTCCGACTGCAGCGCGCGGGCGAATTCTGCGTAACTTTCGTTTGCCACCACCGTCAGGCGGTTAATCTGCGGGTCCAGCACACGCCTGCCTGTTTCATCCACAGGCAGGCGCAGGCCGCGGCCAATTTCCTGCCGTTTTTTCATCTGCGACTTCGTCTCGTTCAGGGTACAGATCTGAAACACATTCGGGTTGTCCCAGCCCTCCCGCAGGGCCGAATGGCTGAAAATGAACCGTACGGGCTCATCCGGGGAAAGCAGCTTTTCCTTGTCCCGCATGATCAGTTCATAGGCATCATCGTCAGCAGCCGTTTTCCCACTCGTATCCCTGGGCTTTCCCCTGAACTCGGCAAAGTAACCCTTGTGTACCTGCGCCACCAGGGGGAGACCCAGGGGCTGGTAGCGCGGGTCGCGGGCCAGTTCTGTGTAAGCGGCCACAAACCAGCGCCGGATCCGTCCGTCCGCCGTCGCGTAATTCGCCACCCGGTCGATCAAAAAGAGCGAAAGTACCTTCAAACGCCTTCCGACCGGCAGCAGCGTGTGACAGCGCCGCTCCTTCTCCAAATGCTCCCTGACCGTCTCGTAGACCTGCACCCGCATCAGGTCATCGGCCCGCTCGCCCTGGGTCTGTCCCACGTTCAGGCTGACCCCGTTGGAGAAGGCAATGCTGCCGCTGCCCGCGTCGATCTGGTCTACCACATAGCCGCGGTATGACTCGTGCCGGTTCGACTTTTCATAGAGATCTTCCCCGCCCCGGCTGACCGAAACAGTCTTGCGCACCGGACCGTTTTCGCCATTCACATCGATGGCCAGGCGAGCCCTGATGCCGCTCCTGGCCGCCTCGATGCTGCTGACGCCAATGAACGGCTGGTTGAAGTCACTGTCAGCCCGGACGGAGTCCACCTCAATGCGCTTCACCAGTTGCATCTCGTAAGCCCTGACCGGGTCCAGCCGGTAAAGCAGATTGTAAGGGTGCCGGTGGGTAGCCGAGTAACGCAGGGTGCACAGCGGGTTCAAACTGGCAATCGCCGCCCGGGCTGGCTCGGTCTCCATGTTTTGCGGCTCGTCCAGGACCACAATGGGGCGAACTGCCTGAATCAAGTCGACTGGCCGGTGCCCCGCGAGCCGGTCGTTTTCTTTATGAATAATGTTATTGGCTTTCTTGTTGAGTGCATCGATATTAATCACCAGGATCTGCAGGTGGTGCGACCCGGCGAACTGCCGGACACCGGCGACACGCCTGGAGTCATACACCTGGTAGTCACAGGGGCGATTGGCGTACAGGCTGCGGAAATGGTCAGCCGTGATCTGCAGGTTTTTGATCACGCCTTCCCGGATGGCGACACCAGGCACCAGGATGATGAACTTGGCCAAGCCATACCGGGCGTTTAACTCGTAAATCGTGCGGAGATAAACATAGGTTTTACCCGTACCGGTCTCCATTTCAACGGAAAAGTTCATTCCGTCCAGGGGGGCTGCAGACGGCAGGCCGTTCCGCTGCTGGACCCGCCGGACATTGTCCAGCATCGTCTCCTCATCCAGAGCGAGCTGGTTACCCACCCCCAGGTCCAGTTGGGTTTGGGTTAAAGGCTGGCCGTCGAAAAGGTCGACAACGGCGCTGACCGCATCCAGTTGGTACTGCTGATGGCGATCAAACTGAATCTGCATGCGTACACCTCAAATGGTGCGGAAGTCAATGCCACATGCCTGCATGGCCAGCCGTGTATTCACTTTCAGCACGTCGCTGCCAGCAAAGGCGGAATCCAGGCAGACCACCTGCCGGGGGTTCAGGTCTGCCAGCGCGCGTAAAATTACCGGTGTCACTCGCTCCACCAGGCACACCAGCAAAAGTCCCCCGGCGATGGCATACACCGCCGCCCCATCCACCGTGATCTCCTGAATGCCGGCATTCAGGTCCATGCCCGCCCTGAGCAGGATCTCATAAAGGATGCCCAGTTGCGTCGCGCCCGGCTGCACGTGGTGAGCGAAGCAGCGCAACTGCCGGGCCAGTTCGGCGGGCTCACCGGAAAAGCCAGCCGAATCCCACACCTGAAAGTGGCTCGGGTGGAGCCTGAACCATTTGAACCCCAGGTCCAGGTTAGTTTGCGCCGCGGCCGCATCCACGCCGATCTGCGCCATAGCCCGCTGCACCCGCTCCCTGGTGATATCGGCGATGGTCGGGAACTCTGCATTCCCCGTCGGCTCCGGCAGTTGCACCAGAATAAACATACGGTTGCCGCCATCTGCCTGGTTTTGGGCCAGAACAGCATGGGCCGTCGTCCCGGAACCGGCAAAAAAGTCCATGACGATATCATCAGTATCTGGCCTGGTCCCAATCTGCAACAGGTGCTGAATCAGCGACAGCGGCTTGGGAAAATCGAACGGGCTCTTGCCGTCAAACAGCGCCTTACAGGTCTCGGTTCCCTCGGCATTGCTGCCCGCCTCTGCCAGCCAGGACCGAAAGGGCTTCCGGCGCGGGTCCGTCTTTCGGATCTTTTCGTAGACGATATAGGTGCCGTCTTCCCGACGTTCGTACAGAACGTCGCCCTGCTGCACAAAATCGAGCATGGCGGCCTTGCCATAGCGCCAGCGCCCCGCCGTGCCGTCACTGCGGATCGGATACACATCCTCCCCGTTGGGCCCGGGAATCGGAAAATACATGGTCGGCCGGTCTTCCCGGCGGGAACCGGAGCCCCACTTGTTCAGCTCCCGCCCCTTCCGGTAAGGGCCCTTTGCATCTGCCAGGTCCAGGGGCTCGGCTGCCACCGCCTGTTTGGCCACTGCAACGCTCTCCAGGTTGCGGGCATAAGCGATCACATACTGGTGGTCGGTCACCACATGGGATACGTCGCTCCCGCCGCCCTTCTTGGACTGCCATACGAACTGGGCAATGAAATTCTCTTCCCCGAAAATCTCATTCATCAGCAGCCGCAGGTGGGCCGCTTCATGGTCGTCGATACTAACAAAAATCAGGCCGTCATCCCTGAGCAACTGGCGGGCCAAAAACAAACGGGGATACATCATGTTCAGCCACCGGGAGTGGTACCGGCCATCTGTCTCCGGGTTCGTTGTCAGCCGGATGCCGCCGCTGCCGACCTGGCCGGAGTCGCGCAGATATTCCTGCCGGCCGTCCCGGAAGTTATCCGCGTAAATGAACTCGTTGCCGGTATTATAAGGCGGGTCGATATAGATCATCTTCACCCGGCCGTAGTAGCTCTTCTGCAGGGTCTTCAGGACCTCCAGATTGTCGCCGGCAATCAGGAGGTTGCGGGTGGCGTGGAATCTGACCGACTTCTCCGGCACCGGCTTTAGCGTTGCCGTGCTCACCGCCTGGGCGTTTCGGACGGCCTCGCCCTTGCCCGCCCACGACAGCCCAAAGCGCTCACGTCCCTCATCCGGCGCCTGACCCAGCGCCTGCTTGAGCCGCTCCAAGTCCACCCGACCGTCGGCAAAGGCCTCCGGGAAAAGTTCCCGCAGCGCCTCCAGCCGGGTCCGGACAGCATCCTGCGAGGACAACGGTATTTTTTCGCTCATCATCTGGCCCCCGTACTTCGCAGCCACGGCCCCAGCCTCGGTAAAAACAGGTCCAACAGCAGGGAAGGCCAGCGACGTTTGGGAAAGATCCCCGAGACGGGGCTGGTGAGGAGGGATAACGAGTCCAGAAGTATCCATACGACACACCGGGATCTTGCCCGTGCCGAACGGTTCAACTTCGCGGCTGCTGACCATCTTAGAAAGCACTTAGGGTATATCCAGAAGCAATTCCATCGAAAGCGCACTATCAAGAGGTCGGTTTCCGTTGAACGACGCGGGGGGCTCTGCGCACCTCTGCCAACCCCGGTCGAGCATATCCCAATAACGGTAGTCGATACCGGGCCTTATGTCCACTATCCCGCTGGGTCGGCTGATCTGCTGGGGCTGATGAAGACTCTCCCCGGGGAACGCTCGATGGCCTAACCGGGATTGCATTGTCACTGGGCAGCCACTGCCAGCCGAAGGCATCTGAGGAGCCTGCCCTTGAGCCTGATCCATTTACGGGCCGCCTTGGGCGGGGTGGCATGCCCGGTGTTCATACCGGATATGTCCTTGGCATCTATTCTGTCAGGCCAGCCCTGATGCGACTATTTGCTTACGTGTATTCACCCGATCTGCCCGATCGGGAGGTATGGGAACTCTATTTTCGCCTACAAATGCTTTCTACATTTGTACACGAAATCGCCCACCACTATGACTTTAAGAACCGGATTGCCCGGGGGCACTGGCGTGCCGATGAAACAGAAAAGCGAGGTGCGTACCTTGTGCAAATGGATAGAGCATTACGGCGGCATCTCGCTGCCGTTCCGCGACCTGGCCGGTGATTCGCACCAGACCGCCAAAGGTGGGTTCATACGCATCAGTGGAGTATTCAACATGTCCGTGGCGATCAAATCACTGGTGTCCGAAGTTCGAAAAGGATCGGACCTACGGGTGACGCGCCTTGCCCTTCGCCTTGCTGAGCAGGTTCTGGCATTCTCAGCGGATAACACAGAGGCTCTCAGGGTGCTCGCCGACGCCTACGAGGGGCTCGAGCAGTGGCACCGGGTGATCGAGACCACAACACGGCTCATGGAACTCGATGATCAGAACAAATGGACGTGGGCTGCCGCTCTGGGGCAGCGCGGACTCGCCAGACTTGAGCTAGGCGATACCGAAGGCGCGCGGGCTGATATCGACACACTACTTGCACTTCGTAAGCCATATGGAAGACGGTGGGCGAAGAGACTCGAGAAAGCGCTGGCTGATCACGAACGCAAGCTCGTGGAAATTCCCCGTAGCCCGCGTGGGGCACCTCTGCGCTCCGCCTATGACGGGGTGTAAAGCGAGACGCGATTCCGCCCTGCCGTCTTGGCATAATAAAGCGCCCGGTCGGCTGCAGCAAAGACAGCGGAAGGAGTTTCGCCGTGCTCGGGGAATACCGCCACGCCCACGGATACGGTCACGTGAACGGTCCCGGCGGGGGTGGTGACGGGGGCGGCCTGGACGGCTGCCCGAATTCGTTCCGCTACTTCCAGCGCGTCGTCCCGGGCCATATCGAAGAGTACCACCGCCAGCTCGTCGCCACCGTAGCGAGCCACCAAATCAGACTCCCGCTTGCAGGATTCGATGGTCCTGGCCACGGTGCGGAGGGCCGCGTCGCCCACCGGATGGCCGTACGTATCGTTGACTGCCTTGAAGCGGTCCAGGTCGATCATCAGCACGGCGCTCGACCGGCGACTGCTGCGAGCGCGCTTCAACTCAAGATCCAGGACCCCGTCCAGCACCCGGCGGTTGCCAAGGCCTGTCAGGGCATCGCTGGTTACCATCTGCTCCAGATTCCGATTGACCTCTTCCAGGGCCTGGTTCCGCTTGATCAGTTGATTGTGCGCTTCGGTCAGCGCATCCTCCGCCGCGCTCAGGTGGCTGACGAGCACATTCACTTCGGCGATGCGGCCTGGGGCCGGCCATTCCACCTGCCTGTCGCCGATCAGCTTCAATTTGGCTGTGGCAGCCACCTTTTCCAGCGGGCGGGTGAGCCAGCGACTGACCCAGTTAATGGTCAGGGTGAACGGGATCAGCAATCCAAGCCCGGCCAACAATACGACTTCGTAGGCAAAGAAGAGGCGGTTCTGGTAAGGACCCAGGGGCAGCAGGCCAACGATCTGCCACCCATAGGCGGGTTCATCCACCGTGTGCACCAACTGGCCGTTCTGCCAGTGAACCAGAATATCTTCACTTGTATCGGGTAACACGGCAATAACATCTTGAAACCCCAAGTGGGGAACGCCGAGGTCGGTGATCTGCCAGCGGGTGCCCAGCGGCCAGCGGGGCGGGGCGGTCACCACGCGGCCTGCCTGATCGAGCAACAGGATCCGGCCCTGTTCGCCCTCTCTGGCAGCCAGGTCGAGAGATGCCAGGCTAATCCTGGCGGAGAGGTACCCTTGCTGGAAGCCCGAGACGCCCTGAATCTTCGCAGTCAGGTGGAGAATGGGCTGACCGGCCTCCGCCGCCAGGGGGACCGAAAGGCCGGCAGCGACAAACTCCGAAACCACCTCCACCTGGACAAAGTCAGGGTTGATGGTTCTAAAGAACGAGAGCCACTGCTGCAGGTTGTCCGGGTCCTGCACCGCATCGATCGTGGTGGCCAGCGCCTCCAGGGTTCGCTGACGGGCGGCCATCCAGGTGTCCAAATCGTGGCGGGCCCTTTCGGTAAGGAGCTTGACGTCGGCCGCAGCCTGCTCCTTCACCCTCCGGTACTCCGCATTGCCGAAGAAGACGGTGGCAGAGCCGAGGGAAAGAAAGACCACCAGCGAGAGAATGTTTGCCAGGTAGGCGCGCATGTCCCAGGGGGAACCAGCCCTGGGATTCAGCCTGGCCTCCAGGCCGCTTGCGCGCAGAAGATGGCTGCAGATGACCACGTCGGCCATAAAATTGACGATGACCTTGACCGTAATGACCAGCACACCGGACAGGGGAAGGGGCCACATGTGCAGGTAAACCGAGAAGGCAATCGGCGCGCCCAAGAGCCCGACCAAGAGCGCCCCTTCAACCACCCGGCTGCGATAACGGTGCAGCCAGGCGCCTATTGTGAACCCAAAGAGGGCCATCAACGGTGGGAAGAACGGGTCTTGCCAGTGCGGGAGCGTGGATAGTGAGGCCAGGCCCATGGACAGGGCGCCCCAGGCGGGACCGAAGAGAATGGCCGGCGCATGAGCGACTACGCCGCCAAGGACAAAGTCGGCGCCGAAAAAGAGGGAGACAGGAAACAGGTTCATGACTGCCCCAATCAGGGCGGCGCACGCGGTGATGCTGATCTTTGCCAGAGTGATTTGCTCATATAGCTAGTATTATATTACCCTTATAAGTATTTGGGCTACACAGGATTCTGAACCCCAGCCGCTGCTGCACGGCCCGCAAGGAAGCGGGGGTGGACTCCTTTCTCACCCGTCAGATGACGAAAAAAGCGCCTTGCGAACCGCCGCAAGGCGCCCTGTCCTGCCTCATCTCCAAAAAATTCGCCGTTACTTATGATACGGTTCCCCGGCGGCAATCTTGAACCCCCGGTAGATCTGCTCCAGCAACAGCAGGGGCACCAACTGGTGCGGAAACGTCATCCGCCCCAGGCATAACTTGAAGCGGGCCCGGTTCAGAACCGCCGGCGACAGCCCGGTGCTGCCGCCAATGGCAAACGCCAGGTTGGACTCGCCCCGCAGTCCCCGCTCCTGCACAAAGGCCGAAAAGTCCTCTGAAGAAAGCTGGTGGCCCTGCAGGTCCAGGGCCACCAGATAGGCACTGTCGTCCACTGCTTTGAGCAGCCGCTCCCCCTCCCGGTCCCGGGCCGCCGCCAGATCGGCGGCAGACGCCCGCTCCGGCACCGGCTCATCCTGCATCTGCAGCACTTCTACCCTGGCATAGGGCCCCAGACGCTTCAGATACTCGGCCATGCCATCGTGCAAATAGCGCTCCCGGATCTTACCCGCCAACAGGATCTTTACCCGCATCGGGCCGCTGCCTCCCTGTCAATCCCGCCGCTCAATCTCTGCACCCAGGCTGACAAGGCGACCTGGCAAGTCATCGTAACCCCGCTCCACATGATCAATCCCGCGGATCTGAGTCTCCCCCTCGGCACCCAGACCGGCAATCATCAACGCGGCGCCGGCGCGAATATCAGTGGCCTCCACCGGAGCGCCATACAGCTTATCCACCCCGGTAATCCAGGCCGATTGGCCCCGAACCTGGATCTGAGCACCCATACGCACCAGGTCTGGTACAAACCGGAAGCGGTCTTCATACAACGTTTCGGAAATATGGCTTTCTCCCCGGGCCAGAGTCAGGCAGGCCGTCATCTGCGACTGGGCGTCCGTGGGGAAACCCGGGTAGGGCAGGGTCGTCACGTTGATGCCCCGCGTG
Organism: Clostridia bacterium; assembly: GCA_036676195.1. Lineage (GTDB taxonomy): Bacteria > Bacillota > Sulfobacillia > Symbiobacteriales > ZC4RG38 > JAKFDK01. The sequence continues at coordinate 37,165 of JAKFDK010000010.1, read as the reverse complement.
CCAGACCGGGCCGTAACACGCAGCGCATCCGCATCTTCCTGCACTTCAACCCCGGCCTCGCGCAGCTTGGCCGTAACCGGCCCCAGATGGGGCACAATCACGTTTTCCAACCGTACATCGCCGCCCGCCATGGCGGTGGCAATCATAAAAGTGGCGGCTTCAATATCGTCAGGGATCACGCTGTGGGTGCACCCCCGCAAATTCTCCACACCATGAATTCGGATCGCATCGGTTCCGGCCCCATGAATGCGTGCCCCGCAGGCGCTCAAATAATTCGCCAGATCAACTACATGCGGCTCCCTGGCCGCGTTATGCAAAACGGTTGTACCTTCGGCCAGCACAGCGGCCAGCATCGTATGCATGGTCGCTCCCACGCTGGCCAGATCAAAGAAAACCGTGGCACCCTTGAGGCGGCCCTGACGGCGGCCGCAGACAATGCCCCGCTCAACCCATACTTCGGCGCCCAGGGCAGTCAGCGCCTTCAAATGCTGATCCACCGGGCGCTGGCCGATCTTGTCACCGCCGGGTAAGGGGATGGCAGCCTCGCCGAACAATGCAAGTTGTGTTCCAAATAAATAATAGGAGGCCCGAATGGCACCGGCCAGTTCATGCGGAATGTGTCCTGGCCGAATACCGCCTGTGCACACGGTCAGGCAGCGCTCACGGGCATCATACCTGACCTCTGCCCCCAAAAGGGTCAGCATCTCCCGAAAAACATGGACATCCCGGATATTCGGGGTGTTCTGCAGGACACTGGTGCCACCGGCCAGCAGGGTAGCCGCCGCCAGGGGCAGCGCCGCGTTCTTCCGGCCACCCACTGTTACGGTGCCCATCAGGGGCCGCCCACCCCGGATCATAAACATGGGCACAGACGTTTGCCTCCTGTAGACTCTGGGCCAACCAATGCGTTGCCAGAGGGCTTCGTGGATTTAAAGCGCTTCGAGTTCACCGGTCAGAGCATTCACGTAATATATATCTTGGCTATCCATATTCACCCGCCACACCGGGACCACCTCCCAGGCTGGGGTTCCCTTTCCCGGGTATGGTGCGTAATAGCCAAGTTCCAAATCCGTAAACGTACGGCGCTTGCCTTCAGCGGCTGACTGCCCTACAGACAGATGGCCCGCCAGCCGCAGCAGCGCTTGCGTGCCGGAAATGACCGATTTGGGGTCACCGCGAAATTCACCGGCCGCGGGCAGATAGGCAACCGCCTCTTCCACCCCGGCAGGACCCACGGTCACGTGCAGATAACCGGCATAGACGGGGAAGCCCCCGTAAAAGAGCGTGTACTCCACCAACTGGCGCCCCCCTTGATCCAGGGGGACTGAGCGGAACCACCGTAAGTCCGCAACTTTGGCCAATTGGGATTGACTCAGGAAATCGTCCGCCAGTTCCCGCACGACCGTGCGGTTTTCTACCCGCACATCGTGGCCCCAGGGCCGGTCAGGGCGGAAAACGACCAGTCCGTTACCGGCAGCAAAGACTTCCCCCGTCTCAGACGTGTTGTCCGGGCGGGGAGGTTCCCGCGCCGCCAACATTTCCAGAAACCGCAACACCACCCGCTGCTGCAGTTCCGGAGTCGGAGACGCCAGCCGTAAGAACGGCAAAACTTTTCCGGTGGTCGGGACCCGGGCCGTCAGGTTAAACCCCTGCTGGCCCAGCCGCGACCGGACCTCTCTCAACTCAAAGGCCGCCAACCCCATATCGGACATGGCGCCGGGGCCGCCCGGGCGCCAAGCCCGATCCAGCAAAGCCACATTGACCAGGGTAAACGTCAGCAACAACAGCAGCCTTGCCCTTGCCCAGTGCATGGGCCTCTCCCCCTACTGAAGAACCTGCCCGGAACGGGCATCCACCAGATACGTATCACCATCCTGCATCCCCACACACCACATCAACGACAACGCCTGCAAGTTGCCGGGGCCGAGCTGGTGGGCCAGATACATCGTTCGTACCCGCATCGGACGCCCGGCCAGGGTTGCCTTCAACCTGTGCAGCGCCTCTTCCGGGGTAATCAGCTTTTCATTGCCCCCTGAGGCCACCGGGATATAATCCGGAGACCGATAAAAGTAAACCACCCGTTCGCCGACCACCCGTACCTCCATCACAGGGCGGACGCTCACCCAGGGTAGCAAGGGCCGGCGCAGCCCAAACGTCAGTCGGGACTCCTGACCGAGCCGGCCGAACCCGGACAGGGTAGCATCAACAGACCACAGACCGCGGCTGAAAATAAAGTCCCGGGCGACCTGCACAGCCCGCAACAGATCCGGTGCGGCCACCGAACCGCTAAACTCCGGGGCCTCAAAGTACTCCAGGGCGCCATACACATTCATGCGCATACCGCGCCGGCCGTCCGTATAGGCCACACTGCCGTCCTGCTCCTGAATCTGCCGCACCACCGACACATCCGGAAAAAACCGGGTCAGATACGGCAGGGGATCAGGCGACTGCGGTCGCACCAGGGGAAAGGCTGCGCTCACGTCATCCGCAGGAATCAACACCCAGGGGGCCACATCATCCGCCAGCAACGAGCTCAGGTGTCCCTTCTCAGGCTCCGGAGCCACATCGTCCGGTTCCGACAGGCTTAGCAGGCGCAATTTAGGAAAAGCCCGGGGATTCATCGACCGGACGGTACGTTCCAGCTCTTCACGGTCAGTTTCCAGCAGGGGCAACCGCATGGTGCCCCGCGCCCCCAACAGATAGATCGAGGCATCCGGAGCGGTAAGGGTTAAAACGACCCTTTCCACAGGTCCTTCCGAGCCTTCGTACACGGGCCCCCGAATCAAGCCTCCCACACCGGCGTCGGCACTCTCCCAAAGCCGGGCCCACTCACCCGGCGGCAGGGCAAGGGCAAAGTCGGCGCCCACCAGCGGCTGCGCAGCCGCCTGCACCAACTCCATGGGTCCCGCCATCTGCCAGAGATGCGACCGGCCCATGCTGCGGGACAGAATCGCCCGCATTTGCAGCCAAGTGCGTTGATACAACGCTTCGTCCGGATTGATGGCGGCATAGCGCCCGCCTCCCTGGTGAAACCAGACCGCCCGCGGCAGTGACGGGTCCGGCGGCTGACTAGCCGGCGTGGCGGGCGACGCCGCCACCACCTGCGGCGGATCCGCAGGCTGAATAGCCAGAGGGGGCCGGGACATCAATACGGCTGTGAGCACCACGCTTACCAGCACCTGAAAGGCCAACAGGCTGTTCAGGATCAGTTCCCGCATCAGGGCTCACCCCCAAAGCCGAGTGGCTCAGCCGCCGGGGTAGCCGGTACAGTAAAGGTAACCTCCGTTCCCTGCCCCGGTTCAGATTCCAGTGCAATCGTGCCACCCAACGTTTCCGTGATTTGCCGGGCGATGGCCAGCCCCAGTCCGGTACCTCCCAGCATCCGGGACCGGGCCTTGTCCACCCGGTAGAAACGTTCAAAAATCCGTTCCTGGTCTGCCTTCGGAATGCCAATACCGGTATCACGCACGCGCACCCGGAGAAATTCCGCCTCCTGCTCAATGGCAACGGAAATCATCCCGTCCTCCGGGGTAAACTCGATGGCGTTCGCCAGAATGTTTAACAACACCTGCAGCATCTTATCCCGGTCCACCAGGGCAGGAGCCAGCGCTGGCACCCACTGGCGGGCGACCTGCAACTTCTTACGGCCAATGGTCACCGCCAACTTGGCAAGGGCCTCCTCCACCAACATGGACAGATCATAGGGCTGAATATCCCAGCGTAGAATGCCCTGGTCCAACTGACTCAGGTGCAGCAAGTCCCGGACCAGGCGCACCATGCGGTCCGTCTCACTTTCCACCACCTGCAAGAAACGGGTGCGCACGGCCGCATCTTCGTCTGCACCATCCAGCAGCGTCTCCACATAACTTTTCACCGTGGTCAGGGGTGTCTTCAATTCATGCGAAACATTGGCAACGAAATCCCGCCGCATCTGCTCCAGCTTGCGCATCTCCGTAACATCATGCAGAACCAGAACTGCCCCCACTACCCGGAGCGGGGTAATATAAACCTGAAGTGTACGAGTCTCGCCACCTACCGTGAGGTTGATTTCCCGTACCTTGGCCTGGCCGGCTGTCAGTGCCTCTGTGGCCGGGTTTTCCAGGTCCAGATCAGGCCACAGTTCCTGCGGCCGGTGGTCCAATGCACTTTCCGGATCAATGCCCAGCATCCGCCCGGCGGCCCGGTTGACCTTGATTACCCGGCCCTCGCGGTCCAGAGCCACAACTCCGTCCGCCATGTAGGCTACAATCGTTTCGAGCTTGTCACGCTCACCGGAAATTTCGTTCAGCGTCTCCTTGAGCTGCCGCGCCAGGTGGTTAAACATCTCGGCCAACTGACCAACCTCATCGTTGGAGTGCACCGAAATCGACTGCTCAAATTGCCCTGCAGCCATCATGGCAGCCTTGCGGGTCACCTCACGAATCGGTCCGGTAATCGTCTGTGCCAACAATATACCCAGTACGGCCGTTACGCCCAGTGCAATGGCCGTGCTGTACACAACAATACTGCGGATATTGGCCAAAATTTCATAACTGGGCTCCAGGGAGCCCTTGATATAAATCACGCCCACCACACGACCTCCGCTGTACACAGGTGCAGCCAGAAACAACGTGCGGTTCCCGGTTTCCGGATCGACCTTGGGGACACTTTGCACCGGTGGCCCGAACAACGCCTGTGTAATCTCATCGGTAACCAGCCGCTGTCCCACCAGATGCATCTGCGACCGTGACGCACCTAACACCCGGCCGGTGCTGTCTAATATCGCCACAGCCCCCGTCTCTGCCGGCCAGTCAGCCGCCAGCTTGGCAATTCCCGCCTGATCTGGCCCCAACGCGGCCGGCCGGTCCAGGTAAGAGGATACCATCCCCCCCAACACCTGGGCCTGCGCCGAAAGCGTCAACCGGAAAGTGTTCAGGTAGTAATTTTCCAGCGATGTCAGCAGGTATAGCCCGGTGAGCTCCATGGCGACCAGAATGAGCAGGAGATATACAACCACCAGCTTACTTTGGATCGTACGAAACATGGCCGCCACCCCCTGTCCCGGGCCCCTTCAAATACCACGGAGGCCCGTTCTCCCTGAGGAGCACCGGGCCAACTGGGACCAGCATCAGGTGTCTAAAACCGCTGAAAGTAGTAACCGATTCCCCTCTTGGTCTTAATAAACTCCGGCTGCGCCGGATTGGCCTCAATCTTTTCCCGCAACCGGCGGACCGTTACGTCCACCGTCCGCACATCACCAAAGTAGTCAAAGCCCCACACTTCCTGCAGGAGGGCTTCACGGGTAAAAACTTGCCCCGCACGGGTGGCCAGATGGCGGAGCAACTCAAACTCCCGCGGTGTCAGCTCAATGCGCTGCTCGCCCTTATGTACCTCGTAGCCCTGCAGGTCCAGAGTCAGATCGCCGCCCCGAATGCTCTTATGATCGGCCGGCGGCCGCTCCGGACGGATGCGCCGCAAAATCGCCCGCACCCTGGCGGTCAGTTCCCGGGGGCTGAACGGCTTTGTCACATAATCGTCTGCCCCCAACTCCAGCCCCAGGACCTTATCTACTTCGGTCTCCTTGGCCGTCAGCATCAGAATGGGCACAGAACTGAACGTCCGTACCTCCTTGCATACGCTAAAACCGTCCAAGCTTGGTAACATAATATCTAAAATGATCAGGTCGGGTGCACGACGGCGGGCCTTGTCCACGGCTTCCAGACCGTCGTAGGCCACATCCACCTCGTAACCCTCGCGCTCCAGGGTAAACTTCAGAATATCAGCAATGGGTTGCTCGTCATCTACTACCAGAATGCGTTGAGACAAACACGGCACCTCCCGCTTGGGACACTTCCAACCTGGGATTTTCCGCGTGGTGTTGCCAATTCCCTGCTCCCACGTCACCCGTCTAGCGGGGAACCCCCGTGTCCAGGGTATCCCGGTGAGCCTCGATCCACCGTAACCACTGCCGCTCCAGTGCACCCGGTCCAACCCCACAGGCATCCCTTAACGCCTGGTCAAAGGGCCTTTTCCCGGCCAGTCCCGCCACCACGCGCTGCAGCCCGCCCGCCCCGCAACTTTCGGCCAGGTAGTCCACCAGCAAGTGGGACTGCCGGTAAGCCAACGCCTGATTGGGCAGCTCATCAAACTGGTCGGTCAACTCAGCCAGTGTGTACAGACGCTGCCGCAGGGTCGATCCCCGCTCTAACCAGCGGTACCCCGTCGCCTGATACTCCAGCCGCTGGGCCAACCCTTCCGTAAACCAGCGGGGGTAATTGCCGTCAGTCAGGTAATCCAGAACCAGGTGCGTATATTCATGGGTCAGGGGGTTGACCTTCTGAAAGATCCCCCGTCGTTGCGCAGGGGTTTCGCCGGAGATCCAGACCGTCGGGCTCAGCACCCGGATCACCCCGCCGAAGTAGACACCGGTGGCCGAATCGCCCTGGGCCCAGCCAAACGCCTGCCGCAGCGTTTCCCGATTGGGATGAACGACAATCACGGTCCGTTTGGCCGGGATGTAGTCAAACGCCTGGACCACCGGCGCGTGGGCCGTTTCAGCCGCCTCCAGCACCAGAATGGCGCCTTCACGGTCGCCAGGTGTGTAAAAGACCCGAAAGTGGCGGCCCTCCAGGCTCTGCCAATGGTCCTTCGCCTGGATCAAGGTGATCCGCCGGTACTCCCGGATCAGCGCGTAAAGGGCACTGCGCGTATGCACGTAGCCATGGCCAAGGACCAGCCAGGATCCCACTGCCACCAGGACAAGCCAGACCACATGGCGACGATATGCGTACATGTGGTGCCTCCCTTGGGCTGACCTCGACAGCCATTCACATAACGGCCTCTATTATAATCAAGTTTACATAATATGGCCACCGGTGATATCAGGGAAAAGAAAAAGGCCCACGCGTGAGCGTGGGCGAACGGCGTGGCTACACGGCCACTTTGTTAGAGGGGGGTCAACGTCAGAGCGAAGTGTCCCGTCACTTGCTATGATACAGAGTCAACGTTACAGGTAGGTGACATCGACATGAAGGTTCAGTTACCTCTTGCCAGTCAAACCATACATTGATTGGCGCCGGCCCTGCGTGGACCGGCGCCATCGACTTCAAGTTTCAAGTTTTCGCAGTTCACGGGTCCAGCGCATAAATTCATCATGGTCCCGGCTGGCCAGTGCCTCGTCGATGCGATACAGAAGTTCAAACCGGCGGTTTAGTCGCTCCAGCTCGCTCGCAAACAGTTCATTGCGCCATCCGGCCAGCATGTTTACAAATTCCCGCTGATCCTCAGTCCAGGGCCCAGGCACCGTGCTCAGGCACAGGTAAAGCGATTCGGGGACGAACTTCATCAACTCTACTACCGCCTGGGAGGTCTTGTGGAAGAATCGTTCGCCACGGCGATAGAAGAAGGGCCATGTGCCAGACCCCTTGGCCGAAACTAGTATGGCATTGCTGCAGCCATCCAGTTCCTCGACAATCTCAATTCGGCGCAGGATCTCCTCTTTGGCCAACAGAAACTGAAGAAACCCCCGCGCCTCCGGCAACTTCGGCTGATGGTGGTCGAGGAACGTCCGGATCAACTCTGCCTTGATTCTGGCCTCCTTGGACTTTTCCATGCGCCGCGCCCTCCTTTGCGCAAGGCGTATCAGGGGGTGCTGCCAGCGAACCTGTTGCATCGTTTTAAGAAACTTCGGCGAACGTCCGCGTTCTCCTGCACCGATCTCATGCGGGAAATGTTTCTATACCGGGATCCCCGCTTTCGAAGTGTTCCTACTGGTAAAAGCGCAGGGGATTTGTCTCCCGCCCATCCAGTCTAACCTCAAAATGCAGGTGTGGACCGGTGCTCCAACCCGTATTGCCCACAAAACCGATCACATCACCCTTTTGAACCTCCTGGCCCACAGTGACGTTAAAGGCACTCAGATGGCCATATAGAGTGACAATCTTGCCCTCGCCGTGGTCAATCTCTACCGCGTAGCCGTAGTTACCATTATAGGCGGCAAATACGATCGTACCGCTGTCCGCCGCCCTGATTCCAGTACCGGACTTGGCGGCAATGTCCACACCAGGATGCCAGCGCCAGCCGACATCACCAAAGTACTCGGAAATCTCCCCCTGCACAGGCCAGTAAAACGAGCCGGTTCCCAGCGTGGGCGCCTGGCGAGTCCCCCGGGCCACCACCTGCTTTTTAGGGGTCGTGAGTACCTGGTTATCTACTACTTCCCGCTTGATTTCCTGGCCGTTTTGACGGTCAATCTTGACGGTCAGTTGCCGCGTACCAAGCACCCCTGGTTGCAACACTCGGGTTTGCCAGGGCCACAAATCGGGATCCTCAATGGCCTCAACAGGGAAGGGAATGGACTCCTTGTAAACCTGGGTCTCTGTACTCTCCAAGTGGACATGGGGTTCCTTAACCGTCATATTGATCTGCTGCCCAATCTGCATGGTATCCGGGTTCACGTCCGGGTTGGCTTTTACCAGATCATCCACAGCAATCCGGTTGCTGTTAGCAATCGTCCATATCGTATCTCCGCGCTGGACGGTGTAAAAGATCCGCTTGTCCGTCCCATAGCGCAGGATCTCTTTGGCCTGCTCCTTGGTCCGGATATTCCCCGGCAGCAACCACTTATCGTGAAATTGAATGCTCTCCAGGAAACGAACCTGGTCGATTCGAACTGCGTCTTTCAACACCGTCGCCTTGTAGTCGTCCTGGAGTTCCTCGACAACCTGTTGGGCCGTATCTTGAGAGGCTACCCCTATAATATCCTGTCCGTTCACCGAAATTGCCCAACCTTTTTCCATATGTGGCAGCAGAGCTTCAATTTCCCTCTCCATATCGGCCTGGGTAAGCAAGCGGCCCGGTGTTTGTACCGATGCCGTCCGGGTCGTGACCAAGGACTTTAAGTCAACCCAAAGCAGCGCTTCCTTCAGAGCGCCGGCAGCAACCTTCTCCAGAACCTGGTTTACCATAGCAGAATCGTCTGTATAACCAACCAATTCGCCCTTAATTTCGACGGCAGTATAATCCCTGGTCGCTGTCAGCGCAGGGCGGGCGGCAGGCTCGGGAGCGGCCCCACTGAAGGTCATCGTCAGCAGCACCAGCACCGATACCGTGCCCAGCACAATGTATTGCCTTGGTCGCAACGCGGCACCTCCCGGGGACCAGAACATGGTAGATTCTAAGACCAAATAAAGGTCATGCTGATATTTCGCCTGCGATTGATTTTCGTCCTGCAAGAGGTTTTACCAATAGAATCTATTAATATGGGTGTATTGCCTTTGCAGCGGGATCTATCGTGCAATTCTAACAGCGGCCATTGTTTACTATTGCCCCCAGTAGGCCCACCTTAAACTTGCATAAATCCACTTCGAATGCATCTTCCTTCGTACCGCGTGCTACTTGTAGCAGCCCTGGGGGGCCTGTGGTATACTTTATGTTGTTTGAACAGGCAACCGGTTTGCGAGGTGAGGAGTTGCTGCCACAAGTCCGCCAGCCGGGTAGTGAGCACCGGCAGTTGGCTTTTTTTCTAACCGGTGCAATCCTGGTAGCGGGTGTCCTCGGATTAAGCTCCGGTCAAGCGCACACGAATGTGGCGCCAACCATGACAGTCTCTGCCACCAACGCCCCTGCAGGGCTTTCAGCCGCAGTGGTACGTCTGGAAGAGCTGCGGCCGGTGACCGAAGAGCTGCCATCTGAGCGCGTAGCTGCCACTGCCCGCTTTCCCATCAACTTTCAGCTTAAAACAACCGTCGACACTGAGAAGACGGAAGGTCCGAAACTGGTGACCTATAAGGTTCGTGAAGGCGACACCCTCTGGGATCTGTCCCGCAACTTTCAAACCGACGAAGGCACCATCGCCGCCCTCAATCAGGACATCGATCCCGACCTGATCCAGCCTGGCGACGAGTTGAAGATCATGGCCAACTTCCAGGGTGTGATTCACACCGTGGAAGAGGGCGACTCGCTGGAAGGAGTCGCGCAGGATTACGGTGTGACGGTCGACACCATTGCCAAGGCCAACCAGCTTACAAATGTCCATGAGATTCGGGTCGGTCAGGCACTCATGCTCCCTGGCGGCCGGCGGACCATCCGCAACACAAGCGTAGCCAGCCGGGGGGGCAGCGCCAGACGCGAAGCTTCCGCCAGTTATATCTGGCCCCTGTCCGGTGTCATCACCTCCGAATTCGGGCCTCGCTGGGGCACCAGTCATCCCGGGCTTGACATTGCCGCCCCCACCGGGACTCCGGCGGTGGCAGCCCGCAGCGGTAAGGTGGTCCATTCCGCCTGGGACGGCAGTTATGGGCTCTGCGTCATCCTGGACCACGGCGATGGCACCCGCACCCGTTATGCCCACGCCTCTGTACTTCTCGTTCAGGTTGGCGATTGGGTGGAGCAGGGGAGCCCGGTCATCCGGGTCGGCTCCACCGGGTATTCCACCGGACCACACCTTCATTTCGAAGTCATTATCGGCGGGCGCCCCCTCAATCCGCGGGGTTACCTCCCCTGAACAGGCCGGCATACAACACACCCCCTGCAGATAGCAGGGGGTGTGTTTGGGTCGTCCGGGTCCCGCCGGCTCTGGTAATGCTGCAGTTGGAGTCAGTGCTGTTCCGTGCTCCAGGCACGACAATGCGCTACCGCCCGGCGCCAGCCGCTGTACAGCTCTTCCCGCCGTTTTTCAGGCATACCCGGCTCGAAACGGGCCATGGCCTGCCAACGCCGGGACACTTCAGCACGTCCGACCCACAATCCCACACCCAGTCCGGCCAGACAGGCCGCGCCCAGGGCGGTTGTTTCCAAGTTGGCCGGCCGTTCCACCGGTTTGGCCAGGATGTCGGCCTGAAGCTGCAACAGAAACCGGTTGGCGGCTGCCCCCCCGTCTACCCGCAGGGTCTGCAACTGCAAACCTGCTTCCTGAACCATGGTGTCGATCACATCACGGCTCTGATAGGCAATGGCCTCCAGCGCTGCCCGCGCCAGGTGCGCGCGGGTGGTTCCACGGGTCAGACCCACCACCGTGCCCCGGGCGTGCGGGTCCCAATACGGCGCACCCAATCCGACGAAGGCCGGCACCAGGTAGACACCGCCGTGGTCCGGCACACTCTGGGCCAGTTGCTCCGTTTCCGCCGCTGAACGAATCACGCCCAGCTCATCCCGCAGCCACTGTACCACGGCTCCGGCCATAAAAACGCTGCCCTCCAGGGCATACTCCACCTGGCCGTCCAGTCCCCAGGCAATGGTGGTTAATAAACCCGCCGTCGAGGGGACGGCCCGCTGCCCTGTATGCATGAGCAAAAAGCAACCGGTGCCATAAGTGTTCTTGGCCATGCCCGGCACAAAGCACCCCTGCCCGAACAGGGCTGCCTGCTGATCCCCTGCTGCACCTGCCAGGGGGATCGGACCGCCGAAAAGGGCTGGGTCGGTTTCCCCATAGCACTGGCTGGAAGGATGCACAGCAGGCAGCATCGCCCTCGGCACCCCCAGCTCCGCCAGGATCTCGTCGTCCCAGTCCAGCCGGTGGATGTTGAATAGCAACGTGCGGGCGGCATTGGAGTAATCGGTCACATGCAGCTTGCCGCCGGACAGGTTCCAGAGCAGCCAGGAATCGATGGTGCCAAAGGCCACTTCGCCGCGCCGGGCCTGCGCGGCCAGACCGGGAACATGCTGCAACAGCCACTCCAGCTTGGTGCCCGAGAAATAGGGGTCGGGAACCAGACCGGTCTTCTGCCGCAGCGGCACCGACCACCCCGCGGCCCGGAGCTGGTCGCAGCGACCGGCCGTACGCCGGTCCTGCCAGACAATCGCCGGGGCCACCGGCCGGCCTGTTGCCCGGTTCCAGACCACTGTTGTCTCCCGCTGATTGGTCACACCAATGGCTGCAACATCCCGCCATGTGGCGCCGGCCTGCGCCACCGCTGCCCGCGCCGTCTGCACCTGGCTGGCCCAGATTTCATCGGCGTCATGTTCCACCCAGCCCGGCTGGGGATAGAACTGCCGGAACTCCTGTTGGGCCATCGCCACGGCCTGGAGGTCACTGTCAAACAAAACCGCACGGGAACTGGTGGTGCCCTGGTCCAGGGCCAGCACGTAGCGGGGGGTCACGGCGCCTTCCGCCCCTTGCCCGGCCGGGCTCCCTTTTTCCCCCGCTGCCGCGGCGCCACCGGTACCGCCCGCAGCACCGGGGCGGGCGGGGCCTCCGGCCTGGACCCCACAGCACGGCGTTCCTCCCAGCGGCTGACCAGGTTACCGCCGCCCAGTAGCACCGCACCGGCCGCCAACAGTCCGAACAGGGCGTTATGGCCAGTTAGAACTTCGGCCGCGACCAGTGCCACCAGGGACAGCGTCATCACCGAGATGCCACCCCAAAAGGTGCTGGGCCAGTGCATACGACCGCCCCCTGACAAGATAGCTCTCCTAAAAGTATAACAGGCCGAAACATGCTCAGAATAGTGAACGATGTAAAAGTATCGCTTTCGCCACTTGGCTGTCAAACACGAAAAAGCCCGCAGGGCTAAAACCCTGCGGGCCGCTTTGTCACTGGAGCTGGTGAGGGGACTTGAACCCCTGACCTGCTGATTACGAATCAGCTGCTCTACCAACTGAGCTACACCAGCATGCGGAGCGATATCTGAGGCAGGTACCTGGTGGTACCTGCCTCACCGCTTGGAGCGGGTGATGGGAATCGAACCCACGCTATCAGCTTGGGAAGCTGAAGTTCTACCATTGAACTACACCCGCAAGTTCAACCGACACGACTCATTATAGCGAGCCTGCCGGTTGAATGCAAGCTGATTATTCCTGGAAAATGCTGGTGCGGTAAATCGCCTGGGGCCGCTCCGGGCCAATGCCCAGGATGCCCACCGGCACGCCCACTTCCTGCTCAATAAACTCCACATACTTGCGGGCATTCACCGGCAGGTCCGCATAGGTCCTGGCACCACTGATCTCCTCGCCCCAGCCGTCCAGTTCCGCAAACACCGGCTCCATCTCAGCCAGGGCCTTGAGGCCAACTGGAAACTCCCGGGATACAGCCCCGGTCACCTTGTTGCGGTAGGCCACGCAAACCTGCAGCTTCTCCTGACCCGCCAGGGTATCCAGTCGGGTGACCGCCAGGTCGGTCAGGCCACTGACCCGGGCGCTGAAGCGAACCATGACCAGGTCGAGCCAGCCCACCCGGCGCGGGCGGCCAGTCACCGTGCCGAATTCCTGCCCCTTCTCCCGAATCCACTCGCCCACCGCATTATCCAGCTCTGTGGGAAAGGGACCCTCGCCCACCCGGGAGGTGTATGCCTTCACCACACCAATCACCCGGCCGATTTTGGTCGGACCCACCCCGGCGCCCACCAGGGCCCCACCGGCAATGGGGTGTGAGGCGGTCACATAGGGGTATGTGCCGAAATCAATGTCCAGCAGCGTGCCCTGAGCGCCCTCAAACAGCACGTTCTTCCCGCCGTCAATGGCGTCGTTGATGATCTCAACGCTGTTGGCCACATGGGGGCGCAGGCGATCAGCCAGGGGCAGGTAAGTGTCCGCAATCTCCTGAACAGAGAACGGAGCCACACCGTACACGCGCTCCAGCAGGGTGTTCTTCTCCGGCACCAGCACCTCAAGCCGGCGCAGGAACTCCTCCTGGTCCAGCAGGTCAATCACCCGCAGGCCAATGCGGGCAAACTTATCCATATAGGCCGGGCCAATGCCGCGGCGGGTGGTACCAATCTTGTTGGCACCCTTGCGGTCTTCCTCGGCCTCATCAATACGAACATGATAGGGCATAATCAAGTGCGCAGCCGGGCTGATGCGCAGCCCCCGGGTGTCAACCCCTTGCTCGGCCAGGTATTCCAGCTCTTCCACCAGTACCCGCGGGTCAATGACTACCCCGTGACCAATCACACAGGTAGTCCCGGAATACAGGATTCCCGACGGAATCAGCCGCAGCTTGTACTGCTTCCCATCGGCCCAAACGGTATGACCCGCATTGTTGCCACCCTGGTAACGGACGACCACATCCGCGTTTGCGGATAAGAAGTCGATCACCTTACCCTTCCCCTCGTCGCCCCACTGGGCACCAACCAGAACGACTGCCGGCAAGGGCTCCACCTCCAAATACACGAGTGACGTCAGTCAATCCGCACCATCGGGTTTCCCCGCAAAAGGGCCAAAGACCAACCGCGCCCACATTCCATTGAACCACGAGAGGGGTATAACGCACAAGTGCAGAAGTGGCATATGGTTATAACTGAAAAGGGGGGGTAGCGTATGCTGCACTTGCTGGAGACACTCTGCGCGGTCGTTTCCGCCGGCAGCCTGAACAAGGCGGCCGAAACCCTGCATCTGACGCAACCGGCCGTAACCAAGCAAATTCGCAGTCTGGAGCAGGATCTGAGCGTGCAGTTGCTGGTCCGGGGTCCCCAGGGAGTCACGCTCACTCCGGTGGGGCAGCAGATCTACCATTATGCCCGCCGGGCCGTGGCCGCAGCCAGGGCCTGCCGGCGTGTGGCCGAAGAATGGAATGCGCCTGACCGCGGGCGCCTGGTCGTGGCCGCCGGCCTGACCCTGACCCTCTTCACTCTGCCTCCGGTTATTGCCGAGTTTCGGCGCCGCCAGCCCCGTGTTCAGGTAGAGGTGCGCACCGGGGGCAGCCAGGAAAGTGTGGGCCACCTGCTCAACTACGAGGCTGATCTGGCCATGGTGACATCCCCTGTCAGCCAGCCCGATGTTCAGGTCGCCCCGCTGTTTCAGGATCTCCTGGTACTGGCCGCCGCCCCCGGTCACCCACTGGCCGACCACTCCGCCGTCACGGTAACCGACCTGGCCCAGCAGACCCTGATTAGTTTTACCCGCGGATCCGGACTGCGCCAATATGTCGATCAGGTGCTGGAAGCGCGCGGCGTCGCTCCCCAGGTTGTCATGGAGTTCAACAGCATTGAAGCCATCAAGACCATGGTAGCACTTAACCTGGGAGTGGCACTGCTGCCCTGGTCAGCGGTACGCGAAGACGCCCTGCACGAGCGCCTGGCCGCCCTGCGGGTGACCGATTGGCCCGACGCCGGACGCACCATTTCACTGGTCTGGCGGCGTGACGGGTACCAGACGGCGCCCATGCGCCAGTTTCGCACCCTGGCCCTTGAACTGCTGAGCCAGGAGCGGGCTGAAAAAGAAGGCGAACACTAACCTGTACGCCTTCCTTCCAGGTTCATAAACTTGCCGATCTCTTTCATGTTGTAGAGTTCAACAGTACCCACCGGACCGTTGCGCTGCTTGGCGATGATCACTTCAATGATGTTCTTCTTCTCGGTTTCCGCGTTATAGTAATCATCTCGGTACAGGAACATGACCATGTCAGCATCCTGCTCAATGGAGCCGGATTCACGCAAGTCGGAGAGCATGGGTTTCTTGTCCTGACGTTGCTCCACAGACCGGCTAAGCTGCGAAAGCGCAATCACAGGGCATTTTAGCTCACGGGCCAGGGCTTTCAGAGAGCGGGAAATCTCAGCAACTTCCTGGGTACGGTTATCACTGCCGCCCCGCCGACCCCCGCCGGCCCCGCTGATGCTCATGAGCTGCAGGTAGTCGATAATCATCATGTCCAGGCCATGTTCGGCCTGAATCCGGCGAGCCCGGGCCCGCATCTCCATCAACGGGATGTTCGGCGTGTCATCAATATAAATATTCGCTTCCGCCAGCCGGCTTAAACCTGTAGAAAGGCGATGCCAGTCATCATCCAGAAGCTGGCCGGTCCGCAGACGATGCCCGTCCACAGCGGATTCCATGGAAAGCAACCGAATCGCGATCTGCTCCTTGGCCATTTCCAGACTGAAAAAGGCAACTGTCTTGCCGGCCAGCACCGCCGCATTGCGGGCCAGGTTGAGGGTAAACGCCGTTTTACCCACCGACGGACGGGCTGCCACAATCACCAGGTCTGAGGACTGCCAGCCGGAGGTCATATTGTCCAGGTCCTTGTAGCCCGAGGTGACGCCGGTGGTGCCGCCCTTCTGATTATACAGGAATTCAATATGATCATAGGCAGCATACAAGGCGTCCCGAATATGCTCATAGCCACGGGTAACCCGCTTCTGAGTTACCGAAAAGATGGCCTGCTCGGCCTCATTCAGGATTTCATTCAGACTCTCGGTCTCATAGGCCGAATCAATAATACTGCGGCAGGACATTTGCAGGCGCCGGAGCACGGCCTTTTGCTCCACGATCAGGGCGTATGCCTCCACGTTGGCTGTGGTCGGCACCAAACGCTCCAGCTCCGACAAATAGGTCAGCCCGCCAGCCTGATCCAGACGGTTCCCCTTACGCAATGACTCC
This sequence comes from Clostridia bacterium, assembly GCA_036676195.1. Taxonomy (GTDB): domain Bacteria; phylum Bacillota; class Sulfobacillia; order Symbiobacteriales; family ZC4RG38; genus JAKFDK01. The sequence goes on along the minus strand of JAKFDK010000010.1, from coordinate 20,875 downwards.
GACATGGTGATCAGATCGATGGGTTCCCCACGGTTAAACAATCCAAGCATGCCACTGAAAATGACCTGGTGGCGCTCGGAATAAAAATCCTCTGCCACCAGCATCGCCGCAGCACGAATGACAGCCTCTCGGTCAATCAACATTGCGCCCAGGACGGACTTCTCCGCCTCTTCGTTGTGGGGCGGAACGCGTTCGCTGAGGGTATGCATGGCAGGGGCCTCCAAACACTAGTTCTCCGGTATCCCAATGCAATTCTTCGTCTTGCTCTGGAATCCTCTCCTCTGCCACGGTCACCACGGGTAACGGCAAAAAGAGGATCCAAGACAAGCGGCCCGCAGGATCTCCCTGCGGGCTCAACGCCACTGAGCGCAACCAGGAGCCGGACCGGCAGTGTTACGCTTGCTGGCCCGCACTGGCCAGAATATGGCCCAGAGCCTCTTCCAACGTCGCCACCGGCACCACTTCAATGCTCTGGATACCAGGAGGCAACTCCCGGGCATTGTCGTGGGGAATCAGGATCTTGGTCATACCGGCCTGCCTGGCCCCATTGATTTTTTCGTATACACCGCCGACTGGTTTCACCGTACCACGGATGGAAATCTCACCGGTAACAGCCACATCCTGGCGCAGGGGCTGTTCGGTGATGGCGCTGATCATGCTGAGCAGAATGGCCAGGCCGGCACTGGGGCCGTCAATCCGTCCGCCCCCGACCACGTTAACATGCACATCAAAGTCATGCAAGTCCTTGCCGGTTACCCCGCGCACCACCGCAGCGGCATTAAACAGCGAATCCTTGGCCATTGAACCGGCTGTATCGTTAAAGCGCAGGCTCCCCTTGCCCGGCTCCCGGGCCGGAAACACGGCCGCTTCAATCTCAATAGCCGAGCCAATGTACCCGGAGACTCCCAGACCAAATACCCGCCCAATTTCCGGCACTGCAGATGCCCGATGCGGGGCATTGGGCACCAGACGCCCGGTCTGTATCACTTCCTGAACTTCGTTCCGGGTAACCGTGACAGGCCCTTCCGCGGCACCTTCTTCGGCCTGGCGATACATCACCAGTCCGTAGGCGTCCGCCAGGATGCCCACTGCCTTGCGCCCTTCAATGGTGTAACTGGCAATCAAGTCGGCCACACCTGATTCCAGCGCAACTTCCAGGCGCGCGGCGCCCTGCTCCACAATCCGGGCCACGTCGCCGGGGCTCAGGGGCTCAAAAAATACTTCGGCAGCCCGGGAACGGAGGGCCGGAGACAATTCCTCGGGACTCCGGGTGGTCGCCCCAATGAGCACAAAATCGGCCGGGGCACCTTTGGCAAAGACCTGGCGGATCCATTCGGGCACATGGGGGTCAGTCGGGTCATAGTAGGCCGATTCAAAGGTGACGCGTTTATCTTCCATTACCTTCAGCAATTTGTTCTGGAGCAGCGGGGCCAGTTCACCAACCTCGTCAATAAACAGGATGCCGCCATGAGCGTCCGTTACCAGCCCCAGCTTGGGCTCGGGAATGCCGGTTTCGGCCAAATCCTTGCGGGCCCCCTGGTAGATGGGGTCATGCACCGACCCCAGCAGTGGGTTGGTGATCTCCCGCGCATCCCAGCGCAGCGTAGTAGCATTGACCTCCACAAACGGTGCATCGGCAGCAAACGGGGTATGCCTGATCTGGCGGGCATGCTCCAGGGCCAGGCGGGCAACAGTGGTCTTGCCGACACCAGGCGGCCCATACAGGATGACATGCTGCGGAAAAGGCGAGGCAATCTTGGCCAGGATCGCCCGGACCGCCTTTTCCTGGCCAACCACATCGGCCAGAGTGGAGGGGCGCAAGATCTCCAGGGCCGACCCGGACAAGCGCTTGGACTCCAGAGCCTGCAGTTGTTCCAGCCGCCTTTGCGTCTGCGGGTTCTCCGGCCCCTGTTCCTCACGCAGCGTTTGCAGCCTGATCTCGCGCACGTAGTCTTCCTGACGCTGTGCCATTTTTTCCTGAACGCGTTTCTCCAGTTGTTCCTCCAGAGTCCGCCGGGCCAGCTGGTCGGCCAACTGGTCCTTCAGGTCTGCCAACACAGTCGGCACCTCTGCCTTGGTAGGGACAGGACCCCAGGACGGGTCCTCCGTCACCAGCCGCATCAGAGCCAGAACCTGTTCCTCCGGACGATTCGAACGTAACAGGGTTAACACCTGAAGCTTCCCAGCTTTCAGGACCAGGCGGTCAGCCCCATAAATCTGGGCCAAAAGCCCAAAGAGCGCACTGATCTCCCGCCGCAGTGCCTCATCGGGGTCCTGCTTTTTCCGCCGCGCTCTGGACGGTGGCTCCGCTTGATCGGGCAACAGCTTCTCAAAAATCTCTTTCATGCACCTTCGCCTCTTCTTATACGGATAAACCTGGTGCGCACCGGGACGGGGCTACCGTCTGGCGGGTATCGCCCCGCTCGCTCCCCGCCGCCATAGGTTCAATCCTGCGCCAGTACATGAACCTCCAGCACAGCGGTGACGTCATGCCCCAGCTTGACGGTGACCGAATACACGCCCAGGGCCTTGATGGCGTCCTTGAGTTCCACTTTCTTTTTGTCGATCTCTTTACCGGCCAGTTTAGACAGAGCCTCCGCCACGTCCTTGCCGGTAATCGAGCCAAAAAGCTTACCGCCTTCGCCGACCCGAACTTTCAGGGGTACCGTTTTTCCGTGGAGGCTATTTCGGATAACCATGGCTTCCTTGACGACCCGCTCTTCCCTGGCCTTTTCCGCCTTCTTCACTTCGCTCAAACTGCGTATGGTGCCTTCGTTGGCCTCTGCAGCCAGCCCGCGGGGAAACAGGTAGTTCCGGGCATAACCTTCAGCCGCATTCACCAGGTCGCCCTTCTTCCCGAGCCCCTTCACATCCTGCATCAGGATGACCTTCATGTCGGACAGCCTCCTGCCTACTGCCGGTGCGGCTCCAGGCCCACCCGGCGGAAGTTTGTCTGCAAACAGGTAGATCCCACTCGGACGGATTCCCCGAGGGGATGAGAAAGTTTGGGTGCAGCGCCTTGTAGCGGGTGTGACTTCGGCAAACGATCAGTCAATACCTGCTCCACCCACCCCACAATGATGACAGGGGCACCCGGAGGGTGCCCCTGAGCCATGTAACGGCGTTAGTCCAAGGTAAATGGCAACAGCGCAACCAGGCGCGCCCGCTTGATCGAACGGGTAACCTGCCGCTGATGCCGCGCGCAGTTTCCGGAAATCCGGCGAGGAAGCAGCTTGCCACGCTCGGTAATAAAGCGCTTCAGCTTGTTGATGTCCTTGTAGTCGACAGAGTCAACCTTATCGACACAGAAGGAGCATACGCGCTTCTTCGGGCGGCGTCCACGCTCGCGACGCATCAGTTCCGCCTCCTTTCTTCGGAGTGAAGGCTGGCTCACAGCCGCCTCCACGCCCCTCCGCATACGAGGGGCTCGGGCTGCAGAAACCAGCCCGCAAGGGGTCATTAGAACGGAACATCATCATCGTCGTCAGGGTTAAATTCCGAGCCGAAGGGGGCCTGACTACCACCTGCAGGCCGCTGTTGAGGCGTCCGGCGGGCCGCGGGCGGTTCGCTGCCGAAGTCACTGCCGAAGCCACCTTCACCCTGATTCTTGCTATCTGGTAGAAAGCGGACATTCTGTGCGACAACTTCGTATACCGTCCGACGGGTTCCGTCCTGAGCATCATACTGGCGCATCTGCAGGCGCCCATCAACAAGGACCAGCCGACCCTTGGACAGGTAACGCTGCACCGTCTCGGCCTGCTTATCCCAAACCACGATATCAATGAAGTCGGTTTCCTTTTCCCCCTGCGGGTTAGACATGCCGCGGTCCACGGCAAGTCGGAAACCGGCAACAGCCTTGCCGCTGGGGGTATAACGCAGTTCAGGGTCCTTGGTCAGGCGTCCAATCAGGATGACCTTGTTGAACATGTGCTGTCACCGCCCCAGCGTTTTCGGTAGCCGGAAAACTAGTCTTCGTCCAGCCGGACGATCAGGTGCCGAATTACGTCATCTGAAAGCTTCAGGACGCGATCCAGTTCCTGCTCGACTCCCGGCTCACCCTTGAAGTTTACAACGACGTAGAATCCGTCCTTGTAGCGGTTGATCTCATAAGCAAGCCGACGCTTGCCCCAGACATCTTCCTTCTCAACCGCACCGCCCTGAGCGGTGATAACGGACTTGGCCTTCTCGGCGATGGCCTTGTTCGCTTCCTCTTCCAGATCCGGACGGGCGATGAGCATTAGCTCGTATGACCTCACGGGTGTCACCTCCTCCCCATGGACTTTACGGCCCCTCTGCAGCAAAGGGGCAGGGAGCGTAAAAACGGCCTCCCTAACGGAGACCCATGCAATTATAGCACGCCTGCTAACTCATGGCAATGGGGGGAAGGCCTCCGCCAGGGGCCAGAGCCGGCCCAGCTTCACTTTTTCTTGGGCACAGGGGCCTTCTGCAGTGTGGGCACGAGCGGGGATCCTTCTCCCTTGGGCCACCGTTGCTTCACAGCCTTTTCAAACTTCGGCCGGGCAACCATGACCCGGTGCCCACAGCCCAGACATTTAAGTCCAAAGTCAAGCCCAGTCCGGTAGATCTCCCATAAGTCAGAACCGCAGGGGTGAGACTTCTTCAGTTTAACAACATCACTTACTTCATACCTGATGATTTCCATTAATAACCGCCTCCGTCTCCGGACACGGAACCGCAACTGCCAGGCCCGGGGACTCCCCGGGCAGAACCGATCCCAGCATCGGGTACCAGAACAAATTCAGTCAGATTCCGAGAAAGAAGGCATTACCATGACCCAAAAGCCGGGCTCCCAGCAGCCCGTACAGATCCAGCAGGGGTCCGGCAGTCCGTGAATGTGCCATCAACACCGCCAATTGTTCCGTCTGTGGCAACGCCAAGATCGGCGGCAGCAGCGCCATCACCACGGCTGCCGCCAGTACCATCTCAACCGCCCCCACCAGAGCACCCAGCAAACGGTTGACCGTGCCTACCAGCGGAACAAGGTTCAGAAATCTGGACAGGTTCGAGGCCACTGCAGTCAGGGTCCAGGTCAAAAGAACCACAAGGGGCACAAAAATGGCCGCTGCCATGATTCCGGTGGCAATCTGCCGGAAGAGGAGATCACCCACCGTCCGGGCGCCTTCGCTTTCCACCAGGGTCGCCAACTTGCTCAGCAATGACGACTTGTAAAACTCCGGAAAAGGCAGGGAACTAACTGCACGGACCAGCGTGGATGTGGGCAGCGTGTTCAAGGGAATCCGGGCCAGGTCCGGTGGCAACGGAAGATGACCTTGAATCAGCCTGGCCAATGAAGTAACCATACCGGTATGAGTGTCAAGCCATAACACCACTGGACCGGCCAGCCGGCCGGCCACCAAGAATGCGATTAAGGTGCCGACCACGCTGACCGCCATACCAATGAATCCACGGAAAAAACCGGTCACCGCCCCGATCAGCACCACGCCAATAACGATCCAGTCCAGCCCGTTAAACGCCTGCAGGAACGTCACCCTCTCACCCCCCGTGATGCATGCGGCCACGTGGCGGAGTACCATCCACCGGGGGCTGACTTCGACGCCTGCTACGGGTATACCCGGCCTCTGGCCAAAGGCCGGACAAGCGCCCGGGTCTTCTAAGATTTCTCCTTAGGATTGAAACTTTCCTTTTTCGAACAGTGTGTCAGTATATCCGACAGCACTGGTTACTGAATCAGCCTGGGGAATGAAGGAGGTCACATCTGGAAGGGATAACCATTTACGAGGAGAGCGACGCTTTGGGGGGTGCTGCGTTGCTGACACGATTTGGGTTGTCCAGGGAAGTATGGGTGATCATCGCCGGACTGTGTATGGTGACGACCGGCACGTATATGATTATGCCGTTTTTTGCCATTTATCTTGCTGAACAGTTGAGTCTTTCCGCCTCTGAGATTGGGGTGGCCCTGGCCGTATACATGCTGGCTGCCCAGGGGCTGACCGTCGTGTCCGGACTGGCAGCAGACCGGTATGGCGCCAAAAGGATCATGTGCTGGGGGTTGATTCTGCGGGTGATGGCGTTTTTGACCATGCCGTTCGCCGCCAGTCTGGTTCAAGTTACGCTGTGTGCGGCAGTCATGGGAGTTTCCTCTGCCATGTACACACCATCAGGGAAAGCCGCCGTGGCCAGCCTGGTCAGACCAAACCAGCGCGTGCGGGTGCTGGCCCTGCGCAACGCGGCTGGCAATGTCGGCGTTGCTCTGGGGCCGGTTGCCGGCACCTGGTTCATGGTCACCCATCCCCTGGTGGGCTTCTGTATCGCCGCTGCCGTTACCTTGGTCTGTTACGTCGCTACTGTGCTGTATGTGCCAGCAGGCCGGGGCCGAATCAGGCGTAATCCCGTCAATGTTCGGTCGGTACGCAAGTTGCTGTCAAACCCCGCCATTTGGGCGCTGGGCCTGTATACGTTCATGTTCTGGGCAGTTTACAGCCAAATGGAACTCACCATGCCCCTGCACACGCAAATGGTTTTGCCACGCATCGGCCCGGCCTTGCTGTTCAGTACGAACGCCGTGGTGGTGATTTTCCTCCAACTTCCGGTCGCCACCTGGGTCAGCCGGCGCCAGAGCACCTGGGACGCCCTGGGGATTGGCATGGGCATTATGGGCATAGGTATGGCCGGCATGGTGCTTTCCGAATCCGTGGCAGGACTGGTGGCAACCATGCTGGTCTTTACACTGGGTGAAATCCTGATTTCGCCTATTATGGACAATCTGGCTGTGGACCTCGCGCCTAAATTGGCCGCTACAGCCCTGGGACTGATGGGCCTGCTCGGCGCGCTGGGGGCGGCACTGGCCAACGTAGTCAGCGGCCCGTTATTTGACCAGGCGGTACGGTTAAATACCATTACAACCTACTGGTATGGGGCGGCGCTTGTGGCAGCCCTGGCGGGACTCATTACAGTCGTTGGCTGTGTGCCGCGGCGCAACCGGTCACAGGCAGTACGGCCAGCCACCCGTTAGGCGCCAAGATAGGCTTCCTTCACCGTAGGGTTGTTGCGTAAGTTTGCCGCCAGGTCTTCCAAAATGACATTTCCCGCCTGGATCACGTATCCCCGGTGGGCCACCTGTAACGCCAGATTGGCATTTTGCTCAACCAGGAGGACGGTGACCCCCTGCTGGTTGAGCGTGCACATCACTTCAAATACCTGCTCAACCACAATGGGGGCCAGCCCCATGGAGGGTTCGTCCAACATGAGCAGCCGGGGAGACATCATCAGGGCCCTGGCAATGGCAAGCATCTGCTGCTCACCTCCCGAGAGGGTTCCCCCAAGTTGCCGGGCCCGCTCACGCAGGCGCGGGAACAAGGAAAAGGCAAATTCCATGCGCTCGGCACGCCTGAGCGAATCGTTGACGGTAAATGCACCCATCTCCAGATTCTCCGTCACGGTCAGGGCTGGAAAAATCCGCCTGCCCTCGGGAACATGACTGATCCCGAGGGCGGTCACCTGATGCGCCGGCAAGCCACTGATCAGCATGTTGTTAAAGGTAACTGTGCCCTCCCTGGGCTGCAGAATACCAGAAATGGTCCGTAGAGTGGTGGATTTGCCGGCGCCGTTCGATCCAATCAGAGTGACGATTTCTCCCACGTTGACCTGCATGACGACGCCTTTGAGGGCATGGATGGCACCGTAGTAACAATGGACGTTCTGCAGTTCAAGCAGAGCCATTCCGGGATGCCCCCTTCCCCAGGTAAGCCTCAACAACCCGCGGGTCTTGCCGGATCTCCCCCGGCGTACCCTCGGCAATTTTGATCCCGTAGTCCAATACCGTAATGTGATCTGAGATGTTCATGACCACTTTCATGTCATGTTCGATCAGTAAAATAGTGATCTGTTGTTCGTCCCGAAGGCGCCGGATCAACCGCATCAGGTCAGCCGTCTCCCTCGGGTTCATCCCTGCTTTGGGCTCATCGAGAAGCAGCAATTTGGGCCTGGTGGCCAGAGCGCGAGCAATTTCCAGACGGCGCTGTGCCCCATACGCCAGGTTTCGGGCCAGTTCATTCGCATACGGCTTTAATCCAACGTAGTCCAATAAATCAAGGGCGCCCAGCTTGGCCATTGTTTCCTCCCGACGCTGGCGCAGGAGCCCAAATATGGCCGCCCATAAACCTGAGTGGAGATGAATATGCATACCCACCAGCACGTTTTCCAGAGTCGTCAACCCGCTGAACAGCCGGATATTCTGGAAGGTACGACTGATGCCAAGGGGGGCCACGCGATCCGGTGCATACCCGGTGATATCCCGGCCATGGAAAATCAGGCTTCCGGTGTCAGGGGTATATATGCCGGTAATCATGTTAAACAGCGTCGTCTTGCCCGCTCCGTTGGGGCCGATAATACTGGCGATCTGCCCGCTTTCCAGAACAAAATCCACCGCATTCACAGCCACAAGACCACCAAAACGCTTGCTGACTTTTTCAGCCCTGAGGAGCGGCACCCTCTTTCCCTCCCGGCCCCGGTGGGTTTTGCAGGAAGTTCATACCCGATAGTCCAAGTCCCCGGCGCTCGGCTTCCAGCTTCTGCAGATCCTCCACGGGTCTGCGGGCCGGTAACAATCCTTCCTGGCGGTAGATCATCATCACAATCAGAATCAGGCCAAAAAATAACGGCTGGTATTGCAAGAGGTTCAGTGCGGGCGGCAGGTTAAACCTGGACATGAAGTCGCCAAAATCGTTCAGCACCTGAAGCTTAACGACCGTCACAGCCACTGCACCCACAATCGTACCCGGAATCGAACCCAGCCCGCCCAGAATGACCATGGCCAGGATTTCAACCGACTGCATCAGCGTGAATGAGTCCGGGTTGATAAACTGCTGCTTCACGGCGTAAAGCATCCCCATGGCGCCTGCAAAGGAAGCGCCAGTCGCAAAGGCCAACAGCTTGATTCTGACCAAAGGCAGCCCCATGGCCCGGGCAGCTACGGCGTCTTCCCGCAGCGCTGCCCAGGCACGGCCCAAACGACTGCGGTCAAGTCTGTAAACGACTGCCACCGTGAACAGGAACATCACCAGGCCAAGGAAGTAGAAGGCCATATTGTGGTTCAGGGTATACCCGAAGAGCACGGGATAGCTGATACCGGATATGCCCTTGGCGCCGTTGGTAATGTTCACGGGGGCATCCAGGTTCCTGGCCAGCACATTTATGATTTCACCAAAACCCAGGGTCACAATGGCCAGATAATCCCCTCGCAGCCGCAGGACGGGGATCCCCAGGGCAACCCCCAGGAGGGCTGCCACCATGATGGCAATCGGGATCGCTACCCAGAACCACCAGGGTCCCAGAGGAAACACCCCGTCCATAAACTGGCCTGCCTGTTTGGAGGCAAAGATCGCGTAAATATAGGCCCCACCGGCAAAAAAGGCGACATAGCCCAGGTCCAACAACCCGGCAATTCCTACCACCAAGTTAAGTCCCAGGGCAAGGGCTCCGTTTATGAAGACCTGAATCATCAGGAACGTCAGTGCCGAGTTGCTGTGCCCGGCCAGCGGCCATATGGCAAGAACAATGGCCGCACCCGTACCAAACCGGACCCAGGTATGAGCCTTCGACAAATACACCACCAGGATGACCAGCAGAGTCAGTTCAAAGGCCCAGGACCGCAAGGGAAACAGAAGTTGCACAACCGCCGCCCCGACAGCCATTGCCACCACCGCAGAGTTGGCTGTGCGGGGCTGGATAAACAGTTCCCACAGCCTGTATAACCGGTCGGTCAGGGGCATCTTCACGGGTACCGTACTCCTCCTCAGACCTTTTCCCCCACGCTCTTACCAAGCAGGCCCGTGGGTTTGAAGACCAGAATGGTGATCAGCAACACGAAGGCGAAGAGATCCTTATACTCCGCGCCATTCAGGGTCCCACCGGTCACCGAGCTGAGGTAACCGGCGCAAAGGGCTTCCAGAACGCCCAGGGTGATGCCGCCGACCATCGCACCGGAAAGGTTGCCAATGCCACCGAGTACTGCTGCAGTAAAGGCTTTGATTCCCAGAACGAAACCAATGTACGGGTTAATATTGGTATAACGAACAGCAAACAGGCCGCCGGCCGCCCCACCCAGAGCGCCGCCAACCAGAAAGGTCAAACTGATGACGCGGTTTACGTCGATTCCCATCAGAGCAGCGGTGATTTGATCCTGCGCCACCGCCCGAATGGCTTTTCCGGCCTTGGTCCGGTTTACAAACAGCACCAGCCCCACCATTACCAGCACGGAAACCGTCATGATGATCAGCGCGGTATAGGGAATGGCCACCTTGATCTCCGCCCCGCCAGGGGTCTGGCCCAGACTCGTTTGAACACCGCCCCTGTACAGGCTTGGCACGCCCAACTGCCAGTTGCCGCGAATTCCCGTCCAAACCATCCGAACTGCATCCTGAAGAAAAAAGCTCATGCCAACGGCCGAGATCAACGGCACCAGACGGGGCGCTCCGCGCAAGGGGCGGTAGGCAACTTTCTCGATGGCTGTCCCCAGAAGACCAGAAGCAGCCATGGCAACCACCAGTCCCAGGGACAAGGGAACCCATTCTGGAAAATGCGCTTGTAGACCTGATCGACTGAAAGCCAACAGGACCTCGGCACCGGTGAAAGCGCCAAACATGAAGATCTCGCTATGCGAAAAATTGATAAACCCCAGAATCCCGTAGACAAGGGTATACCCCAGTGCCACCAGCGAGTATAAGAAGCCAACAATCAGTCCATCGACCAGAATCTGAGGAAGGATTTGCAGACCCAGTTCCACCGGCGCTCCCCCTCGGTCTTCATCTCCGGGATTGGCAAGGGCGGGCAGAGTGCCCGCCCTTGCTCCGTCAGTAACTGGCCTTACTTCATTGGCGCCGGGCCGATCCCGGCCAGTTCACCATTCCTGACGGTGAATACAAAAACTACCGAATCGGGATTGTCGCCCTTGGCATCAAAGCCCAGGGTGCCTCCTAGCCCCTTGAAACCCTTGGTGGCTTTGACTGCCGCCATCACATCCGGGCGGGAATTCGCCTTGCCGGTTTTTCCGGCACTGATGATTCCTTCAAGAACGACCCGCATGGCATCATAACCATAGGCCGCGTATCCGGGCGGCTTGGCATTGTAAGCTGCCTTATAGGCATCAAAAAACTGCTTGCCTTCGTTTTGTGCATAGTCAGCGCCAATGGACGTAAAGTAGGTCCCTTCAACAGCAGACCCACCCAACTCAACCAGTTTTGCGTCATCAAAGCCGTCGCCGCCCATGAACTTGCCCTTGTAACCCTTTTCGCGGGCCTGTTTGATCAGCGGACCTGCCGTGTCGTAAATCCCACCGTAAAAGAGCAGGTCCGGGTTCTGGGCAATGATCGCCGTCAGTGTCGAGGACCAGTCTGCGGCCTTGGGGTCAATCCCTTCTCCTTTGCCGGCGCCGTTCACAATCCGTGCCCCCAGTTTGCCGGCTGACTTCACAACCTCCTCAGCCAGGCCCTGACCATATTCCGTCTTGTCATGTAACACGGCCAGGTTTTTGGCATTCAGGCTTTGGGTGGCGTAACGAGCAATAGCGGGTCCCTGCTGATCATCCCGGAACACCAGCCGGGTAAAATTGTGCCAGTTTGACTCGGTGAGTGCCACCCCCGTGTTCGCCGGTGATACCATGACCACATTGTCACGCAGGAGCACCGGCGCGATGCCCTTGGCTACACCGGAATTGAGCGTCCCCACCACCGCGACAATGGATGTGTCGTTCAGAATCTTTTCGGCAATCTGGGACCCCGTGGACGGTTCGGCTTTATCATCCTGGGGTGCCAACTCAACCCTGATCTTGGCCGCCTTCAGCTTGTCGGCGTAATCCTTGAGCGCAAGTGCGGCACCGTTCTTGATGGCCGTGCCAAGAGCCGCCTGACCGCCGGAAAGCGGACTGACGGTCGCAACCTTTACCACAGTTTCACCAGGCCCCGTGGGCAGTGTCTGCTCCGCTGGGTTACCTCCTCCACAACCGACCAGACCGCCAAGCAACAGTGCGATGCCCAGAAAACTAGCCAATTTCTCTCTCATCTTTGTTTGCCCCCAATAATTATTGGGACATAACGAGACATCCGCAGTTACCTTCAGGCAACTGCGGATACGTAAATTCGACGGCGGCCACGGCAATCCTTCTTAAATATTAATTTATTCGGAATCGTATGGTTATTTGTTTGTAACGTCGAATTCTAAGAGCTTCGGTGTGATGGAAGGGTGTATCCGGGAGACCCTCCATTACTATCCGGACCAGGATACAATGGTGCCTACCAGAATAAGTAGCAAACAAAGACCAGCCAGACTGCCACACCCCATCCGTCTTGTCGCGTGCCGCCAGCGATGCTTCGCCTCGCTCCGAACGGCCAGCCGGTCAAGGGAGCGGGCCTTTTTATAAGCTGCCACAGCCTGATCTAACTGGCCCAATTTCTTATAGGCCGCGTGGAGGTTGTCGTAGAACAGCGGATTCTCCGGGGCCAGGGCCACCGCTTGCTTGTACTTGCCCAGTGCCCCTTCCCAGTCACCCCGGGAATACAGGATGTTGCCCAGATTACTGTGGGCGGCAGCCAACTGTGGATCCAACTCCAGGGCTCTGCCAATGGCCTGTTCGGCCCGGGCGAGGTCCCCCGTTTGCGCACAAATGGCACCCACTCGGCTATGAGCGTATGCATGTTCAGGGTCTATAAGCAGCACTCGCTCATACAGTGCCAGTGCCTGCCTGAAATCCCCCCGCTCATAGTGGAGGTCTGCCCTTGCCAGCATGTCCGAAACGGATTCCTGGCTCACACCTGGCCCCCCTAACCTGAATAACAGTTGGAAAACCGCCGTATACTTCCTGCCGGGGACGAATGTCCCCGGAGGTGAAGGGATGGGTGATCTCGGCCCGAGCCTGCGCTCAGCAGGTAAAGAAGGTGAAGTGCGCATTCACATGGCGGACCCGTCCGGGACCTCTACCATATCCGCTGCCATACGCCGCCTGGGGGCTGAGCTGGCCCGCAATGTGGACGGGCTGGTCCTATTATGCGTGGGAACTGACCGCTCCATCGGCGACGCCCTTGGACCCCTGGTCGGTAGCCTGCTGGAAGAGCGCGGCCCATGGCCCTTTCGTGTGCTCGGGACCCTGGATCGCCCGGTCCATGCCGGAAACCTGGCGGAAACAGTCGCCACCCTGCAAGCCGAATACTGGCGACCGTTGATCGTGGCAGTGGATGCCTGCTTGGGCCGATCTGAGTCCATTGGTTATGTATCGGTGGGCCGTGGTCCACTGAAGCCCGGCGCCGGTGTGAACAAAAACCTCCCAGCCGTCGGTCAGTTACATATCACAGGTGTGGTCAACGTCGGTGGGTTTATGGAGTACTTTGTTCTCCAGAACACTCGCCTGAACCTTGTGATGCAAATGGCCAAAACAGTCGCTCAGGCACTGGGTGAAGGCATGACTGCCCTCTCCGAATTGCACGTCACACAACGGATCCCTCCGGGATGAATCCGGAAGACCAGCGGCACCCCGCCGGCCAGTTCGCCATCGGCCTGGCAGTTCACAGGCCGGGCAGAACGAATCTGAAGTTCGCGGCACCGAAAGAACTCGACCAGCGGGTGTGACTTGTGGGCGCCCAAGTATAGTTTGGGTAGTAAACGGAGAACGGCGCCAGGGCCGAGGTTGCCCGCCAGGCAAATGTCAAACAATCCGTCATCCGCACATGCTTCTGGGGCAATCAGCATGCCGCCCCCGTAGTATCTGCCATTGGCCACTGCGCCCAGCAGTATGGTGCGTTCAAAACAGCGGCCATCCATCACCAGTTGTACGTGCACCGGACGACAGTGCCACAGTGTTCTGAGAATCCCAAGGATATAGGGCAGGGTGCCACCGAGGTACTTGGGGTACTGATTCACGGCGCCAGCCACCTCAGCATCAAAGCCAAATCCCGCTACGTTGAGAAAGTAACGGGAGCCGGCCTGGGTGGTCACTTCACCCACATCAACGGGGCGGGCAGAACCGGTCATAGCCAGCCTTGCTGCCTGGACAGGCTGGCTGGGAATGCCTGCCCACCTGGCAAAGTCGTTACCGGTGCCGGCCGGAATGACCCCCAGAGCTGCTGGAGTGCCAAAAAGTCCGTTCACTACCTCTGACAGGGTGCCGTCCCCGCCCAGCGCTACGATCCGATCGTATCCCTCTGTTACCGCATCGCGTGTCAACTGCGTGGCTTGCCCCCGAGTGCAGGTATAGGCATACGTCCAATTGCCCCAGGAACTGAGGTGGGGCTGAATCAGTGACCATAACTGCCGGCACTTTCCCTTTCCGGCCGTGGGGTTCACCACAAAAAACGTTCGCACCGGTCCACCTCCAACAGGCTGAAAGAAACACAAAAGACCCGCACCGGTGCTAACCGGGCGGGTTCGTTCCCTGGCGCGGACGTCATGCGTCAGCCTTCGGCAGCGCGCTCCTCATGCATGGACCTGGATTTCCCAGCGTCTTCCTGCATTTGGCTACGCCCTTCGAAAACTGCACCCTCCTGTATCACGAGGTGGCCACACTGGATGTCGCCAAACAGCTTACCGGAGGCAAGAATTTCGAGCTTACCCACGACAAGTACATCCCCGCGCACTTCGCCCGCAACCGCCATCTCACGCGAACGGACATTTGCGTGGACACGACCCTTGGGGCCCACCACCAGTTCCCCCTGGTGGTCCACATCGCCCTCCAGGTAGCCGTCGATCCGTACTACACCGCTGGACTGGATGTTTCCACGGATCTCAGTACCCTCGCCGATCACAGTTTCGACCCGGTTATACTTCAGAGTATCTCCAGTGCGCTTACCAAACATACCTGTTTGCTCACCTCAATCCACGTACCCGTCCGGGTCTACTGGCTCTCCCCACAGGTGAACCTCGTAGTGCACATGCGGCCCGGTGCTGTTACCGGTGTTGCCAACGTAGGCCAGCACCTGACCACGCTTTACATGTTCACCTTCCTGCACTGCATTTTCGCTGTTATGGGCGTACAGGGTCTGAAAGCCGTAACCGTGGTCAACGATAACGGTAAGTCCATATCCTCCAGACTTCCAATCAGCGAATACGACCACCCCGTCAGCCGTTGCGTAAATCTCATTCCCCCAGTCAGCCGCGTAATCAACGCCCTGGTGGTAACGCTGGCCGCGCCCGAGGGGGTCCCAACGCCACCCGAAATGGTCAGACCGCTCTCCCCATGCAGGCTGCCCTGTAGGCCGGTGGGCAAGGTAGTCCATCCGGTTTGCCAGGTTGGTTTCTGACTCCGCCAGTGACTTCAGACGCTGAGCACTCTCTCCTTTGAGGCTCTCCAGGCGGGCCAGAACTCCGTCAGCCGGGGTGCGGCGCACAGTGAGTGAGCGGCTGGCCAGGATGCGCTCACGCGGGGCCGTCCGGGTTGCAATGACGCCGTCTGCAACCAACTGTTCGACTCCCGCATCCTCGGCGGCAACCGCTGTCTCTTCTTCGGTGTTTAATATTGGCTCGGCGGCGGCCTCCGTCGCCTGAGCGTCCTGGGGTAGATCTGTTTCAGAGGAACTGTTCCCATCTATCAACTTACGAACGCGGTTGTCTAACTCTCGTAACTTGGTTAGATCGGTCTCAATCTCCTGGACCTTGATTGTCATCTGCTGAAGTTGAGATTCGCGTTCTCTCAGTTCCTGTTCTGCTTGTGCTGCCTCAAGTTTCAGGGCAGTTTGGTCCTCAATTGCCGCTGTGGCCCGGGCATGATCCCGATTCAGAAAATAGACGTAACCAATGCTGGTGACCAGGCCGATGACCAGCATCACCGCTAATCCGATCAGAAGGGGTACCGGCAACAGCAGGTTGAGTGTTTGTCGGTGGGACCGCGGCACAACAATCAGAGTGATGGTATTGGTGTGACGCTGTTTGATCACCGGCAAATCACCCCCCTCTACGTTTCTGTACCGTTCTCAGGGCGAAAAACGGACAAGAGGAATATTTCGCCACAGATTACTAAAGTCCTCCTACAAAGAAGGGAAACACTCAGAGTGACTTCATGTGAGAAGCCAGTGCCTCTGCTATTGCCTGCTTTTCCTCATCCGTCAGAATATACGTAGATGTGCCGGATTGGACTGGCTTACCATAAATCCTGCTTTCCGACCGTCCGAACAGGCTGGTGACCACAAGTCCATTACGGTTACCATCCAGGAGTGCCGCTGAAAAACTCAAATCACTCCCCAACTCCGGAAAGGCACGGTACCGCACGATTCCTACATACTGAATGTGGCCCTTGGCTGCCCGCCCCAACTCTGCAGTCTGTACATCCAGTGCCGCCACCTGACTCTTCAGCGCAGTGACCTGGTTGGACAGGTCCAACAGAACACTCTCGAGGTCTCGCCCCCGGGGGCCGCCAAGCAATAGGCGATAGCGATTAAGCAACCGCCGTTGGTTCATCCAAAGCCCGATTACCAAACACAACAGCAAGAAACTACCAGCGGCAGACATGAGCGCGACAGTAACCGGGGCAACGTTATCGAGGATCAACGGAACGGCGCCCCCTTGCGAAGAGTACCTTAGTGCGAGCGGGTAGTAAAGTTCGACAGGCTGCGGCTTGCTCCTGCCCCGCCAAGTGGTGCAAGCATGGTGCAAATGCGGCGGAAATTACCGGGTACAGCCCCTGGCCTGTACATTCCAGGTGGTAAGTGGTTTGCCTGCGGCAACTACTACCAGTTGATCTGTCAGATTCACTACCACACAGGCGTGGTTGGGGATAACCTCCAACCGGTCTCCGATCTGCAGAGGGTCATGTGCTTCAATCCGCAGGACCCCGTGCTCCTCAGACAGACGTTCCAGTACCCGTCGGTAGCCGCCCAAAACCCGGCCGTGACCAGGCAGGGAGCCGGTGCCATGCGCACCCCGGTCCAACGCCAGGGTCTTGCTGCCGCAATCCACCACGGCGCGGGTAGGTGTCGGTCGGCTGATTACCGTCGTAATGACCCGCAGGGCGCAGTCGGCCTCCGTTGCAACCCCCAGGGCAATCTGCATGGCGTCGTAGAATACATAATTACCTGGACGAACCTCAGTTACACCGGCCACTGCACCAGCGTCGAGGGCAGTTGGGGTAGAACCCACACTCACATTTTCAATCAGGACGCCTGCAGAACGCAGTTGTTGCGCGAGGTCTACCATCTGCCTACCTTCATCCCGCCCGATAACCGACCGCTGTTCCGGGTCTGATGCGGCGTAAGCGTGACCCGCATGGGTGAAGATGCCCCAAAAGTGAAGGTTGGGTAGCTGCACAAGCTCCCTGGCCAGGGTTAATGCCGGCATTCCGGGCAGAACACCGGCCCTGTGCAGCCCTGTATTGATCTCCAGCGACACCGTGAGCTTGCATCCGGCCTGCGCAGCAGCCTGATTCAAAAAACGTGCTCCCTCTGTCGAATCCACACCGCTGATTACCGGCACAGTCTGATTCAGCCGGATCAGGCGCTGTGCCTTGTCCCATCCGATAATCTGGTTTGCCACCAGAATAGAGGGGGGGGTTACCATCTGCATGACTTCGGCTTCAGAGACTTTGGCTACGGTGAGCCCACTTGCACCTGCAGCGAGCTGTCGCCGGGCAATTTCCAGTGACTTGTGGGTCTTGCAGTGAGGGCGCAGGCTAAAGCCCAAATCTTTGGCAGCCCGCGCCATTCTGGCGATGTTGTTGTCCAGCGTATCTTGCCGGACAATGACCACGGGGGTCTCTAACTCCGGGTACAACAACATGCCCTCCTTACCTCCCCCGGCTTTGGCTATCCCGCCAAAGGCAACGACCGGATCAAGCCGTACTTGCCCCGGTGATGGCAACACGGGAATCCAACACCCCCGGCTTGGCCGGGGGTGTTGCTCTATTACACGGAAAAGCGCTCGCGCAGGGGCCGCTGAGAGCTGGGTGGCTGCTCCCGGGCACAGAGTAAGTCGTAAATTCGCGCCAAGTCCTCTTCGCCGTAAAAGTAGATTTCTACCTTTCCCCTGGGCGAGCCGGTAACGATCTTGACCGGCGTCCCATACTTCTCCCGGAGTCGTGACTCGATGGCCAGAAGTTGCGGGTCAGATGTCGGCTGACGCCTGGGGCGTCCGCCTTTAGCGGTGCGCGTCACCTGCATTTGCTCCAGTGCCGCCTCCAGGTCACGCACAGAAAGATTTTCGGCCACAACCCGGGCTGCCAGCGCCTGCATCTGATCAGGTTCTTCAACCCCCAGCAACACCTTGGCGTGGCCCATGGAGACATGCCCACTCTCCAGTTCATGCCGCACCGTTGCGGGCAAGTGCAGCAGACGCAGGGTATTACTAATCTGGGGCCGGCTTTTGCCTAACCGGCGGGCCAATTCCTCCTGTGTTACCCCGAATTCCTCGATCAGGAGCCGGAACGCCTCGGCCTCTTCTATGGGATTCAAGTCTTCTCGTTGCAGGTTTTCAATCAGGGCGATTTCCATGACCTGCGCAGGGGTGAATTCCCGCACAACAGTCGGGATTTTAACCAGGCCCGCTATCTGTGCAGCTCGCCAACGCCGCTCCCCTGCAACCAGTTCGAAATGATCTGATCCAACCGGGCGCACCACCACCGGTTGCACGATGCCGTGCTCACGGATGGAAGCTGCAAGCTCAGCCAGCTTATCATCGGCGAATTGCTTGCGCGGCTGTTTCGGATTTGGCTTGATGCGATCGATGGGAAGTTCCCGGATCGTATCCTTCTCTACCTGACCGACTTCAGGAATCAGGGCGCCAAGACCCTTACCCAGCCCTCTCTTCTGCATGCTCAATCACCTCCCGGGCCAGCTCATAGTACCCTTCGGCTCCCTTGGACTTGGGGTCATACATATTAATAGGAATTCCATGGCTGGGCGCCTCGCTGAGCCTTACATTCCGCACAATCGTTGAACGGTAAAGCTTGCCACGGAACAGTTGGTGGTCCTTCACACTCTCCGCGACCTGCGCGCTAAGATTGGTCCGACCGTCGTACATGGTGAGGAGGACTCCCTCCAGGTCCAACTCCGGATTGAGTGCTTCCTTTACCAATTCGATAGTCTTGTGTAGCAGGCTGACACCTTCAAGGGCGTAGTACTCGCACTGAATGGGAATCAACACTGAGTCGGCCGCAGTCAACGCATTTATGGTGAGAAGTCCAAGGGAGGGTGGACAATCAATGAAAATGAAGTCATAGCGGTCCCGAATTTGGTGAATGGCCTTCTTCAGGCGAGTTTCGCGCGAGATCTGGTTGACCAATTCGATTTCCGCACCGGCAAGGTCAATGGTGGCTGGCACCAGGTGCAAGCCAGATACAGGCGTCTCCCGCAGCGCGTTTTCCAGTCGAGCACCCTTGATCAGGACATCGTAGATCGACAAGTCGAGATTTTTGCGATCAATTCCCAACCCCACAGTGGCATTGCCCTGGGGATCCAGGTCCATGAGCAGGACTTTCTGGCCGAGCTCGGCCATAGTTGCACTCAAATTGACGGCTGTGGTGGTTTTGCCCACCCCACCTTTCTGGTTGGTTACAGCTATTATGCGGCCCACCATACCCATTCCTTTCTCCTACAGGGGGCGGGAAGAAGATCGGGCGAGATACTCCAGTCGGGAAGTTTATTCGGCGCGGCAGAGGCAGATCCTTCCCGAAATTGCACCTGGCTGTCGCGAGGTTTACGGAGGCGTCCGGGGAAACACCGCTTACGGACTGTGTTCCACGTGGAACGCTTTGGCTCGCACTTGGCACCCTGTCCTGGGCATTTCTTGTGCTGCCGGTCCTGCAACCCACCCCTCGGACTCGGACCTGGTGGCCCACCGGTAGCCCTCTGCATGGTTCGGACTCTGGATAACCCGCTATGCCGCGTTCCACGTGGAACGCCTACATCTTCGTCCTGCAGCCTCCGGAGGCGGCGCACATGAACCACTTCCCGGGCCGCAGCTACCTAAATCAAGCTTCATCACCCCCGGCCAGTACCCCCGCCGATCCGCCGCCGCCCTACCCGTCGCCGTCCCTCTCCAACCACCCTTAGCTGGCTCGACCTCTCACAACTCCCACATGCCAACGCGTTCCACGTGGAACCCCAAGAACCGCCCTCCTCCCCGAAACGCCTTGCGCCATGCAACCCAAACCTGCCTACCCCCTCCTCTACACATTGGCCACAACGTATGCCGTCAACCAAGGGATCCACCCCCTCCATCCCGCCGCACTTACCGCTATTCTTCGGCAGCGGGCTTCGTTCCAAGCGAACGACGTCTCTAACTGGCAGCCCAATGCCCAGGTAGCCTGCCAACCTGCTCCGCCAGCGCCTGGGCAACGTCCGCGACAACACGTCGCGCCCTTTTCCCAGTACAACACTGGAACCCCCTGCGTACCTTGGCGCCTAGCTTCGCCGTCTTCACTGGCCGCCGCCAGACAATCCCTGACTTTCGCAAAAGCAGTATGTATGACGTCCAAACGTAGGGTCTCTCTAACAAGGGGGCTGTACAGGGAACGCACCTGGGATACGCACTAGCGAGGGTCCATTGACTCTGCCCAGAGTTGGACGAGGCTGTGAAGCGAGTTCGTTACCGTCCCCTGGGATCTCCTACCCCTGCCTGTGGCTCGCCACCTATGTCAAGGCCCGGACACCTGGCCGGGTCGTCGGCCTGGTCATTGTGTGGATGTAGTCGTCCGGTGCGCCGGTGAGCGGGGAGCCGGGCCCATGTGGGTCCTTCTGAGCAGCAGGTCTTTGGGCTGAGCTGTCTGAACGGCCAGGCTTCCAGAGGGTTTCAGAGCGTCCAACGATAGTGTCCCCGGAAGTGGTGTAAATCTTATGTTTCCTAGCGTGTCAGCGACCGGGATTGGGGTCTGTGGCAAGCGGCAGGACTTGACAGCGAGCCTCTGCGGGCGTGGTGTGGGCCG
>JAKFDK010000009.1:0-5696 GCA_036676195.1 Clostridia bacterium | reverse complement strand
AGCCGATCAGGTCAGCCGGTCCGTCAGCGGCATCGCCGCCATCTCCGAAGAAAACGCCGCTGCCGCCGAAGAAGTCTCGTCATCCGTCGAAGAAATGAACGCCTCCCTGGAGGAGATCGCAGCTTCGGCCCAGAGCCTGACCGAGGTAGCCCGGGCTCTGCAAAGCCAAGTCGGCCGTTTTCAGCTTTAGGAGGTGCAGGTCTTGCCGGAAGCACACAACAAGGGCCCGGTGACAGCGCTGCACACCCGCTCTGCCCGTGTATCGGGAGAGGGCGAGCGGCAACTTGTTAGGTGGTACCGGTCATCGACCTCAAGCGGCGGCTGGGGCTGCCCGAAAGGGCACGGGGCAGTGATACCCGCATTATGGTGGCAGAAACGGATTCAGGACTTGTCGGCTGTGTCGTGGATTGCGTCAACGAAGTGCTCACTGTTTCCGCCGCCGCCATCGAACCCCCTCCGGAAGGAGTCGGTGTTCAGGTGGAGGGTGTAGAAGGTATCGCCAAGGTGGGAGAGCGCCTGGGCTGACGCCTGTATGCTTCCGCCAGTCATGAAAGACGGCAGCCGGGGCCTGACCCCGGCTGCCGTCTTTGGCTTCCTCTTGCTCAATAGATCCTGCAGCAACCCGCCGGCCCCGCGGGCGTAGTGCAGGTCAGGCAGAGCATACCCCTGGGAGGCGGCACTCCCAAGCGCTGCGGTCTTGGCGCCGGCCGTGATGCGGTTCAGCTCACAGCGGCTCGTTGCCAGGATCACGGATGCAAGCGCTTGAGGAAGGTGACCAGCAGCCATCGCTGCTCCTCGGAGAGTTCGGACCGCCAGGCGGGCATGCCCTGGTGGGACCCCTCACTGATAGCCCACATGAGGAACTGTTCGCTGCGCGTGGCAGCAGACTGGGTCAAGTCAGCCGAGCGGATCTTGCCGATCTGCTGGCCCTTGAAGTCGGCAGCGTGGCAGGCGATGCACCGTTTCTCGGCGATCTGCCGCCCGGCGGCTGCGGCGGCGTCATCGCCGGCAGCGAGGGGGTTCTGCATGGCCCTGTAGCGCTCCGGGACACTGGCCTCGGTGGCATCCGCAAGCGCGGCCGCCCTGGCTCCGCCGCCTGCAGCCTCTGCGAACAGGCTCTGGCTAATGCCCCCCAAAAATGCGAGCCCCAGGGCGCAGACGGCTACAACGGTGCTGAGCACCGTCCGGCCGGATGAGTTCGCACTGATCAGCCGCCAGGAATCCCTTGCGACGAAGGTGGCCGTGAAAAGGATGACCAGTGCGTTGACGGGGTGGAACGCCTTCATGATCGCAAGTTCCGGCGGGGGGAAGTAGAGAAAAGCATACTGGAGCACGTACAGCACCCAGAGGCCAAGACTGAGCAACAGGAAACGCAGCGGCATCCAGCCGATGATGCTCAGGGCGAACATGGCCATGATGGGCAAAGAGATCAGGTGGCCGACGTTGGTGTGGGAACTCCAGTCCCCCGGGTTCACCAGCACCGCTGCGCCGGCGTGAAAGACCTGGACGAAGACGAAGGCGACCAACAGCCATGCCATGATGACGAATCCGATCCGTGCTGCGAACCTGACCGGCTGGAACAGCGCTTGCATCGTATACCCCTCTCCAGAATGGGACACTCTTGACCTCTGGCGCCGCTCGGGTTGACTGAACGGCGCTATTGGCCGCGGTGGCCGCGACGGCCCCGGTGATACGCGCCGTCACCCCGGCGGGCGCGGCGGCGGTATCGTCGGTGAAGTGGTCGGCAAGTTCTGCCTCGAAGCGGCGCCAGTCGTCAGCGGTGGCAATCGGCCAGATGCCGCGCCACTGCCACAGCAACCACCGGGTCGAGGCGACCGGAAAGCCAATCCGGCAACTGGGGCTCGATCTGGTCGCAGTTGCGATGCTCGGTCACGCTCGGTTCACCCCCCAGAGGCTTTGCAGGTGCTCCTTCAGACGCTGTCGATGCCGGTGCGGACGAACCTTTACAGTGCCCAGAGGCAGCGCCAGCAGTTCGCTGATCTGTTCGTAGCTGAGACGATCCGCATAGAGCAGCCGGATCAACTCCCTGCCCTCCGCCGGCAGGGCCGCCAGAGCGGTCTCCAGGTCGGCCCGGACTGCGGCCGGCGGCTCCGGCGCTGCAGGTCGCTGGCCACCAGGCGCAGGGCGATGCGGTAGAGCCAGGTGCGGAAGGCGCACTCCTGGGTCAGGTCGGCAGCCTGGTCATCACCGCCAGTGCGGCGGTGCAGGAAGGCGTACACGGCGGCGGTATGGTCCTCGACCAGCAGGGTGAAGGCCTGGCGATCGCCACGGCGCGATCGGACAAGCAGGTCCGACTCTGTGATCGCTCCCATACCGATCCCCCCTGTGTTTGTATAGACCGCTCATCTGAGTCAGGGTTTCACCGGCCACACGAAAAACCCCCGCTGGTGCGGGGGGTGGCTCGCAAACGAATGAATATGGTCAGGATGATGTTCTGGGTCTCCGGGTCGAGCTTGAACTCACCGCTGGGCGCCATGAAGGTGATCCCCTTCATGATATCCAGCAGCTTCTGCTGGTCAGCGGTCTCGCCACCCAGCTTGTTCAGGGATTCCACGATAAACTGAGCCGTCTCATAGCCCTGAGCCGAGAAGACCGAGGGGCTCCAGGCCACTCTCCGCGCCTGAGAGCCGGTGCGAGAAGTTGCCGAGAATGTCAGACGGTGACAGAACAGTATTCCACAGCCGCACCTTGTCCATCTGTCCGGCAAACGCCTGGGCGGGGTCGAAACCGCCACCGGGAACATCCTGTTCCTGTCCAATGACCAGGACGGTGCGGAGATGCTCCTCATCCAGGGCCACGTAGTGACGGAGGGTTGTCCGGAGACTGCGGTGACCCATGAGCGCTTGCAGGGCAAGCGGGTCCATGCCGTCGGCGACCATGCCTGCTTGCAAAGTAGGCGCGGAGACGATGTGGGCTGGTCGGTTTGGTAATACCCGCCTCCCGAGCATAGCGCCGAACCCTGGCGAAGAGTTGCTGGATGGACAGCGGGTTCCCAAGGCTGTTTACGAAAAGCTGCTCCCAAGTCGGCCGGACGTGCCGCCAGATACTCCTCCAGCGCACGGATCACGGTCGGCCTCTCCAGGTAGACCAAGCGTTCCTTTACGTCATGTCGGGCATCACCTTTACCAGCGACGCGAACACGGCCGAAGGTCGAGTTGGGCCAGCATCAGATGGCGCAACTCACTGGCGCGAATAAGGTGTTCCGCAACAGGGACGCTTTCAGTTGATTACATTCTTTTCATTGTATCTATAGAGCCGGGCGAGGCGATTTGGCGAACGGCTGTGACGGCGGGCGCCCCGGTCACCGGGGCGCCCGATCCATTTCCGCGCGCATGCTGCACCCCCAGCGATGCCACATTAAGGATGCTCAGTCAGCACACTCACACCAGGGAGTGGTCATTTGAACCGGGGCAGAAGTACTGCTGTGGCATTCCTGCTCCTCCTCAGCCTCATCGGTTCGTTTGCGCCACGTCCGACGGTTGTGGAGGCGGCGCCGGAGCGGCGGGCCATCCTGTACTGGGGCACCCGCGGCAGCGACGTGCGCTGGGTGCAGGATCGCCTGCGCGCCTGGGGTTATTACCGGGGCGGCGTGGATGGCGTGTACGGAGGCCGGACGGCCGCGGCCGTCCGGCTTTTCCAGCGCCGCAACGGGCTGAAGGTGGATGGCGTGGTCGGTCCGGCCACATGGGCCGCACTGGGCCGCCCACTGCCCCAGCGCGCTATCGCGCGCCCGGCCGCCCGCGCCCGCCGCACCACCCGAGCCAACGATGTGGAACTGCTGGCGCGGGTGGTCAGCGCCGAAGCCCGCGGGGAGCCATACGAAGGGCAGGTCGCCGTCGCCTCCGTGATTCTCAACCGAGTGCGGGATCCACGCTTCCCCAAGACCATGCAGGAAGTCATCTACCAGCCCCTGGCCTTTGAATCCGTAGCCAACGGCGAGGTTTACCGCACCCCTACCGCCAGCAGCCGCAGAGCGGCGCGGGACGCCTTGAACGGCTGGGATCCGACCCGGGGCGCCGTCTTCTTCTGGAACCCCGCCAAGCCGGTGAGCAAGTGGATCTGGAGCCGGCCCATTATCAAGCGCGTTGGCAACCACGTGTTCGCCAAGTAGGGGGTAGTGGTGATGAGGGCCCGCAAGATCTGGTGGGCAGCCGCCGGCGTGGTGTTCCTGGCGGTACTGGTCCTGTTGGGGGGCTATACCTGGCGGCTGCAGCAAACAAACCAGCAGTTGGCGCTGACGCTGGAAGCGGAGAGGCAGCGCAACTTTCACGCCCTGGTATACCACGTTGAGAACCTGCAGGCGCTGCTGGCGAAGGGACTGGTAACGGGGTCTGCGCGTCAGAACCTGCATTACATGGGCGAAGTGCGCCGCCACACCGGAGCCGCCATTTCCCACTTTAGCTGTCTGCCGCTGCCCGGTCCGGTCAGCGCCGCCAGCGGCAAGTTCCTGGCCCAGGTTGGCGACTTTGCCTATGTGGTGGCCCGCCGCGAAGCTGCCGGCCAGGCCATGACGGATGCAGAGCGCCAGCAACTGGCGAACCTGTACGGGACAGCGGTGGAGGTGAGCGCCGCCCTGCAGGAACTCGCGCTGAAGGTGGCCGCCGGCGGGTACCGGTGGCAGGAGCCGCGGCGGCCCGGCCTGGCCGGGCTGCTGCAGGTGCCCGCCGCAGGCGGGAAGCCATCCGCTGAGCCCCAGAGCCCCATGAGCATGCTGCCTGGCGGAGTGGAGCAGATTAGCAGCCAGATGGATCGGCTACCGGAGTTCCTCTATGACGGGCCGTTCTCGGATCACGTGACCCGGCGCCAGCCTGCCGTCACCGGCTCGCCGGTGAGCCGGGAGCAGGCCGCGGACCGGATGCGCCAGTACCTGCCCAACGCTGGGCAGTGGCGGTTGACCGGCGAGACGGAGGGCGCCGGCGAACTCCCCACCTGGAGTTTCCGGCTAGTCCCCGCCGACGGCGCCAACACCGGGTCTGAGGTGACGGTGGACGTGGCCAAATCGGGCGGCAACCTGGTAGACCTGATCAATTCCCGCCCGGCCGGTGAACCGACCCTGGACTTGAGGGGCGCCCGGGATCGCGGGTTGGCTTACCTGCAGGCTGCGGGCTTTACCGGCCTGGAGCCCACCTATGGCGAAGTGGCGGACGGTTTTGCTACCATTCAATACGTGCACCGCCAGGGCGAGGTACTGGTATACCCCGATCAGGTCAGGGTGAAGGTGGCGCTGGATAACGGCGATGTAGTGGGCGTGGACGCCACCGCCTACCTGATGGCGCACCGCCAGCGCCCGCTGCCGAGGCCAGGGCTGAGCCCTGAGGAGGCGGAGGCGGCACTGAACGGGGAGTTGGCGGTGGAGCAGGTTCAACTGGCGCTGATCCCGGATGAAGCCGGCACCGGCGAGATCCTGACTTACGAGTTCCGGGCGCTGCGCGGCGATGACACCTTCCTGATTTATGTCAACGCCGCCACTGGCGAAGAGGAGCGGATTCTCCAAGTCATTCAGACGGAGAACGGGACGTTTGCGCTGTAGCGCGTTACCTTGGTGTTCAATGCCCGGATGGGCGTCCGCACAAGGCGGGCGCCCGTCAGCATGATGACAAACCCATACACGACCTTAGCGGCGCTGGCGTTGGGGATCAGACGGGACGCATCAACTGATCTGAGCGGCGCTGACG
>JAKFDK010000008.1:0-2752 GCA_036676195.1 Clostridia bacterium | reverse complement strand
GGTGCTTTACCCCTGGTGGGACCGACAACATTTGACCTTTGCGGTCGATGGCTCGGCCTGCACCGTGGGAAACAAGCCCCAGTGGTATCCCTATCACCGGCAACAGCACTGGATCCGGGTCGGCACATTCACACTGGCCGGCGGTGGTCACTACCTGGAATTACTGGGGGCGAGCAGTGCTTTAGATACGTATTTTTACGGTTTGAAGGTCTGTCAGACCTTTACCCAGACCTACGACGGCGGCCAGGCGGCCTTTACCGTGCATCCCCGCCATTTCTACGACCGGAACAGGGCTCCGGCCTGGCCGCACCAGGGCAAGTTTAAACTGACCCTGGAAACCCTGCGGCGTGACCCTGACCATGCCCTGGTCTGGTACGACGATTTCCGCGACTGGCCACCCGGCCCCCTGCCCACTGCATACTATACAGTCTTGTCGGGATCCTGGACGGTCAGTAACGACGGAAGCGGCGGGGTCCGGCCATATTCCTGGGTCTCAGGTAGTGGTGAGTGCCAAATCCGGTACAGTGGATTTATGAATCTCACCCTGCGGGCCAGACTGAAACTGCACGCCGATGGGCAGGCCGGAGTGGTATTTGGGTCCCTATGGCTGTGCGCCAACACCATCGGCGGGCGACTGGAACTCTACGACGGGGGCACCCTCAGGGGTAGCTACAGCTACCCTTTTACTTTGAACACCTGGTATGTGTTGAAGATGCGCATCCGGGGCACCCAGGTTACCGGGTATATCGGCACCACCATGGTCCTGACCGCCACGACTGCTACCGGCTCCGGAGCCTTCGGACTTCGAGCTGATGTGACTGCAACCACTGACCTGCTGGTGGCGGGGGATTCCCATATGCTCTCTCCGCAGGAAGCGGTAGAGGTGACGCTGCCGAACGGTTTGGTGCAGACACTGGGCCGTATTCCCCGGTCGGGCGTGACCTGGGACAGCGACTGGGAGATGTTCCGGCTTGACAGCGGGGAGGAGACGGATACCCGTTCAGACGGCGCAGACGGCCTGCCGACGGCCATCAGTGCAGAATGGGACTACCTGCACTCACAGGTATTTTCCCTGGCCAACCCCGGAGACTACGCGGTGACGGTGCGGGCCAGGGATGCAGGCGCCTGGATCTCGACGTTATTTCTGGGTGATGCCGATGGGTTCAGCCTCTGCGTTTTCCCGGACGCAGAATCCATTGTTCAGTTGGCAAACATTGCGGCGATTGACTACGGGGTCAGAGGTATTGGGCTGTGGAATATCGGCCTGGAAGATCCACAATTATGGCCGATGCTTCCCGATCAACGCCCCTAGAAAACTTTCGAGGCGATGTCCGGAAAAATGCCGGATTCGAGGGGTAAAAACAGCTAAATTTGCTATAGTGGGGCGCTCCGGTACGGGGGCGCTCCTGTTCTTTGGGTGGACAAGGAGGACACAGTATGGCGTCACTCGTCTACAACACGGCGAAAAAAGAGATGATTGACGGCACAATCAGCCTGTTGAATGACCCGATCAAGGTAATGCTGGTCAACGCAACTTATACGCCGAACCCGGACCATGACGCAGTGGACGCCGGGGGCGACAACGACCCGGCCGATGCCGAAATCAACGTCACCGGGTATACCCGGGGATTTGGTGGTGCTGGGCGCAAAACTCTAACCGGCAAAACACTCACCGCGGACAAACCCAACGACCGAGCTGTATTTGATGCGGCAGATCTTACCTGGGCAGCCCTGGCCGCCGGCGATACCATCTTCGGGGCCATTCTCATAAAGGAAGGGGCTAACGATGCCAGTAGCCGGTTGATTGCCTATATGGATTTTACGGATACGCCCACAAATGGCGGTGATATTACCATTCAGTGGGACGCCAGCGGCATTCTGCACTTCTAGTGTTGATGCTGCAAGAGGTGGCTGCAGATGGCATGGCTGGCTGGCTGGAGTCACCGCCGCCCCATTACCCTCTCGAATCCGGGGGATGTTGACCACCAGGGCGAGCCGATCCGGTTCACGTTCACGGCTGACCAGGGTACCATGCAGCCCGGGGGTGCCGACCTGCGGGTCACGGACGACTTTGACTCCCTTTTGGAGCACAGAATCGTAGCGGCCGACGACACCGCCAAGACGTATACGGTACAGGTGGAGAGTAACCTTGTGGCAGCGGGTGCCACTGTCACTTACCACGCGTATTGGGGCAACCCCGGTGCTGCTAACGGCAGTGTGGCCACCAAACGAACTACCTATGACCCGTTAGCCTGGGGAGCCACTTCAGGTCTTGCCGGGTTGCATACGCAGTTATGGCGAAACGATAATTATCGACCGGATATTAACCACTCCTATACCGGATCGCTATACGGTGACGATGTCAATCAGCGCGTTACATTCGACTGCAAATTTCCCGGATACAGGGATTTGGGATTCACGGTCACCAGCGTGGATGTCTGCAGTAACTGCCACATCAACAAGGATAACCTTAAGGCACCCAATCCTGGCCTGTCGAGCGGCGCTCCCTTCTACAAATTCAGTGAGGACGACACCAAACTCACCATTTACTACAGCACAACTGACAGCACTGACAACCCAGGTAGCTACCGGAGCTTCCGGTGGAAAGGCGGGTATTACGGCGGGGCACAGACCCCTGAGATCGATTACTACGCTCGGCTATACACCCATGGCCGGCTCGATTTTGTGCGGATTTCTGACCGCGGAAAACCGGAGCTGACCGTGATCTGGGGCAGCGGAAGCAGCTATGCCC
>JAKFDK010000007.1:0-27421 GCA_036676195.1 Clostridia bacterium | reverse complement strand
CCCCGGAATTAGCCTGTTTTCGGCCTGAGAAGGGGCGTTCTGGTCCGGAGACGGCGAAAAGTGGCGGCTCCCCCACCTGTGCGGCTCCGATTTTATGTGATTCACCGGTGTTTTCCGCATGTAGCCACGGACCGCCCTGGAAATCAGCGTTGAATGGTGGCAGGGCGCTGATTGAAGCGCAAAGGGCAGCATTCGCGCAGCGGGGGCCGTAGCGACCCAGCACCTAGTTATCCACAGCATTGGTCCATCAGGGCTGTTACGGCCCCCATCCGGCGGCACCCCCGTCTTGTTTCAGGTTATCTGGGTTGATTATAGCCACTGCCTACACGCGCGACAACGAGACGGGTGCTTTTGTACTCCGTCTCGTTGCTTCTTTATGGGAATTAACAGGGGACTAGCAGGGGAACTCTGGTGGCATGCAAGCTCCGGCAGCGCTCATCGATACTAGCCAGACCGTAGCGCTAATCAACACCAAAACGAACAGGGTGCGCATAAACTCCCTCCTTTCTCTTACGAGTACCTCCTTTCAGAGATCGCGGATCCACCCACCAACGGCATCATGTCCAACCCTTGCTGCAGATAATCCTGGTCTAGGGAATGAAGTAGGGCTGTACCGTGCTTGGACATGAGGTCGTACATGGCCTCAATGGCGATGAACTCCAGATCAAATGCACGCTTTTGAATAGCAGCCATGCGTCCGGCGAGAGCGTATCCCAGTGCATCCTTACAATGTCCGATGGCAGCTAAGCACTTGGACAACATCAGGTTTAGGTGGACTTCAGTCCAACCATACTTATTGGGTTCAAGAAGCCCCGCAAGGCAAAGCGAGGCAGCCCACCGGTACGCTCCCAAACGGTACGCGTAGCGTGCACGGGCAAAGAAATACCTGGGGCGGCTATCTCGTACTTCGGAATGGTGCAAGGCGTTGGTTCGCAATTCGGAAAGTAGAGAGGGAATGGCTGAAAGATTAACCTCTAAACAACAGTCTACCAATAACTGGGTAACCTGGTGATACAACACCACGTCATCTTCGGTCAATCGGTATGCTTCGCGTGCTTGATTGAGGGCTCTTACGGCTTCATCAAATTGTCCCAATCTAACAAGTGCGTTTCCGATATTATGCCAGACACGCCCAGCGAGTTTGCCGACAGTCAGGTAACGCGGCGCGTGTTCAAAGTACTCATTCAGGGTAGCAAGGGCTCTCTGATAGGAGCGGATTCGAATGTAGATAACGCCCAGGACAAGCAGCACTTTCCCCAGAAGATCCCACTCTCCGCTGTCCAAACATAACCGCCGGCACAGCTCTCCTGAAGGGATAGCCTCGTGTAATTCCTGGCAATGTGCTTTGGACCGGCAGATAGCATAGTTGATTTCAGCGTACTCGACCCCAGTATACCCACCACGGACAATGAGTTGCCCGGCAACCTTCAAAGCTTGGTCCCATTGTTCCTGGTCAACCAGTTCTTTGAGCCACTGAACTTCTAACGCCAACATCTAGGACCCTCCGGAGGGGACCGTCTAAGTGGAATGGACGAAATGCTTGTTGGGTTAGGAAGTAGCCAGCAGCGTGTTTCTGACTCTACTATAAACCCACTGACCACAGCACTCAAATACTTATATTCAATCCATTGTGTATTGTTCAATAATGGTACACTTAGCTATTTCGGACCGTTCGTAAAGGAAAACGAAACCTACAAGGCTATGGTTCGGTATCAGGCACAATCAAAGTTCGCAATCGTTCTTAGTCCTTGTCATACAGGTTGGTAATTGGTGTGTGATCGACAGAGCAAAGCGGCTTGGGCCTTACGCTTACCACGTTTCGTGAAGGAGCTGACATAGCCACACTGTTCGTTGCCATCTATTGTAACTTTCTATAATTAACGGAGGTTCTAGCCAATAGAAAGAGGCAGAGCGTTGACTCTGCTGGCGTTGGCCCTATGTCAAGTTCAGAAAATAGCCCTGGGAGTTTCTCCATCGAATCACTAATCCTCATCCAACGGATTTAATGGAATTACAGGGAGGTACCCTTCCCATTAGCGGCCCGGCGCCGGGGTGCGGCCAGGTGAATCTGGGTGCAGCGGTGAACAGCCAGGTGAAGGCAAAAACAGCAGTGAGCGGCCGGGTGCGGGAAAGAACAGGAAGGAGCGGCCCAGTAGCAAGGATGGGTCACCAGGGTACCGGGGCGGAACCGGAAGGTGAATCAGCGCGCGCCCGGGTACCGGCAAGGAACACCAGGGTGAAGGGTGGTGAATGGCCGCGCGGGTCGGTGCGGGGAAAAAACAGCCAGGTGAACGGAAAAACAAATCAAAACAGGCGCAGCCCGGTGGATACGGTCAGGTGCAGAGGGAAACTGTCAATGGTTGAGATGTGTTTCGCAAGATACTGGTTTGACCCGCCATGGCCGAACCCGCGGCGACGTGAGCCCAGGCAGGAGGGCTGTGTTGGGCGGCCCTGCCCCGCGAATCGTCGCGGAGGCCAGGCGAACCAGCCTGGCATGAGGCTTGACCGACCTTATGACAAGAGGCCCCCTGCTCCTGGCATGCAGGAGCAGGGGGCCTACCGCGCCGGCTCTAACCACTCGCCACCTTCAACCCGGTCTCCGGCGGCACCGGCGGATGGGCCAGCCTGTTCGTATGAGCGAACCGGCGGGGAGTAATGCCGGAACAGCGCTTGAACACCCGAATAAAGTGACTGGCATCTTCATAGCCGACCTGGGCGGTAATCTCCTCGACCGTCAGGTTCGTGGTGAGCAACAGTTGTTTGGCGTTTTCCAGCCGGATTTGCGTCAGGTACTCCTGAAACGACATGCCCGTCTCCCGGGAAAATAGCCGGCTGAAATACGAATAACTGAGCCCGACCACACCGGCCACATCTTCCAGGGACAACCCGCGGTGGTAGTGGGCATGAATGTACTGGATCGCCCGACGGACCTTTTGCCGCCGGTCCCGCAACCGCTGCTGCTCCACCGCCTCCAGCAACTGTTCCATCAGCCCCTGCAAAATCACATGCACCTCAGTTGCACTGTTGGCCTGGATCAGCCGGTTGGCATAAGCGAGCACAGAGTCCATCAGAGCGTCTGCCACCATTCCGGACTGAAAACACTTGCGGATCAGGACCACCATCAGGTGAACCGAGTCAGACTTCAAATGCCGGATGGTGGTGCTGGACTCCAGCATGAAGCCAAAAAAGGCTTCAAACGCCCGCATGGCCTCCACGCGCTGACCGGAAAGGATGGCGTGCCGGAGCGCTCTCTCCTTCGAGAACGGGTAATGGTAGGCCCTGGGTCTGGTAGCTCCCCCTGCAGGCTGCACAGTCACTCCCCCTGTCCTGACCAACCGCCGCCAACGCTTCTATCGAACAAACACTTCGCCTTCTGCCAGGCGATGCCCAAATGGATTCCGCTTCACGGTTGGGTACCGTGGGTGGTGCGCATGCTGACCGGCCTTAAACGGCACAAGCCGGGCCACGTCAATGCCCAGTTCGGTCAGAGCGGCCTCCTCCTGCGCCTGGCCCAGCAGGCTGATCTGTTGAATACCCAGATCTCGCAGGATACAGGCCACCGGACCAGAGTCGTATTCGTCGGACGCATGGCGGCGCAGGTAAACCAGCACGCCGGCCCCCGCCGCCTGGATGGCTTCCAGAGCTTCTTCTAGCTGAGTGCCGCAGTCACAGCATAAAGAACCAAAAGCCTCACCCGTGATGCATTCCGAATGAATCCGGGTCAGCACCGGGGAGTGACCGGTAACCTGTCCCTGCACCAGAGCCAGTTGCACGTCCCGGGTGAGACGATCCTCATAAGTGAGCAACCGAAAGGTGCCGTGGCGTGTGGGCAGCTCCGTTTCACTGGTACGCGCCAGATCCGGTGTCACGTGTTGCGTTACGTAAGCAGCCAGGTCGGCGATGGAACAGAGTTTCAGGCTGTGCCGCAGGGCGTAACGGACCAGATCCGGGAGCCGGGCGAGCGTGCCGTCTTCCCGCATCACGGTACAGGTAACTCCCGCCGGGTACAGACCCGCCAAGCGGGCCAGCTCAACGGCCGCTTCCGTATGGCCCTGGCGCTCCAGAACCCCACCTTCGCGCGCCCGCAACGGAAATACGTGGCCGGGGCGGACAAAGTCGTCGGCCGTCGCATTCGGGTCCACAGCCCGCATAATGGTATACGCCCGCTCATAGGCGGAAACGCCGTTGGTGACGCCTTCACGGGCGTCAATGGAGAGAGTGAATGCGCTCCCCTTCCCATTGCGCGGTGGATTCACCATCAGGGGCAGGCCCAATTGCTGTGTCCGTTCACCCGTCAGGGCCAGGCAGACGAGCCCGCGGCCCATCACGGCCATGAAATTGATGGCCTCCGGCGTGACCCTTTCAGCGGCCATCACCAGGTCACCCTCGTTCTCGTCGCCTGAAGTATCCACCACGACTACCATTCGCCCCTGGCGCAGTTCCTCCAAAGCTTCGGGAATGGTGCTAAAAGGCATGGTTCGCCTCCTTCGTCGGGTCCCCTCATCCCGAAAATATGGAGCAGGATTCTGTTATCTTAATTTTAAGCAAGAGACATGCCAGCCCCCGGAAGACCCAGGAGCCGGGCCTGGGGCGACGCCCCGGCCCGGCTCGTTTCAAATCTGCAATTGCACCATTCAACCGTGTATGCTAAGACGGCGGCAATGCCGTGTCCGATGCCTCATAACCGTGTTCCCGCAGTTTCCGCCACAAGGTGGTCACACTGATGCCCAGGCGGCTGGCGGCCCGTGCCCGGTTGCCACCGACATCCTTGATCGTTTGCAGAATCACATCGCGTTCGGCCTGACGGATCGCCTCGTCCAGGGTCAGCGCCGCCGGCGTAATGGCCGGGGCAGTGCCTACCACTCGTGGCGGCAAATGACGGGTCAATACAATATCTTCCTCAACCAGGTTGATGGCCCGTTCCACGCAGTTTTGCAGTTCCCGGACATTACCCGGCCAGTCGTAGGCCACCAGTTGCGACATGGCGGCAGGTTCAATCCGTACGACCAGCCGGCCCACCCGCAAACTGCAGGTAGTCAGGAAATGCTCCACCAGTGACGGGATATCCTCCCGCCGCTCCCGCAGAGGTGGCACTGGAATATCGACCACATTGAGCCGGTAAAACAGATCTTCCCGGAATTTGCCCTGCTGGGCCATCAGGCCCAAATCCCGGTTGGTGGTACAGATAATGCGCACATCAACGGGAATGGGCCGGGTGGAGCCGATACGACAAACCTCGCGCTCCTGTAAAACCCGCAGCAGCTTGGCCTGCAAGCCGAGGTCCATTTCACTGATCTCGTCCAGGAGCAGCGTGCCGCCGTTGGCTTCTTCAAACACCCCCGCCTGGCCGCCCTTGCGGGCCCCGGTAAAGGCACCCTCCACATAGCCGAAGAGGTTGCTTTCCACCAGGTTGGCCGGCAACGCCGCGCAGTTAATGGCCAGAAACGGTCGGTCCCGCCGCAGACTGGCCGAGTGAATGGCCTGGGCAAACAGTTCCTTGCCGGTACCGGTCTCCCCATAGATCCAAACCGGAGACTGGGTGGCGGCAGCACGCCGGGCCATGGCGAGGGCTGTGTGCATCGCCCGGCTTTGCGAAACGATATGGTCCCAGGAGTAACGGGTCGGCTGCCGCCGCTTCATTTCCTCCAGCAGCTTCTGCTCTTTCTGCACCGCCAGGGCGTTGTTAAATCCAAAGCCAAACTCCCGGGTAATGGGAATGCGAACCGCAATGGCTCCCGCCACTGAGGTCGACGGGCTGATGTTGGGACGCCCGGTTTCAATCGCCCGCCGGCTGGATTCACTGACACCCCCCAGTCGGGAAGGGTCAGTGGTGCCGTCCGAAAGAGCGCTCATGAGACGGCGCCCGGCCTGGTCAAAGATCACGGCCTCTCCCCCGGCGACCTTGGCAATCAGAGGAATGGCCGCCTGCAGCGACGCGCGCAGTTGTGACTCCCGGGCCGTCCGCTCCCCGTTCGAAGCAGCCAGCACATAATCCCCCAGGGGCATGGCCCAGGCGTGGGCGCCGGGATGCCGTTGGGAAGGGCCGAACACCGGCTGACCGGTCGCCGCCGCCTTCCGACTTAACTCGTGCACAATGCCCTGCTCGGTTGGCACCTCCCGGCCCTCATGGTCCACCGTAAAGATTTTGACGCCCGCCCGATCCGCCACCAGGGCGTTGCCGCCGGTAATCCGCGCAATCAGGGGGAGCGCCGCCAACAGAACCTGCAGCAAGGGGTCACCCGCCGTCTCAGACATCATGTCGAGGTGCACCTCCAGCCAGTGGGACTGTCAAATCCTCTGAACAGGGTCAGGCCTGGTGCCGTCCCCCGGCCGTACCCAGATAGTGCTCACGGACCCGAGGGTCAACCAGCAGTTCCCGGGAGGGACCGGCCAGAACGACGTGGCCGGTCTCCAGTACTGCGCCCCGGTCCGAGACCGTCAGAGCCGCGTGGGCGTTCTGTTCCACCAGCAGGACCGGTACCTTCTGCCGCAGGTCCCGGATAATCGCGAAGATCTCCTGCACCACCTTGGGCGCCAGCCCAAGGGAAGGCTCGTCCATCATCAGCAGGCGGGGCCGGCACATCAGCGCCCGGCCGATCGCCAGCATCTGTCCCTCACCGCCGGAGAGGGTCCCGGCCCGTTGGCTCTGGCGCTCCCTCAACCGCGGGAAAAGCTCAAACACACTGGCCAGATCACGGGATACCTCATCGGGCGTGGCTCTGGTGCTGCGGCCATACTGGGCCGCCAGCATCAGGTTATCCAGCACTGTCAGCCCGGCAAAGGTCTGCCGCCCTTCCGGGACCAGGCATAGCCCTGATCGCACGATCTCATGGGCGGGTTTGCCGGTCACGTCCTGGCCGGCGAAGGAGACCGTCCCCTTCTCCGGTTGAATCAGACCGCAAATCGCCTTGAGCAGGGTCGTTTTCCCGGCACCGTTTGCCCCCAGGACCGTCACCACTTCGCCTGGCTGCACCGAGAGCGAAATGCCCCGGAGCACCTGATTCCGACCGTACCCGGCGCGCAGGTCATTGATCGTTAGCATGGGGCGTCGACCCCTCCCAGATAGGCCGCGATCACGCCCGGGTCTTCCTGAACTTGCTCAGGGCTGCCGTCGGCAATCTTTTCACCGTAATTAAGCACCACGACCCGGTCCGAAACCCCCATCACCAGGTTCATGTTGTGTTCCACAATTAGAACGGTACGCCCTGCTGACCGCAGGCGCTGCAACAGGTTGGCCAGGTTCTGGGTTTCGGCATCGTTCAGCCCGGCGGCCGGTTCGTCCAGCAGCAGCAGAGCGGGGTCCATGGCCAGCGCCCGGGCAATCTCCAGCAGCTTTTCTTCTCCCAGCGGAATCCCGGTGGCCGGCCCATGGGCCCGGCCGGCCAGCCCGACAAATTCCAGGGCGGTCATGGCCTGCTCGTGCATCCACCGCTCTTCATTCCGGGCACTCCTCAGGTTCAGGGCACCGGCCCAGAACCCCGTTTGGGTCCGCCGGTGACACCCCACCATCACATTCTCCAGCACCGTCATGTTGGGAAACAACCGTACATTCTGAAAGCTCCGCCCCAGGCCCCGGCGCCCAATTTCATGGGGCGGCAGCCGGAAAATGGACTGGCCCTTGAACTCAATCTGGCCTTCGTCGCCAGGCAAAACCCCGCTGACCACGTTGAAACAAGTCGTCTTTCCCGCCCCATTGGGACCCACCAGTGCTGTCACGCTGCCGGCTTCCACGGCGAAGGAAACGTTGCGCAGGGCCTGAATGCCGCCGAACCGCTTACTAATTGCGCTGACCTGCAGCAAGGCCGCCATGCAACGCGCCCCCCTTCCTCGCCATCAGGTTGTGAACGGCACCGGCAATCCCCCTGGGCATGCCGATCATGAGGCTCATCAGAATCAGGCCATGGATAATCAACTGGTAGTCCCGCATCCAGCCGATCAACTCTGGCAGCAACTTGAGCAGGAAAGTGCCCAGAATGGCACCCCAGAGATGGCCCATGCCACCCAGAGCGACCATGGTCACCAGGGCAAAGGACGTTTGCATGCCCACCATGTCCGGAGACATAAAGCGCGTGTAATGGGCAAACAGGCTACCGGCAACGGCGGCCAGAATCGCGCTGATGACGAACGCCTGCACCTTGAGTTTGGCCACGTCGATGCTGAAAACACTGGCCGCCACATCATCGGTCGCCACGGCCCGCAAGGCCCGTCCGATCCGACCCCCGGTCAGGAACCGGAGTCCCACAAAGGCGACCAGCACCAGCGTCCAGACCAGGTAGTGGTAGTGCACATCTGAGGTAAACACCAGGCCACCCAGGCTGAACGGAGGCACGCCGGCCAACCCCGACGGTCCGCCGGTCAGGTCGCGCCACCCGACCAGCAGCATTTCAAAGATCAGCCCACCGGTCAGGGTGGCCAGCACCAGGTAGTAACCGCGCAGCCGCAAAACCGGTCGGCCCACCGCCAGGGCCAGGGCGGCGGCCAGCACGCAGCCGGCCACAATCGCCACCAGTGGTGGCAGGTGAAACCGAGTGGTCAGCAGGCCGCTGGTGTATGCCCCCACCCCCATGAAAGCAGCCTGCCCCAGCGACAGTTGCCCGGAGTAACCGAACAGCAGATCGAGCCCGAGGGTGGCCAGGGCAAAGATGCCCACCAGAACCGATACGCCCAACAAGTAATGGCCCTGCAGGACCAGGGGAGTTGCAGCCAGGACCACGGCAAAAATGACCAGGCCACGGCTCATGAGCGTGCCCCCCCTAACAGGCCGCTCGGCCGATACATCAGCACCGCTACCAGAACCAGCAGGGAGACTGTCTCTTTGAACAGAGACGAGACATAACCGGCGGCCAGCGCTTCTAACAGGCCAAGCAGTATACCACCGGTAACTGCCCCCCAGTTGTTGCCCAGCCCGCCCAGGATCGCCGCCACAAAGCCCTTGAGACCCAGCATGGTGCCACCGTCATAGGTCATGAAGGTGATAGGGGCCACCACCGCGCCCCCCAGTGCTCCAATGGCGGCACTGAGGGCAAAGGAAATCTGCACCATCCGCCGCACGTTGATCCCAATCAGGGAGGCAGCCGGCGGATTCTCAGCACAGGCCACCATCGCCTTGCCGTGCCAGGTCCGCTCAAAGTAGAACCACAGGCAGATGGCGACGGCTGCCAGCGTACCCAGGACCCAGAACACCTGGGGCTGCACGGCCGCCCCAAACAACTGCATCGGTTTTTCTCCGGAAAAGGCCGGCAGTGAGTAAGGATCGCGGCCCCAGGCCAACAGGGCAACCCCGCGCAGGAAAATCGATGCCCCGATGGTGATAATGAGCAGGGTGGTCAGGTTGGCCCCCTTGGCCGTGCGCATACCAAACCGCTCCAGGAACATGCCTAACACCGACAGGACCACTATGGTAATGATCAGGGCCGGCAGCAGGGGAATCTGCACGGAGGTCGTGAGCGTAATCATGAGCAGGGCGCCCAGGGAGACGAACTCTCCCTGGGCCAGGTTGATCACCCGACTCACGTTATAGATTAGCGTGAAGCCCAGCGCAATGAGGGCGTAAACACTGCCGGCGGTCAGGCCGCCTACCAGGATTTGCAACAACTGAGCTGCGGCGTTTCCAGCCACCGGTTCACCTCCAGAACAGAGAGAACTTGCCGTCCTTGACCTGAATCAGGACTGTATCCTTCCGACCCGTGCCGCGGTGATTATCCTTGCTGAATGCGTAAACACCTACCAGGCCGGCGTAGCCCTGGATGCTCTCCATGGCCTCCTTGACCTTCACCGGGTCGGTGCTACCGGCCTTCTTGATCGCCTCGGCCACCAGCATC
Organism: Clostridia bacterium; assembly: GCA_036676195.1. GTDB lineage: Bacteria > Bacillota > Sulfobacillia > Symbiobacteriales > ZC4RG38 > JAKFDK01. The sequence continues at coordinate 17,600 of JAKFDK010000007.1, read as the reverse complement.
ACGCCATCGTAGGCCACCGGCGGCCCGTAGTCGGCATGCTGCTTGTAATGTTCAAAATAGCTCTTGTGGAACGCCTCATTGATCTTGCGCTGAGGGTCATCAGCCGGGAGGTCCTCCCAGGCGATGTCCTTCGTGCTGGGCAGAATCAGGCTCTTGGGCTGAAAGGTCTTGATGCTGTCGGCAAAGGTGTACGAAATGTTGCCGGTGGAGACAAACAGCGGGAAGGTCAGGTCTAACTGGTAGACGTTCTTGACCACCACACCGGCCGGCTTGCCGGTCAGCCAGGCAATCATGGCGTCCGGCTGGGCAGAACGGATGCGGGTCAACTGCGGGGTGACGTCCACATCGTTGGTGTTCATGCGCTCCAGAGCGACAACCTCAACCCCGGCCCGAGGAGCCACCTGCTTGATCGCATCTACCGCCACCTGTCCGGTGGAGTCGGTGGTCGCCAGCAGGGCCACCTTCTTGAAACCCTTGTCCTTGAACCAGTCCATGATGGTTTCCTGCATGAACTCGGTGTGCACGCTGCCGGCAAACATGTATTCATGCTCGGGGGGATATCCGGCCGAGAGCGAATAGGCAATGGGCCCCTTCTCCTTCAGCAGGGGCGAAATGGCCTTGGACGTTGCCACCAGAGAAGTCCCGATGATGGCAACGACCTTGTCCTGCTCAACGAGTCTCTTGGCCCCGATCACGGCCTTTTCCGGGGTGGACTCGTCATTATGAATGACCAGTTCCACCTTGCGGCCGTCAATGCCGCCCTTGGCGTTAATCTCCTCCGCCGCCAGCTTGGCTCCCTTAATCTCCGGCTCGCCCAGCCAGCTTGCGGACCCAGTCTCGGAAACCAGTACCCCTAACTTGATCGGATCCTTACTGACTGCGCTGGCGGCACTGCCTGCGCCTGGGGCGGCTCCCGTGCTGCCAGTGGCCGCACCGGAGGTGCTGGCACCCCCTGCGCCACCCGATCCACAGCCCATCAGAGCCACCATGCCAGACCACGCCAACAGCAGCGAAACTGCAACCCGCTTTCTCCTTGTCATTCCCGTTCCCCCTCGCACCAGTGGTGGCCGTTGCACGGCCTCGGCCCGGTAATGTGCAAGAACCATGCCGGTGCGGTTTGGACCGGATGGCGGCCCGTTTCACCCCGAAATGACCGCCATCCTCAGATCGCCAATTTCAACTGTGCACTCTTATGTTTCTTCTCTGAAATACGATGAATCCCTCAAAGTTCCTTCCCATAGCAAATAGTAAGTCCAAGATAGCCCTGCCCCAAAAGATGGGGGCAGGGCTGCAACGCGGTAGGCTGGACAGACGCGACCAACCAGTGGCCGCTCGTTAAATGATATGCCTGTAGGCCAGACTTTGCAGTTCCACGGCGGACAGCCCCAGTTCAACGCCCAGGATCTCCTGGTTGTGCTCACCGATCAGGGGAGCGTACCGGAAGGCCGGGGCGGGGTAACGGCTGAAGCGGCCGAACATGCCGGGGTAACGAATGGTCACCCCCAGGTCGGGATGCTCCACCTCCTGCCAGAATTCCTTGGCCTGCAACGATACGCCCACCCGCCGGCCCGCGCCGGTATGCAGGCGCTGGCCGAGGGCGGCCATGGCCCCCACTGCTGCCTCTACCCCCACCCACATGAGAGCCTGCGGCACCGTGACCCGCAGCAGGGGACCGCCCGGCTCACCGGCCACGGCCGTGGCTTCCGGATCAGAACCGGCGAAATTCAGGCAGGGGTCGGTCTGGCCGCAGGGGGTAATCGACACCAGCACCACCCCGGGGTTCACCGCCGCCAGTTCGGCATAGCCAATTCCCAACGCGTCCAGGTGACCCGGCTGGTAACTTTCGAGCACCAGGTCGGCCGAAGCCACCAGGCGCAGAAACAGGTCGCGCCCGGGCGGGCTGGTGATATCCAGCGTGATGCCGCGCTTGTTATGGTTATAAGCCCACCAGTACAGGCTCTTTTCCGGGTCGGGCTGGTCCCGGTAAAAAGGCCCGAACCGCCGGGCCGGGTCTCCGCCCGGCGGTTCCACCTTGATCACATCGGCACCCAGGTCGCCCAGAACCTTTCCACACAGAAAGCCCATGGACCCGGTCATGTCCAGGGCGCGATAGCCTGTAAGCATATCCAACCCTCCGTGTGTTCCGGCCATGTCTACCCTTCCTTGAGCTTGCTCTGCTGGTAGTCCCAAAACTTGCGCATGACCCGCGCTTCGCGGTGCATGGCACCGATCTGCTGCACCTCTTCCGGCGTGAAGGGAACCGGATCACCCAGCGCCAGGGCGCCTGCCAACATGCGGGCGTTCTCTTCCAGACACAGTGAGAGCACAAACGCCTCCAGCACGCTGCCCCCCACCACCGTCACCCCGTGCCCCCGCATCAGCACGGCCCGGCTCTGCCCCAGGGCAGTGGCGCACGCCACGCCCAGGGTGCGGTTACGAATCAGGTCCGGTGCGTCATACAGGGCCGGAGTGCCCACCGCCGCACCCAGGTTGCAGACCGCTACCAGGGGCCGCCGCACCACCCCGAACCGCGTGGCCACAGGTGGGTGGAAATGGGCCACGGCCATGATATCCGGTCGCGCCTCATACATGCACGTGTGCAGGGGCCATTCCGAGGGCGGCGAACCCTCGCCGTCCAGCAGGCGCCCGCTCAGGTCAATGGTCACCAGGTCGCGCTCCGTCAGGGCGTGCCGGCTGGCCCCGTGGGCATTGATGATCACATGGCCGGTATCAGGGTCACGGGCACTGACGTGCCCGTTCATGTCTACAAGACCGGCTCGCTCCAGCATGCGCACGCTCAGAACCAGGTCGCTGCGCAAATCCGTACGTTCTGGCACCGTCGTTCCACCTCCGTTTGGCGGGACACAGCAAGAGACATGTCAATTCACAATCGCTACTCTGATCAGATCGGACTGATCATAAACATTTCTAATGGCATAAACCATTACAATTATGAAACGACAGGGCGCGGCCGGGGCCGGCCTCAGCGGACCAGGACCAGCACGGCGGCACCGGCTGTGACCATGCCCACGCCGGCCAACAGGAAGGGCGTGCGTTGTTCGTCGGCCGGCAGGAACAGGCTGCTCAGGCCTATCGTCAGCACCGGCTCACTGGCGCTGATGACTGCCACATGCGTAATCCCGGTAAATTGCGCAGCATAAAAAAATAACACCTGACCCAGTCCCACCAGGATACCTGCCAGAAGGTACGACGGCGTCAGGGCCTGCCGGGTACGCTCCAGGGTGGCAACCAGCCGGCCGGAAAACGCGGCCAGGGCCAGGTATACCGCCAGCCCGGTCACCGCCCCGATCAGGGCGCCCGCCACCGGGTCCGGGGTGGCGTTAATCCCCACCTTGCGCAGCACATGGCCGCCGCCGTAGGCCGCGGCCGCCACCAGGGCCATCAGCATACCGGTCCGTTCCTGACGCCCGCCCGGTGCCGCCCCCAACGGTGTGCCGGCCCGGTGGTTGCCGGTGACGGCCCACACTCCGGCCACCACCAGAACGGCACCCAGCAAGGCCACACTCCGCACTTCCTCCCCTGGCACCAGCAGGGCAGCAAGAAACGCAAACACCGGTGAACTGCTCTTCAATGCCACGGCCCGCGAGGGCCCCAGGCGGCGGATTCCGCCAAAATAGGCCCAGCGCGCCAGCAGGCTGGTGAGCGCACCAGCCCCCACAAAGGCCAGGATCCCGGTGCGCGACCACGGTACCGCCATTCCGCCCGGGCTGAACAGATAAAAGCCGCTGTACATGAGCACGTTCAAGAACAAGGATACCAGCAGTCCGTCGTCCCCCGCCCGCACTTGCATGCCCCGCTTGAGACACACACCGCTACCGGCGTAGCAGAGTGTGGACAGCAACGCCAACCATTCTCCCATGCCGACACCCCGCACTGGTGGGTCACTGCAGAACCTATGGCATTGTTCATACCCTTTTTTGTGCGAGTTCCCTGCGGTTGGATTTGCACTGGAATCCGCGGAAGTTGCGCTATGTATTTGATATTGAATATTTGGATCCAGGTTGATACGATGTTTCGTATGGCAAACTGCATGTGTACCGGGGGTGTGGCCATGTCCCCTGAGCTGAGTTCCGCACTGGCTGACATGCTGGTGGAAACCCTGCCCGCACTGGCGCGGATGATAGGCGGATGCGTGGTGCTGACCGAGCCGGACGGACGGATTATCCACGCCCTGGCTTGCGGCGGCCGCCCGGCCCCGGAGGCGGTTGGCTGCATCCACCCGACTTGCCGTACCGCCGCCCGGCAACAACGCCCGCTGACCAGTACGGGTAGGGACGAACCAGAGGCCCCGGAGCAGCCAACCTGGACCTGTCCCTGCCAGGGCGAAATCCTGGCCATTCCGCTGGGGTATCTGGTGCTGGGAATCGGCAACGGTGCGCGGACCGCCCGGGATGCCGCTCTGCAGGCAGCACTGGCCGAGGCCTTGCCCGTGATCGCCCGCATGACCGGCGGGATCGCCGTGGCCTTCGACGGCGAGGGCCGCCGCCTGCGGGTAGTAAAGTCCGACGGCCGTGAGCTGTCAGACCTGATCGGGCACCAAAACCAGGCGGATCGTGCCGCCATGGAATTGCAGCGACCGGTCATCGGCCCCTCCAACATGGTTCCGGGCGCCATGGCAGTGCGCATTCCCATTACGTCGGAGTTTGGCCTGGGCTTCAACAACGCGCTGGCCGTCCCGGCCGATGCGGGTACAGCGCGTTCCGGTCACCCCAGGGCACGTTATACCCTGGACGATATCATTGGCGAAAGCCCGCAACTGCAGGCCGTCCGGCACCTGGCGGCCGCCGCCGCGACCAGCTCTGCCCCGCTGTGCATTACAGGGGAGACGGGCACAGGCAAGGAACTGCTAGCTCAGGCCGTACATAACGCCGGCCCCCGCCACCACCAGCCGTTCGTGGCCGTCAATTGTGCGGCGCTGCCAGACAGCCTGTTCGAAAGCACCCTTTTCGGGTATATCGGCGGTGCCTTTACGGGGGCCGACCAGGAAGGGCGCCCCGGGCTGTTTGAAGAGGCGGACGGCGGCACGCTGTTGTTGGACGAAATCGGCGAACTGCCCCCGGCGATGCAGGCCAAACTTCTGCGCGTGCTGCAGGAGCGGGAGGTCCTGCGCATTGGCACCAGCCGGCCCCGGCCGGTGGATGTGCGCGTCATTTGCACCACCCACCGTGAACTGAGCAGCCTGGTACAGGCCGGTCGCTTCCGCGCCGACCTGTTCTACCGGCTGGATGTGCTGTCTGTCCACCTGCCGCCGCTGTGTCAGCGCTCGGGTGACCTGCCCATACTGGCCCGCCACCTGTTGCCGCGCCTGGCAGCCACCCACGGCAAGCCCGTGTACCGGTGGCAGCCTGCGGTGGAGCGGGCCCTGCTGGCCCACGACTGGCCAGGAAATATCCGTGAACTGCAAAACTGCCTGGAGCGGGCAGTCATTCTGTGCGAGGGCAACACACTGCAGGTGTCCCACCTGCCCCTGGCCCTGCAACATCCCCGGGCACACCGGCCCGGAGGCAGGGCCGCCCGCACCGGGCTGGAGGTTACGGTTCGCTCCGCTGAGCACGAGGCACTCATTGAGGCCCTGGCGGCGGTCGGCGGTAACCGCAGCCTGGCAGCGCGGCAACTGGGCATCAGCATCACCACTCTGTGGCGCAAGCTAAAGCGGCTGGAAGGCACCGCCCCGCCACTTCGCCATGATCAGGGCTGAACCGCAGGCTCTTCCAATAGACCAGGCGCCCATGAGGGGCGCCTTTTTTGCTTCACTTTTGAGCCTGCTCACACAATGCTGCATGAAATGTCAAATGGGTACGATGAATGTGTCAAAAATTTTCATAGGGGTTTCGTTATGGCAATAGAACTAAAACGCTGATTAGAACTAAGAGTAGGTGTACTTCATGTCTGAAACTGAAGGTCGGGAGTCCCACGGTCACAGTCACGGTCACGATGAACCCAAATGGGAACGGTGGCAAAAGGAGCGCGTGTTCGTCCGGGCACTGGTGGGCAAGTACGGCGAGGTATACCGCCAGTTGTTGAGCCAGCCCCGCGTTTATGATCCAGCCGACATGGAATGGAAAGGCGGTCCCCAGCTTTACGGCAAGAAGGTGATCAACCCCCAGAGCACCGCGATTACCCAGATGATCGAGGCTCACGTGGACGTGTATGCCCCGGGTGGTCATGGCCAGAAACACGGCCACATGAACAGCGCTGTATTTTACATTCTCGACGGCAAGGGTTACGACGTCCATGACACCCGCCGGGTCGACTGGGAAGCCGGCGATATCTGCATTGTGGAAAACGCCTGCGTGCACCAGCACTTTAACGGCGACCCCGAAAAGCCGGCCAAGGTACTGATCATGAAAGCCAAGCCCCTGTTCCTGTTCGCCCACATGCTGTTCCAGCGGGTTGTGGAGTATCCGCCGGATACACCGGCCGGCAGCGACCCGTTCCATCCAGATCAGTGGGAGGGCCATCACCATGGCGAGTAATGCAGAACGTGCCCGGTCACTGGGTGGAGACCTGAAGGCCGACTACTTCAGCCGGAGTCTGGCGGCATCGGCCGCCTTCCGGGCCGCCGAGCAGGAGCGGCACAACTACGTCAAGGCGGCGGAAATGCCGTGGGAGGACTCCGCCCACGGTCTGATCAAGCACCTGCTGAATGCGGAAATGAATACCCGCGAGCATTGCCTGGATATCTACATGCTGTTTCTGGAGGAAGGCGGCTGGTCCGGCAAACACCGCCACCTGAGCGAGGAACTGCTCTATGTAGTAGAGGGCGAAGGCTACGACCTGCACTGGGATGTGAACTTTGACTGCCAGGACGCCTACATCTGGGACTGGCACAAGGAGCCCAGCCGCCATGATTGGAAGGAAGGGCAGTTCATTTACATCCCACCCTACACCCTGCACCGCCACTTCAACGCCCACCCGGACAAGCCGGCCCGGATCATTTCCGTAACCAGCCGCATTGTCAAGGCCATGGGCTTTGACTGGTTCGATCAGATCGAGGAGAGTTCCCGCCGCACCGGGCGCTAAAGCCCGGCAACACCAACAGGCGAAGGGGAGTGAGTGGACATGCCAGGCCCAACCGGCCAAGAATGACTTCCGTACCACCGAACAAGCCAAAAAAGTCGCCGCCCTGGCCATGTACAAGGGTGACGACAAGATCGACATGCTGGTGGCAGGGGCCAAAGAGAACAAGGAAACGGAACTGAACCTCTACACCTCCATGAACCTGGAAGACTCCACCCCGCTGATCAACACCTTTACCAAGTGGCTGGACAAGAACTACAAGCTCAAGGTCGAGGTCAACCTCTGGCGGTCCAACAGCGAAAAGGTACTGCAGCGCGGCATCATTGAGGCGCAGAACGGGCGCTTTGAAGTGGACGCCTTTGAAACCAACAGCCCGGAACTGGAGACCCTTGGCCGGGAAACGGTCACCACCCAGTTCTGGACCCCATCGTTCAAAGACTTCCCCGATGCAGCCCGCGACCCCAAGGGCCTCTGGCATGCCACCCGTTACAACTTCTTTACCGCCGGCTACAACACCAACCTGGTCAAGCCCGCGGATGTCCCCAAGACCTATGACGACCTGCTGCTGCCCAAGTGGAAGGGCAAAATGGCCATCGACTCCGACGACTGGGACTGGTTCGTGACCCTTGTCAAGCAAGGGCCGTGGGGCAGTGAAGAAAAGGCCATGGAGTTCTTCCGCAAGCTGAAAGAGCAAGACTTGCAGATTCGCAAGGGCCACACCTTGATTTCCGAACTGGTATCTTCCGGTGAAATCCCTATGGCCATCACCATTTACAACCACAATGCGGAACGGCTGAAGGCCAAGGGAGCCCCAATTGAATGGCTACCCCTGGAACCGGTCGTGGCCCGCCCCAACGGGGTCGCCCTGGCCGCCAACGCCAAAAACCCGTACCTGGGGCTGATGTTCATCGAGTTTACCCTGTCCAAGGACGGTCAGGAAGTGCTGCAGGGCGTGGGGCGCGTGCCCAGCAATCCCAAGGCCAGCACCAGTCTGAACAAGGGCTTCAAGTACATCAATGCCGACCCGGAGGCCCTGATCAATGAGGCGAAGAAGTGGGAGGCGCTCTACCACGACACCCTGGTGAAGAAGTAGCGCGCACCATCACGGAAACAGAGGGGGAACCAGGATGGCCCTTGACACCACCAGGAACTGGTCGCCGGACAGCGGCCCGGTCTCTCTGGTGCGACGATTATTCACCGGACAAAACATCATTATCGCAGCCGCACTGCTGGTTGTCGGTTACTTCACGCTGGTTCCCCTGGTGTTCCTGATTGTAGGCAGCTTGCGCACCCCCCAGGCCGCGCATCAGACGGCGGTCTGGACCCTGGATAACTACGTTCGGGCTTACACAGATCCGCAGACGCTGCAGTTGTTTTCCACCTCCATGGTGTTTGCCCTTGGCTCTGCATTCCTGGCCCTGGGCCTGGGAACACTGCTGGCCTGGATTACCGAGCGGACCGACACGCCTGCCCGCGGGTTAATTTTCGCCCTGTCCCTGATCCCGCTGATCCTGCCGGGCATTCTTTCCACCATCTCATGGATTTTCTTGCTCAGCCCCAAAATCGGCTTAATCAATGCCGTGGTCAAGGCGCTGTTCAACCTGAGTTCGCCCCCGTTCAACGCCTATTCCATTGGCGGCATGATCTGGACGGAGGGCCTGCACCTCTCCCCAGCCGCTTACCTGTTAATGGTGGCGACCTTCAAGTCAATGGACCCCTCTCTGGAAGAGTCAGCCCAAATGTGTGGCGCCAGGGTGTGGCAAACCTTTTACCGGATCACCCTGAAGATGGCGTGGCCCTCGATTTTTTCGATCTTTCTGATTTCGTTCGTCCGCAGCCTGGAAGCATTCGAGGTCCCAGCCATTCTGGGGATGCCAGTCGGCATTCACGTATTTACTTCCCGCATTTACGAGGCGCTCCACTCCTGGCCGGCCGATTTCGGACTGGCGGGCGCCTATGCCATTTCACTGCTCGCCATTACCTCACTGGGGGTGTATTTTTACTCCCGGTTGACCAGGCAGGCACACCGGTACGCCACCGTGACCGGTAAGGGCTACAAGCCTGCCCCGATGCGCCTGGGGCAGTGGAAATATGCCACCCTGGCCATCGTGGTCCTTTACTTCTGCTTTATCCTGGTGCTGCCGCTGTTCGTGCTCCTCTGGTCGGCCTTCCAACCTTTCTATTCTGTCCCCAGCCTCGCCGGTCTGAAAACCCTGACCCTGAAGAACTTCACCTACGTGCTCACCTACCCCAAGGTCCTGCATTCGTTCCTGAACAGCCTCTACCTGGCGGGCGGGGCCGCCACCGTTGTGGTATTCCTGACGGCCATCGTCTCCTGGATCACCGTCAAATCCAAGATTCGCGGTCGCTGGATCTTTGACAACATCGCCTTTCTGCCCCTGGTTTTCCCCGGCCTGATCATGGGCGTTTCGCTCATGTTCGTTTACCTCACCCTGCCCATCCCGATCTATGGCACCATCTGGATCCTGCTGGTCGCCTATATCACCCGCTACCTGCCATACGGGATGCGCTACAACTCCACCTCAATGGTGCAGCTCTCCAACGAACTGGAGGAATCCGCCCAGGTCAGCGGCGCCTCCTGGTGGCGGACCTTCTACAGCATCATTCTCCCCCTGCTCAAGCCGGGGGCAGTGGCCGCCTGGATCTACATTTTCGTTGTTTCATTCCGGGAACTGTCCAGCACCATCCTGCTTTACAGCCCTGGTTCCGAAGTGCTTTCGGTTACCATCTGGGAATTCTGGGAAAACGGCCAGTACACGGCGTTGTGCGCGCTGGGGGTACTCATGAGCATCGCCTTGCTGGTGGTGGTCCTGGCCACCCAGACTGTCAGTCGCAAGGTTGGTGTAAAGGAATAAGTGAGGGGGCCTCGGCATGCTGAAGGTGAGTAACCTCCGGAAACGCTTCGCCGGCCACGAAGGGCAAACGGTTCATGCCGTAGACGGTGTAAGCTTCAATGTGCCACAAGGCAAGCTATTTACCCTGTTAGGTCCCAGTGGTTGTGGCAAGACAACCACTCTCCGGTGTATCGCCGGGCTGGAGCAGGCCCATGGCGGCGAAATCGCCGTTGACAACCGGGTGGTGTTCTCGCACGACCGGAATGTACATATCCCGGCACACGCGCGGGGCATCGGCATGGTGTTCCAGTCGTACGCCATCTGGCCGCACATGAGTGTATTCGAAAATGTCGCCTTTCCGTTACGGGTGTCCAAGCAACGGTATAGCAGGGCCGAGATCGAAACCAGAGTCCTGGCTGCCCTGGAGCGGGTGCACCTTGGCTCCTATGCCGGGCGTGAAGCCACCAAACTGAGCGGCGGCCAGCAGCAGCGGCTGGCCCTGGCCCGTGCCCTTGTGCATGAACCCAAGCTACTGCTGCTGGACGAGCCACTGAGTAACCTGGACGCCAAGCTCAGGGAACATATGCGGTTTGAACTCAAGCGCCTGCAAAGGGATCTGGACATTACCAGCCTGTACGTGACCCATGACCAGGTCGAAGCATTGGCGCTCTCCAACCAGATTGCCGTCATGAAAGACGGCTGTATTCAGCAGATTGGTACGCCCCGTGAGATCTATGAACAGCCGGCGAACCAGTTTGTTGCAGACTTTATCGGTTCCACCAACTTCATTCACGGCGATCTCCAGGGAGTGAGCGGGGCAGAAGGCTACGGGGTGGCAACTGAACTGGGCCGGGTGCAGTGCGCCACTGGCCGGATCGGTGCGGATACCTCGAAGGTAATGGTGTCTGTCCGCCCGGAACACGTGGTCATCAGCAGCACGCCGCCAGAGGTGGCCGAGAATCTGTACCGGGGCCAGGTGCTGAACTGGATCTTCCTGGGGGAAAGCACCGACTTCCAGATCCGGATTGGCAACCAGGAACTGCGGGTCCGGTCGCATCCGGATGTCCAGTTCTCCCGGGGCAGTGACATCTGGGTCCACCTGCCTCCGCGCCGGTGTGTGGCCCTGGCTCTGGCCGGTGAGCCAGAACCGGCCGCCGGCACCGAAACAGCGGCTGTGACAACCGCATAGGCGCAGGAACGCCCGCCATGGTCCCCCGCCTGTAACTGCGTTTGGAGCGTGACACGGTTGACTTCAGCAGGCGTCAGTCTGATCACCCTGGCGACAACCTTTTTCCGCCTGGGGGCCACCACCTTTGGCGGCATGTGGGCAGCCACGGAAAAGCTGGACCGGGAACTGGTCCAGCAGCGCGGCTGGCTCACTTCAGAAGATCTGCAGTTCCTGCTGATTGCCGCTACCCTGATTCCGGCCCCCAAGTTCATGGGGCTGGGCGGTCTGATCGGTTACCGACTGCGCGGGAGCCTGGGCAGCGCCATCGCGGTGTTTTGTCTGGTTATCCCCGGCGCGCTGATCGTTCTGGCGCTGACCGTGCTGGTCAGCCCGGATCTGTTAGCAGGCACACTGGCCCCGGTCAAACGGTCGGTGGGGGTAGCCGTCATTGGCATCCTGCTGGGCTCGTCGGGACGCCAGTTGCAGGGGGCCAGGCTGCCACGCCGTGACTATGTACTGGGGCTGGTCCTGTTTGGGCTGGTGATGCTGGCCGTGATCGCCGGCGTTCATCTGCTGGCTGTACTGGTGGGGGCATTTGCCATCGGGCCGCTCCTCATTCGGGGAGGCAAGGCAACATGAACCCGGCGGCAGTCAGCCTGACGGCCTGATATGGCTGCTTTTTTAAGAGGAGGGTCCAAAGATGAAACGCTTCATTCCCCTGCTGCTGGCGCTCTTGTTAGTCGCCGGCGGGTGCGGCCAGTCCGGGCAAAAGGCCGCTGAACCCGCTCCGAGCCAGCCCCAGACTCCGGCTCCGGCTCCGACCCAGGCTCGGCCCCAGGTGGCGGCCAAACCCGCCATCCCCGCCCACCCGTCGCCCTCGAAGTTCACCGAGACCGAGCAGGCGAAAAAGGTCATGGCCCTGGCTACCTCCAAGAACCCCGACAAGGTGAAGGAGCTGGTTGCCGGCGCCAAGGCCAATAACGAGACCACACTGACCCTGTACACGTCCATGAACGTCAAAATGGCCGAAACTCTGAAGGCCGCCTTTGAGAAATGGGCCCAGGAGAAGCACGGCCTGAATGTGAAGATCAACCTGTGGCGGGGCGGCAGTGAACAGGTAATGCAGCGGATTGACACCGAGGCGAAGGCCAACCGGTTCGACGTGGACGTGGTGGAAAGCAATGGCCCGGAGCTGGAGCAACTCGGGCGCGTCGGACTGACCTCCCTGTTCTCGCTCCCGTCCATGCAGGATTATCCGGACGCCGCCCGGGATCCCAGGGGCCTGTGGCATGCCACCCGGTTTAACTTCTTCGTGCCCATGTATAACACCAAGCTGGTCAAGCCTGAGGAACTGCCCAAGACTTACCAGGACCTGCTGGACCCCAAGTGGAAGGGCCGCCTGGCCGTCGAAGCCGAGGACTGGGACTGGATGGCCACCCTGGTCAAGTCAGGCCCCTTTGGCGGCGAAGCAAAAGCCCTGGAGTACTTCAAGGGCTTGAAGGCGCAAAACACCGAAACGCGCAAAGGCCATACCCTGCTGGCTGACCTGGTTGCGGCGGGTGAGGTGCCATTTGCCCTGACCTCCTACAATTACATTGCCCAGCAGTTGAAGGACAAGGGCGCCCCGGTGGAATGGCTGCCCCTGGAGCCGGTGGTGGCCCGCGCCAACGGTATTGCCCTGCCCATTAACGCCCCTCACCCTCACCTGGCCCTGCTGCTGGTGGAATACGCCCTGTCCGTGGACGGCCAGACCCAACTGGCCAGCCAGGGCATCGTTCCGGCGAACCCCAAGGTAGAAACCAACCCGCCGCGGCTGAATAAGGGCTTCCAGTACAAGATGGCCGATATCGCAGCCGTGATCGACGAGGCAAAGAAGTGGGAGCAGATCTGGAACGATACCTTCATTAAGAAGTAGCATGCACGGAAAGGGGGTATAGGTGCGGCCATGGCAGAACGGACTGGAGCCGAATGGGTCATTGAATCCCTGCGCGCCGAAGGCGTCACCCATGTGTTTGGCGTGATCGGCAGTGGTGTACTGGAAATTCTCGATGCGCTCCAGCGTACATCCGACATCCGCTACATTCAGACCGTGCACGAGCAATGTGCGGCAGCCATGGCCGACGGCTGGGCACGCGTGACCGGCCGCCCCGGCGTCTGTATCGCCACTGTGGGGCCGGGTGCGACCAACCTCGTTTCCGGCGTTGCCCAGGCTTATCAGGAGTCGTCCCCCGTTATCGCCCTGTGCGGGGAAGTCTCCACCAAGTTTGTCGGGAAGGGCTTCAGCAACTTCCATGAGATCGACCAGGTGGGTCTTTTCAAGACCATCACCAAGCGCTCCATGTATCTGCACCGGACCGACCGGATTCCGGAAATGATGCAGATGGCCTTTCGCACGGCCCTGACCGGCCGCAAGGGGCCTGTATACGTGGGGCTGCCCCGGGACGTGCAGCGGGGTCGGGCGGACCTGCCCGACCTGCTGCCCACGGCCCTGCACCGGCCGCTCAACCGGCCGCGGGGCGATGCGCAGCAGATCCGGGAGGCAGTTCGGTTGCTCACCCGGGCCCAGCGCCCGGTGATTCTGGCCGGCGGCGGCATCCGCTGGTCCGGCGCCCTGGCCGAACTGCAGGCCCTGGCCGAGTATCTGGCCATTCCGGTGGCGGTCGGCAAGCAGCACAAGGGGCTGTTCCCGGAAGACCACCCGCTGAGTGCCGGCCACGTGCAGAGCGAAGGTTACCCCATCGGTAAGGAGACCGTCCGCCAGAGCGACCTGATTCTGGCCGTGGGCAGCACGATGAGTGAGCTGACCACGGCCCGTTACGGCCATACGGTGATCCCGCCGGACGTCCCCATTATTCATGTCGATATCGACCCGCTGGAAATCGGCAAGAGCTACCCGGTGGCGGCCGGCATTGTCGGAGACTGCGCGGCGGTGCTGGCCGACCTGCTCGCGGCCGTGCAGGAAAGCGACGTTGCGCGCCGGCAGGCAACCCCCTGGTCGGAAAGCGTGCAACAGCGTAAGGAAGCCTTCTGGGCCAGGCAGGCCACCGACGCTGCCAGCATGACGGGCAGCCCGGTCCGGCGCCTGCGCCTGTTCCAGGAGGTCCGCGCGGTGGTGGAAAAGGACGCCATTGTGATCGGCGAGGCGGGCAACACCCACGAATGGTTCCTGTATGCCTGGCAGGCCACCGCCCCCACCCTCTCGCCCGGTGACTTTAGCATCATGGGCAGCGGGTACTGCATGGGCCTGGCCGCCAAGCTGGCCCACCCGGAGCGGCAGGTCATTTCCTTCACCGGTGACGGGGCGTTTACGATGGTCATGAATGAGCTGTCCACGGCTCTCTACCACAACCTGCCGGTGGTGGCGGTGGTCCCCAACAACGGCATGTATGCCAGCATCAAGGCCAAGCAGCACAGCCATTATGGCGGGCGTCACATCGGCAGTGACCTGCCCATGCCCAACCTGGCGGCAGTCGCCCGGGCCATGGGCGCCCACGGCGAACGGGTCGGGCAGGGGGAAGACGTGGGCCCGGCCGTACAGCGGGCTCTGGCCAGCGGCCTGCCCGCCGTGGTGGAGGTCATGGTGGAACGGGACGTGGCCAACCTGGAACCGGTACGCCGCTCCGTGGAGGATGCGCTGCACCTGTAGAAACCGCCCGCCGGGAGCCCTGGGCCACGCCAGCAGGTGTGGCTCAGGGCTCCCGCCTGTCATCCGTCACGGTGCCCAGGCGGGGCAACTCCCAACAGCCAACTACGGCGGCTGTGCCATGCCTGCCTCACGTTGACCGGCAAGAGCGTCGTTCCGGCTCAGTGGCTGGGGGCGACAACCGCCGGTCGCACCGCCCTGTTCTACCGGCCGGACGATCAGGACCGGGACGGTGCGCTCTTTGCCGCCCACCTGTCCCTTATGGAGTGCTTTGCCGAGCAGGAGAACCGGGGCGCCGCGCTAGAGCAGTACCGGACCCTGATCCGGACGCCGGATGAAGAGCTGGGTATGGAGCCCGGCACCCGGGCCCAGGAAGTACCGCCGCCCTATCGACTGAACAGATTCCCACAAAACCCCGCGGTGCCCCGCGACGGCTCGCCCTCAGATGTGATGGGTCTGCGGTGATCTCACTGGTGGTTCTGGCGCTCTTCTTCCATGGGCTGCAACTGTTGGCCGTGACGCCGAACGCAGGCATCTCCCTGGCGATTGTCCGCGCCCGACCGTCGCTTTTCCAGAAGGGGACCACTAATCCTTCCTTGCTAAAAGTAGCATTAGTCCATCTTATTATAATAAATATCAATGCAAAAGTCGCTTGACATTGAATCTTCCTATACGTATGCTTCTAACTTAGAAACAGTATCCTGACTGGACGTGTCGTTTTCCGTCACCGGTATTCCGATAGCTTTCACGCAGAGGTATTGGCCCGAGTCGCGTAGGGCCGGGTTCAGGCAAGGTATATGTCCCACTCTTTAGTCGAAAGGGCACACCCGTTGAAAGACGGGGCCGCAAAGCCACGGAGCTACGGGGAGCGCAGTCTCTCTACGCCAGCCGGGTTTCCGAAACGAGAACGAAGTGGGGAGTACATCAGCTTTCCCACATGGCGAAAGCTGAATTTTTTTGGCTGCCCCGTCCCTGGGTCCGCAACCAGGACCACACTGAGGAGGTGTCATACAGACTGTCGTTTTCCGGGGCTCCGGTCCAGTGCCCGAGCAAAATATACATATAAGCATTTTTGATCTCTACTTTTCACATGAGGAGAAGCAACCATGCGACTTACCATCGGAAACAAACTGCTGGCCGGATTCCTTCTGGTATTGGCACTTCTCGGCACCGTCGCCTTCGTCGGCATCAACCGGCTCAACGCTGTCAGCACTCATTACCAGGATGTTACCGAACGCATAAGGGTTCAGGCCCTGTCCCGCCGCCTGGAAGCCGCCGAAAATGCCACCGGGCGGGCGATCTTCGGTTACCTGTTAACTTCAAATGCGAGCTATAAACAGGAGTTTGACCTGGCACAAAAGGAAACTGGCACCAGCCTGGCTGAAATGAAAAAGCTGGTACAACGCAATGAGGTCCAACAGATTCTGGCCAAGGTTGAGAAAGCCGATGAGAACTTTGGCAGTATGGCAGAAACGATTTTCACTGAACAGGATCTGAACCAGCAGAAGATCCAGGTACTCGTTACCACCACCCTGCCGGCGGCCCGAGCCGATGTCCTGCAGGCAGTGCAGGAGCTGATCGCCGCCCAGGAGAACATTGCCCAACAAGCCGAGGCCGCCGCCCGTGCGACAGCTACCCAGGCACTGAGCCTGAGCCTGGCCATTTCCCTGGCGGCCGCGGTCATCGGTGTGATCATCGCACTGGTCCTGGCCCGCCGGATCTCCCGCCCGGTCCGGCAGACAGCAGCAGTGGCCCAGCTCCTGGCGGCGGGCGACCTCAGGGTGCAGGAATTGCGGGTCAATTCCGCTGACGAAATTGGTGACATGGCTACAGCGTTCAACCAGATGATCCGTAACCTGCGGGACTTGATCCAGCAGGTGGCCAGTTCGGCCCGAACGGTGGCCAGTTCGGCGGAGCAGTTGAATAGCGCCACCGAAGAGGTCGCACAGGGGGCGCAGGGCGTGGCCCAGGCCGCGGGACAGGTGGCCCAGGGCGCAACTAACCAGTCTACTTCCGTCGGTAATGCCAACCAGGTCGTTGAGCAGTTGCACAGCGCCATTACTCAGGTCGCCGGCGGTGCCCAGGAACAGGCCAGGGCGGCTCTGGAGACGGCCGGTGCGGTGAATCAGATGGTCACCGCCATCGATGATGTGACGGCCAAAGCCAGCAGTGTATCCGCCTCAGCCAGGCTGGCATCGGATACGGCAACCAGCGGCAGCCAGGTAGTGCACAGGACGGTGGACGGCATGAGCCGCATCCGGACCTCGGTGCTAACCTCAGCAGAGCAAATCCGTAACCTTGGCAGGCTGTCTGACCAGGTCGGCGCTATCACTCAGGTCATCACGGAAATTGCCGATCAGACCAATCTGCTGGCTCTGAATGCTGCCATCGAAGCCGCACGGGCGGGCGAGCACGGCCGGGGCTTTGCCGTGGTGGCGGATGAGGTCCGAAAGTTGGCGGAGCGGGCAGGGACGTCGGCCAAGGAGATCGCCGGTTTGATCCGCAACATTCAGCAAGGTACCGCACAGGCCGTGCAGGCCATGGAACTGGGGCAGACGGAAGTCGAAGCCGGCTCCCGGCTGGCTGCCGATGCCGGTAAGGCCCTCGGGGAGATTCTGACGGTGGTCGGACAGGTGACCCAGGATATGGAGGCCATTACAGCAGCCACCCAGCAGGTGGCAGCCTCCAGCCGTCAGGTGATCAGGCTGGTAGACGGTGTGGCTGCCGTTACCGAGGAAAATACCGCCACCACCGAAGAGATGGCCGCTGGAGCCGATCAGGTCAGCCGGTCCGTCAGCGGCATCGCCGCCATCTCCGAAGAAAACGCCGCTGCCGCCGAAGAAGTCTCGTCATCCGTCGAAGAAATGAACGCCTCCCTGGAGGAGATCGCAGC
>JAKFDK010000006.1:0-12696 GCA_036676195.1 Clostridia bacterium | reverse complement strand
CGCCCTGATTGGCCGCATCCACCGGAGCCCCAAGACGATCCTCCTGGAACTGGTCCAGGAACGGTGGAAGGTGCAGCCGCAATACCGTGTGGTCAACGTCCAGGGCACCCGGGGCAGCCCGGAGTACACCGTGGGCGTCGAGGCCGGTCCCGTACACGCGCAGGGCACCGGGCGCAGCCGGCGCGCTGCCGAAGACGCGGCGGCGCGCCAGGCTCTGGCCAAGCTGGGCCGCCAGCAACCTCACTCTGAGAGTTTGGGCGGAGCGTGATCGTGTGCGACGAAAGACCTTGTGGATAAGTCTGGGGATAACCGTAACCCTCGTGACCGGCCTGTTGCTGTGGTGGGCAGGAACCAGGCTGTCAGAATGGTCCCGCCTGCGGTTACCGGACATGGAACTCATCATGCGCTGGCTGCCCCTTGGGGGGGCGGCCTGGCTGATCATGGTGGGAACCTTGTGGTTCCTGGCGAGGAGAGCCAGGGAGAGCCTCGGCGGGTCCGGGCCGATGGACGTGCTGGTGGGGTACGCGCGGAAGCCGGTCATGATTCCGGAACACGATCGGTTCCTGCATACCCTGGTCGTCGGGACGACGGGTACCGGCAAGTCCACCCGAATCCTGAAACCGATGATCTGGCAGGACTTACGGCGCCTGGCCGAGGGGCACCAACTGGGCGTCAGCGTGATTGAGCCAAAGGGCGACCTGGTGGCTGATGTGGCCGGGATGTGCAAGGCCCTGGGCGTACCCTACATCCTGGTCGATCCGGAGCGGGACGACACGGCCCGGTTCAACCCGCTCGAAGGCGACACAGAAGTGGCCGCAGAGGTCCTGCGGACCGTCCTGACGGCCATCTTCGGCCGGCAGGAGGCATTCTTCTCCCTGGTCCAGCAAGGCTTGATCAAATACACGGTCAGGATCCTCAAGGAGCTTCAGGGCAACTGGGTATCGCTCCTGGACGTGCTGACGGCGCTGACCGAGCCCGAGGTTCTGCACCAGCACGTGGAGGACTACCGCCGGCGGGGCGGAGACCCGCTGGTGATCCGGTTTTTTGAGGCCGAAGTGCTCGGCAAGCTATCGGACAAGTTCTTTCAGTTCGCCCTCGGCGTGCGCATGCAGCTGGGTGACATGGTGGGCAACACGCTGCTGAAGCGGGTCCTGACCGGCAGAAGCGACGTGGATCTCGACCGTCACCTGGCTGCCGGCGGCGTGCTGCTGGTGAACACGGCCATGGGCCGCCTGGGCCAGTTGGGCGACGCCTTCGGCCAGTTCGTCATGCTCCAATTGCAGTATGCGGTTTTCCGGCGCCCCAAGCCGGAGAGTGACCGGACCCCGCACTTCCTTTATATTGACGAGTTTCCGCGCTACGTCAACCCGGACTTTGAGCGCATGCTGGCCCTGGGCCGGAGCTACCGGTGCGCGACCGTCCTGGCCTGCCAGAACACGGCGCAGCTCGTTCTCGATGCCAAGGCGCAGCTCCGCGAAATCCTGATCGGGCTCTGCCGGAACAAGATTACGCTCAACCTGGAAAGTGAAGCCGATGCGGAGCGGTTCAGCCGGGAGTTTGGGGAAAGGGAAGTGCAGGACGTTCAGTGGACGTACAAGCGGCATGTGACCGGCCCCTTGATCTGGCACTATCCCGAGTCCAAGCGGATCGCCGACAAGCGGGAGCGCCGCTTCCCGTCGGATGCGCTCGTCCACCTGCCGGCCTTTCATGCGGTGGCGAAGGTCACCGTGGATGGTCAGCCTCAGCGGGCGGTGCTGTGCCGGCTGGGTCTCTCCGAGTTTGACCAGTATCCGGTGCGGTGGCGGGGCGGCGTGCCCCCGCCTGCACCGGCCAGGCCGGCCGCAGCGGCCGCAGCACCGCCGGCGGAGGATCATGCCCCGGAACCGGCGACCGGGCCCCGGCCCTCCGGGTTCTTCCCCCCTCCGAAGGCGGACGGATAGGAGGCTGCACCGATGGACGCAGACGCGGACCGAATTATCGAAATCAGCGTGGCGGACCTTGTGCCGCACCCGGGCAACGAGGTGTTCCGCCAGATGACAGATGACGAACTGAATGAACTGGCGGAGAGCCTCCAGGAGCGGGGCTTCATCCACCCACTGGTGGTGCGTCCGTTCGGAATGGGCAGCTACCAGGTCCTCAGCGGCCACCAGCGCCTGCGGGCGGCCAGGCTGCTGGGGGTGGACAAGGTCCCCTGCGTCGTGGCTGCCCTGGATGATGATGCCGCAGAAGACGTGCTGCTCGACGCTAACCTGAGGGCGAGGCACCTGTCACCGATGGAGCAGGCCAGGGCCATCCGTCGCAAGCAAGAACTGATGGGCGACCGGCGCGGACGCCGGCGAAAAGAGCCCCAAAATGGGGCTAATTCCTGGGACGGAAAAACCACCGAGATCATCGCTGAGCAGATGGGCATCTCGAAAACCCAGGTGGAGCGAATCGCGGCCCTGAACGACCTGATTCCCGAACTCCAGTCCCTGGTGGAAGCAGGAGCCCTCGGCGTTTCGGCCGGATCGGCGATGGCCCGGCTGCCCCCGGAGACACAGCGGCTGCTCTGGGAGGCGCTGGGTGCCTCGGTTGGGGATCTGCGGGTGGACGAGGTGAAACGGCTCCGCCAGGAGAGCGAACGGGCGGGAATCGTGATCGAAGCTCTCGCCCGTCAGGTCAGGGAACTGGAAGGCAAGATCAAACTGGGGCAGGGAGAGGGCGAGCTGCGCACAGAAATCGACCGGCTGCAGGCCAGGAAACGGCAACTGGAGTTTCAGGTGCAGGACCAGTTGGCTCTGCGCCGCCAACTCGAACGCAAGCCGGGCGCCCGCCTCCTCGAACTGATGGTGGCCGCCACCCGGCCGCTGGCTCAGGCCCGGCCGGAACTGGAGACGATCCTTAACGGAGCGCTCCTGGATGCTCCCACGGCCGTCAACCTGAAGCCGCACCTGGATCTGCTCTGTGACGTGGTCAAGATGCTGGAAGCGGCGGTGGCCCGTGACGGGCCGCCGCGGTTGCTTTCAAGGAGCCAGCACTAACAGGGAGGAGCATGCTGTATGCCGCTGCTGGAAGGTCTGAGGGTCCGCCGTGACGAGGAGCAGCCCCGGGATGCCTATGAAGCCCTGTACAACGCGCTGAAGCAGGATAAGCCCCTGCGCGGGCAGGCCATCGGCGTGGAAAAGGACGAACTGCTCGGCGAGTGCCTGGTGGTGAAGATCGAAGGACCTGTGCGCGGGAAGATTCCCGAGGTCGAGATCGGGACCCACCCCTGGAAGCGCCTCAGCGACCTGGTCGGGCAGGAAGTGGTCAGCCAGATTCAGAGCATCGACCGGCACCGGGGGGTCGTGGTTCTGAGCCGGAAAGTGGCGCAGGAGAAGGAAGCGGCCGACACCTGGGTACTGCTCAGGAAACATGAAGGTGCGCTCCAGGAGGCTTTTTCCGGGGTCCGGGGTGCCCGGGGCGCCCTGAAGGATGCCCGCGCCGGTAACCGGGCAGACCTGATTACAGCCCTCGATCATCTCCGCACTGTAGAGGACCGCTGGCGCCAGTTGGGTCCTGTGGTTCTCGGCGTTGTCAGGCGGGTGGGGGAACGGGGGGCGGTGGTGGACATCGGCGGCGTGATGGCCACGCTCCACTATACCGAGGTACTGCCCACCCCCGTGATGGACTGCCGGGAGCACCTGCACCTCGGGGACGGCATCAAGGTCCGGGTGCTCCATGTCGACTCAGAGGCCGGGCGTGTCATGGTGAGCCGGCGGGCGCTGCTTCCCGATCCCTGGCACGATGTGGCCCGAAACTACCAGGAAGGCGGCCTCTACCTCGGCAAGGTGGCTCGGGTCCGGGAGCGGGATGTGATCGTCGAACTTGAACCGGGCGTGGTATGTCGTGTGGACCGGTACGTGATGGGGCCGGCGGAAGGCGCCGAGGTGGTGGTGCTGGTCCGGCGCATCCGGTCTGAGCACCGCTGGATCGGCGGGCGGGTTATTCGCGCCTTGCAGTAGGTGCACAAGGCAGGCGACCCGGAGCATGCGGCTCCGGGCCGCCTGCGATTACCATGGAGGAGGGATCGCCGCTGTGAACGACCAACTCCTGGATGTGCCCCCGCTCGCCGGGGACTTACTGGGGAACTGCCACCTGAGTATTGACAGCCGCTGGCGGGGATTCGGCGCAGTCATCGTGAGCCCGCATGACTCACGGGTACTGGAGGTGCTCGCCGGCTGGCGCCTGCTCCTGAAGTCCCAGATCGTGACCATGGCCAGCCTGGGTCAACGCCAGCAAGTCCTGGACCGCGTTTTCCGTCTCGGGCTCGTGGACCGCGTCACGGTGGCCGGCCGGACGGCCTACACGCTCAGCCGGTACACCACGAAGCAACTGGGTCAAAAGCATGTCACGTGGACCCCGCTCCTTGCTCTCAGGACCCTGGCAGCCAACCGGATCGGTGAGATCCTTACCGCCCGCTCCGGGGGCACCTGGACTCTGGAGCCCGATGCCGCCCGCACCGCCGTCTGGGACGTTGCCGGCGTGCGGTATACCGTCTTCTGCTACCGATACTGGCCGGGCTGCGAGGCGGAAGCGCTGGCGGTGCTGCCGACCATCCGGCACCGGCTGATGGTCCTGGTCCCGCGGCAACAGGACGCCGTCCAACTGGCGGGCGCCGTCGCCACCGGCGAAGCCCGGTCGATCCGGTGGACCTGGGACGGAGCCCTGAGACCCGGGCAGAGCGTGCAGTTCTGGGCCTGGAACGGGGCATCTCTGGTGGAAGCGGAAGAATTCGCGATCAGCAGGGCTTGACGCGTTGCTTCTGGCCTGCTAATCTTTGAGGCAGAGAGGTTCGCCCCTCTGGATTTTTGTTGCCTTTCGAAGAGATGCACCTTCTGCCCCGGGACCTTGCCCGGTCCGGGGGCAGGAGGTGAGCCAGCAAGAAATCGGGCTGATGTGTCCGGTTGGGATCGCACCACAGGATTAAGCGCCCGGCACAGGCTGGGCGCATGAGAAGACCTACGTGCACAGTGCGCGTGGGTCTTTTTGTGTTTCCGGGGGTCAAATCAACGCTGGGGAGGACGACGGCCGTGAGGGAATTCAACACAACGGAACCGACGGTGGTAACTGCGCTGGTGGTCGGGATCCTGGTTGGTCAGCTCAACAGCCTGCTTCTGTCGACGGTACACAGCGCGGCGGTGGCGGTGCTCGTTGGGCTGGGGGGCTTGATTTTAGGCTATACCCTGGGCGCCGGCGACAGGATCCTGGCGGCAGTTCGCCGGGTCCTGGCGTCCTGCGTGCGGCGATTGGCCCTGGCCCTGACCCGCCCGGGTGAGCGGCTGGCAGCGGTTGCGCAACAGTTGGAAAGCCCCCGGGCTCGGGGCGCGCAGCCGGTATCTGTCGGCGGGACGCAGACTGCAGCGGCCCGTTCGGAATTGGAGGTGCCCTTCCTGGGTGCCGACGCAGGAACCGGCGGTTAGCTGGGCTCCTTGCATGAATCATTGGGAAATCCCCTGCCACAGGGCGAGGGAGGAGCGGAAAAGGGCTCGTGTCCGCGGGTGAACGCCTGCGGCGCGGGCCCCTTTTCATTTTCCGCCCCCTCACCCCCGGGTCAGGACGAGGAGACAGCGTACATGACCAGCAAAACCGATACTGCGCCGGGGGGCGGTTGCATGGCGCCGCCCCGCCACGTTCGGGTACAGCGAGGCGAGGTCTTCTATGCCGATCTGGACCCGGTGGTGGGTTCCGAACAGGGAGGCATCCGGCCCGTTGTGATTCTGCAAAACGACGTCGGCAACCAGTGCAGTCCGACCACCATCGTGGCGAGTATCACCAGCCAGGTCTACAAGGCCCGGCTGCCGGTGCACGTACTGTTCAACGGGGATACATACGGCCTTGAACGTGAGTCGGTGATACAGTTGGAGCAAATCCGCACGATTGACAAGCGGCGGCTGCGTGAGCGGGTTGGTCGCCTGGATGGCCAACTGATGGATCAGGTTGACCTGGCGCTCGACGTCAGTCTGGGCCGGTGGAAGTACCTTCGGGGGTAAACTCGCACACACCGAGCTGAGGGAGGTGAAGGGCCGGGGGCCCGCGTACACGCGGGACCCGGCCACGTGGCCTGGGCCTGCGCGGCACGCGCGTCCGGCCCGGGTCATGAACTGTGTCCACCCAACGTGCCCGCAGCGCTATGCCGCATGGTTACAGGTGCAGAGGGCGATGGTGCCCGTAGGGGCGCGGGAACTGGGGGCGATGCGAGTCCTGGATCCCACCGGGGTTCGTCTGCGGCTTTCTCGCCACGTACGCGGGAGACTTTACGACCGGGCCATTCCGGATTGGGTTGTTCGGCAAATCGCACTTGCTTCCGGTGAGGTCATCTACCGGAACCTGGACCATTGTCCGGTGCTGGTCTTGCTCGGCCAAACGGAAAACGGGCGCCCGCTGCATGTTCAGGTGAAGATTGACTTTGAGGCGAGGGGCTGGGGCATTATCACGAGTCTCAGACCGGATACCCGGCCCTGGAAATGGTCAACGGACTTTCGCCAGTGTCTCTGCTTTGACGGTGGCAGGTTCGATGATTGACCCAATCGGGTAAGAAGCGGTCGCCCAGGTTCCGGCCGGAGCGGTAGTTGCCCTCCGGGACACCGTAGAAGAGCGCATCTGATGTCATAGCGAAGCGGCTTGGGGGAGCTACCGCGGTGGTGGCTCCCGTTCGCTGTGCGTCAGGCGCCCATTGCATGGTGGAGATATTCGAAGGGATGGGAGGCGTGCATGGCGTGGAATTGACGGCGGAACAGCAGGCGGCGGTGCACCACCTGACAGGTCCCTGCATCGTGGTGGCCGGCCCGGGAAGTGGCAAGACCCGGGTGTTGACCCTGCGCATTGCGAACCTGATTCGGACCGGGGTAGCGCCCGGGCGGATCCTGGCCGTGACTTTTACCCGAGCGGCGGCCAACGAGATGAAGCAGCGGGTGGCAGGCCTGGTGGGGGCAGCGGAAGCGGGCAAGGTGGGGATGTATACCCTTCACGGCTGGGCCTTTGCGCTCCTGAAGCAGCAGAACTGCCTGCGGCGGCTCCTGGAGGACCACGAGGTCAGGCGCATCGTCCGGGGGCTGATGCAGAACCTGAAGCTCAACGCCGACGACATGAGCGTTGACGGTATGCTGACGGATGTCGCCCGCTTTGCCGGTACCCTGAGCGACCTGAAGAGGTTTGTCCCGGAGTCCTGTGCGCCCTGGGTTTTTGGCCGCGTGTGGTCAGGGTATCAGGCCGCCAAGCGCGAGGGCGGGAGCATGGACTTTGATGATCTCCTCCTGTCGGCTCTGGAGACCCTGATTACCAACCCGATGGTGGCGAAGGAGATCTCACAAAGCCTTGACCAGATCATGGTCGATGAATTCCAGGACACCAACCCGGCGCAATGGGAGCTCATCAAGCGGATTCTGGGGCAAAACAACAACCTTTTCGTGGTGGGCGACGAGGACCAGTCGGTCTACGCCTTCCGCGGGGCGGAGCCCCGCATCATGGTGGAAGTCGTGAACCAGCTCCCCGGATGCAAGCAGATCTGTCTCGGCCGCAACTTCCGCAGTACCGAGGCGATTGTTGGCAGCGCCGCCACACTGATTGCGCGTAATACGGTGCGCTTCCCCAAGGCCCTGGTAGCGAACCAGAAGGGAGGGACCCCCCCGCTTTTGTTTCTGCCGGCATCCTCGCGCGACGAGGCCGAGGCGGTCATCGCCCGCATCCAGGAGGAACTGCAGACTGCCGGGGGTACTGTTGCTGTTCTTTACCGGACTAACCTCAGCGCCATGACCCTGGTCACCCTTCTGGATAAGGCCAAGATACGCTATCAGATCCTCGGCGGGCGCCCGACCGTTTTTGGCAGGTGGATGGTCAAGGATTGCCTGAGCTGGATCCGCTGGGCGTGGGGCGAGGCCACGGGCGAGGAGGCCCGGCGGCTTCTACAGCGCCCGGTGCCGTTCGGGGTCGCACGCAACGTGGTCTTCGACATGAAGCCGGGGGCCAAGGGAGAGGAGGTCTTGATCCGCCTGCAGCAGCAGGGATACGGGTTGACCGTCCGACAGGTTGGAGAGAAGCTCCAGACTCTGCGGACTCTCCCGGCCAACCAGGCCATCATGTTCATCCTCAACCATCTGGACTATGCCCGCTACATCCGAGAATATTGCGCCCGGGTGGGTACAGATGAAGCGGAGTCCAGGGAAGTCCTGGACGCGGTGGCGGCCATGGGCGATGCCGAGGCACCCAGCCGTCAGTTCTTGGACCTTGCGGCTAAGGAGCGGCAGCAGCGGGCTCGGGCTGAGAAACAGACCGAGCCCCTGCGGCTTACACTAAGCACGTTTCACAGTGCCAAGGGCCTGGAATGGGATACGGTCTTCATCATCAACGCCGTGGAGGGCGTGTGTCCGAGTCAGCGGGCCCTCAAGTCCGTCGTGGGGCCGGAAGCCGCTCTGGAGGAAGAGAGAAGGCTTTTCTACGTTGGGGTGACCCGGGCCGCCCGGCTGCTGGAGATTTACGCTCCTCAGTCCAGCGGGTCTCGGGAAACGCCTCCGTCCAGGTTTCTTGAAGAGGCCGGTCTACTGGTACCGGCCTGATGCGGAAAGTTGATGAGGCTGCCGGCCTTTGGCCTGGCGGCCTCACCGCGTTCCTGCCCGAGGCCACCGGGTCCCGGGCAGGGATGGAATAAAGGAGGGCAAGGGAGGGCTCCCACGGGGGTTCATCACCTGGTCCGCCGTCTCAGGCGGACCGGACGAAGCAGGGGATATATAAGGAAAGGATGGGGTCTGGAGCATGGCACATGAAGTGGAGACCATGTATTATCACGTCGACGCGCGGGGGCGCGGGGTGCCGTGGCACAGGCTGGGCACCCCCTCAACACGCCTTCTCCGTGTTCCGGAGGCCATGAGAGCCGGAGGGATCGAGTGGGAGGTACGGCTCTCCCGTGCCTTCGACGACCAGGGCCGGGACGTGCCACAGTGCCGGTTCGTCAAGCGTGTGACGGACGGACGGGTTCTGGGTGTGGTGGGGACCAAGTACCGGCCCTGCCAGAACGCTACCCTGGGCAAGCTGGCCGACGAGCTTCTGCAGCAAGGCGCCCTGATCGAAACCTGCGGCTCCCTCTTCCAGGGTGAACGGATCTGGTTCCTGGCGCGGCTGCCCGAGGTGTACCACCTCGCCGGCGATCCGACCGAGGTGTACCTGCTGCTCTCCAACTACCACAATGGGGCCGGTGGCATTGAAGTCCACGTCGTACCCATTCGCGTGGTCTGCAACAACACGCTCAATCTCGCCCTGCGGAACCGTCGGCGCAGCTGGAAGTGCAAGCACACGGGCGATGTGTTGGCCAAGGTGGACGAGGCCAGACGTTCCCTCGGACTGCTGCGGGACTATATGGCCGAGCTGGCCAACAAGGCCGAGGTGCTACGAGCCATACGCCTGGCCCCCGACGACTGGTCGGACCTGGTGACCCGGCTGTTGCCGCTGCCCGAGGATGAGAAAGAGTCCTCCGTGGAACTGCAGAAAAGGCGTCAGGCGGAGTTGCGGCAGCGGATGATGGTCCCGGACTTGAAGGAACACCGGTGGACGGCCTGGGGCGCCATTAACGCCGTGGCCGATTGGGTGGACCACACCGTTCCGACCGTCAAGCGGGGCCAGTGGCGGGACACCCAGTTCGCCAAGATTGTGGACGGGCACCCGCTGTTGGACCGGGCCCTGTCCCTCCTGGAGGGTTAGGGCGGCGGGTGGCAACGGCAAGCAGGGAATACGGAGGCCGCCATGCCAGTCAGTGGCAGGCGGCCCCTGTTCGGCTGCGGACGGCTTGGGGAGCCGTAAGCAGATGACTGGGAGGGATGAACCCATGCAAGACAACTCGCCTCTGCTCGGGTACGTCTATAACGCGGACGGGCGGCACAATGGCAAGGTATACCTGAAGGCGTCTCAGCTCCCCGCCTTCCTGATGGCCCACGAAGATGCCCCTCGTGTGGTGGTCACCGACCCGCTTGACTGTATGGTACTTACCACCTTCGGCAACTTGATCGATCAGTGGGAAGGCGACTCGCAGTACCTGCAAATGACCTTGCTGCCTGCCCTGATCCCCATGCAGATGGGCCAACGGGAGGCACTGCCCTTCCAGGCCCTCACCGAGCAGGAGTGGTTGCAGTTGCGATAGGGGGGCCGGCTTGGGCCTCCCCGATGGTAAGGAGGGTATCGGATTGCCAATACAAAATGTCGAGGCTGAGGTATTCATGATCCACAGGGGCCTGGCCGTTTTCTATACCTACCCGGACGACTGGATCGACGACCCGGCCACCTACTGGTACGCCGTGCGCCCCCCGGATACCCGCGATTTCACGGACTTCGACGTACGGGACCTGCCGACACCGGCGTTTGCGGCCAGCGTGGCGGCGAAGGGTGGCGACCGGGGCCTGCACTACTGGCAGATCAGGGTGGCCATCGAGGCTGGGCTCCTGACGGCGGCGGGCCTCGCGGCCGCCGCCCTGGAGGGCGCCCGTGCCGCGGCTGCTGCCATGGTCGAGGTGCCGGAGGGCTATCAGCCGGGATACCGCCTGGAGGACCACATCGCACGCAGTCTGGAGGAAAAGGGCGTAACCGAGCTTTCCCTGGATGAAACCATTCATGATATCTTCTCCAGTACGGCTACATCCGTCAACAACAGCGGCCTGGGCAACCAGGTGCGGGCCATCTTGGCTACTCTGGGCGTGAAGGAAGGGATGCAGGAGCTCCGCAAGGTAGGCCTGGAGGGATTCGACGATGCGGGATGACTCCCTGGTGAAGGTTCACAAGTGTTCCCGATGGGATTTGACCAGGGGCAAGTACCAGAGCGGCTACAGCGCCGCGATCGGTGACCTGGAAGCCTGGGCCGGCAACCGCAGGGAAGCCTGTGAAGCTGTGAAGGGGATGGCCGTTGCCGCTCTGGAGGGCAGCTACGAGCCACTGGCGATTTCCGCTCACGGGATTACGGTAGTGGTTTTCCGCACCCCCGTCACCGGCTGGACCTATGCCACCCTGGCCCCTGATGGCCGCTTCGCCAGCGGTCATGTTCTCAGGTCCGATGAGGCTGCCAATCGTGATCTGGCCGAGCGCACCGCCCGGAGGAGCATGGCACAAATCATCTTCACCCATGACGGTCCGGACGGATCCGGGGTGCTGTCGCACCCGGAGGATCTGCAGAGCCACAGGGACTGGACTTCCTGGCAGTACCGTTACCGTGAGGCGGTCGAGGCGGGTGCCAGCAAAGACGAAGCCCATGCAATCGCCTCCCGATTCTGGCGGGAAGGCGAGGTTCGCCAGGAGATCCTGGGCCGTCTTGGTCTGGTGACGGCCTGACCCCGGTCGAGGGCATGAACCGGCGAAGGAGGGCTGCGTGACGGACTCCTACCAAAAACGGCGCGCAAAGGTTAACGTTTGTGCCGAATTACGGCGCCGCGGATGGACGATTTACGGCTTCAAACAGGATGAGAGCGACTTGCAGTCTGATTACTGGTCCCCTGCGGATTGGGAGGGCGTGGCCGAAAAGGACGGTTTTGTTGTGTGTGTGGATGTGGCCGATTATACCGTTCAGCGCTACAGCGGTGGCCACAAGACCGTTCGGTACGTGCCCGACAAGCCTTGTGACCATTGCAAGGGCAAGGGTACGGAGCCCAATGGCTGGACCCTGGAGCAGGCGCGGGCCAACCCCGTCGAGTGGAGAAACCGCCGCCTCGGCAGGACTGCTCCGGGAGCGATCTCCTCTGACGTGGTTTCCCCCGTTCCCTTCCGGAACGGCATCGAAAGCTGCATCGTGTGCAACGGCAGGAGCCACACGCTCAGGACTGAATCCGTCGTCGTTCCCTGGCCGCATTTCTCGGCCAATCCGAAAGGCTGCAAGTGGCACGTTGAGAAGGACGGCAAGATCCTGGCCAAAGGCACCGGATTAGGTGCCTGCCAGAACATCAACGGCCACTTGCCGGAAAAACGCCAGGAGGTTGCAGCCGCCGTCAAGGCACTGGTGGACAGGATCGAGACGCCGTGGAAGAGCAGGTTGGCACCGGCATCGGGCCACGTGCACGGGAGCGGGAAGCTGGCATAGCGCTTGCAGGGTGAACACGGAGGGGGGACGGCGCACGGGCGCCGCCCCCTTCGTGGCTTTAACTCCCCCCTGCCCGGGGCCGGCGCGCCCGGGCAGGAGGTGACAACGGGAAAGTTCTGGCGAAAGTCGTGTCGCCGGGGCGAAGGGTCTTAGAGCGTTCCGATGGTGGTGAGCAAGGATGGGGTTTCGGGGGCTACTCAGCTCCCATCGTCGTTTGGAGGTGCACGCGTTGATCAAGGGCTGGACCGACACCGTACGGTTTCCACGGCTCGGCGAAATCCGTCTTGGGGAGAAGGAGGTAGTGAACGGCAAAGAGGTCCCCAGGGCGCTCGACTACTTCGTGATTCCACCTGAGGTTCAGGAGATTTACGGCCCGCAACCACGGGAATTGGACATCATGTTTCCGCACGAGAGCATTGACGTGGTGATGCCGGCGGACCTCAAGCGGTATGGCGACCAGTGGGGACTGATTTGCCGTGGCGACGGCGAGAAGGCCGCATTGAACGCCCTCTATGCCCAGAAGGCGCCTTTAGAGTACCAGCTCGCGAACAAGAACGGCCTGATCACGAACGCCGTCGGCGAGGTTCTTTCCATTGTTCAGGGCCAGGGCGGCAGCCACCGGCCAGAAC
>JAKFDK010000005.1:0-14959 GCA_036676195.1 Clostridia bacterium | reverse complement strand
GGCTGATGTACAGGTGTTGTGCGGCATGCGAGAAATTCTCTGTCTGAGCAACGGCTTGAAAGACTCTCAAGTGGTGAAGGTTCATGGCAATCCCCCCGCCCTGCTCATGACTTACTATAGCTCTTGATTTGGGTCAGCCAATCAAACATGTATTTCTATTATACATTCCACGGGTTGTATAATGACGCCGAGCGTTGTTGGCATTGAGGCCACAGCCCCACGCGGCTTCGGCCACTGTTTGGCTTCTGTGGCGCGTTCAATTGACAACTCATCCGTTTATGCCTAACATGATGGGACAATCGCCCTTGATAGTTTACACCGGTGCTGTATCAGCGTCCCGGCGACGGTTCGCTTCCGGAGGTGCCAATATGCCGATAGCCAGGTTGGGTGATGAGCCCGGTCAGGACGCTGCCCAGCAACTGAGGGCAGCCCTCGGCGTGGGCGCCGGTACCGTAGCCGCCTTCACGGGCGGTGGCGGCAAGACGTCTCTGATCCTGGCCCTATGCCGTGAATTGGCGGCGGCGGGTCTGAGGCCTGTGTTTACCACCACCACCAAGATTTATCCTTGTACCGAGATGCCAGTGCTGACCTGGCCAGCCGTTCCGTTGGCTTTCCCAACCTGCGTAGTGGCCGGTCCGGCTCCGGAAGGCAAGCTGGCTGGAATTGACCCGGCGGCGGTAGCAACCCTGGCAACGCTGGCTGATGTTGTGCTGGTGGAAGCCGATGGCAGCAAGCATTTGCCGCTGAAGTGCCCAGCCGAATACGAACCCGTGATTCCGGCGGTGGCTGACCTGGTGGTGCCGGTGGTGGGAGCAGGCGGCCTGGGCCGGCCGCTGTCCGAGGTTTGTCACCGGGCGGAGCGGGCGGCGGCACTTTTGGGTCTGAGTTTGGAGTCACCGGCCGTTCCGGCGGCCGTAGTTCCTCTGGTGGCTGCTTGTACCCGCGGGGCGCCGCCGGCCGCCCGGGTGGTTCCGTGCATCAACCAGGCCGACACGTACCCGGCCGCTGCCGAGGAACTGGCGGCCTTTTTGCGAGCGGCTGGCTGGCCCCGGGTGGTTCTGGCCGCAGCCCGAGACCCGGCGCACCCGGTTCGGGCCGTTTGGCGATAGATATACGGAGATCCCCGGCAGCTACCTGGTCGGTAATGACGGCCTGCGTGCGGAAGATGCCGGCGCACGGTGCACGGAGCACACGCCGGGTTGTTAGGCCGCCCATTTCACGTGGCATCATGCCCGGCCCCAACAACAGTGCATTGTTTGGCTCCGGGGAAGGTGCCTTCACCTGCGCCCGCAAGGGGGGCAAGCCCGGCCTCGCTAGGTGACGCGGCTGGGCTCCCAGGGCAGTATGACGGGTATGTACGGGGGGGAACCCTTCGGAACTGAGAACCTCTGGGATGTCTGCCACGACATTTACCCAGAGGTTCTTTCGATTTCCTTCAAATATTTAGATAAGGGATTTCAGCCCACCCCCCTCGTCTAGAACTTTCCTGTACATAGTACCGATGGCGAGCGCCAAATAGCGGCGGAGCTAACACCAATGAGTGAGACTTGGCACTACATCTTGGCTCCCGGGGCAGGGGCGCCGGGGTTTTCCTGGAAGTAGCGCAAGACACGCTGGTCAAATCCCTCCAGGTGCGCCAGCATCCTCTCCTCAGCCAGGACGCCGTCCCTGGCCTTGAGAGCCTCAAGAATGCCTTTGTGCTGCTCCAGGGCAAGGGCCCGCCCGGCCTCGGTAACCGGGATCGGCTTGAAGTAGCGATAGACGAAGACCCGCAGGGCCTGCATCACGTTGATGCGCCATGCCCTTTGCGGTTTCACTATAAAACAATTTCAGCAAATTTCCAAGTCTTCACCGTTACTGATGACGGCGAAGTTCCTGCAGAAGCCCGCATGCGGCTGCTGCCCCCTGATTCACCAGGACCGGCTTACTTTCCCGGGTCCTTCCAGTCCGGGATGGTGGCGATGACCTTATTGGTAATACGGTCGCCCACCTTCTCCACCTTGCGGATGTACATGGTCAGAATGATGTTCTGGGTTTGCGGGTCCAGCCTGAACTCGCCACGAGGTCCCTTGAATGTGACCCCCTTCATGGCCGCAAGCAGAGCCTGCTGGTCCTGGGTGTTTCCGTTTACCTTGTTCAGGGCCTCGGCAATGAACCGGGCCGTCTCGTAACCCTGAACCGAAAACACATCCGCGGATTTCTTGAACTTATCCTCGTACGCCTTGATAAAGGCCTTATTCTCCGGCGTGTCCAGCGTATAGGCCCAAAACAGAGCGCTATAGACGCCCAGAGCGGCTTCGGCTACCTCCTGATTGGCCAGCACGTCCTCTTCCACCAGGAACCCGCTTGAGATGAGCGGGATTTTATTCTTGAGGCCATACTCCTTCCATTGCTTCAGAAAGCGCACGGCATCGGAGCCCGAGAAGAAGGCATACGCCACATCCGGATTTTGGTCCTTGACCTTGACCAGGTAAGGCGCATAGTCACTGTTGGACAGGGGTGGGAAGATGTCAGCAAGAACCTGCCCACCGGACGGCTGAAAAGTTTCCTTGAAGGCGGCGGCGTTGTCCTTGCCGGCCTGGTAGTCAGGATTGAGGGTGACCGCCTTCTTGCCCAGATTCTCCGCCGCCCACTTGCCTGTGGCGGCCGAAACCTGCCAGTTGCTGAACGAGGTACGGAAGATATAGGGGCTTTTTTTGGCCCGGGAGAGTGCATCAGCACCGGCGTTTGCGATCACGGTAACGACTTTGTTGTCGTGCAGATAATCGCGGGCACCTGTTGCGACTGTACTGCTGACATACCCGGCGATCATATCGACCTTGTCCTGTTCAACCAGCTTCCTGGTTTTGCGTGCACCCACTTCTGGATTCGCCTCAGTATCGTCCTTGATCATGACGATCTTGCGGCCGCCAGCCACGTACCCGATCTCCTCGAAGTAAAGGTTCATACCGTTGGTGATGGACTCGCCCAGAACAGAATACACGCCGGAGTACGGCAAGGGGACGCCCAGCTTGAAGTCGGGTTTGGCCACCTGTGCCGGTGCTTGCTGGGCCGGAGCTGCCGGCCTGGCCGGCTCAGGGGGCGTGCCGCCACATGCCGTTGAAACCAGCATCAGAGAGACCGTCAGCGTTGCCCGCAACCATCTGGTATCAAATCTCATCGAATCTTTCTCCTCCTTGAGGTATGTCTGCTCCCGGGTCCCACGCGGACCGGCGGGTGGTCAGCCCAGTTCATGCGCCGGTACCACCGGCAAGACTTCCAAATCGCGCCACGCTCCCCTTTCACAGCCCACCGGGGGCAGGTTCGGTCCGTGCACAGAGCAGCAGCATGATGGCCTCCAGCACGCCGCCGGCGACAGCCCGTGCCTTGTCGGAGATGGAATAGCAGTGCTCCGGCCGTGCCCGGGGATCTATATCTCCGACCTTCAGGCCGGCGGTAACGGCCGTGCCCGCCCGGATCATACCCCGCAGCACACCGGCAATCTGAGCCCGGACGGGCTCCCCGTTCACCCGAGCCACCACCTGCCCGGGCGCCACCTCTGCCCCAATCTCGGCCAGGGCCGTCAGAATCCCGCTGCAGGGCGCCCGCAACAAACGGGCACTGCCGTGGCCACCCACCTCCCCCGGCACCCCGGTGTCGGGCTCCGCCGCCCCCACCAGAATGACCCGCCCCAGGTTATGGCCGCGATTGGTCTCGATGACTGCGTCCACATCCTCTCCGGCCACTGACCCGGGGCCCAGGGCAATGACCACCGGGGCGGTGCCGCGCCGGACCAGTGAGCGGCGTTTGCGCATGGCGGTGTCTACAATCACCGCCGGATCCAGGGCAGCCACAGCCGCCGCGTCGGCACCGACCAGGACCGGAATACACCCGGCGGCCATGGCGGCCAGTGCCGTCGCCGGGTCGCCCACCCGCCTGGCCATCACACCCTCAACGGTAGACTCGCCGGTCTCGACCGCTGTTGCAAATGCCACTGTGCGCCGCACCGTCAGCGGATCGGGCAACTCGCTGATCATCACACCAAACCCCGCCCGCAGCAAACGGTGGGCCACACCGCTGCCCAGGTCGCCACCGCCCAGCACCAATACCCGCGTCCCCACCCACATGGGCAATCCCCTCCCCCGGGCCTATCAGGTCGTCAGAGTCGTGAGTAGGCCAGGGCGGCCGCCTGACGCATCTGATGCCGCTTCAGCTTGCCGGTGCCGGTGCGCGGCAGTTCGGGAACAAACTCCACCCAACGCGGGTACTTCACCGGGGCCAGCCGCTGCTTCACAAACTGCTGAAGATCCGCCCCCAGTTCCGGGGCGGGTGGGATACCATCCTGCAACACGACAAATGCCTTGGGCTTGATGTTGCCGTTCGCATCGGCATGCCCGATCAGGCATGCCTCCTTGACGACCGGATGCTCCAACAGGAGGTTTTCCACCTCGGTGGGCGACACCCACACGCCACTCACCTTGAGCATGTCGTCGCTGCGTCCACAATGGTAGAAATAACCTTCTTCATCCCGGTAATACATGTCGCCGGTGCGGAACCAGTGGCCCAGGAACACATCCTTGTTGCGCTGGTGCTGGTTCCAATAAAAGGCGCAGGTTGCCTCGGCCCTGACCAGGAGGTGGCCTATCTCGCCTACCGGCAGGTCCTTGCCCTGGTCATCGACGATGCGGACCTCGTTGCCGGGAACGACTTGGCCGGAAGAGCCGGGTTTTAGGTGGTCAGGCCGGTTGGAGATAAACGTATAGGTGAGTTCCGTTGAGCCGATGCCATCGCAAATCTCGCTCCCGAAGCGGTCCTGCCACTGCCGGAATACCTGCGATGGCAACGGCTCGCCGGCAGAGAGGAACATCCGGACAGAACTGAATTGCTCTGGCCGCACTTCCGGGCTGCGCAGTACGTTGGCATAAAAGGTGGGGACCGAAAAAAACAGCGTGGGCCTGAACGTCTCCACGAAGGGAGCAAGGGTTTCAGGCAGTGGCCGGTCCGGGTACAGGAGCATGGTCGCCCCGGCAAACAGGGTCATGTGGCAGACAGTGCCCAGGGCGTAGGCAAAGAACAGCTTCGAGGTGGAAAACACCAGGTCGTCGGGCTGCAGGTGGAGCACATTCCGGCTGTAGTACTGGCAGTGCAGCACATCATGGTGCAGGTGGACTACGCCCTTGGGTACGCCGGTGGTCCCGGAGCTGTACAGCCAGTACGCCATGTCATCCGGGCTCATGGCCAGGGCATCCAGTCGGGGCGAAGCGCTGGCGGTGAGCCGTTCCAGGGGGACCACCGGAATGGTCCCGAGAGGTGCCAGCTCCCCCGGAGTACCGGTGACCAGCACCGCCCGCATGAACTGGGCACTGCGTAGGGCCGGGGCCAGCAGTGGCAACCACTCGGCGGTGGTGATCAGGACCCGGGCCCGGCTGTCTCGGACAATGTGCTCGTAGTCGGTGGGCTGCAGCAGCGGGCTGACCATCACCGGCACGGCGCCGATCTTCATGGCACCCAGGTAGGCGGCCACCTGGGTAACTCCATCCGGCTGGAACACCAGCACCCGGTTTTCCGGTTCCAGTTCAAACCCGCGCAGGGTGTTCCCGATCCGGTTGACCCATTCGAACAGGGCTCGGTAGGTGTACTTCGCTTCCGGAGTGATGACGGCCACCCTGTCGCCCCACCCAGTTGCCACATGCCGGTCCAGGAGCCAGGTGACCGCATTCATGCGCTGCGGAATCTCAATCGGTTCGATCGTCATGCCACAATCCTCCCCTGTGTTGCCGCCCCACCTGTCGGTCTGCCAAGCGCCGGCGCGTGTGGCTGCGACTTGAGGTCCTTACAGTCAGAATCTACAGGCAGCACAACGCGGACTCAAGGTGACTGTTTCTCTATACGGCACCCCAGTTTCAGGTCGATAAAAACCGGGGGCGCCCATGACGGGCGCCCCCGGTTGCTGATGCGCGGCCATATCCCTTCCCGCTACCTTCACTCGCCGTCATCCAAGCTTTTCGAAAGGTTAGCCGCGGCCTCGATCACCAGGGGCAGCATGCTGCTCACCATTGCGGCGGGCAAGCGCTGGGTTGGCACGGCCAGCCCCAGGGATGCCACCGCCCGGCCCCGGAAAAATACCGGGGCGCTGATGCCGCGAATACCGATCGCCCGCTCCTCGTTGTCCAGGGCATAGCCGTTGCGGCGGATACGGGTGAAGTGCTCCCACAGGGCACTGAAGTCGGTGACGGTGTTGGGCGTCAGCCGCTGCAATGGTTCCCGCACGTGAGAACTGAGGGATTCCGGGGGGAGGAAAGTGAGGATGGCTTTGCCCATGGCTGAACAGTGGCCGGGGCAGCGGCGCATGACAGCCGGGTTGACTGCAACGGCCCGGGTGCACTCAATCTTGGCGATGGTGATCACGTCCGGCCCATCCAGGACTCCCAGCATGACCAGTTCGTTCACCCGCCCGTGTAATTGGGTAAGCTGGCGAAAACCGGCCCGCTGCAATCCGGTATCCTCGGCGGCGCTGTTCCCCATTTCGGCAAGGGCAAGACCCAGGCGGAAGCGGCCTGTTTTTGGATTCTGGGCGACCATGCCTTCCGCCATCAAAGTGTGCACCAAGCGAAAGGTAGTGCTTTTCCCCAGGTGTAGTTCGCGACTCAGATCAGTCAGTCCCCGCTCTCCGCTTGACCGGGAGAGAGCCTTCAGAATCTGCAGAGCGTTTTGCACCGATGAAAGCATGACCCATCTCCCCACATATTGCGCCACGAACTTGTTCCACATACAGGAACACTCATGAGCTAACCTTGCTTCTTCAGAGCTTATCATCAACCATAAGAAAGTTTCAACTGGTTAAAAAAAGACCACCCGCCAAGGCCGCCGTCAAATCCGTCGCCAGGAACGAATCCGTTCCGCATACAGGAACGCATGCGTTGCTTCATGTTTTCTCAGAGTTTATCATCAGCTTCGAAAAGGTCGACAGAGACGAAGGCATGATTCACAGCGAGGGGAGTGGTGTACGTTGGGCGAACCTTCCGGCCCGGTGACTCAGATGAATGGCGCTGCACTCCTGGTTGACCGGCAAGTGGCCGCGGGAATGTCGGCGCGACCGGCCCTGTATGACGGAGACACCTGTTACACCTACGGTGATCTGCTTGACGGCGTAAACCGGGTCGGCCACATGCTGTCTGACCTGGGCGTGCAACCGGAGCAGCGGGTGGCCCTGGCCCTGCCAAATTGCGTGGAGTTCGTCACTGGTTTCCTGGGTGCCATGAAAATCGGAGCCGTACCGGTGCCGATCAGTTCCGATTTTGGTTCAAGGGACTACACGGCGGTGCTGCAAGACA
This sequence comes from Clostridia bacterium, assembly GCA_036676195.1. Lineage (GTDB taxonomy): Bacteria > Bacillota > Sulfobacillia > Symbiobacteriales > ZC4RG38 > JAKFDK01. The sequence goes on along the minus strand of JAKFDK010000005.1, from coordinate 7,646 downwards.
GCCGGGCCAGGGTGATGATCGCCCGGTCCGATCTGCTGCGGCAGTTGGCTCCCCTCCGCCCGCAACTCCCCTTTCTGCAGCAAGTGGTCCCCGCCGACAGCGGTGCCTCCTGGCCGGCCGTGGCGGAGCACCTGACCGGAACTTTACCGGGACTGCCGCTGCCCATGAGTCCGGATGACGTTGCCTTCATGCTGTATACCTCCGGCACCACCGGGTTTCCCAAGGGCGTGGTCCACTTGCACCGGGGGCTTGAGCAGGCCCGTGCCTTTGCCGACCATATCCTGGGCATGCGTCCGACCGATGTGGTACTGTCGGCCGCGCCCCTGCACCTGGCCTTCGGGCTGGGTAACGGCCTGCATATCCCGCTGCTGTATGGCGCAAGCACGATCCTGAGCACCGAGCCTCCGACCCCGCGGCATCTGCTCCGGCTCATTGTCCGGCACCGGGTCACTGTTCTCTTTGCTCTCCCGGAAGTATACCAGCGTTTGCTGGATGATCCGGAGGCTACCCCGGCACACCTGCGGTCCCTGCGGCTGTGCATCTCGGCGGGCGAAACCCTGCCGGCCGGAGTTTATGCCCGCTGGCGTCAACGGTTTGGCGTTGAGCTTTTGGACGGATTTGGCTCGACCGAATTGCTATACACGGGCATTTCCAACCAGCCAGGGCAGGTAAAACCGGGTTCAGTAGGCACACCGGTCCCAGGTGTGGCTGCCATCATCCTGGACGAGGATGGCCAGGAAGTGCTCCCCGGCCACCCGGGACAACTGTGGGTGTATTCTCCGTCCATGTTCTCGCGGTACTGGAACCGGGAGGACCTGTCCCGGTCCGTCCTGGTGGGCCCGTGGCTGCGTACTGGCGACGTGTGTATGCGGGACGAAGAAGGCTTCTTCCACCTGTACGGCCGGATGGACGACCTGTTCAAGGTGGGCGGCATGTGGGTTTCGGTGCAGGAACTGGAGTCGTACATCCGGGAGCATCCGGCAGTGGCCCAGGCCGGAGTGATCGGGGAACCGGATGCCGAAGGTGGCACCAAACCGGCCATGTACGTGGTGGTGAAACCCGGATACCCCCCGGTTCCCGAACTGGAACATGAACTGCGCGCGTTTCTGGCCGAAGGTCTGGCTGCTTACAAGCTGCCCGGCACCCTCGCTTTTGTCGACCGGATGCCCTACACCGGCTCAGGGAAGCTGCAGCGGCACCAGTTACGCCAGGCGGGGCCTGGCGGCAGCAGCGCCGGGTCATCGGTGCCACCAGCCCCGGACCGGATCGCAGCCTTTCCGGTCTTGCCGTTCCCAATGCCGGCACCGCCGGTGGGGCGGCCGCCGGCCCGGTCCAGGCGCCGAGGTCAGCGGGATGACTTGCATGCTGGCATTCAGTTGAAGGAGGGAAGGATATGACTTTGCAAACTTTCGTGTACGAACAGCCTGACAGCCTGGAAGAGGCGTGTCGCCTGCTGGGCCGCCAGCCCGGCTCCGCCATCCTGGCCGGGGGCACTGACCTGGTCGTTGCGATGAAACGCCGCACCGCCAAGCCCTCGGTGGTGATTGACCTCAAGCAGGTACCCGGCCTGAATGAGATCACGGTTGCGGGCGACACCCTGCGGATCGGCACCCTGGTGAGCCTGGACGATCTGGGACGATCCCCTGTGGTGGCCGACGCCTTTCCCATGCTGTCGGCGGCTGTCACCCAGGTCGCCTCGCCCATGCTCCGCAACTTGGGCACGGTCGGCGGCAACCTGTGTGTGGATACCCGCTGCCGGTTCTTTAACCAGTCCGAGTTCTGGCGGGACAGCTACGGCCCCTGCTATAAGGCCGGCGGCACCCACTGCCATGTCACTACCAAGGAGCAACATTGCTCAGCCACCTATTCCGGTGATCTGGCCCCCGTGCTGCTGGCCCTGGGGGCGCAGGTAACCCTGGCCGGACCGGCAGGGCAGCGCACAATGCCCCTGGCCGATTTTTTCACCAGTGACGGCAAGTACCCCAATCTTTGTTGCCAGGAGCCGCAAATTCTGGTCAATGTCGAGATCCCCCTGCACCGGTCGGTGGGAACCGGCTTTTATCGCAAAGTCCGGTACCGGGGCAGCATGGACTTCCCCCTGATTGGCCTGGCCTGTTGGTTGCGGACCAATCCCGGCGGCGTTGTGGAGGAAATCAGCCTCTGGGCCGTTGGCGTGGGGTCAGCGCCTGTGGCCCTGACCAGAACCGCCGGGGTGTTGCACGGCCAGACGGTGACGCCGGCAACGGTGGCCCGGGCGGCGCGGGCTACGGACGAAGTGCGGCCCCTGCGCACCGGTACGGTGGGTCCCACGTACAAGCGGCGGGTCCTGAGCGTGTCGCTGGCTGAGGGATTGTGTGAACTCTTTGGCTTTCAAGCCGATGAACTGGAGGCCACCCAGCCATGAATCAACTGATTCGGCTGCAGATCAACGGTCAGGAGCACCAGGTGGCAGCTCCGGCCCATGCCCTGCTCCTGGATATTCTGCGCGACCACCTCGGCCTGACCGGTGCGAAGCGCGGGTGCGACCACGGTGAATGCGGCGCCTGCGCGGTGTTGATCGACGGCAAGCCCGTCAACTCCTGCCTGGTGCCGGCGGCCTCCGTCGAGGGCCGGGAGATTCAGACGGTGGAAGGCGTGGCCGCCGACGGGCGCTTACTGCCATTGCAGCAGGCATTCATCGACAGCGGTGCCATCCAGTGTGGATTCTGCACCTCCGGCATGCTGCTGGTGGCCAAGAGCCTCCTCGACCGCACTCCCGACCCTTCCGAGCCGCAGATCCGGGCGGCGATCGGCGGAAACGTCTGCCGCTGCACAGGTTACGTAAAAATTGTTGACGCCATCCGCGCCGGCGCCCTGGCGGGCGCGGCGCAGGACTGAGGAGGGACCGGCGTGGCCGACGAGAAGCGCCCCTACTCCGTAATCGGTGTTTCGGTGCCCCGTATTGACGGGGTGGAAAAGATTACGGGCCGAGCCAAGTTTACTGTGGACATTGCCCTGCCGGGCATGCTGCATGCAAAGATCCTGCGCAGCCCGCACCCCCATGCCCGGATCCTGGCCATCCGCACCGACAAGGCCCTGGCTCTACCCGGGGTAAAGGCCGTCATTACCGGCAAGGATGCGGCCGATGTCCGCTATGCCTTTGTGGATACCCCCCGCTATCCGGCGGACGAACAACCATTGAAGGTGGACAAGGTACGCTACGTGGGCGACGAAGTGGCGGCGGTGGCCGCCGAAAGCCTGGAGATCGCCGAGGCGGCCCTGAACCTGATCGAGGTGGACTACGAGGTCCTGCCGGCCGTGTTCCGGCCCGAAGAGGCCATGTCGTGGGACGCCCCGCGGATCCATGAGCAAAGTTACAAGACGGCTTCCGCCTGGGAGAAGTGGGGTGCCCGCCAGGGTGGCAAGCGCGAGGAGTACCCGCACAACAATATCAGCGCCCACACCCACGTGGTATTCGGCGAGCCGGAAGCGGGATTCGCCGAGGCCGATTACGTGCGCCAGGACCGGTTTCACTGCCCGGCCACGGCCCACTGCGCCATGGAACCCCATGCTGCCGTGGCCAGTTGGGACCCCTTGACGGGGCGGATGGACCTTTGGCTCTCGACCATGGGCGTCTTTTACAAGCGCTGGATCCTCTCCCAGGCGATGAATCTGCCCCTGGGTAAGGTACGGGTGCAGCATTCCTACTGCGGCGGTGCCTTTGGCGGCAAGATCGACGTCTATCCCTACGAATTCGTGGCGGCCTACCTGTCGATGCAGACTGGCCGGCCGGTGCGGATTGAACTGACCCGGGAGGAGTGCTTCACCACCACGCGCCAGCGGCATCCGGTCACGGTTGACATCAAAACCGGGGTGAAGCGGGACGGGCGGATCGTGGCCCAGCAGATCCAGACCATCGCCGACAACGGCGGGTACCGGGGCACGGCGGCCGTGGTGTGCTTCCTGATGCACGGGTTCAGCTTCCCGATCTACAACGTGCCGAACTACCAGTACGATGGCTGGGGAGTCTACACCAACAGTCCGATCCGCGGTCCGCAGCGGGGACACGGGGCGCCGCAAATCCGTTTTGCCATCGACTCCCAGTTGGACATGATCGCCCGGGATCTGGGTCTGGACCCGGCCGAGGTCATGCTCAAGAACGTCCGGCACAAGGGCGATCAACTCCCCAACGGTGACGTGCTCAACAGTTGCGGACTGGAAGATGGGATCAAGAGTGCCACCCGGGCCATCGGCTGGGCGGAGCGGCGGCAGCAGCCCCAGAAGGGCCGGTACCGCCGGGGCGTCGGAATATCGCTGTGCGCCATGTTCAGCGGCGCCGCCTACTACCCCTTCGCCTCCGCCGCCACCATCAAGCTGCACGGCGACGGCAGTGCGACCCTGTTCACGGGTGCCCAGGAGATCGGCCAGGGCATCTACACCGTAATGGCCCAGATTGCGGCTGAGGAACTGGGACTGGGGATGGCCGATATTCAGGTGGTGGCTGGGGACACGGAGCTCTGCCCCATTGACCTGGGCAGCTTCCTGAGCGGTGGCGCCATGGTTACAGGTGGCGCGGTGCAGCGGGCCGCCCGGGATGTCCGCCGGCAGCTCTTTGATGTGGCGGCGGAACTCCTGAAGGCCAGCCCCGACGAACTGGAGGCCAGGGAACGGCAGATTCGGGTCAAAGGGGAACCGCAACGGGCCCTGCCCCTGGCGGATGTGGTCCTGCAAAGTGTTCACCGCCGCGGTGGTAACCCGGTGGTCGGCACCGGCTCACGTCAGGGCGTGGAAGGCGTTTCCCAGTACCCGAGCCTGGCCAAGGCGGTCGGCCGGTTCACGGATGCCTACGGCTTTGCCGCCCAGGTCGCCGAAGTGGAAGTGGATACCTGGACCGGCGAAGTGCGGCTGGTACGGTCCTCGACCTTCCACGACTGCGGCAACCCCCTGAACCCCCAGATTGTTGCCGGGCAGGTGCACGGCTGCGTATCCAACGGCCAGGGCCAGACCCTGCTGGAAGAGGTGATGTTCCAGGAAGGCCGGATGGTGAACCCCAACTTCCTGGAATACCGCCTGCCCCTATCCACGGAGACGCCGGAATACGTGGATGGCCATGTGGTTACCTGGGAACCGATGGGTCCCTTCGGCGCAAAGGAAGTCGGGGAGGGCGCGCTGGCCGGAATTCTGGCAGCCATTGCTAACGCTGTGAACGACGCGGTGGGCGTCCGCATCCAGGAACTGCCCATCACCCCGGAAAAAGTTCTGAACGCCCTGGTACAGCAGAAGAAGCAGGTCGGGGTCCTCTGAACGGAGGTGATGGCCGGTGTACGCCCCACTTCCCGGTTGTGCCGATGCGAGCCTGATTTACGCACAGGCCGGACATTTGTTGGCGGCGGGAGAGACGGTGGCTTTGGCCACCGTCATCGCCCGGCGGGGGTCGGTCCCTCAGGCCATAGGGGCCAAGATGCTGGTGCGCACCGACGGCGGTCTGACCGGTACCGTGGGCGGGGGCTGCGGTGAGGCCGCCGTCCGGCGAACAGCGCTGGATGTGGTGGACGTCGGCGCCCCCTGCCGGATGCAGGTGGACCTGATGGACGATCCGGTCCTAGACGCTGAGGCGGTCTGCGGCGGCCTGATGGACGTATTCGTCGATTGCTGGACTCCGGTCGACGCCGACCTGGCCGAACGAGTCGGCCAAGGGCATGAGCCGGTGGCCCTGGCACTGGCTGTCCGTCAGGGCAGCCTACCCCCCCGGCGGTTATTGGTGACCAGCACCAGCGCAGTTGGCAACTGGCTGGATTCCGACCGGCGTTCGGCGGTGGTGGCAGCCGCCCGCACCGCCCTGGCCGCGGGAAACTCGAGCCTGGTCACCGTGGCTGGCGAAAGCGTCTTCATTGATGTGATGATGCCCTCGCCGCGGCTGATTATTGCCGGTGCCGGTCATATTGCCCAGCCCCTGGCCGCCATGGCCGGGATGGCCGGCTATCACGTGACGGTCATTGATGACCGACCGGATTACGCCCATCGCGATCGGTTTCCGTGGGCAGATGCGGTGGTCTGCACCAACTTCGCCCGGGCCCTCGACCCCAAGGATCTGAATCCGAATACGGCGCTTGTGATTGTTACCCGCGGCCACCGCCACGACTTCCTCTTGCTCGGTCAGGCCCTGGGACACCCGCTGGGCTACCTGGGCATGATCGGCAGCCGCCGCCGGGTTGCCACAGTGACGAACCTGCTGCGGGAGCGTGGTGCACGGGAGGAGCATCTGGCCCGTGTCCATGCCCCCATCGGATTTGACATTGGGGCTGTCACGCCGGCAGAGATCGCGGTCAGTATCATGGCCCAGTTGGTGCAGGTTCGCCGGGGAGCCGCGGCGGTTGCGCCGGGTCAGTTACCCGGCCGGTACAAGGGTGATGGGATCCCCGTGCCCAGAGCGGCATCTGCCCGTTAACACCTGCTTGGGAAGGAGGGGCCACCCGTGTGGACGTGCCTCACCATTCACCCGAAGGATTGGCGGTACCGATTGACCTCGCAACGAGTATCGGACTGCATCGGCTTTCTCCTGAGCCAGGGGATCGTGCGCCCACCCGGTACTGCCCCTCACGCCGGGCCGCAATGGGAGGCAGGACCGGATATCGTAGAGAAATTCGGCCTGAACGGTCCGCCGCTGTACGTTCGGATTGAGGCATCGGACAGGCTGCAAGTCCTCCGTGGGCAGACAGAGGTTGCCTGTCCCCAGTGCGAGGCCGAATTGGCCTGCTGGGGAGAATGGCTGGGTGAATTCTATCACACCGAAGTGGAGCCCCTTTACCGCTGCCCGGTGTGTGGCAGGGAAACACCCTTCACCCAACTCAGTTTCCGCCCGGGAGCCGTATTTTCGTACTTCACCATCACTCTGACCGGGCGCGGGGACCAGGTGGGCACCAGGACCCCCTTCTGGCGTGAACTGGAAAAGCAGACGGGCACCATGCTATCGGTCGGTGTCTACCAGGTATGGTAACACGGCCCCCTGTGCAAAGCGCAGAACCAGAACCTGCTGCTGGTCCTCCGGCAGGCGGGAGTAGGTACTCCAAGGAGCCCACGCCAAGGGCAATCGTCTAACTGCTGGTTGGGTAGGTTTTGCAGACTGCGGGGCAGGATGGGTTAACGTGCCGCCGGCGACGGCACGATATACCAGCGTAAGTCGGATGGCAGATGGCTATCAAGAGTGAAACGGCCTGCAGGCACTTGACCTGCAGGCCGCTCTGTGTCTGGTGGGCGCTAGAGGGATGATCATTGATGCAGAACGTACTTTTCGCACTCCCGAGATGTTTGCCGGGATCATCGTCACTTCGATCCTTGGCCTGGTGCTGAACACCTTGCTGACTGAACTGGAGCGTCGGATGTTCCATTACCGGTAATCAGGTGCAAGGCAACTGTAAACGGGCGAAAGGAGCGCCACCGTGAGTGCCCGGATACCCGGCCTGGCGCTGGGCCTCGGGCTGGCGGCTGGGTCCACCGTGCTGGGCACCTGGTTCCCCCTGGTGAGGGCCGGTCTTCGGCCTCAGGCCTGTTCCAGTCGCCGCACTTGCACTGAAACGGCCGGCTGGCTGATGTACAGGTGTTGTGCGGCATGCGAGAAATTCTCTGTCTGAGCAACGGCTTGAAAGACTCTCAAGTGGTGAAGGTTC
>JAKFDK010000004.1:0-2375 GCA_036676195.1 Clostridia bacterium | reverse complement strand
CCTGCGGGCGCACATCCGTGTGCTGGAGACCGCCCTGCTCTTCGCCCGTAAGGTGATCCGCGTGTTCACCGGTGATGAACAGGCCGATGCCCGGCTCCTGCGCATGAGTGGGGAAGAGAAGCTCGCCGTGTGCAAGCTGGCCCGGGAGGCCGAGGAGCAGGGGCTGCCCCTCCGGCACTTTGCCAAAGCCGTGGGTCGTGCGGGTGATCTACCGGATTGCTGACCGGCATCCGGACTGGGGCGGGCGCCAGATTGCCTGGTTCCTGCGGCGGCTGAAGTGGAGCAAGCTCCATGTGGCCCCTTCCACCGTCTACGAACATCTCGCTAAACGGCGGGGACCCGACCAGGAAGGAGGACCGGGCCGGCGGAACCGGTACTGCTTTCGCCCCGGCGTGGCGTGGGCACTGGATTTCTGCAGCCTTAAGGCAGGTGAGGTGACCGCCTCGCTCCTGCTGGTCATCGACGACTGCACCCGCCGGGTGGTGGCCTGGCAACTGATGACCACCCGCAGCACTGGCGAAGTTCTGGCGACGCTGCAGAGCGCCTTCCAGCGGGAGGGCACTACGCCCGTTCTGATCAAGGCAGACAACGGCCCCGAGTTCCGACATGGCTTTCAGACCGGATTGGCTGCCTGTAGTGTGGCAGTGCTCCATTCCCCGTTTTTCTATGCCCCTTTTAACGGCAAGGTGGAACGGGCTTTCCGGGCGCCAAGGCGCTTCCTGCGCTTTCGGGCTCCGGCCGTCGACTTGGCCGCCCTGAAGCAGCAGATCGCCCGCTGGGTCTGGGAACACAACTCCATGGTCGTGTCGCAAAGTTTAGGCCGGCTCACGCCCCTGGAGGCCGGGATGGATGCTCAAACGGTATTCGCCGCCGTGCCCGGGCAGGAGATTATCAGCCCCGAATGCCGGGCAGACGATGTGGTAGTGCGCTTTAAGAATCGCCGGGGCGGCAAGCCTCGGCTCCGGTTGCCCCGGCAAGTGGCCTGACGGCCAAATGGGAAACAATGAGTTCTAAAGGAACACGTGACTGACAGGTATTCACGGTGTGGGGCGAGGACCGCCCCAGCTATCTTTCCTTGTTTTTGTCAACAGAGTTATGTAGCGCCGGTCGAAGGAAGCGCGGCGGATAGCACACTTACCCCCTGACGAGTTGGAGAACGGTAGGGGCTTCCGGGAAGGGTGCCCATGTGAAGATCGCTTCGTTGGCGTAATGGAGCGACGACGGGGTCCCTGCGACGCCGTCGAGCTGGACGATGAACTCTTCGGGCGCCACCGCGACGCCGGAGCAGCCCGCCGACGACAGACTGAGCTTCAGGTCGTAAGCGTCCAGCGACGCATAGAAGCGCGAGATCGGGATGGAGAGCTTCTGTCCGCGACACGCGCGACACCCGAGAAACTCAGCACGTTGCGCCGGTTGCATATCAAGCTGGCAGTTCGTGTCGCCACACCACGCCGCTACGTCGAACGGCTTCGGGCACGGTGACATGTATTCGGGGCATGTGGGGACGCATGCCTGCGATACAACCAGCGCGAAGGAAGCACCGGCGGTCAACCGAGAACTTGTTGGCAACCTGGGAAAAGCGGCGCGACCCCCAGGATGACCTCCGTTCTGCCTAACGTTTGGCGCATAAGCGGCAGCGCGAAGCGCTGTCCGCCTTGATGCGCCTGTTGGGAAAGCGCCGGCACTCCTCACCGGCATTCCAAGAATCGCCTCGTAACCTCGTTTGGCCACCCTGGGCCCAGCGATCGGACCGGGGTATCGCTCAGCCACATCGCAAGGTCGGTAAGGTCGGCGTTGGGTTCCTTCTGCAGCCGATACGAGAGCATGTTCGAGAAGTCGTTTAGCGTGCCGAGATGCGAGCGGCTGTTCGTCACTGCAATCACAGCATCCCGGGAAGCCTCGACCTCACGCTCGATGGCCGCTGGTGGAATTTGGAGCCGACGAAGCACTGCGGCGAGCGCATCAGGGAAGTTGTGCGCGAGGTGCTTGACTTCACTCCCGGGCAAAAGAACTGGCATACGGGAGTGTTGGCTGATAAGGAGCACGAACCGCTGCCGTCCGATTGCGACCGGTTGTGTGAACCAGTCTCCGAGCAAAGTGGTCGAGGGCGGCGGATCAGCGACGGGAGGGCCGACCCAGGGGAGGAGCTTTGATGTGCACCGAAGAACCAGCACCCCGTCACCCCTTCGCGCGTCTTCCCAACGTCCTGCGGCTCAGCGGCGCCAGGCCCCGCCCGCGGTCACCTGTCCGGCGCGCCGGCGTCCGTCTGCAGCCGCCTGTTGGGTTCGCCACCAGCCACCCAACCCTTCAATCAGTGCCTGTCTACTTCGCCACGGCCCTACCGCTTTGCCACTCCCGCCGCGTTGCCACCGCCC
>JAKFDK010000003.1:0-18618 GCA_036676195.1 Clostridia bacterium | reverse complement strand
CTAAGTCTTTCGCCGCCTCTCGGCGGCGTTTTGGCTCGCTTGGCTTTCTTCTTCACTCGGTCGGGTCTCGTGCTCACGGCGCCTTTGAACCGCCTCTCAGCGGTAGGCGTCCGCTCCCACGTGCCCCTCCCTCTCACACTACACTGTTCAGTTCTCAAGGACCGGCGGAATTCGTATGTTACCGTATTTCGTGGCCGTCGTCAACCGGCTAATTTCTTCCGTTTGAGCGGCGCCCGGTTCGTACCGGAGCTTTGATGTTACCGTATTTCGTCGCCGCCGTCAACCAGCTACTTTATCCCAGTCCCACCATGCACTTCACTTTGGTCGGTGGCGACTTGAATCTGCTGGTTGTTCCACACATGAACCTGATGGAGCCGATTGCGATCTTCCACGACCTGGCACGAACCATCTGGAACCTGGCGGCGCTGTCGCCCCCCCGCTCTCGGCCTGTTAGCAGGCAAGTGCGACCCACGATCCGCCGTGTGTGGCCTTGTACACACCTGTGTGTATCCGGGTTGGACCCCGTATCACCGCTTTTTCACCCAGCGCAACCGTTTCCGGCCCCGGTGAATGAAGCAGTCCACCCGCTTGTGGTTCCCGAGGGAAGGAGCGTACCCGCATGTCTGTGCAGAACTCAGCTCATGCCCCAGCCGATCCGGTCCTGGCCGGTCGGATCGTCGCCCCCCATGTCCGGGGTGTTACCCCCATCCGCCGCAACGTTCGCAAGGGCACCCTGGTGGTCTACCTGCATAACGTGTTCCGGACCAACCCCGGGCTCCGCCCCGCCGCCGCCACCATCCGGGTCAGCATTAGCCGCGCGGCGGCGACTTCTTTGTGGTCCACCTGAACCTGGGGCTGCCCCCGGCCAGGGCCGGCAAGGACGGGAACAATAAGGGCGGCGAGCCTGCGGCCAGGCCTGGCATCGGCCAGGGTGCCACCGCAGGGGAACTGTGACCGGTGGCGCCGGCCGACCAGGGGTCGGCCGGCGTGCGGGGCCGGCAGATGGGACATGCAGGTGACTATACACCCAGGTCGTAGAGTTGTTCGTACTCCAGGTCTAAATCGTTCATCACATTCCACAGTGCCGAAAGCGCAATCCGCAGTTGGGCCTGTACGTTGGGCGCCAGGTCGGGTTGCTGCAGCAGAGCCTTGGTTTGCTGGTACAGCCCCAGCAACTGCTCCTCCTGCCCGGTCAGCGTCCGCCCCAACAGATCGGTGGCCATGTTTATCCCTCCCGCTTGTCTACCAACCGCCGGGCCTTCAGTTCAAACCTGGGCAACTCGCCAGGCTGGGCCTGCACCAGATTGAAGCGCAGCCCGCCGTGACCTTCGAACAGAGCGGCGTCGAGCCGGGGGCGCAGGTCAGCCCACTGGTGTTCCAGCCCGCTCAGCAGTTCGCATTTGACGGTAATCTCGTCGTAAATGCCCCGCTCCCGGGTAATGATGATCTGGAACTCGTCGATGGCGCTGAACTCCCGGATGATGGCCTCCACCGAGCTGGGGTAGACGTTGATGCCCCGGATGAGCTTCATGTCGTCCACCCGGCCCAGAATGCCACCCTTGTATACATCAAAGGTGCGGCCGCAGGTGCAGGCCGTGTGGGGCACCCGCTCCACCAGGTCGCCGGTCTTGTAGCGGATCAGCGGCATGAAGCCCCGGCCGAAGGACGTGACAATGCGCTCGCCCTTCTCGCCGTATCCCACCGGTTCACGGCTCTGGATGTCCACGACCTCTTCAATGAAATTGTCTTCAATCAGGTGCATGCCGCCGGGATGGTGGTCACACTCGTAGACCATAATGGTGCCGATCTCGCTCATACCGGCCGTATCCGCCACTTCCGCCCCCCAGGCCTCTTCAATGAGCTTGCGGGTGGCGGGCAGGGACCCCCCCGGCTCACCGGAGAGAATCACCCGGCTGACCTTGCTCTGAGCAAGATCCACACCCATGCTCCGGGCCACCTCAGCCAGGCGCAGGGCATACGTGGGCGTGACGCAGACCGCGGTCGCCCCCATGTCCACGATCTGCCGGATCCGGCCCTCCGAGGACTGGCTGCCGGACGCCAGTGTGGTGGCGCCGAGCTTCTCGCAGCCATAATGGGCGCCCCAGAATCCAATAAAGGTGCCATACCCAAAGCAGAAATACACCACATCGGTGGACCGTACCCCACAGCCATACAAGCCATAGGCCCACATGTTGGCAATCCAGGACCAGTCCTTGGTGCTGTCCAGCACCCGCAGCGGCGTCTTGCCGGAAGTGCCGGAGGTCTGGTGATGGCGGATGGCAACCGACTCCGGCGCGGCCAGGTTGTCACCAAACATCGGGGTCTGCTTCTGGTTCTCCAGCCACTCGTCCTTGGTGGTGACGGGAATGCGCCGCAAATCGTCCAGGGTGCGGATCTGTTCCGGTCGGAATCCGGCTGCATCAAACTTGCGGCGGTGAAAGGGACTGCGCTGGTAAGCCCACTCGACCATGCGCTGGAGCTTGACCAGTTGCAGGTCCTGCAGTTCCTTCCGGGGCATCTGCTCATGCTTGGGGTTCCAGTAGCCGGAGTGGCGGACCATTATTAAGGTTCCTCCTCGTTGCTGCCACCGGCCAGCCTGGCGACCACCCTGGCCCGTAACGCGTTCTTGTCGATCTTGCCCACGTTGGTCAACGGCATGGTGTCCAGGATTTCCAGCCGCTCGGGCAGTTTGAACTTGGCAATACCCCTTGCCAACAGGTGGGCCTTGATCTCCTCCAGGTTTAGGCCGGGCGAACGCAGCACCAGGCAGGCACAGGCCCGCTCACCCAGCACCGGGTCCGGCATGGCCACCACCGCGGCGATCTCGACCTGCGGGTGCGCCAGGAGCAGGTTCTCGATTTCCTCGGCCGAGATCTTCTCGCCGCCGCGGTTAATCAGGTCCTTCTTGCGCCCGCAGACAATGAGCCGGTTCCCGGCATCGATACAGACCATATCACCGGTCTTGTAGTAGCCGTCCGGGCTGAAGGCCACGGCATTGTGCGCATCCGCCTGATAGTAGCCGGCAATGGTATAGGGTCCGCGGGTCCACAGCTCGCCCACCGCACCGGCCGGTACCGGGTTGCCGTTGTCGTCCGTCACCAGGACCTCGTCCTGGGGGGAAAGGGGCCGGCCGCAGGTATGGTAGCGGGTATATTCGTCGTCGCCGGGGCGGGTGTACACCAGCAGCCCTTCCGCCATTCCAAAGACCTGCTGCAGCTCGCAGCCCAGGCGCTCTTTGACCAGGGCCGCCGGCTCCGGGTTGAATTTCTGGCCGCCGGTGAGCAGGGTTTGCCAGGAACTGAGGTCATAGCGGTGGCGGGCCGGGTCGTTCAGCCACTGAATCGCCGTCGCCGGAACTGCGCTCACAAAAGTCACCCGGTGGCGCTCAATGTGCCGGAAGACGGTCTCGCCGTCCACCCCCGGAGAGAGGACAACGGTGCCCCCGTACTGCCATACGGCCTGGATCCCGGGGCACGCAAGGCTGAAGTTGTGGGCCACCGGCACCACCGCCAGAAACACCGTTTGCTCGCCAAAGCTGTACAGTTGGCCGCTGGCCAGGGAGTTGTACCAGTAATCGTTATGCGTGCGGGGAATCAATTTAGGCAGACCCGTGGTACCGCCGGAAAGGAGGAACAGGGCTACCTCGTCCGGGTCAGGGCGGCAGGAGCGCCAGTCCCGGTCGGGCTCACCCGCGCCCCCCGCGGCCATGAGTTCCGCCAACGAGACGTGGCCCGGACGCACCGGGTTGCCTGCCACCAGCACCTGTTCCAGGGTGGACACCTGGTCCTGCAGCCGGGCGGCCAGTTCCGTGTAATCGAACCCCCGCAGGGTATCGGGTACCACGTAGTAGCGGGCGCCGGTATGCTCCAGAAAGAAGCGGATCTCCGCCTCCCGGTGCGGGGGCAGCGCCAGGACCGGGATGGCGCCGATGCGTTGACAGGCAAAGTAGGTGTACACAAACTCCGGGATGTTCGGCAACTGCAGCACCAGCCGGTCGCCGGCGCGGCAGCCCAGGTCCGCCAGTCCGGCGGCCAGCCGGTTGACCCGCCGCCGCAATTCGCCATAGGTCACCACTTCATCCTGATACACCAGAGCCGGCCGGTTGTTCCACCGCTCCGCCCCGTGGTCCAGGATCTCGGCCAGCGTATGGTTCAGATAAATCCCATGCTGCCGGTACTGCTGCATGAGCCCCTCGGACCGCCGCACAACTCCTTCTGTCACGCTCTGCTGCCCCTTTCGTGTCCTGGCTTTGCTGCCGGTTGCGGTCAATCCACCAACTGACTGATCCGGCTGGCCCCATCCCGGACCAATCGGATCAAGGATTCTGTACATTCCGGTGTGAGCCGGAAGGATGGCAGGCAAATGTTCAGGGACGCCACCCCGTACCCGCGCGGGTCAATGATGGCCGCCGATACCCCGGCGATGGGCGCCGGGTTACCGGTGATACTGGACGCCAGTTCCCCCCAGACCACGCAATAGCCGTTGGCCCGGATCTCGTGCAGTTCTTCCTTCAATCGCTCACGGTCGGTTACCGTGCGGTCTGTATACCGCTCCAACTCCCCGGCCAGGATCTGCTCCACGAACGCTGGTTCCTGAAACGCCAGCAACGCCTTCGATGGCGAACTGGCGTGGAACGGAAAGGTCATTCCCCGTGCAAAGGAAACGCGCAGGCTCTGGTGGCTTTCCACCTGCTCCACGCAGATCACCCGGGCCTTTTCCGGGATGGCCAGCATCACGGTCTCCTCGCTGGCGGCGGCGATCTCCCGCATCACCGGGAGGGCGAGGTCAGCCAGGCTCAATTGCTGGCGAACCAGGCGGGACAATTCGAGGATGCGCAGGCCCAGACGGTAACGGTGCTCGGCCGATCCCCGTTCCAACAGTCCCTTTTCCGCCAACAGAGCCAGGTACCGGTAGACCGTGCTCTTCGGCTGCTCCACCCGTTCGGCAATCTCCTGCACGGTCAGCTCCGGGTGCTTTTCATCAAAGGCAAACAGTACGTCCAGCGCCTTGGCCAGCACCACGCGGCCGGAAGCGGCACTACTCGGGGACATGGGCATGGACCCCCTCTGACGGCTGGCAGCATTCTCATTTCGTGGTTATACAATCCCACATTTCGATTGCCGTGTCAATCGGGGAATTCCCCCATGCGAGACAATGGCGAATACCCCGCCAACCACGTGGTTACGTGGTGGCGGGGTTCGCATGCACAGCGTCAGACCAGGCGGTTGAACCAGAGCGCAACGGTGGTGAGCAGGTCGAGTACCAGCAGGATTCCCATGCTGACGAGCAGGGCGCCGCCGAGTTTTTCGATCCACCCCATGTACCGGCGCAGGGAGGCCGCTGCTGACAGCATGCGGTCCGCCGCCAGGCCGGTCAGAATAAAGGGCAGACCCAACCCCAGCCCGTAGGCCACCAGCAGCAGCACCCCCTGCCCGAGGGAGTTCTCCTGGGTCGCCAGGAATAAGATGCTGCCCAGCATCGGGCCCACGCAGGGTGTCCAGCCCAGGCCAAAGGCGGCGCCCATCCCCAGGGCGCTCAGCACGCCGCCGCTGCGGCGGGAAGCAGCCAATCCGGGACGAAATTCGCGGTGCAGAAACGGCAGATGCAGCAGGCCCATCATGTGCAGCCCAAAGGTGAGGACCAGCAGCCCCCCCGCCCGGGCCAACACCGACCGGTACTCGGTGAGCCAGCCGCCAAACAGGGCCGCCGAGGCGCCCAGGGCGGTGAACACCAGGACCAGACCCAGTGCGAAGGCCACCGTGGACCCAAGCACCTGGCGGCGCCGCCGCCGCCGGTCAGGTTGGCGGCTGAGATCTTCCGCCGAAAGACCGGTCATGTAGCCCATGAAGGCCGGCAACAGGGGCAGGCTGCAAGGTGAAAGAAAAGAGAGGATTCCCGCCCCCAGGGCCAGGGCCAGGCCAGGTACGCTGCCAGCCAGGGTGGCTTTGGAGTTACCCGGGTCGGCGGCACCGTCCGGCCGGTTCGTCTCCCCGGCCGGGCCGGCCCCGCCGGCCGCCTTTTGCAGACCTTCCTGCGTTCGGGCCGGGTTGAGCGGCCCGATCACTGTGTGGCGAAGGATCCCCTCTGCATCGATGAAGAAGGTGGCCGGGGGGCCGACCAGCCGGTAGGCCCGTGAAACCTTGTTATCCACATCAAGGGCAACCGGCAAGCGCAGCCCTTCATTCTGCATGAAGGTGATCAGTGCTGCGCGTTCATCCTGAATCGCCACGCCCAGGACGGCGTATCCTTTCTGACCGGATTCGTCGGCCATGGCCTGAACCATGGGCGCCTCTTCCTTGCACGGATCGCACCAACTGGCGAAGAAGTTCAGCACCAGGGGCCGGCCGCGAAAATCAGTCAGACGAACTGTTTGCCCCTCCAGGGTGGTCAGTTCAAAGTCAGGAGCCGGAGAGCCGATATTCACGTGTGTCACCGGCTGAGCAGCCGGGGCAGGCGAAGGATCACCCGGCACGGCCCCCCTGGCGATCCCCAGGTCCCTGACCGTGCTGAACACCACCCAGATCAGGGCAGCCACCAGGAGCAGGAAGCTGATCACATGGGCGGCGCGGGTGCGGTTCAGCCCGCCGGGCTGCTCTATCTGAAGATCGGTGCCGTCTTGATCACGACCCATGAGTCATCCCCCCTGGCCTCGGTCCAGGCAACCTGTACATGATCCCCGGACACGGACACGCTCGGGCGCAAGGCATTGCCGTCAAACTGGCTGATCTGCTGCACCGGGCTCAGGGTCTTGCCGTCGGCTGCCAGGTGGCGGAAAAAGATCTGCGTTTGATCCTGGCCGGGCAGGAAGTTATCCCAGGCCAGATAGACGTCGCCCTGCGCGCCCACGGCCAGATAGGAGCGCAGGGCCCCGGGGCCATTGGCAGCCTGTATGAGCTGGCGCGGGGCAAAGGTGCGCCCGCCGTCCCTGGAGACGGTGTAGTAGATCCCGGCCTCGTCTGGCTTGCTGCCCTGGGTAAACCAGGTGATATGCAGATTTCCCTGGGCATCGGTGGCCATTACCGGGCCGGCGTGCGGGCAGGATTCGATGTGCCAGCCGTCGTTGCTGACCACCACCGGATCGCCAAAGGTGTTGCCACCGTCGGTGGACGTCTGCACGACGATATCCCGGATACTTGCATCGGTCTTGCCACGGTAGGCAACATGTACCCGCTTGCCGCCGTCCGCAAAGGCCATGACGACCCGGCAGCATTCGCACGAAGGGCCCCCGATCTGCGTGCTGGTGTGCATGACTTTGCCAGCGGCATCCATCCGGGACAGGTAAATCGCCCTTGGGGCCGGGGCGTCCACCCGCCGGTCAATCCAGGCCACGTATACGGTGCCGTCAGGCGAGAGCTCCAGAGCGGGGAAGCGGGCCACGTCCGGGATTTCGTTCAGCGTGACGGCCGGCAGGAACTGGCCGCTGGCATCGGTATGGGCAAAACGGATATTGGCCCGCATCTTGTCCCCCTTCGCGCCGGGAATGGACCATGCGGTATACAACTTTCCCTGGTTGCCGAAAGCGACTTTCGGCAGGTTCTCGTCGCCCTGGACGTTCTCCGACCTGTCGTTCACCCGCTGCGGTGTGGACCAGGTCTGCCCGCCGTCGGCGGAGATCGCCATGAATGCGGCGCGCGTGCCCGCTGCGGCTGTGCTGCCGTGGCTGTGGTTGTTCGCGTTTTCCCCGGATGATGTGCCACCCGCATCACCGGCAGGGGCGCCCGGTTCCTTCTCAGTCCAGGCCATGACCAGCTTGCCGTCGGGTCCGGAGCGCAAGAATGGTGAGGCCGGGCCGGCATCCGCCCGGCCGACCCGTAGTCCGGGGCCAAAGACATGCAGTTGCGCGGCGGATGGTTCGGGTGCGCTTGCGGTCGGAACGGTCCCGCTGCAGCCGCCCAGAAACACCGCCAGGGTCAGGAACGTCGCCAAAGCCTGCTTCCCGGCAACGCGGTAGCCGGCGAAGTAATCAGCCATCTCGGGTCCCCCTGTCCTGGTCTGTAGATCAATGCATACGAAAGTCTACCAATCGGCTGACCTGTCGGTCTACCATCCATTGGGGCTATTTCGCTGGCTTGTGGCCTGTGTGATCACGCCGGAGGGAAGGGAGACCCGGCGGCCGGTCATGCGCATGTGTTGTCCCTTGAGGTGGCGCAGGAATCGATCTGTATCGCTGTTGGACAAAACAAGCAGACAGCCCTTCGCCAAGGTTGGTGACCCACTTGGGCAATCGGCCGGAGACGGGGAGAATGGGCTTCCAGCGCCTCACGGCGCACAGTCCGAAATTGAATGGTGACATGGACACAGGCCGGCGGGAGTGAGTTCCCGCCGGCCCGTGACTGATATTCCAAGGGCTTGAGAGCCGCCTGGGGACATGCCATGCGCCATGGAAGACCGTTCGCGCCACCCTCGTGGCGGGCAATTGGCCCGGCGGGGGCGATGCCCGGACCCATGACATTCCGGATATCCTTCCGCGCCAGTGATGTGCCGGTTGCCTGGACGCACCGGTGAGGTGGCAGACGGGGTCCCAACTGCCCGCGAGCTAAGTGAAGTAGCAGTCGGAACCCATCCAGCGGTAGCCCTCGAGCCGCCAGGCCAGTGCCCCGCCGCCCCGCTCCCCGGGCAGGGTATGCAGGCGCCGGGCATAGGCCGCGGTCAGGCCGCAGGCGGCCAGATGCTCCCTGTACGCCGCCCGCATGGCCGGGTTGCGCTCACCCAGAAAGGCAAACCAGTGGCCAAGGACTTCCGGAACCAGTTCGGCCGGCCACCCGTACTTGCTGGTGGCAAGGGGCGCCAGGTTCCACAGGAAATCCAGAAAGGCGGCCAGCGGTGCGCTGTGGCCGGGCCGGTCCTGCTCGCCCGGCCAGTACTCGCACCAAAGTCCCACGCAAGCCAGGGCGGCCTCTGCCTGTTCGCTGTCGGCGCCCCGGTCGGTCAGGTTGATCTCAAACCAGCGCATCAGGCTCCCCCGGTCACGCCAGTTGCCGGAATAGAACAGGCGGCCAAAACGGGGTTCCCAGGCCCGCCAGTGGCTGCGGGTCAGCCAGCGCGTCCCGCCCTGACTGTACAGGCCCTCGCCCATGGCCGTGAGCAGCCAGACCGCATCCGGGATGCGGCCGGGCCGGTAATAGCCTTCCCCCGCCAGTACCGCCACCGCGTCGCCTTCGGACAGATGGGCCAGTGCGTTGTCCTGCATATAATCAAATAGGGACCAGGCCGCCGCCCGGTCGGTTTCCAACGGTGCGGTCACACTCCGCTGGTCCCGCCGGTGCAGGGTGGCCACCAGCAGGGGATCGCCGGGATCGGCCACCGCCAGTTGCAACTCGTCCCCCACCTCTGGCTCCAGCAGGTCAAACAGGCCGCCAGAGCGCCAGGGGCCGGATGGCTCCGGCGCGGCCAGGTCCGGCACCGTACAGACCTGCCCGCCTACCTGCACACGATAAGGCGGCCGGACCCCGCCCAGGGCCAGCACCCGCTCCCAGTCGGCTCCGGCCTGCAAGGCCCCGGCCCGCCACTCGCCAAAGGAGATGACATGCCGGAATACCAGGGCGGACAAAAAGGCGGTGCGCTCGCACACATACCGCCCCGCCAGCCCGATGATCTCCGGCGGCAGGTCGGCCACGCTGTCCGCAAATGCACGCCGGGCCTGAGGCCCGGGGAGTGCGGCGGCGGTGGGGCATGCCTGCAGCAGCCGCTCGATGGCGACAGGCGCCGGTTCCCGCCTGGCCACCTCGGCCACTTCCACCGCCAGACGCGCTCCCACCGGCACCGGCTTGCCCGGCAGCGGCGCCTCGGTATGCTCCGACGGCTGCTCGCCGGCGGCCAGGGCGGCGGCGCCCCGGGCAATCTCCACCACGTACCGCCGCAGCAATTCTTCCACCGGCTGGTCCTCCTGGTCCCACAGTTGCCAGGCCGTGTCGCCGCGGACCAGTTCCTTTTCCACCGGAATGGTCACCTGTGCGGCCGGCCTGGCCAGGGGCAGCGGCCCCAGGCGGCGCAACAGGGCGTCCGGCGCGGCACTGTGGCCGGGAGTGACGGCGATGATCTGCGGGTCCACGGCAGTGGCCCAGAATAGCTCCAGCGCCAGCGGCGGCTCCGCCGGTTGCGCCCCGGCCGGAGTCTTGCCCCGCTTGCCCGGCGTTGCGTCTGGGCGGTCGGCCAGGCGGGCGCGCAGGGCGGCCAGGACCTCGGCCCGGTCCCGGCCCAGCACCTGTAACCACAGAAAGGGATTGCCTGTCAGCAGGTCGGCCGTCTGCACAGCCAGGACCAGGGCGTGGCGGCAATCCAGCCGTTCCCGGCAGGTACAGCGGAGCGGATAGCCGCCCGCCGACTGCGGAAAGAGTTCCACACCCACGCTTTGCAGGGCTTCCTCCAGCTCCGGCCCGGGGTTGCCGCTGAGCAGCCGGTGGCTGACCTCGGCATCGGCCGCCACGGCATCCAGCACCCGGCGCCACTCCCGCTCGGTCAGCGGCTTGACCTTGAGGGTCGCCGTGGCGGTGCGGCCGGAGCTGCCCACTTCCACCTCTGCTGTCACCCGCCCCCGGACCAGCGTGACCTGCGCCCGGGCACGCCGCGCACTGCGCAGCCTGGTTTCCGGCGGCTCCCACCCCACGGCCTCAATCCATATGTACTCCAGCCACCGCTGTTCCCACCAGCCGGCGGCAGGTTCCCTGGTTCCGGCCATGTCCGCCCGTCACTCCCGTTCCAGTGTGATCAGTTCCCGCAGTTCATCGGTGGAGAGATTGCCCAGCCAGCCCTCACCGGTACCGATGATCTGCTCAGACAGCCCCCGCTTCTCGGCCAGTAGCCGGTCAATGCGCTCCTCCAGCGTACCCGCCGTGACCAGTTTGTGTACCAGCACGCGGCGGTCCTGTCCGATCCGGTAGGCGCGGTCAGTGGCCTGGTCTTCCACCGCCGGATTCCACCAGCGGTCAAAGTGAAAGACATGGTTGGCAGCGGTCAGATTCAGCCCGACCCCGCCGGCCTTGAGGGAGAGGATGAACAGGGGCGCTCCGCCCGCCTGGAACCTGGTAACCAGCAGGTCTCGCTCCCCTGCGGGTGTGGAGCCGTCCAGGAACAGCACCTCGCAGCCCAGCCGCCGGGCCAGATACGGCTGCAGGTGCGCGCCGAACCGGGCGAACTGGGTAAAGATCAGCGCCCGGTCGCCCTCGGCCAGCACCTCTTCCAGCATCTCCGTCAGGCGGTCGAGCTTGCCGCTGCGCCCGGTCAGCGGCAGGCCGTCGCCGGCCACCGCCGCCGGATGGTTGCACACCTGCTTCAACCGGGTCAGCCCGGCCAGCACCGCCCCGTGACGCTGAATGCCTGCGGCGGCGCCGGCCCGCTCCAGTGTCTCCTGCACCACGGCCTCGTACAGGGCCGCCTGCTCCACCGTCAGGTTAGCCACAACTGTATACTCCAGCTTCTCCGGCAGGTCGCCGGCGATGTCCGGATCAGTTTTGAGCCGGCGCAGGATCAGCGGCGTGACCTGGCGGCGCAGGCGGGCGGCGGCCTCGGCGTCGTGGTAGCGCTCAATGGGAATGGCAAAGGTACGCCGGAACTCCTCCTGCCCGCCCAGCAGGCCGGGGTTCAGGAAGGCAAACAGCGACCACAGATCGCCCAGGTGGTTTTCCACCGGTGTGCCGGTCAGGGCAATGCGGTGTCCGGCCGGCAGGCGGCGCAGGGCCTGGGCGTGCAGGGTGGCCGGGTTCTTCAGATTCTGGGCCTCGTCCGCCACTACCCCCGCCCAGGCGACAGCGGCCAGGTCTGCCTCATCGCGGGGCACCAGCGAATAGGTGGTGATCACCACGTCATGCTGCCGGGCTGCGTCGGCAAAGGATTCGGCGGTGGCCCGGCCGGCGCCGTGGTGAACCAGCACCCGCAGGGTGGGCGCGAAGCGAGCCAGTTCCCGCCGCCAGTTGCCCACCAGCGATACCGGGCAGACCAGCAGGTTGGGTCCTGTCACCATTCCCTGCTCCTGCCCCTGCTCTAGCCCGTGGAGCAGCAGGGCAATCAACTGCACCGTTTTGCCCAGGCCCATATCGTCGGCCAGGCAGGCGCCCAGTCCATACCGGCGCAGGAAGGCCAGCCAGTCCAGGCCGCGCTGCTGGTACGGCCGCAGCTCGCCCTGAAAGCCCTGTGGGGCGGGCACCCGCTCCATGCGGGCCGGTTCCTGCAGCCGGGTCAGCAGGTCGGCCACCCAGCCTTCAGCCGTGGTGGCATCCGCCTGGGGCGCCAGGCGCAGGGCCGTGCCCAGTGCCACCGGTTCCCGGCTACTGTCCAGGTGCCGCAGGGCCGCGGCCAGGGTCCGGGCATCCACCTGCACCCACTGGCCCCGGTACTGAATCAGCGACCGCTTCTCCCTGGCCAGTTGCCGCAGTTCTTCATGGCTGACGGGCAGGCCGCCCAACGCCAGTTCCCACTGCACCTGCACCAGTTGGTGCAGCCCGAACCGGGGTTCACCGGCCCCGGCGGGTGGCTGCAGGTGCAGGCGGGTCTGCAGGGCGCCCCCCCGCACCAGCCCCGCCGGCAGCAAGACCGGGAAGTTCGCCTCCTGCAGGGCGGCGGCGCCTTCCTCCAGCAGGGCGACGACCGCCGCCTCGGCCACCGGCAGCCGGGCAGGCGCGGCGACCAGCCCCAGCGGCTGCAGGGGCGGAAAGAGCCGGGCCATGGCAGGCAGGTCGGCCAGCAGCCGCTGCTCGGGGTGCTGGTAGCGGCCGCCGCCAATGGCCAGGTCCTGGCCCATGGCCGCCCAGACTGCTTCGGCCGGCACCGTCTGGGGCGGGTCATCAGCCGTTTGTACCAGCAACTCCAGTTCCCAGCCGCCGTGCGCCGTCTCCCCGGGCAGATTCAGCCGTAAGCCGGTACGCAGGGTGGCGTGTCCCCGCACCCCGGTGACCGGTGCCGCCCAGGCATCCACGGCGTGGTACAGAGCCACGGCATCGGGCAGGTTGGGCGGCAGGTCGCGGCCGCTGCGGCCGGCCAGGGCCAGCAGCCAGTGGTGCGCGGCGGTAGGGCGGCCGGCCGGGCTGACCGGGGCCGGTGCCTCTTTCAGGAACATCAGCGCCATGGCCTCGGCGGCCGTTTGCCGGAACTGCTCCAACAGGGCGCCGGCGGCAGGCGGCCGGTAGGTCTTGCGGTCGCGGTCGGGCGGCACAATGGCCCGGCAGACCTCGGGCAATGCCGTTTCCAACTGGGCCAGCCGGGCAATGTCCGCCGATTCGGGGGCACCCAGGGACCAGCCCGCCGTCAGGCAGCCCGCTTCGGTCCGCAGGGTGGGTATAAAGCGGCCGCGGGCCAGCCATTCCAGCAGGAGCTTGGCCGCAGTGCTCCAGGTATGCAGACTTTGCCCGGGCTGAAAGGCCGTATCGGCACAGGCTGTTTCCATGTCGAGCAGCCACTGCACAGCGCCGGCCACCGACAGGGCCAGGCCCGGCACCTTGGCCGGCTTCAGCCCACCCGGGCCGGGCAGATGGACTATACAGGTGACCGTGTTCATGTGGGGCACGCCGCGCAGCAGCGGGTAGAGCTGCTCCGGCGGCAGCACCTGCGGGTGCTGAATCAGCCCGCGTCCCGGCACAGGCCCGGCGCCGAGTGCCGGATCCATGACCCACAGAAAGAAAAAGCCGGCTGCGCCAAAGGGTACGAAGCTACCCTGGATAGAGAGCATGCGCTACAGTTCCCTGCCTTCACCCTGCGATTGGTATTATGCTACTAAATGTCCCCCCCCTTGACCAGCCATAAACCATCTCCCGCCATGCCAGGCAATCTATTTCCCGCATCCGGCTGCGGCCTGTCGACACGTCGCAACTTCACTTTTTCTTCACATCCCCGTGATACAGTATAAATATTTGGGCATCCACTATGTTCGCATATCCATAAAGGTCGCGCCAACTGCGGGAGGGATCCATTTGCAAACCCGGAATGCGATCAGCCAACTGGACATGCTGACACCTGCCGAAAAGGCCGCATTGGCCGCCGTAACCGACCGCTATACCTTCCGTGTGAACGAATACTACCTGGGTCTGATCAACTGGGCCGACCGCAATGACCCGATTCGCCGGATCGTGATTCCCAGCGAAACGGAACTGACCGAGTACGGGAATTTGGACCCATCCCGTGAGGCAGAAAACTACGTGGTCCCCGGCTGCCAGCATAAATACCGCCAGACTGCCCTGCTCCTGGTTTCAAATCGATGTGACGCCTACTGTCGGTTCTGCTTCCGCAAACGACTGTTTCAGCCGCACCCCTCGGAAACCACCCTGGATATTTCCGCGGGCATCGCTTACATCACTGCGCATCCCGAAATCACCAACGTTCTCCTGACCGGCGGGGATCCCCTGGTTCTGTCGACACGGCGCCTGGCGGAGATCCTGGGGGCACTGCGGGCCATCCCGCACGTGCGGATCATTCGCCTGGGCACGAAGACCCTGGCCTTTCACCCGTTCCGGATCCTGGACGATCCCCACCTGCTGGCAGTTCTGTCCCAGCACTCCCGGCCAGACGGCCGGATCCACCTGATGATTCACTTTGATCACCCGCGCGAGCTGACCACTGAAGCCCGACGTGCCATCGAGGCGGTCCAGCAGGCCGGCTGTACCGTGGTGCACCAGTGCCCCCTGTTGCGCGGAGTCAATGACTGTCCGGAGGTACTCGCCGAGCTGCTGGGTGAACTCGCTGCGCTCGGTGTCAGTCCATATTATCTGTTTCAAAACCGACCTGTGGCAGGAAATGCCGGATTTGTCGTACCTCTGGCCGAGGGATACCGCATCATCGAGTCGGCCAAAGCCGGCGTTTCCGGCCTGGCGAAA
Source organism: Clostridia bacterium (assembly GCA_036676195.1). Lineage (GTDB taxonomy): Bacteria > Bacillota > Sulfobacillia > Symbiobacteriales > ZC4RG38 > JAKFDK01. The sequence continues at coordinate 3,817 of JAKFDK010000003.1, read as the reverse complement.
CGGGTGCGTTATGTCATGAGCCACGCCACCGGTAAAGTCGAAGTACTGGCTGTATCTGGCGATCAGATCTATTTGAAGTACCACCAGGCCCGCAACCCGGCGGATGCCGGCCGCCTGATTCAAAGTTTGCTCCCCCCGGGTGCGGCCTGGCTGGACGATCTGCCCGGTTTCAGTAGCAACCGGCAGCCGCTAGACCAGGTTCAGGAAGGGCGAGCAGGCTAATGGCTACAGTCTTGATTCTGGACGGCTTGCAGCGTAAGTCCCTGGCCCTGACCCGGTGGCTGGGCATGGAAGGTCACCGGGTACTGACCGCCGAGTCGACTTTCTTTTCGATCTGCCGCTTCTCCCGTTTTGCTGCCCGGTCATTTGTTTACCCCAATCCTCAGGAGCACCCGGCCGAGTTCATCCGTTGGCTGGGGCAGGTGGTGGCCCGCGAATCTGTTCAGGCCGTTCTGCCCACCGACGACATCACCACCGCCTGCCTCACCGCCCACCACCGGGAGATCCGTACCGGTACCGGCCTGCTCTTGCCGCCCCATTCTTCTTTCGACGCCATGCTGGACAAGGCCCGGTCGGTCGATTGGTTCGCCAGGGCCCGGATTCCCCATCCGCGCACCGTGGTCGTTCAGCACCCTGGCGATGTGCTTCCGGCCGCCCGGTCACTGGGGCTGCCGCTTGTCATCAAGCCCCGCGTCAGCTCCGGGTCGCGGGGCTTGCGCTTTGTGCATCGTCTTGAAGATGTGGAGCGGCTCTACAGCCAGGTGCACAGCCACTATCCCTGGCCGATTCTGCAACAGTACATCACGCCTGGACCCAAATACCATGCGTGCCTGCTGTACGATCGGGATGGCCAGGTGGTGGCCCGCTATACCCAGCGTGAGCTGCGGCAGTACCCGATCGGGGGTGGCCCCAGCACCATGCAGGAGTGCGTCCACCGTCCCGACCTGACCGAGATGCTCGAACGGCTCTTTACCGAGTTGCCCTGGACCGGCCCCGTCCATGCCGATATCATGGAAGACGGCCGGACTGGCCAACCGTATGTACTGGAAGTCAACCCGCGCTACTGGCAGTCCCTGCATGTCGCCCATCGGGCCGGGTATCCTTTCGCCCGCCTGCACCTGGCACTGGCCATGGGTGAGCGGCCGTCGCCTCTGCCCCCGGCCCGGGTCGGAATCCGCGGGCGCGCCCTGCTGCCCTTTGATCTTCTGGCCTATATCTCGGATCCGCATCGTTCCGGCTGGGATCCCCCTTTTTTCTCCCGGTATGGGCCACACACCTGGGACGATCTGCTCAGCTTGTCTGATCCGGGTCCAACTGTGGGTTTTTGCCTGGCTGTCAGTCGCTATCTCTTCGATCGAACCATGTGGCAGGCCGTTCTGCGGCTTGAAACACGCACAACGAGGTGAATCACGTGGCGGAGGCAGGCAGGCGCATCCTGGTGGTGGACGATGAGCCCGCCCTGGTCGATGTGGTCAGGGCTTATCTGGAACGGGAAGGTTTTGCCATCTTGACCGCTGCTTCCGGCAGCCAGGCCCTGGAAACGGTGCAATCGACCCAACTGGACTTGATCGTTCTGGATCGTATGTTACCGGATTTGACCGGCGACCAGGTTTGCCTGCGGATCCGCCAGGAAAGCGACGTCCCCATTATCATGCTCACCGCCAGAAGCGGTGCCGACGATATCGTGGAGGGTCTGGCCCTGGGGGCTGATGATTACCTGCCCAAGCCGTTCAGTCCGCGGGTGCTGGCCGCCCGGGTCTGGGCCGTGCTGCGGCGGGCCCAGAGCACCCAGCCTCTGGTCGACCATCTGAGTTTCAACCGGGGCACGCTGGCCGTGGACTTTCGCCGCCAGGAGGTCCGGCTGGACGGTGAACCGGTGACCTTGACCCGCACAGAACTCGACATACTGGGGTTGCTCGTGCGGCACCCGGGGCAGGTCTGGACGCGTGATGATCTGATCTGTCGCCTGCGCGGATGCGACTACACCGGTGATGACCGCACCATCGATACCCATATCAAGAAGCTGAGGGCGAAGCTTGAGCGGGACGCCCGACACCTGGAGTTCATTCTGACGGTGTGGGGCAGCGGCTATAAGTTTGGCGGGGTGCCCGATGTTTAGATCACTCAGCAGCCGCCTGAGCGTTGCTTTCCTGGTCCTGGCTGTGGGTGCGGTGGCACTGGTGAGTATCCTGATTAATGTGACCATCGAGCTGCGCTTTCAGGAGTATATTCTGGAGAACATGCAAGAACGGGCACAGCGGATCGCGGTGGCCCTGGGTGGCGCCTATGCGCCTGACCGGGGTTGGCCACCGGACCTCTTGATGGAAATCACCCACTGGAGCCTGTTAGATGGGCTGGCCATCCAGATCGAATCGCCGCCGGGGGAGACCTTCTGGATGTCCGCCGAGGCCGCCAAATTACTGGCCCCACCGCCGGGCGGGCCGCACCAGCCGGACGGCGAAGACCCCTCTCCCTTCGCCGTGAGTCTGCCCATCCAGGCCGGTGGCGAGACTGTAGGCATCCTGCGACTCACTACCGGCGCACAGGGGCTGTTCACTGAGCAGGACCTGCACTTCCGCCGGGAGGTCAACTGGGTACTGGTCGGTTCGGCCGCCGCCGCCGGCAGTGTGGCGGTGGTGGCAGCCGTCTTGATGGCCCGGGGGCTGAACCATCCTCTGCGGCAGATGACCCGGGTGGCCAAACGGATGGAAACCGGCCAGTGGGACCAGCGGGTCCCGCCCCAGCATATCACCGAACTCGGGCGCCTGGCCGAGGCGCTGAACCATCTGGCCGAGTCGCTCCAGAACCAGGAGGAAATCCGCCGCCGCCTCACCCGGGATGTGGCCCATGAACTGCGCACTCCCCTGGCGGTGCTGCAGAGTCACCTGGAAGCCATGCAGGACGGTGTCTGGCAGCCAACGCCCCAGCGGGTCGGCCTGTTGCAGGGGGAAGTGGTCCGGCTGGTGCGGCTGGTCGAAGACCTGAACCGCCTGACCGAAGCCGAAGCCAGTGCTCTCAAGCTGAATTTGGAAGATACGTCCCTGCGCAGTCTGCTTGACCCGCTCGGGACTGGCTATGAACGGCTATTCGCCGAAAAACAGGTGCAACTGCTCTACCTCATGCCCAGTCGGGATCTGCGCCTGTACACTGACCGCGACAAGGTCACACAGATCATCACCAACCTGCTGTCAAATGCCCATAAATTCACGTCTGCGGGCGGGCAGGTGACGCTGCGGGCCGAGCCACGGGGCACCGCCGTGGGTATTGCCGTGTCAGATACCGGACCCGGGATCTCGGCCGGGGATTTGCCGCACATCTTTGACCGGCTTTACCGCGGCGACCCGGCCCGCACCCGCTCCACCGGCGGGGCCGGCCTGGGCCTGGCCATCGCCAAAGCTCTGACCGAAGCCCTGGGCGGGCGGCTGGAGGTGGTCAGCCAACCGGGTGCGGGGGCGACGTTCACTCTGGTTTTGCCCATCGGCGGCAAGGGCGCCTGAGACATGCGACCGCCCGCGGCACAGCCCCCGGCGGGAAGCGGCAAGTGGGCCACTCCGGCCATAGAATGAAACAGGTTGGGGCTTGATCCGGACCAGGGCCGCTATCTGGAGGTGTACAAGTGTCTGACCTGACGGCCGGCACCACAGCCGGTGTGCAGTCGCAGGCGCTGACCATGGCACGCTTCCTGCTCCTGGCCGTGGATGAAGCGCTGCAGGCGAAAATCGCCCAGACGCCGGCGGGAACCGCCAGCCTGAGGGAAACCGAGATTCTGACCTGGCGCACCCTTTCAGGCAACGCCATCGCCCTGGCAAATCAATTT
>JAKFDK010000002.1:0-83467 GCA_036676195.1 Clostridia bacterium | reverse complement strand
CGGGCGGCCAGGCCGGTAGCCTGGGTGCCGGGTCCATCTCCCAGAGCGATGCCGCCCAGGAGGATAACCCCCAGTACCGCCAGTACCGCAGCCAACTGAACGCCCAGGCCGCTCAGCAGGCCGGTCTGAACCAGTCTGGCGGCGGCACGCCGGGGGGCCGGGCCTAAAGGGGCCTTGCGCCCGCCGGTTCTCCCTGCACAGGCAACCGGGTCCCGGCAACTGCCGGGACCCGGTTGTTCTTAATTGTTCACCCGAATACCGCCGCTGCCGGTTTCCAGATTAACCCGGAAGGTGCCCGGTCCCAGCATACCTGTGGCCTGGCGTTCCCCTCGTTGTAGCCAGGCCGGACCGGAGATGCCGCCGCCGCGGGTGCGGGCCTCGACCTGGACGCCGGCGGAGGGCGGCAGGGTCAGATCGATGCTGCCGCTACTGGCACGCAGGTCATAAGGGCCACCGACCTCAGACGCCCGGACGATCACGCCGCCGGAGCCGGCGACCGCCTTGACCCGGCCCCGGGCATCCTCCACCCGTAAGGCGCCGCTGGACCCCTCCAGGTCCACCTCGCCGGTGACATCCCGGATGGTGGCGCCGCCGCTGCCCGCCTCCACGTTTACCCCTCCACCCACCTCCGTGATGCGCATGTGACCGGATGAGCCACCCAGGTGGACGTCCCCCTGAATACCGGTGGCCTCAATGCCGCCCGAACCGGAGCTGCCGGTGAGGTTGCCGGACAGATCAGCGATGCGGACCCCGCCACTGCTGCCTTCGACCCTGACATGCTGCATGCCGGTGATGCGAATGCCACCGGAACCGGCATCAGCGTTGATATCCAGCCGGGTTGGCACTTCAATTCGCAGAAGGGCCCGGCCGGTGGAAAGATTGTTCAGCGACACTTCGGTCCGGGTGGTGGAACCGGGCCAGACATCAAAGAGTACATGTTGGGCGTTTTCCCGGGCGTTTTCCGGGGTCATGCCGCGCACCTGGACGCTCAGCGTGAACCGGATGTCATCTCCGGTACCGGGGACGACCTCCACCAGGGTGGAGCCGCTTTTCACTTCCAGCATGCGCACCTGAGCCGCGGGGACCGTTTTTTCCACCTGGTGTTCATAAACGGCCGGTCCGCCGATGGTGCCGAAAGCCATGTGGAGCGGGTTGAACCAGGTGTTGGCCCCGGTCAGGCCGCTGGTCAGCACCGCAATCACCGCCAAAACCATCAGCCCGCCCCAGTCCAGCCGGATCACCTGATCTTCCCGCTGTGACCAGAACAGGTACTCCAGGCCCACGGCAATCAGGATCGCGGGCCAGAACCGGATCAGCGTTGCGGTATAGCCAGTCGCCATGAGGTTATCGGCCAGCAGAGCCAGGCCCAGGACCACAAAGCCCAGGGCGGCAGTGAATCGGCCGGCGCGCCGCACCTTCATCTGCTTCACTCCTTGCTCAAGCATCTACATGCAGTCAGACGGAGAGCGCCGGCCAAACCCTTCAATAACGACCCCTGGACAGCAAAAACCGTTCCCATTCCTGCTCCCACCACTCGGCAGTGTCATGAGCCGGCAGATTGGCGCCGGCTGCCGCTGCATCGGCTGCCAGGGGCAGAACGCCCAGGCGGCGGGCCAGGTCCCGCCACGATTTTTCCCGGCTGAGCCGTTCCGGGCTGCCGGGTGGGCAGGTCAGAGCGGCTGCCACTTCTGGATAAAGGGCGTTCAGCACCCATCCGCCCAGGGCCCAGGTCATCGCCAGTGGCTGTGCCGACGCAAACGGCAAGACCGGAAGGCCGGCCACGAGCATGGGCGCCGGGGCACCCAGCCCATAGACCGGGTAGCTGCAGCCCAGAACGGGGTCCACGCAGATCCGGATTGGCGCATAGGCCCGTTCCAGAAAGGCATCGGCCACCGGGTTGGCGTCCAGAGAGGTGTAACTGGGGGCAGCGGCCGCGGCTACATCGCGGGCCAGGCCGTAATGACGGTCCCACCAGAAATCATCGACCTGATGGGCGGCGCTTTCCGGAAAACTGATCCGATCCTGTCCGACAGGGATCCGGATGACTTCCGGCGCCTGCTCGAACTCGCTCCACGTTAGATAGGCCCGTGTGCCGCCCTGGCGGCGGGGGAAGATGGGCAGGCGGGCCAGCCGTTCCCAGGCGGCTGTGGCACCGGTCGCCTCCGCGTGGTGCCGCAGCCGGCGGATGTCCACCAGGGCGGCGATGCTTTCTGCGATTTGAATCGGGGTCAGGCGGGCTTCCTGGAGCAGGTTAATCAAATCGTCGGCCAGGAGCCCGTCGAGCCGTTCCACCAGGTGGCGGTAGGGCAGATTCTCGACAAATTCCTTGCGGTTCAGATGCAGTTGCACGGCCAGGGCCTGGCTGGACAGGTTCAGGTCAAAAGCCACACCGGGGCCGCCCAGCCAACAGGGCAGCCGGTCGCCGACATAGATTCCGTCCAGGCTGACGGCCCGGGGGGCGTTTTCGGTATAGACGTCTACAAGGCCGCGGCCACCCTCTGTCCAGGGTAAACACAGGTGGCCCGGGCGGTGCAGGTACAGGTATTCAACAAAGCCCTGCAGGCCGTCGCCGTCGAACTGCAGCCGGCGGGTGCGGATCTGGTGCCGGCGTGCCGGGTCCAGCAGCAGAAAGTTGGCCGGCTCCAGGAGTTGCCGGCGGTAACCGGCACCGTCGTCCGGGGGCACAACGGCTGCGGCTGTTTCAGCAGTCTCGACCCGTACCGGCAGCTCCAGGTGGCGCGCCCAGTGCCGGACGATGTGCAGAAGGTCCGGATAGGCTACTTCCGGCCGCAGGTGCAGCTCCAGCCGGGTGCCCACCGGGGTATGGGCGGGCAGGTCCCGGACGGTGATTGAGCTGTGCACGCCTTCAATCTCCAACCCGACCGGTACGGCATCGGGCGCCCCATGCCGTGTTTCGACTACCAGGCGATCAGCGACCAGAAAGGCCGACAGGGCCCCGATCCCGAAGCGGGCGATGGGGGCAAAGGCCACGTGAGCGTAGCGGGCGTGGAATTCGGCCGATGAATAATAGCTGCGACCGACCCGCAAAAAAAAGTTCCTGACTACATCTTCGGTCATGCCGATGCCATTATCCCGAACGCTCAGGCGCCCGGGCGCCCAGGAAAGAATGATTTCCGGCGTGTAGCCGGGTTCCAGGGCCTGGCGCAGGCGGCAGGCATCCACCGCATTCTGCAGTAATTCCCTGACCACCACCCGTGGCGGGTCGGCATAAATGTGATTACCGACAAGCAGATCCATGACCTCGTAACTGGCCAGTTCAAAACGCAGCGTCTCGCGCCGCTCCATAGCCGACACCTCAACTGGGGCAGTTTGCCCTCCGGTTCCTAGTGACGTGAAATTTCAACACTCGCTGGCACCATTCCTGTACACGGCGGCGGCACCGGGGAAGATGGGTTGACATAAAATGTAGCGGGGACAGCGGTTCCCTTCCCGGCTGGTGCGGTGGGAGGTGAGCGATAGGATGTCGACCAGCAGTATCCGGTGCCTGCTTGAGAAACTGATTGGTACCGAGGTGAAGGTGTTTTTTGAGGATGAGGCCCAGCGTGGCCGCATCGCTGCAGTTACCGATGACGTGCTGGTACTATGCTCAGACGACGATGTGCTCTATGTGGACATTGAGGACATCACGGCCGTACGAGTGGTTGGCTGCTAAGCAGGCCGAACACACATCACAGGGCTGCCCCACCCTGGGGCAGCCCTGTCACCATAAGGACCGGGGCACTGTACGCATGTACGCCGGTCTCTGCACATGCATGATGGGTGGCTAGTCGTGCAGTTCGTCCAGGAGCAGGGGGTTGAGGACATGCAAACGTACGCCCCGGCGCCCGCGGGAACCGGCCTGAATGACGCCTGCGGCCCGTAGCCGGGCCAACGCCTGTACCAGGGAACTGTGGTGGACGCCGGCATCTTCGGCAGCGTCCTTTAATCGCACGGTGACCGGGCCGCCTGTCCATGCCTGCAGCAGGCGACTCATGGCCCGACGCTCCGTGATGGACAGGCTGCTGGCGGCGGCTCGGGCGGCGGAACGCCGGTGATCGTCTGCTTCACTGTCGTGAGCCTCATTGGCAGTGAGCACAGCAGCGGCCAGGGCGGCACCGAACTCGGCCAGTAGTTCTTCGTCCGCACTGAAGGGTGCCCCGGTCCGGCGCAACACCACATCGCCCAGCCAGCGGGTACCGGCCAGCACGGGCACCGCCAGGATCGCTTCGCCCGGGGCAGGACTGAGGGCGGCAGGGTGAGCCGCAATGGTTCCGGTGGAGCCGGTCAGTTCGGCCAGTACAGCAATGAGTGTGGTCGAATCCGGCTTTTCCGGCCCCAGGAAAGCCCGCTGGAGGTGACGAAGAGCTGGCAGCAGGTCCACACGTTTACTCAGGGCCATGTTTGACATGTAAAGGTCCCCCCTTGTCCTATGCATGTTTATGTTAATATACAGTTGGCTAGACTCTGCAGGCTCACATAGGTCTAATTATAATGGTCCCAGAGGTGGATATAGAGTCTAACTTCGAACAAGTGACAGAGGGCAGGGCGTGGAAATGACCTGTCTCTGGCGAACCGGCGCCTGGTCTAGCCCCCTTGCGCATTTGCCGTCACAGCGCTTACCATGAAGGAGAGATTTCCGTTCCAGGAGGAACACACATGCCAGTGCCGGAGATCGGCATCCTGCAGCAAGTGTCGTTTTTTGCTGCGCTAAGCCCGCAGGAGTTGGACCAGGTGGTGGGCCTGATGCACGAGCGGCGCTACCGCAAGGGCGCCGTGATCTTCGGCGAGGGTGACCCCGGCGAAGCCATCTTTGTCCTGCGCAAGGGGCGTGTTAAGGTTTACCGTCTGGCCACGGATGGCCGTGAACAGATTATTGGTATATTTACGGACGGCCAACCGTTCGGGTTGGTGGTTCTGCTGGACGGATCCCCATACCCGGCCACAGCGGAAGCTGTGGAAGAAACCCATGTTTATATGTTCCGTACCAAAGACTTGCAACCGCTGCTGGCCAATAACCCAAACCTGACCGGAACGGTGATGGTGGCGGCGGCCAATCGGTTGCGTCAGGCTCAGGATCGGGTACATGGCCTGGCTGTGCAGGGCGTTCATGGCCGCCTGGCCAGCCTCCTGCTTGATCTGGCCCGGGACCGGGGGCGCCCGGTTGCCCAGGGGTGGGAAATGGATGTACCGCTGACCCACCAGGAATTGGGCGGACTGATCGGCGCCTCCCGTGAGACGGTCACCCGGGTGTTGGCGGACTTCCGGCGGGAGAAAGCGGTAGAGTTGCACGGGCAGAACCTTTTACGCCTTAACGAGCAGAAACTGCGGGCCTGGGTGGAGCCGTGACTACGGTCACAGCCGAATCTGCCGCCCGTTGATACGGTGAGTACCGGAGGTGCGTCACATGGCGGGTAACACAGTCCGGTTAGATGTTCGGGAAGACCTGCGCCAGGGCAAGGAACCGTTTGGTAAGATCATGGCTGCAGTAAGTGCCCTCGCCGACGGGGAACGCCTTGAACTGGTGGCGCCGTTCGAGCCGGTTCCACTTTATAAGGTCCTGGAGCGCCAGGGCTTCCAGCACGAAACGGTGCAGGTCAATACAGATTGCTGGCAGATCACCTTTTATAAGCCGGAGGCGTGATCGCCGGTTTTCTCGCCGGGCAGGACCCGGATGGGGTAAAAGGGAACTATACTTGCACGCGGGGCCTGCTTTCCGGCGGAAAGCAGGCCCTCCTGAAGTTGTGGAGCTTTTCGGGGTCGATCGGTTGAAATGGCTGCCATCAGGAGCAGGAGAAAATCTCTTGGTGTGCAATATCAAGTACGTGTGTGGGGAGCCTGCTGTTAAGCGGTACCCAAGAATTGTCGGAGGGATGTTCTGATGCCGCTCGTTCCACTGCGCAGCCTCTTGGACGCTGCCGAGGCCGGAAACTATGCCGTTGGCGCGTTTAACGCCAGCAACATGGAGTTCTGCCAGGCCATTGTCGAGGCAGCCACGGAGATGGAGGCCCCTGTGATCATTCAGGCGAGCCAGGGCGCCATCAAGTATGCCGGACTTGACTTCATCACCACAATGGTCCAGACGGCCGCCGCCAAGACCAAGATCCCGGTGGCCCTGCATTTGGATCACGGCACTGACTTTAACACCATCATTTCCTGTATTCGCCGGGGTTTTACCTCGGTGATGTTTGACGGGTCTCACTACGAAAAGGAGGAGAACATCGCCCGCACCAAGGAGATTGTCAAGATCGCCCGGGCGGTGGGTGTGTCCGTCGAGGGTGAGATTGGCAAGATCGGCGGGGTGGAGGACGACATCTCGGTCGATGAGCGGGACGCCATGCTCACGCCGGTCCCTGATGCGATTGAGTTTTTCCGCGCCACCGGAGTGGATGCCCTCGCCATGTCCTTCGGCACGGCCCATGGCCACTACAAGGCCACGCCCAAGCTGGCCTTTGACCGGATCGAGGCTGTACACAAGGAAACGGGGGCCTACCTGGTCATGCACGGTGGTTCCGGTGTTCCGGACGCCGACGTACGCCAGGGGATCGGCCTGGGAATGCGAAAGGTCAATATTGACACAGAACTGCGGGAAGCCTTCCTGGAAGAAATGCGGCGACAACTGGCGGATCAGCCCAAAGAAATCGATCCCCGCAAGATACTGGGGCCGGCCAAAAACCTCCTTAAAGTCAAGTTGAAGGAAAAAATTCAGCTCTTTGGTGCTGCTGGCCAAGCCAGGTAATCTGCCCAGTCCGGCATACCGGGCCGCCCGGGTTACCGGGCGGCTCCCTGCTGAACCCGATTCACGCAGAACCAGTGGTTTTGATTTCAGCAAATGCCTAAACATGCATATCGGATCATCTTTGAATTTTGTCGTACTTACTTATCAACGCACGGGGCGGTGTACCTAGAATGCGTCTGAAAGATCGGGTAGCGATTGTAACAGGTGGCGCCCGCGGGATTGGGGCGGCAACCTGCCGGAAATTGGCGGCAGAAGGCGCCTGGGTGGCAGCTTTTGATCTGGATCTGGGTGGGGCTGAATCCATCGCGGCCGAAATCAAGGCAGCCGGCGGGCAGGCCATGGCCGTAAGCGGTGATGTGTCGAACCGGGCCTCGGTGACGGCGGCAATGGAACAGGTCGTGGCCCAGTGGGGCCGTTTGGAGATTCTCGTCAATAACGCCGGTGTAATCCGGGACAATCTTTTGCACAAAATGACTGACGACGACTGGGACCTGGTACTGAATATCCATCTGAAGGGCGCTTTTCTGTGCTCGCAGATCGCCCAGGGGTACATGGTGCAGCAGAAGTATGGCCGGATCGTCATGCTCTCCAGCACGGGCGCACTGGGGAATCGGGGCCAGGCTAACTATTCGTCCGCCAAGGCTGGTCTGACGGGGCTGGCCCGGACGCTGGCCCTGGAACTCGGTCAGTTCGGGATTACAGTCAATGCGGTCGCCCCTGGCTTCATTGCCACCGACATGGCCCGGCAAACGGCTCAGCGCCTGGGTCTGACCTTTGAAGACTTCCTGGAGTCGGTGCGGAAGAATGTGGCGGTACGTCGGGTGGGTCAGCCGCAGGATGTGGCCAACGTCATCGCCTTTTTGGTGTCCGACGAAGCCTCTTATGTGAACGGACAGACCATTTATGTGGCTGGCGGCCCGCGCGGGTAGCAGGCTGCTGTTTGGGTTTGTGCAGACCGCTGCCGGCTGGGCAGCGGTCTGTTTGTATCCCCACTGTTTCTCCAGAGCCTGTGGCTTGTTCAGGGCGGGAAACGGCATATTAATTCGGGGAATGAAGGGTCCCACGCACAAAAAGCGAAAGTAACTGGTGTTTGCCACTGGATGACTGGAGGTAACCAGCTTGGGTGATTTATTGCTCATGTACAAGGAATTAACAGAAGCGCCCGGGGTACCGGGGTATGAGGCCCCGGTGCGGGAGTTGATGCGCAAGTACCTCAGCCCCCACGGTGAGATCACCACGGATAACCTGGGTTCCATCGCAGCCCGCAAGGTGGGGCGTGCCGGCGGCCCACGGATTCTGTTGGCAGGCCACATGGACGAGGTTGGGTTCATGGTGGCCCAGATTACCGAAAAGGGGTTTATTCGGTTTCAGGCCCTCGGTGGCTGGTGGGAGCAGGTGATGCTGGCGCAGCGGGTGACCATCCGTACCCATAAGGGAGAGATCCCCGGTGTAATCGGATCCAAACCGCCGCATATCCTGCCGCCGGAAGAGCGCAACAAAGTTGTGAAGCAACGGGATATGTTTATTGATATAGGTGCTACCAGTCGGGCCGAAGCGGAATCCTTCGGTGTGCGCCCTGGCGACCCGATCATTCCGGTCTGCCCCTTTACCGTGATGGCCAACCCCAAGATCCTCATGGCCAAGGCCTGGGATAACCGGGCCGGCTGTGCCGTGGCGGTGCAGGTCTTGCAGCAACTGGCCGGAGTGGAGCACCCGAACGAGGTGATCGCCGGTGGCACGGTGCAGGAGGAGGTGGGTCTGCGCGGGGCGACCACCCTGTCTCATGCCGTGCAGCCGGACATCAGTATTGCCCTGGATGTGGGGATTGCCGCCGATGTGCCGGGGATGCGCGAGGATGAAACGCATGGCAAGCTGGGCGGCGGACCGGTGGTTTTGCTGTATGACGCCTCCATGGTGCCCAGCCTGAAGCTGCGGGACCTGGTGGTGCAAACAGCGGAGCAAAACCACATTCCGATTCAGTTTGATACCATGGCCGGGGGCGGCACCGACGCCGGGCGTTTTCACATTCATGCAGCCGGGGTTCCCAGTCTGGTCCTTGGCTTTGCCACGCGCTACATACACAGCCATGCCGCCCTGATTCACCGTGATGACATGGAGAATGCCGCCCGGCTGCTGGCCAAGGTGATCCAGCGGCTGGACGGAACAACGGTCCAGGCCATCAAGGCCGGCTTCTAGCGCCGGACCGGCGCGGCGGACTGCCAGGTATTTCAGAGCAGCATTCTGTAAGGGGGTGCCGACGGTTGAATCATGAATCCGGCCGTGCTTTTGCTTTGATCCTGATCGGCCTGGGTGTAGTCTTGCTCATCGTTCAGGTGCTGGGGTGGGATATGCCCATTTCTTCCTGGGCCGTCGGCTGGCCTCTGTTCCTGCTGGTGCCGGGGCTGTTCCTGCACGCCACCTGGTGGGGCAACCGCCGGGCCTGGTATGCCTTGATTCCCGGCGGCCTGCTGGTGGTCTGCAGCCTGCTGTTCTTCTGGCACATCTTCCTGGGCTGGCACTGGATGGCCCGCCTGTGGCCGGTTTTCCCGCTGGCGGTTGCCTTTGGCCTCGCCGAGGCGGCCTGGGCAGGCGGCCCGGCTGCCCTGCTGATTCCGGCCGGTATTCTGGGCCTGGTCGGCGGCGTGGCCCTGATGTTTACCCTTGGGGGGATGCTGCTGTTCGGGCTGATGGCCATTGCCGCCGGGGTCTGGTTGCTGTTGCCGCGCCGGACGGTCTGATGCCAGCGGTCGCGGCTGTGCGGGTGCCCCCACCGCTGGTGGTGGCACCCGCTGTGTTTTCGCGCCTATCCAACAGATTATACCACTTATTATCCGATTTTACCGAATAATGGTGGTATAATGCTCTTACCCATCTGCCGGAGGATGTACGATCCCTGGCGTGGAGCAGGCGCCCCTCCCTTCCAACCGCCGCGGCGGGGGGCAGTTGCTTCAGGGGAGAGAGGAGGCCCGCCGATGCGAAAGCAAGTGTTTCTCGCCTGCGTGGCCTGTTTCATGGCTGCGGCCCTGGGGTTTGCGCAGCCTGGTGCGGTTTTGGCTGCAGCGTCTTTGGTCAGAGCCCCGCTGCCTGAGGTCGGTCCGCTGCCGGTCGTGCGCGGGAATGACGTGCGGGCGCTGATGCGCCGGGTTCTCCACAAGACTCAGGACCCGGTGCAGGTGGCACATTTACTGGCGAAGAAGGGCGTGCGTTTTCAGGGTCATCAGGCGGTAGGTGTGCGGTTTGCCCGGGATGCCGCCGGAGTCCCTACGCCCTGGTTGATAGAGACCACTACGGTCGGGGCCGATCTGGGCATTGCCGTGGAGCGGCAGGTGCTTGACCAGGCCCAGCTCGGGGCAGGCGTGGAGATCCTGGCCGGGCGCAAATACGACTTCCTGCTCCGGCAGTGGCTTTACGAATGGACCAATGCGGACGGGACGTTTACAGTAGAGAGCGTAACAACTGGCACCTGGTTCAGCCCGGAGTGGCGCTGGATCGCCCGGCCGGCCGACGTGATCGACGTGCGCTGGGTGGTGGGGCATCTGGCCTATGTGGCGGCCTACCCATACGATGGCGTGGCCTTTGACCAGCAGACCCAGGGGGCGGCCAGTTTCACGGTGGATGACCTGGTCACGCACTGGACTCTCTTTGTGGACTTTACGCCGGCCTCGAACAATGTGTACGGGACGGTGACCAACGTCTTTACCAACTACACCCACACCTACCTTGGGTTGAGGCTGGGCGTTACCCTGGGCGCCGGTTCCAATGGGGCCACCGGCAGCGTGACGGTTAACACGGATGCACGTTCCTGGATGAAGGGCGTCGGTCTGGCCTTGCGCATTGGCAACAATGAGTCCAGGGGACCGGCCAGCAGCCGCAATTCCGATCTGGACCGAGAATTGGGGCACGGGAAGAAGTAATTACTAACCTTATGGCAGCACTTGCAGCTTGGGGCAAGCTCCGTTAAGCTGGAACTGCCTGACCAAGCGCGAGGAGGACCTGAAATGGAACCTCGCCCCGTTCCAATCCCCATCGATGATGGCCTGCGCACGACCGCATGGCCGCGTGGTCTCAAGCCCGGCAGCCCGGCTGAGGCTGGGCTGGATTCGGTGCGGCTGGAAGCAGCCCTGGCGGTTCTGGCCGAAGAGATCGGCACCGGGCGTCTGCCGGGGGCGGTGGCGGTGGTGGTGCGGCGCGGCGTGGTAGCGGTCCACCGTTCCCTGGGGTGGGCGCAGTTGCAGCCGGAGCGGCGGGCGATGCAGCCAGACACCCTGTTTGATCTGGCTTCCCTGACCAAGGTGATGGCCACCCTGCCGGCGGTCCTGATGCTGCTGGAGCGCGGCACCTTCCGGCTGGACGACCCCGTACAGGTGTTCTTATCAGACTTTACCGGGGGCGGGCGCGAGGAGATCAGTATCCGCCACCTGCTCACCCATACGGCCGGCTTACCGGCCAGCCTGCCCCTGTGGCCGGGTGAAGGCATTCGGGCCGAGCGGCTCGGCCGCATCTTTGACCTTGCTCTGCAGGAGCGGCCGGGGGCCCGGGTGCTGTACTCCGACATCGGCTTCATTTTGCTGGGTGAACTGGTCGAACGCTTGACCGGTCTCGGCCTGGACCGCTTCGTGCAGGACGGTGTCTATGGTCCGCTCGGGTTACGGGAAGCGCGGTTCAACCCGCTGCCCAGCCACCGGCCGCGGTGTGCCGCCACCGAGTACCGGGAGCACCTGGGTCGGCACCAGTGCGGGGAGGTTCATGATGAAAATGCTACGGCCCTCGGTGGTGTGGCCGGCCATGCCGGGCTGTTTGCCACTGCACCGGATGTGGCGGCTTATGGGCAGTTGTGGCTGAACGGGGGCGTACTGGGTGGCTTCCAGGTGCTGTCCCCTGCCACGGTGGCGGCCGCCACCCGTGACCAGAAGCCGGGGCATGCCGAGGGGCGGGGCTGGGGCTGGCTGGTCACCCGGGTTCACTCCGAATATCTCAGTTGCGGCGATCTATGGTCGCCCGGTGGCTTTGGCCATACCGGATTTACCGGCACCAGCCTGTGGATCGACCCGGCGCGGGAACTGGTGGTTGTCCTGCTGACCAACCGGGTACATCTGGGACGGACAGATCACATCCGACGGTTGCGGCCACGGTTTCATAACGCCGTGGCGGCGGCGGTGAAATAAAGCAGTGTCAGAACGGCAGGCGCCGGGCCAATCAGCCCGGCGCCTGCCGCCGTTTACCTGAAATGGTCCCCCTCTCGCTCACCCTATAAATGCCACCTTTTCGTCCAACATTGCGACATTGACGGGACCATGAGTCTACCGATACCATCAAAGCGGGCGCTATAGATGGCTCGACCGTCACCATGAGCCACAATGGCAGGGTAATCCAGCACCCCGGGAAGGATCCGCCAAAGGAGGGCCTTGAAGCAGTTGAAGCGGCGAATGGCACCCTTACTCGCAGCGGCCCTCGTGGCAGCCCTGGCTGTCACCGGATGCACGGGCGGCAAGTCGAACCAAGCTCAGAAGCTGAACCTGGATCAGGTTGCCGCGGCGAAAATTGACCCGCAGAAGCAATATACCCTTAAGGTATGGAACTACCCGCATTTTAAGGACTACGAAGACTTCCTGAAAAAGCAGATCGCGGCGTTCCAGCATGAGCACCCGAACATCAAGGTGGAGCATGAGATTCTCACCTGGGCCGAGGGCGATCAGAAGATCAACATTGCCGTGAATGCCGGCGATCCGCCCGACATTTTGTTTACGACCCTCAGCCCCAACCTGGTGAACGTCGGCCTGGCCGTACCGGTGGATCCGTTTCTGACTGAAGCGGACAAGCAGGACATTGAACCGGCGGCCCTCAAGAACGGTCGCTACCAGAGCCGGCACTGGCTGTGGCCCACCTGGATCTCGGTGCAGACCTGGGGCGGCAACCGCAAGCTGCTTGAAGAAGCCGGTGTGGACTGGCGGAAGATCCAGCGTGAGGGCTGGACCTGGGACGAATTTAACACCATTGCCAAGAAACTGACCAGGGATGACAACGGGTTCGGCCAGAAGCAGTGGGGTTTTGTCACCTACGGCAACCATGAGATTGTCGGTGCCATGATGCGGCAGGCCGGCATTCTGGGCAGCACCAGTCCCGACGGTAAGTTCACCTGGCAGGGCGAAGGTGCCGTCAAGGCGGCCCAGTTCCTGCGCAACCTGACCGAGAGTGGTGTGACGCCCAAGGAAGTAGCCGGGGTCGACAGCAAGAAGATGACCGACATGTACCGGAACTGGGAAGCTGCCCTGTTTGGCCGCATCGGTCCTTATGCCATTCCGGAGGAGGCCCGACGGGCGCAGGAAGCCAGCGAAGGCAAGTTGCAATTGCACCCCCGGGGCGTGGTGGATGTGGTGCTGCTGCCTTACCCGCACGAAGCGGACAAGCCGGAAGTGCCCACCGTGGGCGGTGCCGGTCTGATGGTGATGACCCAGAAGCAGTACAAGGGCGACGACCATACCCGGGCGGCGGTGGAACTGGCCAAGTTCCTGACCAACACCGAAGGCGGCTATCCGGCGGCGGCCATGAATATCATTCCGGCCCGCAAGTCGGCCCAGCAGAAGTTTGCCAGGGAAGTGGGCCTGGATACGGATAACGGCCAGTTCATGTTGCGGCTGCTGCCGCTTTCCCCGGAACGGGTGGAGTTGAGCAAGGAACTGGCTGATAAGGACTGGCAGATCTTTTCCGAAGTGATCAAGCCGCTGTCCCAGGCCTTCTGGTCTGGCCAGTTGAGCCCGGAAACCTTTGTGGAGCAAATGAACACGAAGGCTACCCTGATTCTGAATGAAAAGTAAGCGTCGATAAGGATGGATGGCGGGGGCGGCTAAAGCAGCCGCCCTTGCCGTATCAGGCGGGCCGTTGCCAAAGTTGGGCGGCCGGCCCGCGCCGGTGGGGTTTGGGGGGGAATAATATGTCCGCATCTGACCGCATTCAGACCATAGCGCCCGAGGCCGGCTGGTTGAGCCGGGCGGGCGGCCGGGTCCGTGATTGGGTCGCAGAATACGGCTGGGCGTATTTTTTTGTGGCGGTGCCGGTGGCGCTGTTTATGATGTTCATGGCTTATCCGGTGTTCTGGGCGTTCTTGCTCAGCTTTCAGAAGTACAGCGTCATGAACACGCAGTGGGTCGGGCTCAAAAACTACACTCACATCTTTACAAGTATGACGTTTTCACCCATTTACTGGAAAGCGTTAAAGAACACGCTGATCTGGACCTTTGCCACGGTACCGGTCGGGATTCTGACCAGCCTATTTCTGGCTGTGCTGATCGTACGGCTGCCGGCCCGGCTGCAGACCCTGTTCAAGTTTTCCTATTACCTGCCGGTGGTGGCGTCGGGCATTATCCTCAGCCTGGTCTGGCTGTGGATGTTCGACCCGATCTCCGGCCTGCTCAACTACCTGGTGGGCCTGCTGGGGATCGCACCCAAGGTTTGGCTGGGCGATGCGCAGTACGCCATGATATCGCTGATTCTCCAGGCGGTGCTGGGTGCCCATGGTGCCACCATTGTGCTGTATTGCGCAGCCCTGGGCGGCATTCCCAAGAGTCTGTACGAGGCGGCGGAACTGGACAACGCCAGCGCCTGGACCACCTTCTGGCAGGTGACCTGGCCACTGATCAAGCCGACAACGGTTTATCTGTTTATTACCGGCATCATCGGGGCGTTTCAGGTGTTTGGCAATGTGTACGTGCTTACCCAGGGCGGCCCCAACTTCAGTACCATTACCCTGGGCTATCTGATTTACGAGACAGCCTTTCAGCAGTATAACTTTGGCTCCGCTGCTGCCCAAAGCTTTGTGCTGGGGCTGATGATTATTGCCCTCTCGCTGCTCAACTACAAGTACCTGGCCACCGATGTGGAATATTAAGGTCGGCCGGGCGGGGTGGGAGCAGCAACGGCAGTCCGGACGGGGCAGAAAAGGAGGTACCCGTCGTGTCGCGACCAGTGCAGAAATTCGGTTGGGTACTGTCCTACGGGATTCTGATCGTGTGGGCGGTGGTGACTCTGCTGCCGCTCTACTGGATGGTGACCGGTGCCTTTAAGAGCGGGGATGCAATTACCCGCATGCCACCGGAGTGGTGGCCGGTCCAGCCGGTGCTGGACAACTTTGTGACCCTGCTGCGCAAGCCATTCTGGCGCTGGATGGGCAACAGCCTGCTGGTGGCCGGGGTGATCACCGTGACCAACGTGGTGTTTTCCGCCATGGCCGGTTACGCCTTTGCCAAACTGAAATTCCCCGGCCGGGACAAGCTGTTCTGGCTGATGCTGGCCGCCATCATGATTCCGGGTGAGGTCACCCTGATTCCCAATTACCTGCTGGTGACGGGCACCCTGGGGTGGAAGGACAGCTACCTGGCCCTGATCGTGCCGGGGATGGTCAGCATCGGGTCGATTTTCTTGGTCAAACAGTTCATGTCGACCCTGCCCGGCACGCTGATTGATGCGGCCCGCATCGATGCCTGCGGCGAGTTCCGCATCTGGTACAAGGTGATTCTACCCATGGCGCGGCCGGTGCTGGCTGTGCTGGCAATTTTCACCTTTGTGGGCAACTACAACAGCTTCTTCTGGCCGCTGCTGGTGGCCAACAAACCGGAACTACGCATGATCCAGGTCGGGCTGGCCGGGTTCCGCTTTGAAAACTCGACTGATTACGGGGCCATTACGGCCGGCGCGGCGCTGGCGGCCATTCCCATTGCGATTTTATTTATTGCCTTCCAGCGACATTTTTTGAAGGGCGTCACCGTGGGCGCTCTGAAGGGGTGACAGACTTATGGCCAGCGTGACTCTGCAAGGCGTCACCAAGGAGTTTACGGATGCGCAGCGAGGCTGTGTCCTGGCCGTAGATAAGGCCAACCTGACGATTCCGGACGGACAGTTTACCGTCTTCGTCGGTCCTTCGGGCTGCGGCAAGACCACTACCCTGCGCATGGTGGCAGGCCTGGAGCGGCAGACAGCGGGCGATATCCTGATCGGTGACCGGATCGTGAACAAGGTCCGGCCCGGCGAACGGGACATTGCCATGGTGTTCCAGGATTACGCCCTGTATCCACACATGACGGTACGGGAGAATCTGGCCTTCGGCCTGACCAACCTGGGCCGGCCCAAGACGGAGATCGAGGCCAAGATTGCCCGAGCGGCGCAGATGCTGGACATCGGCCACCTGCTGGACCGCAGGCCCAAAGAACTTTCCGGTGGCCAGCGGCAGCGGGTGGCGGTGGGCCGGGCGATTGTCCGCAACCCGAGGGTGTTTCTGTTCGATGAACCCCTGTCCAACCTCGATGCCAAGCTGCGGGTGCAGATGCGGGTTGAACTGGCAGAATTGCACCAGCGGCTGCAGACAACAGTGATCTACGTGACCCATGACCAGATCGAGGCCATGACCCTGGGCCAGCGCATTGTGGTGATGGACGGCGGTAAGATCCAACAGGTGGATACGCCCCAGAACCTGTACCAGCAGCCCAGGAACACCTTTGTGGCCAGCTTTATCGGCAACCCGCCCATGAACCTGTGGCGCGGCCGGCTGGCAACGGTGGGGGACGGCCTGGAGGTGCGCGTGGAGCAGATGCTGCTGTCCATTCCCGCTGACCGGGTGGCGCGCTACCGACCCCATGCGGGCCAGGAGGTTATTTTCGGGTTGCGGCCAGAGGATATTCATGACCCGGCCCTGGTGGCCGGTCAGGTCCGAGATGGGGTGCGGCCGACGGTGAATGTGCGGGTGATTGAACACCTGGGCTCCGAGGTCTTGCTCTACTTTGGTGTCGGCGCCGAACAGGGAATTGCCCGCGTCCACCCGGAGAGCCGCCTGGGTGCAGGCAAAGTGGCCCTGGAGTTTGACCTGCGTAAGATGCATCTGTTTTCGGCCCAGACTACAGAGGCCCTGTAGCAGCCGGGGGTGGAAGTCGCCATGAAGCCGCTGGGTTTTGTGCTGCGCAAATCGGCCCATGAGGCTTATACGGGTTTGCCTCTGGTGGCTGTGGGCAGCCTGACTGCCGCTGCCCTGAGCCTGCCCCTGGTGACAGCCCCCGGTGCGTTGGTCGGCTGTGTGGCGCTGGCAGAGAATCTGGTGGCCGGGAGAGAGGCCGGGCTGCGCGACATGCTGCGGGGCTTTTCCCGCTATGGCGTGCGGGCCACTCTGCTGGCCTTGCTGGCGGTTGGACTGGGCTACCTGCCTGTGTCGGGCTGGCTGTTCTGGGGGCAGGTACGGACGGTGGTGGCCGCTGCCTTCTTCTTTACGCAACTGGGATTATACGTGCTGTTTTGGCTGGCGAGCACCTATGCATTGCCGATCCTGGTGCGGGAAAACTGCGGGGTCATGACGGCACTGGCGCGGTCGGCCCGCCTGTTTCTGATGCACCCGGGCTATACCCTGGGCGTATGGCTACAGTTGGGTGCTCTGGCGGTGACGGCGGCGTTTGCCACCGTGGCGGTGCCTACCTTACTGCCCATGCTGGCTGCCCTGGTGCTGGTAAACGCCACCGAGAATCTGCTTTAAGCAACGAAAGTTGCGCAACTCGCAGCAGGGAGGTCGGGTGGCTGCGGCCAATTAACCCTGTTAACGGAACAACCGGATACAGGAGCGAGGGAACCGGCCTTGAGCAGTTTGCGTGTAGTGGGGAGCTGGGTGCTATCCCTTGTGCTGACCCTTTGGTTGATTCCGCGGGTCATGGAGCTGGCGCGGCGTACCGGCCTGCTGGACCGGCCCGGCGGGCGCAAGACCCATGAGGTGCCCACGCCCCTGCTGGGCGGGCTGGGCATGTTACTGCCCGTGCTGCTGAGCGGCCTGTTACTGGCACCGGGGGCGCCGGTGGTGGCGGTGATGGGCGCAGGCGGCGGACCGGCCCCGGCCACCGCACCCCGGTGGGTGTTACCGGTTGGGGCGATGCTGGCATTTCTGGTTGGCCTGCTCGACGATTATGCCAAGAGCCGTGGCCGGGATCTGCCGGCTGTGCCCAAACTGCTGGGTCAGTTTGTACCGGCGGCGCTGCTGGTGGCGGCCGGGATAAACATGAATTATGTTTCCAATCCGCTGGGCGGTGTGGTTTTTCTGCCGGACTGGCTGGACATTCCCCTCACCGTTTGCTGGCTGGTCGGAATGACCAATGCGGTGAACTTTATTGATGGCCTGGACGGATTGGCCGCCGGCGTGGTCGGGGTGGCCACCTTCACCCTGACCATCGTGGCGCTGGTGCTGGGACAGATCAATACGGCTGTCTGGGTTGCCGCCCTGATGGGCGCCTGCATTGGCTTCCTGCGCTATAACTTCCCGCCAGCCAGGATTTTTATGGGCGATGCCGGCTCGAATTTTCTGGGCTTTACCCTGGCAGCCGTTTCCCTCTCCGGTTATTTTAAAACAGCGACGGTGGCAGGTCTGGTGGTGCCACTGTTTGCCCTGGGCCTGCCGGTGCTGAACGGGGTGTTCGTGGTGGCGCGCCGAATGTGGAAGGGCCGAAGCTTTGTGCAGGCACTGTCGGTGGGCGACCGCGAGCATAGTTTTGACTTGCTGAAACGCCGGGGCTTTAACACCATGGAGACAGTGCTGATCTTTATGCTGATGGCCATGGCCCTGAGCGCCGCCGGGCTGGGCCTGGCTCTGCGGCAGTAGCCGGCCCTGCATCCAGCGGGGGTGCGGCACCATACAGCGTGGTCCCGGGGGTTACTCCCGGGACCACGCTGTTCGCTTACCCGCGGCGGTGGCAGGGTCAGCGGCCGGCCGCGGTCAAATAGGTAGTGCTGCATGACAGGAGGGTGGCCGATGGCTGTGGAAGATCTTACCGGTCGGTTGCAACTCATCTATGACCGGCTGTGGCAACATTTCGGCCACCGGGAGTGGTGGCCGGCGGATGAAGGGGCCTTCGAAGTCGTGATGGGGGCCTACCTGGTGCAGAATGTGGCCTGGGTGAATGCCTTCCGGGCTGTGAATCAGTTGCGGGCAGCCGGGCTGCTGGTACCGGCGGCCCTGGCGGCCGCACCTCGGCCGCAGGTCGAGGCGTGCGTGCGTTCGGCCGGTTACTGGCGGCAAAAGGCCGGGCGCATTCAGTTCTTTGCCCAACATGTGGTAGACCGCTATGGTGGGGACCTGCAGGCCATGCTGGATCAGCCCTGGCCGCGGCTGAGGGAGGAGTTGCTGCGCCTGCCCGGGGTGGGGCCGGAAACGGCCGACTCCATTGGCTGCTACGCCGCCGGGCGCCCGGTCATGGTGGTGGACGCCTACACCAGGCGGCTCCTGTACCGGCTGGGGTTGGTGGCTACGCCGGATACGCTCTACGCCGCCATGCAGGTGCTCTTCCATACCCACCTGCCCGCTGACGTCTTTCTGTATAACGACTACCATGCACAACTGGTGGCCCTGGGCAACCAGTTGTGCCTGAAGCGACGACCGAAGTGCCTGAACTGCCCCCTGCAGGATGCGTGCCCGAAAGTGGGGTTAACAGTTGGTGATCACGCCTGAGAATATCCGCATACTATACAAAGATAAAAAGAACAGTTCCGGGCGGATCAAAGGAAATGAGCTGGTCCTGTATATCTCCAGCCGGCTGTCCCCGGAGCTGGCCCGGGAACACATCCGCATTCTGACTGACAAGCTGTTGCGGCAGGCGGTCAGCCGGCCGGAGCCGGTGCGGCCGGCCGGCCTGACACCGTCGGGGGTGACCGACGACGAGGGGCTGCAGCGGTGGGCCGTGGAACTGAACCGCTGCCACTACGGTTTTGCTCTGAATCGGGTACGGTTCAAGCGGCAAAAACGACGCTGGGGCTCGTGTAGCTTGGTTACCCGAAATATTTATATCTCTGAGCGTTTACGGGGTGGACCCCATGAGCTGCTGGAATATGTACTGGTACACGAAATTTGTCACCTGAAGGGATTATTCCCCCCCCACGGCCCGGCGTTCTGGCGGCTGGTGGCCGGGGTATTGCCCGACTACCGGGAGCGCAGGCGGCAGTTACGCCAGTACGGATTCTGGCTGGATGCCCGGGAACTCTAATCGGCCGACGGCTGGCGGTGACTGCCGGCCGTGTTGTCTGCAGATAAGGAGTATGCCGGTATGAACGTTTACGAGTGGACCACCGCGCACCTGCCTCTGCTCAACGCCCTGGAAGTCCGATCCCGGATTCCCGCTCGTTTTGCCAGTGCGCAAATGGCCCATGAAGCCTGGAATGCCGACGGCGGCCTGTCCGGGCTAGCTGAGCGCGGCCATAACTTTGCCGGCCTCAAGTTTGCGGAGTGGCAGCGGGCCTATGGCGCACAGCCGGTGATCATGGGCACGTGGGAGTATGCACCGGCCAATCGGGTGCAGGATGCCTTTGCGGCCTTTCCGGACTTTGCGCATTTCCTGCAGTGTTACGAGGCGCTCCTGACCAGCGAATTCTATGCCCCCGCCCTGGCCTATGCCCAGGACCCGTTGCTTTATGGCCTGAAGGTCTGGCAGTTCGGTTGGGCGACCGATCCGCAATACCTGCCGCGCATCGCCGACTGGATGGTGCGCCTGTGGGAGACGGTGCGGCCCCGGACTGCCGTCATCTCCGTGAACGGCCAGCCGGTGGTGCAGGGGGTCATCCCCGCCGACGGGCGCCTGCGCGCCGTAGACCCGGTTTTTGACCTGCTGGTGGCGTTGGGCTATGAGAAGGGCCGCAACGCCATTTGGACAGCGGAGCCGCCTGGTTTGGACCTGAGACTGGGGGCGTAAACATGGAGGGGGGGTGGCCGCATGGTTCGTTACCGCCTGGCGGCCGATGCCCTGGCAGCCGTGCATGTGTTCTACTTTGCAGCGGTCCTGGTATCGCCCTGGTTGCCCTGGTGGGTGCACAGCAACCTCATTATTGCTCCGGCCTGGGGCATGGCCGCCAACCAGGGGCAGTGCCGGGTGACGCAATGGGAGTATACCCTCCGCCGCCGTTACTGCCCGCCGGCCACCATGGAGGGTGCGGTGCGCCGTCTGGTGCGCTGGCTGACTCTGGGGCTGTGGGACCTCGGTGAGAGCGGCGGTTCGGTCCTGACCCTGGCGGTCCTGGTGGCCACACTGGTTGTACGGGGCTTGCTGCACGGGGCGGCCTTCTGGCAATAGGCGGGAGGGGGCGCGGCGCCCCTCCCGGCAGATCAAAAAAACTGGCGCTCCCGTCTTTGGGAACGCCAGTATAGTGGGGGTGAATCCAGGCCGTAAAGGTCCGCCGGTTTACCGGTCATGGCAGGGCAAAGCCGGCGAAAACCGCTTCCCGCAACTGTCCCTGCGGTGTGGTCCGGTGCCGGATCTGCAGGCGCAGGTAGGGTTTGAGCCAGATCAGTCCCCCGGCTTCCCGGTTCTTCAGGTCAGGCAGCAGGCGCATGATCACCTGCATATCCTCTGCCTGCCAGCCCAGCTCCACCACACCCAGCGGGGGTCCGCCGGGCTGACCGACCAGGCAACCGAACGGCTTATGGCGGACAGCGAGCAGGGTGAGTTCGGCCTGCTTCCATTGCTTGACCTTGATCCAGTCCCGGGAGCGGGCACCGGGCCGGTACGGACTGCCCAGGCGTTTGGCCACCAACCCCTCCAGATCCCGCGCGGCCACCGTCTCGGCCAGAGTACAGCCGGCGGTGCCGGGCCAGGTCGGCACCACCTGCACGGTAGGGCTGGGCGGCAGGGCGGCGGCCAGAATCGCCTTGCGCTCCTCCAGTGGTTTGGCGGTGAGGCGGGTCCCGCCCAGTTCCAAGACATCGAATACCAGCAAACAGGCCGGATGGCCGACGGCCGCCCGGGTGATTCGGACCGGGTCGCTCAGACCCAGGCGCCGGATCACGGGGAAAAAGTCGGGCCGTCCGTCCGCCGCCGGGCAGATCAGTTCTCCGTCCAGAATGGCCGGCTGGCCGGCGATCAGGGTCCGGAGTGCCGTTGATACCTCGGGAAACTGAGCGGTCATATCCTTGCAGCGCCGGGTCAACAACTGGACATCGCCGGCATGGATGACGGCCAGGCAGCGGATGCCGTCAAATTTCATTTCCCATAGCCAATTCGGGTCGTTAAAGGCGGTGGGAGCGTCTGTGAGCAGCATTGGATGCAACATATACGGCGCCCTCCCACCCTTCAGCGTATCGTCCGGGCTGGTGGGGCCGCAAGCGGAAAGCATTGGGCAGCTCTGATGGCACCATGTCTGGACAAGGGGCAGAGGGGCGGGTATTCTACCAGTGAGGCGCCCCCCCGGCCGGAACAGATCACGTGGATCAGGAGGGTAGAGATCCTTCATGATTGCACTGTATGCGTTTGTCCGCCAGGGCTTTCGCCAGATGACGGCATATCGGATCGAAACCCTGTTGAACCTCATTGGCAACCTGACGATTCTGGGCCTGAACATGGCGATCTGGTCGGCGGTGCTGCGTGACGACCCCGCGACCAGGACCCACATGCTGGAGTATGTGTTTGTAAACCAGTTGCTGGCCCAGTGGCATTTCCTCCCGCTGTGGGAGGTGGACGACCGCTTCCGCCAGGGCGATGTCGCCCTGGAAATGGTCAAGCCGGTGCACATGCCGGTCCGGTTCCTGGGCGACTTTTTCGGCCGGGTGCTCTACCGGCTGCTCCTGTTCGCCCTGCCCGCCTACGCGCTGCTGGCACCCCTGCTCGGGGTGCTGCACTGGCCGGGCTGGTCCACCTTCGGGTTGTTTGTCCTCAGCGCTGTGCTGGGCTGGATCACCAACGCCACCCTGCGCTTCAGCCTGTCGTCCGTCGCCCTGTGGACGGTCCAGTTCAGCGAAGGCGAAATGCTGTATTCGGTACTGATGCAGACACTTTCGGGTGCGTTTCTTCCATTGTGGTACCTGCCGGAGGCGGTGGCGGCGGTGGCGGAATGGCTGCCTTTCCCCGGCATTTATTTTGTGCCGTCGGCCCTGTATACCGGCGCCCTCACCGGGCCGGCGGCGGTCCGGGCGCTGGCCATTCAGGCAGCCTGGGCGCTGATCGGGGTGGTCGGGCTGGCGGCTATCTGGCGGGCCGGCGCCAGAAAGCTGTCAGTGATGGGGGGATAGGGCCATTGCTGCACGCTCTTCGGGTTTACTTCCGGCTCAGCATGGCCCTGGCCAGGGCGCAAATGCAATACCGGTTTAATTTTATTGTGCAGATCATTTCGATGGTGATTACCTATGGCGGTCAGTTCTTGATCCTGCGCTGGCTGACCCTGCGCTTTCCCCGGGTGGCTGGCTGGGATCTGCAGGGCATGATTCTGCTCTATGCCCTGGCCATTGCGGCCTGGGGTGTGGCGGTCAGCCTGTTTTTCCATTTTCACCGCTTCGAAGAGGAGGTGCGCCAGGGCACCTTCGACCGGGTCCTGGTTCGACCCGTGCATCCGTTTGTGACTGCCCTGGCGGGCAGTTCGCCGGTGGGCGGGGCGGGGCAACTCGTCTTTGCCGCCGGTGCCATCACCTGGGCGGTGGGGGTGTCCGGGCTGACGGTCACGCCCCTGAAACTGCTGTATCTGGTCGCCACCGGCCTGGGTGGCGGACTGATTTTCGGCGGTGCCCTGGTCATGTGTGGCGCCCTGGCGTTTTTCACCCGCCGCAGCATCACATTTTACTGGACGCTGGTGTTTCCGGCCCGGCAACTGGTGCATTACCCGATCAACATTTATCACCAGACCCTGCAGGCCATTCTGACCGTCGGCGTTCCGTTTGCCTTTGTCAACTACTACCCGGCCCACGCCCTGTTGGACCAGGCCGGCCGGCTGCCTCTGCCCGTGCTGGCCTGGGCGACGCCGCTGGTGGGCGTGCTGTTTTTCTATCTGGCTTACCTGTTCTGGATCACCGGACTGCGGCGCTATTCCGGTGCCGGCTCGTAGGGCGGCGGGCCGGCGACCCCTGCTGGGGTAACGCCGGCCCACCGGCTGGACAGGCCGGCTGTGTCGGGTTCAGGTGACCGGGACCAGCCGGGGTAGTTCCAGGCCCAGATCCGCCGCCAGGCGGAGGGCGGCTTCGTCCTTGCGTTTGGCCTCGACCATGATGTCAAAGTCATGGCCGCCGGCGGCGGCCAGCAGGACCCGCACCGGCTCGGGCTCCACAAAGTCGGCATGGGCCTTGGGGGCGGTGTCACTGCGGGGGCTCGAAACATGAACCTTGGGCTTTTCCCCGGGGGGCCAGGTGGCAAAAATGGCCGGCAACAGTTCTGCCAGGGACGCTGTGCCCGGATTGACCTGGTGGTGGTGGATATCCAGCACCATGGGCGCCCCGATCTCGGTGCAGAGGTTCAGCACGTCGGTGGTATGGTAAAGGGTGTCGTCGTTCTCCACGCACAGCCGCATCTGTACCGCCGGGGGCAGTTCCCGGTACGCCCGGGCGAACCGGGCCAGGCCGGCCGGTTTTCCCCCCTGCTGACCGCCGACATGGATCACCATGCGGGCCTCGGCTCCGTAACCAAGCGCCGAAAGCAGGGCGGCATGGTACTCCAGGTCGCGCACGGCTGCCTGTACCACCTCGGTCCGGGGGCTTGAAATGACGGTGAAATGGTCCGGGTGGCTGCTGATGCGCAGCCCATGTGCGTGCATGATTTCGCTGACCAGGGCGAACTCTTCAGCCAGGTCGGCCTGCCAGTCCCATTCTTCCAGCAGGGGATGGGTGGCCAGAGGCACCACCTGCGGGGGCACCCGGTACAGCCGGAGCCCGTGGCAGATATTGTGCCACAGCAACCGGCGAACGTTTTCCAGGTTGGCGCGCGCCGTTCGCCGGCATAATTCAATGCGAGTTTCCTGGTCTGTCAGTTCCCCGGCGCGCTTGGCGGTCACCGTTTTCGCCGGGGAGCACTGCTGGACCAGCACGCTCAGGCAGGCATAACCGATGTCCATGAGGTGAACCGCCTCCCTCCGGTGATAGTGTGGCCCAATCGCGGCCTGGCCGCAGGGCGCTTGCACCGGCAGGGTTTTGGCTAACCTGGAACTGGCAGACAGGGGGGAGGATTCCCGGCGGTGAGCGAGGCCATGATCAGGGTGGAGCAACTGCGCAAGGACTTCCGGCTGGCCAGACGGAAAGAGGGTCGGTTTGCGGCGGTCCGTTCCCTGCTGTCGCGGGATTTTGAGACCAAAGTCGCCGTGGATGGCGTGTCGTTTGCGATTCAGCGCGGGGAACTGGTGGGGTATATCGGTCCCAACGGGGCAGGCAAGTCTACCACCATCAAGATGCTGACCGGGATTCTGGTCCCGTCGTCGGGGCGGGTGACGGTCAGCGGCGTGGTGCCCTACGAGCGGCGGGTGGAAAACGCCCGGCGCATTGGCGTGGTTTTCGGCCAGCGCACCCAGCTCTGGTGGGACTTGCCGACAGTGGAGTCCTTTGAGTTGCTGCGCTACATCTACCGGGTACCGGCACCGCGGTACAAGCGGAATCTGGAGTTGTTTCATGATCTGCTGGGGCTGGGTGAATTTATGCAGACACCGGTCCGGCAGCTTTCCCTGGGCCAGCGCATGCGTGCCGACCTGGCGGCGGCCCTGCTGCATGACCCGGAGATTATTTATTTGGATGAGCCCACGATTGGCCTCGATGTGGTGGCCAAGGAAAAGATCCGCCAGTTTATTAAGGATATCAACGCCCAGCGGGCGGTGACGGTGATTCTGACCACCCACGACATGCAGGACGTGGAGAAGCTGTGCGACCGGATGATTCTGATTGATCACGGCAAGGTGGTGTACGACGGCCCGGTGGCGGAGATCAAGCGGCGCTTCGGGACCCACCGGACGCTGGTGGTGGACCTGGAGGGCCACCCGGACCACGTGGAGGTGGAGGGGGCGGAGGTAGTGCGGCGGCAGAACGGCCGGGTCTGGCTGCGGTTCAATCGCGAGGCAATCAGCGCCAGCCAGTTGATTCATCGGGTCAGCAGCCGCTACAACGTGGCCGACCTCACGGTGGAAGAGCCGGAGATTGAAGGCATCATCAGCCGGATTTATCAGGAAGGCATTTGAACCGGGGGCAAAAGCCAAAAGGGCCGCCCCAGTTTGATCAGGAGCGGCCCCCGACATTTTTGTCGTAGAGGCTGCTAAGACAAGGAGGCACAGTCGCCTTTTTCCGCCGGCTCCACACACCCTATCATCGTGTTGTCCTATTTGAGTTCCAGGCCGCCGAACAGATGAACGCCTCGCCTTGAAAGGCGGACCGTTGCGGGTAACAAACCCCTATGGTTTATGGGTCCGACAATTAAGTACGCGGGGTAACTCGAACAATAGGCCGAATACGGTCTTGAATCTCATTATAGATGGAAACGTCCACCCCTTCGGCCACTTCTAGAGTCACGACGAAACCGTAGGGGATGCGATCCTCAAACTCAGCCGCATCAGTACGGCAGTTGACCTGGATCTTTAGCTGGTCCCCATCGACAAATGCCGTCGCACGATCCCCCTCAAACAATTCGTGCTGAAGAGTTCCGTTACGGACCATCTGCCATTGAGCTTCTTGCCGATCTACCCCGAGCATTCTCTTGTCATCATATGGTTCAAACCAAAGGGCGGCCTTCCTATAGGACCGATGAGTCGGGTTAATGGGTGTCATCCAAGCGAGGCTAATAGTCAGCCTACGCCACACCGTTTTGCCACTCAACCCAGGCGGTAGAGGCAGGCTGTAAACATGAGCCTCGCCGCTGCCCAATTCACTGGAGCCTAATAATGTCGCCCTTTGAGCTGTACACTCAAATACTCACTTCGGGCTTATAGCGCCGTATCCCAACATTCGAGCAAGCGCCGCCTTGCGCCAGTACGGTGCTGTAGCATCCAATAATGGCTGGATTGTACCTGCTGCATCTCCCCACGTTGCACTATGAACCAACATCGCCTTTATTAACACGGGCGTGAATCTCGGATCGAGCAACTCCCCACCAGGTTCTTGTCTAAGCTCACCCAGAAGATCGTACATCTGTGAGCGCTTCGGGTAGCCAAGGCCGTTGCATTGCTCGTACCACGCGTATGTACGCTCTTCGTCAACTCACCGGGAGTGGTACTGGGTGAAGCCACACGCTGCCCAGGAGGGGTGACGGCCCGGCTTACTCGAAGAGTCGCATTGTCGTGGGTCGTACCAAGTTTCTCTATGTAAGTTTGACGTCCACCAAGACATAGAATGTCCGGCTTCACTGATCGGCGAAATCCCGACCCTTGTGCATTAATGGGACTCGGCAGACCTTGAGACTGGATGGGGTCTACGCGCATCCCCAAAGCTGCTGCCGGAGATTGATCACTGTGGATCGATGCAACGGTGAGAACATTAGTGGCATCAGCCGGTGAGCGGAGAGGTCGGAACCGGGCCTGACGAGCAACTGCTCGTAGTGTCTCCCTCTCCAAAGCATCCGGGTCAGCTCGAAGTATTCCAAGTTCCGTACGGGGTACCGCCAGTTCAATGTCGTCGTCATAGTTTCCCGCACTTACAATAAATAGAATCTGATACCGCCAGGCCAAAAAGTCAAGTAATCGGGCCCATGGAGTGGGGTACCCGTGGAAGGAATGCCGTAAATCACACACTGATAGGTTGACAATGCATACCTCCGGAGCGACAGGCGGTTCCTTGGTCTCACCCTCCTTGATTCTACGCACCGATCGATGGATCAAATCCAACGGCAACACTGACTCAGGAATACACTCATACGTTTGTTGAAAACCAGGAAATGGTTTCATGATTGGCCTAACATAGAGTGGACGAGCTAACGGTTCTTCTTTGGCGTCGAGTTCGCCATGAATGATGAGGGAGGCCATTCCTGTTCCATGCCGCCTATCAGCAGTCGGGCAATCACCGGCCCAATCATCCGGGTCGTCCACGATCAACCTACCGGAAAGTAGTTGATGGTTTTCAAGGGGGAAGCCATCAAGTAGCGCAACGACCGGTTCACCTGCAGGTATTGGCCAATCTTGGCGGGCTTCCGGCCCCGGTAAAGGCTCTTCCTCTGGCCTTGGTGCAATAGCCTGGCCCGCTGGACGGAAAAACATAACCTGGTCGCATGCTATCAGACGAGTCTGGCCAAGTGCCAGCAACACCTCTACCGCAACTATGGGCAGGTCCACCAGGACTCCGTGGTAGTTGATCTCTTGAATGTAGGCCTGTGCGACCGTCCGACCACCTGCTGCTTCAACCGCCTGCTCGAAGGCCCGTGTTGCAGCCAGACGCTGGTCGGGATTCCGCCGTGGCCATAATTCGGCTTCTACGTGCAGTCGTTCAACTCCCTCTTGTACCCGTTCCTTCCATACCTCCAGCAAACCAGTTTCGTGCAATCGATCTTCAGGCCCCCAAGGACGAATATCTCGAAGAAGATTAAACAAATCTCTCCATTTCGTACGTCCCCGTACGAATTGAGGATGCTCAGGGTTTGCACGATATACTTCCCAAAGGGATAGCAGTTGCCGTAATCCAGTTTGATTAGCCATGATCAGATAAAGGCGACCGGAAAGAGTTTTCTGGGCGTCCTCTTCCCAGTAAAACTGCTCATCAGGGATTATTCCCTCAGTATCCAGGTCGCCCATCCATTCAAGGCCCTCAAGCCCTTTAAGGGCTCTTACGAAATCGTCAATCCTTCCAACCGTCTGAAGTACGAGGACTTGCTCTACTTCCGCACCGGCAGGGTCGCCACGCAACTCTGCCTGCCGCCGGTTGAAGGCTTGCTCCAATTCGGTGAATTTGCGCTCAAGACGTTCCCGTTGCTCAGCTGGACTAGGTCTGCGAGGTCCCTTTGGTATTGAGGGCGGAAGGCTTCTACGCTCAGCCTGTGTGGGCTGTGGAAAAATCAGTAACGGACGTTCTGGCATGGTTATGGTTCACCTACTTCCTCTGGCAGGCGGTAGCGTGCCTGCCACTGCTGTGCAGTCTTTCCTACGAGTTCTTTCATGCCCCTACCGGGTGTTGAAAGTATCTTTTTTCGCAGTAAATCGGCGCCAAACTCTTCCATCTCTGAGAAGCTATATCCCTGTAGCTTTTCGGCTAAAGTTCGGGGAGCTAATCCAATTGGTTCACCCAATCGAACCTCAAACCGTCTGAACCACTCTTCGCGCTGCGCTCTCGTCGGCGCTGACAAGCGCAAACGTAACTGAAATCGCCGCCAAACGGCACGGTCCAATAATTCAGGATGGTTGGTTGCGGCGACCGTTACGACATGGGATGGTAACGAGTCAACTTGCAGCAATAGCGAACTGACAACTCTCTTGATTTCGCCTGTTTCGTGAACATCGCCACGCTCTTTCCCAACAGTGTCGAACTCGTCGAAGAACAATACACAGCGACGAGTGCGCACATGGTCAAAGACTCGTTTGAGTCGAACGGCGGTCTCACCCAAGTAACTGCCGATTATTCCCTCGTAGCGTACAACGAATAGAGGAACCATTAAGGCTTCTGCTACCGCTTCGGCCAATGACGTCTTGCCATTACCTGGAGGTCCTACCAAGAGAATGCGATGTCTTGGCTCGAGGTTGTAAGAGCGTAACAAATCCGAGCGCATCTGTTCTTCGATCATCTCATTACATGCTTGGACAGCGATATCAGGCAGCAAGAGTTCCTCAAGTTTTTTCTGAGGTATAACCTCGTAGAACAGGTTCTGGACGTTGTCATTCCCGCCCATTGTGCCCGGACGTTCCGAGGGCCTTGTCTCAGACGGTTCAACAGTGCCCAAAAACTCAGTCAGTCTGTCTGCCAAAATATGGTGTTGCTTCTGACGCTCTTCGGCGATGAGGGCTTCGAGCGTCTGTCGAAATAGGTGGCGGTCATTGCGACTAGCCGCCCGCACAAGGTTGACCAGCAGATCGGACCGAGCCATGGTTATGCCCCTCTTCTACAACTCTTCTTGGCAGTGGTCACACCGTCAGGTGGTACATAAGCGTTACAGATTCAGTTTAACCTTAACTCCTCCGCCAATTTAGCCTATGTTACACAATTCCTAACAAATTAGATTTTGCTCACACATCCTTCGGGTCGTAGGACGTGTCTCAGTACTTACTGGGTTGGTGCTCCTTCGGTGGTGGCCTGGCTGGGACCTGTTACCACGCCTTTAATCAGCGTCTCCGGAGGCCGTTGTACTACGGCAGTAGGGTGACCACTGGCGACTTCTTTCCATTCAGGATCGAGGCGATCACCCAGTCGGTAGATACCGGGTGAAATGAAATAGGACTGCGGCTTGAGTCTCTCCGACTCAGCCGCAGTCCTTTTAAATGTCAATGGCTAGCCTCCCTGTTCTTCTTTCACCTGGGCCTTGGTCTTGCCGCCCATGGCCCAGTGTTCGTCTTGCACCTCGTGGATGACGATGGTCACCACGTCTGGGGTAACATGACAGATGCGGGCGAACGATTCGGTAAACTCCCTCACTAACTGACGCTTCTGCGCCACGGAGCGGCCACCCACCATTTCAACGGTAATAACTGGCATGAAGCTGAGTTTCCCCCTTTTGTATTGGTACTGCTTCCATCCGGTAACGGCTGACGCTGAGCAGGATGCCTACCATGGCCATCAGCACGGTGAGCGACGAGCCCCCGTACGACACGAACGGCAACGGTACCCCTGTGGGCGGCATCGAGGCGGTCACCACCGCCACGTTGAGCACCACCTGAAGGGCGACGAGGGAAGTAAGGCCGAAGGCGAGCAGGCGCATGTAGCGGTCCGGGGCGGCTGCCGCAATGCGGTAGCCCCGCCAGACGAACAGCACAAAGAGCCCGATCAGCACGGTGGCGCCGAGGAACCCCAGTTCCTCGACGACAATGGCAAAGATCATATCTGTGTAGCCTTCCGGCAGCCAGCCAAACTTGCTCTTGCTCTGCCCCAGGCCCAGACCGGCGATGCCGCCGCTGCCGATGGCATACAGCCCCTGGGAGATCTGAAACCCTTCATCGACCGGGCGACTGAGGGGGTTCCAGAAGGCGACCATCCGGCCGGCCCGGTAGTCTTTGGAGACGGCCAGGCGGGCAAACAGCGGCAACGCGCCGCCCACCAGCAGGAACAGGTGCCACAGGGGGACCTCGGCCACAAACAGCATGGCGAAGGCCGTTGCGGCGATGATCAGAGCCGTGGAAAAGTTGGGTTGCAGCAGGATCAGGGCGAAGATAATGCCCACAACCAGCAGGATGGGGAAGGTGGTGGCCATGAAATGGCGCTCCTGCCCGCTCCGCCGGTCGAGAAGGTTGGCGATGAAAATGACCAGGGCCACCTTGACGAATTCCGAGGGCTGGATTGTGATGGAGCCTGTGCCGAACCAGCGGTGGGCACCGCCCCGCACCTCGGTGAATCCGGGGATGGGGATCAGCACCAGCACCAGGAGCACCAGGAGGCATGGCAACGCCACCCGGCACCAGGAGGCCCAGCGGCGGGGGTGAATGTACGCGGCTATGAGCATGGTCACCAGGCCCAGACTGACCCAGACCGCTTCGCGTTTGAGCAGGTCAAAGGCATCGGCCCGCTGTTGTTCTGCCCAGTAAAAGCTGGAGCTGTAAACCATGACGACGCCGAAGGCCAGCAATCCGGCCACAGACACCAGCAGAACCCAGTCGGGGTGGCCCGGTGCCGGTCGGGCGGAGGCCTGGGCACTCGCCTTCTCCGGACGCATGGGCGACCCTCCTTCGCACGGCGCAAGATCCGAATAACCATTCAATGGTTAGGGGGCATTTTCCTGCCGCTACGATTGGGAATACAAAATGGCCCCGCGTGGGTGGCGCGGGGCCATTTTACAGGTACAGATTTAGTTGGGATTAACTTCAATGGGCATGTTGGGGGCGGGCAGCTTGGCCGGGTCGTTCAATGCCGGCTGGTAATAGTCGTAAATGGAGCGCAGGGCTGCGGCCCGGTCTGCGTCGTCACCGGTTAGAACGGCATACGAGTATGCGCATTCACCGGTCGCCACCCGTGCCTGAATCCGGGCATCCGGTTCAGAGGGCAGAAGGTGGCTGACCAGGGCTTCGTACAGGTTCCTGGCCTCGCCAACGTAGAACACAGTCCACTCGCCGTTGGGATCGCGGTAGTGCAGCTTATACAGACCCGGCTTGTGGGGCAACTCAGGGATGTCGTGGAAGGCGTGGGTATACGGCCCGCCCCGCCAATCCAGGCCGAGAATTTTGGTCGGCACGCTTGGCTTCCTCCTTGCTTGGCCGGTCGAATCCTTTACTTCCAATGAGTATAACCTGCCCCGGCGTTGGCCTGCAAATAGTTTATCAGGGCATTCTAATCCCGAGGTGAGGCCATGACGAAAGCAGAGGAAGCACAACTGGTGGAACGCATCCTCGCATTGGCCGATCAGGTGGCCCAGACCGAGGAGCGCTCCGACCACCTCAAGACCCGGGTGCCGCTGGGTGTGGCAACCCCCACCCTGAACTACCGGGAGGACACGCAGGCGCTCAAGGCCGAGTACAACCAGGCGGTGGCAGTGGCGGTGGCCGCGGGCTACCTGTCAGAGGATGACCTGCGCCAGGTCGGGCTGCCCGTGCAAATGCCCACATAACATAGGCGGCGGTGGCCATGCCGGCAGCGGGCATGCCGGCGGCAGGGACGGCGAGGTGTGGTCCCGAACGTGTCAGGTATGAACTACCTGGCAGTTTGGGAGCATGCCCTGGACCACCTGCGCCACACGGACCCTTGCTGGGAAACCACCGTGGCCGGGTGGCGGGCGGAGACACCGGAACAGAAGACTGACCGTGACCTGCTGGAGGAGTATGGCTGGGTGGTGGCCTGCTGCGGCCTGACGGCCCGGGCCATCCTGCCCCGGTGGGAGCGGCTGGGTGCGGCCCTGGGCGGTTGGGTACCGGCCCCGGCCGCTGCCGCGCCGCGGGGCGATGTGCTGGCCGTGCTGGCCAACCCGCGTAAAATCGACGCCATTCAGGCCCTGGCGGCCGATTTGGCGGCTAATCCCGGGCAGATGCAGCGGCTGGCGGAGTGCCCGCTGAAAGAGGTGTTTGCCTGGATGGCCACGCTGCCCTTCGTGGGGCCGACCAACCGTTACCACCTGGCCCGCAACCTGGGCTGGGATGTGGTGGTAAAGAACGGACCGGTTCCCCGTCTGGCCGGAAGGCTGGACACCACGCCGGAACAGTTGTGTGGTGCCATCAGTGACCAGACGGGGGAGCGCCTGCGGGTGGTTGACCTGGTGCTCTGGTCCTGGGGCAACGCCGTGGGCGAAGGAGAAGTGGAGCGGATGGCGGCCCTGTTCCGGCTACTGTGACTCCGGTGCCGGGCCGGCCACGGAGCCGGCAACGGATCTGGCCAGTGCCAGGCTGTGCAGGCGCCCGATCTGAGTGCCGGCGGCGGTAGCCAGTACGTCTGTCACGGCCCGTCCGGTCTGCCCGTCCGTGTCGAGGTCCGGGTAGTACTCCACCACGTCAACAGCCAGCAGGGTCCGCCGGGCCCCGACCAGGGCGGCCAGGGACCGGGCCTGTTCACGGGTGAATCCGCCGGGGACCGGTGTTTGCACAGCCGGGGCCTCTGCCGGGTCCATGGAGTCGGTATCGAAGCTGAGGAAGACATTGGGGCGGAGCCGGGCCGTGATGGCATCGATGTTCGCCAGGCTTTCCGCTACGGTATACACGTGAACCCCGTGCCGGTCAAGCAGTTCCCTCTCCCCCGGATCCACGTCTCGGGCGCCTAGAATATGGATGTGTCGGGGGTTGACGGTGGGCGGCTGCTGAGCGGCCAGCCCGCACAGTAGCGCCAGGACCATCCCGTGGGGGTTGCCGGTGGGGGAGGTGTCAGGGGTGTTGAAGTCGGCGTGGGCGTCAATCCAGACAATGTCGAAATCCTGACCGGTCAGGTGCAGCCCGAGCGCCGTACCCAGGGATGTGCTGTGGTCTCCGCCCAGGGTAACCCACAGGTCGCTCGGGTGGTAGTGCTGCCGGAGCCAGTCCGCCTGCCGTTGCGCCTGTACCAGTACCTCGCGTAGCAGGTCCGGGCCAAAGGGGATGGTTTCCCCTGCGGGCAGGGGCAGGTCACCCAGGTCCTGGAACGGGGCCAGCGCGGCCAGACGGGCTGCCGCCTGCAGAGACCGGAAGGCGGCGGGGGCACGACGCTGCTGCGGAACCGGTAAACCCAGGTTGGTCGGGTAGCCCACCATCTTAATGGCCATGGCCTTTCGCTCCTTTGGCGTGGGGAGCTGTTGATGCGCGCCCTTCGGGGCGGTAACCGACATACTCGAGAGGTTATGCAGATATGAGTATGCAAAACCGAGTATGCACCATTGTATATTCTTGCTTGGCAACCTGACTCCTGCCAATTGTTTGCCGGGAAAGGGGAAAGACTAGGCCGCAGGAGGTGGGAAGCCAGTGTCCGCCAGTAGGAAACAGACCCTTATTGCCAGTGCGGTGGAGCGGCCGGCGCGGAAGAAGCCGGAACCGACCCCGCTGGACCTGCTAAAGCTGCAAATTGCCGAGGAGCTTGGGCTGGCCGAGAAGGTGCGGGTCGAGGGCTGGGCGATGCTCACGGCGGCCGAATCCGGACGTCTGGGTGGGATTCTGAACCGGCGGCTGAAGGAGCTGGGGCTGACCATCGGGCCGCGCGGCACCCTGCAGCAGGCCCAATAGGCGCCGGATCATAGTTGTGCCCGTCCAAGCGGCCCGTATCCCGGTAGTGTTTGCCGCCGCGGGCACCCGCCCCGGCCCGCACAACAGCAGAGGCCGGAGTGATCCTCTCACTCCGGCCTCCGGGTTGGCGGCTGTTACCAGGTTTGCAGTTCGATCCTGCCTGTGTCGCTGCGCAGTTCTACCCGGGCCTCGCCGGTCCCCAGGGTGCCCCGGCCGCTGGCCGACGGGCCGTTGCGGGAGATGGTGAAATTGCCCCCGGCCGGGGTCTGCAGGCTGCCCACCTCGGTATCGAGCCAGAACTGGGCATTGGAAGCGCGGGGGATGGCCAGTTCAATCTGCCCCACGTTGGTGCGGATGGAAACACCGCCGTTGACCGGGTGCTGGGTCCGGGCCTGCACAGAACCTGTATTGCTGGTGATATGCAGGTCGGCTCCGGTCCAGTCGGTGGCCCGTACCATTCCGAAGCCGCTTTCCAGCGTGCCACCCTGGAAACGCTCGACCCGGATGGCGCCTCCGCCGGTGCGGGCTTCCACCAGGCCGGCCACATCCTGAACTTCCACTGTACCCACTTCGGTACGCACAGAAACGTTTCCACCCAGGTCCCGGGCCTTGACGGAACCGGCGGTGGTTTCAATGCGGACGTTGCCGGTGAGCCCGCGCACATCTACTGCGCCGGCGGTTGTTTTCACCCCGGCGCCCAGTCCGGCCGGTGTCTGCACATACAGGCGCACCGGCCGGATCGGGTTCCGCCCGTGAAAGCCGGGAGCCAGGCCGACTTCGATGCGGGGGCGGGCGCCGCCAACCGTATCCAGCCGGAAATCATCCTGCCCGGGGGCGGGAGGAGCACCGGGCTGAGCCAGAGGGCCGGCCGAGCGGATGGGATAAACGGCCCGTACGTGCACCTGATCGTCCGGGCTGGTGCCGGTGACCTCAATCGTGCCGGCAGTGGCCTGAATGTCGAGGATGGCCCCGGGGGCGACCGGCAGGCTGACAGTACGCTCCTGGGTCTGCCAGGGGCCGGCGTCGTCGCCCCAGAAGGGCAGGTCGTGCACATTCAGTGTCCAGCCGTTGTGCTCGAAGCGCTGGACTGCTGAGTAACCGCTGACGGCCACCAGAATAAAGGCCAGCAGGATGACGCCGCCCAGATCGAAACGCAGGGAGCGCGGTTGGCTTTGACGTTCGGCTAAAATGGTCCACAGCAAGTACTCCAGCCCCAGGCCAATGAGGATCACCGGCCAGAATCTGATCAGGATATCGCCCCAGGCGCTGCCGGTCAGATTGTCCAGCAGCAGGGTGCTGCCCAGCGCAATCAGGGCGCTGGCCACTGTTACCCGGCCCACCCGGTCATGTCTCATGTAGGGTCCCTCCTTGCGGTCCGTTCACGGAATATAGACGAACTGCCGGTCGGTAACCCTTCAACCGGTTGGCTGCCGGAACGGGGGAATTGCTGGCATCTGTCAGGGCGGCAGCAACTCGACATGATCGGCTGAAGGCAGCACTTCAATCCAGGTGGGCCCGGGTGCAAACAGAACCGGGCGGCCGGCGGCGGTAAACTGGAAGTGAGCATCGGCCGACGATTTCTGCCAGTGCCCGTGCAGCACCTGTCCCTGGCTCAGGAACAGGGCGTCGCCCTCGCCGATCACGGCCACATCCAGGCGGCCTTCCTCGTCTCCCCGGTAATGGTGGCGGGCATAGAGCACCACCACATTCGCCGGAGCCACCTGGCGGCCGCTTTCCATCATATGGGGGTCATCGCCGTGGAAACGAGCGTACACCCCATTTTTATAGGTATAACGAACCTGATTCCAGCCGCCGGGGAAGGTCAGTTTGACCCCGGCCGGCGCCGCATCGCCCTTGGGGGTGCCTGCAACTGTTGGCATTGTCGGCATGGTGCCCAGGTGCATGCCTTGTGCCTGCGCACCGGCCAGCAGGAGTTCGGTGCTGGTGTACAGGTTGTGTGGCGGCTCCCGGTCGCTACTGCGGCGGAACCAGGCGCCGCTGCCGTAGATCTCGTCCATGCTCTGAACGTAGCCGTCGCGGGCCAGAGCTTCAGCGTCCGGAGAGGCACCGCAGTGGGCATAGGGGGAATCATAGGCCCGGGCGATGTCCATGTAGTAACGGCGGGCGCTGCGGACCGGGCCAATGCGTTCGGCCGGCTGGCCAAATACGGCCAGAAACCGGGAGAGGCCGCCTTCGGCCACTATTTCGTAGACCACGTCGGCCTGGTCAAGTCCTGCCTGAGGGCGTGCATCGGGTGAATTTTCTACCATTACCAGCAGAGGGCCGGGCAGGGCGGGCGTGGCCGGTAGCTTGTCCAGAACCGGGGTCGCCGGGATCGCTGGTGGACTCGGGGCTGCACTGGGATCAGAGGACGGGTCTGGAGTTGGCGGGATGACGGATTTGGCAGGGCTGCTGACTGCTTCCGGCGGCTGGGGGGAGGCGGGGGCGGCCGGTGCCCTGCCGCTGCTGCAGGCCGCGAGCACGGTGGCAGTTAACGCGGCAATGAGGAATGGTTGTGTCGGTCGGACCAAAACCGTTGCCTCCTCTGGTGCTGGGTATACGGCCAGGTCAGATGCCTTTCCGAAAAATTGGCCGTCGGTACGCAGTGTCCCTGCCTACAGGGGGATTTCATGGGAAATCCGTATGTATGCAGGTGCCCCGTTCACCTCATCCTAATGAATGTGCATCGTTTCGGCGACGCACGCTCACATCGGCGGACGGCACGGCCGCTCCCATCCGGGAGCGGCCGTGCCGCGCCGAATTTTACCCGGCGCGGGTACCCAATACTACCAGCAGAACACCGCCGGCCACCAGCAGGAAGCGTCCGGGGTTGACCCGGCCTGCCATTCCGGCCAGTCCCAGGGCGCTGACCAGCAGAAAAATCAGTGGTCCCACCAGGCCCAAAAAAGCGTTGAGCCGTACCAGCGATTCCAATCTGGTCAGCCGCAGCATCAACACCACGGCAGCGACTTCGATGCAGGCTGAGATGCCGCGCAGCAGCACCATTCCCTGCGCAAAGCGCTCCTCCACCTGGGTCCACCCCCGCCAGAGTAGAGTCAGTACTGGCCCAACAGTTTAAGCAAGAACGCGGCGAAGCCAGCGGCAGCCAGCGGTCCCACCGGGATGCCGCGCAGGAAAACAACGCCCAGGACGGATCCTATCACCAACCCGACGATGACCTCCGGCCGGTGCTTGAGCAAGGTGATCCCCGGCGCAGAAATGCTCGATGCCAGCAGGCCGCCGATGACTCCGGCCACTCCGGTGTAGGACTTGAACGCGGCCACGACATCAACCAGCCGGATGCGACCGGTGGCAAAGGGGACCAGCACCGCCAGGAGCATCAGGATCAGACCGGCCTCAATGCCCCTGGTTTGCATGTAACGAAAGAGGATCTGGACGTTGAGTGCCTGCAGAACCAGGAGGATGCCGGCGGCTGCCACGATCAGCGGGTTGCGGACGAATACGCCCAGGGTGAAGATCACCAGCAGGATCAGGCGATCCTCGCCCAATGCAGTCCCTCCCAACACCTGTCTGAATGCGCACTGTGGTTCAAAGGTATGTCCGTAATTCTGGCAAATGCCTGATGCAGCATGGCCGTGACACGTCCGGCGCACCCTATGGGGGGAGTTCCGGACTTGGAGGGATCATCCTTGAAGGCCCAGACCGGGTGGCAGCTTGCCGCCCTCTGCACAGTTCCCTTTTTGATGGTCCTGGGCAATTCGATGCTCATTCCTGTCCTGCCCGAAATGCGGGCTGCCCTGCACATTGGCAAACCGCAGGCGGCACTGGCGATTACAGCCTTTTCCATTCCTGCCGGTGTGGCCATTGCCCTGGCCGGTTATTTGTCTGACCGGTATGGCCGCAAGGTGGTGATCGTCCCGTCACTGATTTTGTACGCCCTGGGCGGAGTCGTGGCCTTTCTGGCTGGATGGCTGCTGCAGGAACGCGCCTTTATGCTGTTGCTGGTGGGGCGGGTCATTCAGGGCATCGGGGCGGCCGGCACGGCTCCGGTGGCCATGGCCATGGCCGGAGACATCTTTCAGTCTGCCGAACGGGCCAAGGCACTGGGGCTGCTGGAAGCGGCCAACGGGCTGGGTAAGGTGCTGTCCCCCATCCTGGGGGCGGCCATCGGTCTGCTGGGGTGGTACATGGTGTTTGCCGGGTATGTGGTGCTGACGATCCCGGCAGCCCTGTTAGTATGGTTTATCACCCGTGAACCCCGGCACAGCGCATCGGCCAGGGATCTGCCTGTCGGGCAGTATTTCGGGTCGGTCTGGCAACTTTTTAAGCGTAAGGCCCGTTCACTGGCGGCTTGCTTTGTGGCAGGGACGGCGGTACTGTCGATCCTCTTTGGCATCCTGTTTTACCTGTCGGAGACGCTGGAAGGCAAATACCGGCTGGACGGAATCCCCAAGGGTGGAGTTCTGGCCCTGCCAGTGCTGGCCATGTCGATCACTTCGTACCTGACCGGCAACCGGCTGAGCAAGAATCAGCGGCTGCTCAAGCCGGCCGTGGTGACCGGGCTGGGGCTGGGCACAGCCGCCACCCTGCTCACGCCTGTGTTGGGTGGAGCCCGCGAAGCGACCGGCGCCGGGGACTGGGTGTTCTTCGCCGGGCTGGTGGTGTTGGGCGTGGGCACTGGTCTGGTACTGCCTGCCCTGAACACCCTGATTACTTCGTCAGCAGCGGAAGCGGAGCGCGGGATGCTGACCGCCGCCTACAGTGCCACCCGGTTTTTCGGTGTCGCCCTGGGGCCGCCGGTATACGGTGTGCTGATGGGCATGGGGCGGGCGCTGCCGTTTTACTTCTCGGCGGCCGCGCTGGGGGCCAGTGCAGTGCTGGCGCTGTTCTTTCTGGATATCAGACAACTGCTGGGTGGCCGGGCTCCTGGCGACGCCGGCGATCGCGCCGACAAGGCGGAACCGCCCCGGGAGGCAGCCGTGGTGCGGCCCTGGCAACCGCCGGCTGAACTGCCCGGGGGTCGGGAACCGGTACGCTGAGTACCGCCCCGACTTCGGCGGCGGTGGGGTAGAATTGTGAGTAACCCGCCCATACTGGTGCCAAAAAACACCCTGCAGCAGCAGGGTGTCTTCGGTTTGTAGCGAATGATAAGCATGCGAAACTTTTCAAACAAACGGTTGGTCAATCATTCGTGGGTGATGTTGCGGCGGCGGGCTTGGCGCACAAGTCTGTGCCGTATCCTGTGGTATCCGCCCGGGTACAGAGGTGATCGGGTGGTGTGGAAACACTTAGGAGGCGGATCCGCCATGAGGACCATTCGCAGGGCGGCAGTGCTGGGGGCCGGGATCATGGGCGCCCAGATTGCCGCGCATCTGGCCAATGCGGGCATTCCGGTCTATCTTCTGGACATTGTCCCGGCGAATTTGGCGCCCGGGGAGCCCCGCAACAAGCTGGCCACAGCAGCCCTGGAGCGGCTGCGCAAGCTAAGGCCGGCCCCGCTCATGCACGCCGAAGTTCTGAGCCTGATCACCCCCGGCAACCTGGAAGACCACTTGCCCTGGCTGGCGGACACTGACTGGGTAATCGAGGCTGTAACAGAGAACATGGCGGTCAAGCAGGAACTGTGGACCCGGGTGGGGGGGGTCGCCCGGCCGGGAACGATCCTCAGTTCCAATACCTCGGGCCTGTCCTGCAGCGGGCAGGCGTCGGTACTGCCTCCGGAGCACCGGCGTCATTTTCTGGGCACCCACTTTTTTAACCCGCCGCGCTATCTGAAACTGCTGGAGATCATTCCGACCCCGGAGACGGACCCGGCGGTCACGGCCGCCATCACTGATTTCAGCGAGCGCTTCCTGGGCAAGGGGGTGGTGGTTTGTAACGACACCCCCAACTTTATTGCCAACCGGATCGGGACCTATGGTATGGCCGTGACCCTGCAGGTGATGGCCGCAATGGGGCTTGGGGCAGACGAGGTCGACGCCATTACCGGGCCGGCCATGGGCCGGCCCAAGAGCGCCACCTTCCGCACCCTGGACGTGGTGGGGCTGGATACATTCGCGCATGTGGCCCGCAATACTGCCGCGGTGACCACTGACCCCGCCGAAAAAGCGCTGATGGAGATCCCCGGTTACATCGAGGAGATGGTCCGGCGCGGCTGGATC
Organism: Clostridia bacterium; assembly: GCA_036676195.1. Taxonomy (GTDB): domain Bacteria; phylum Bacillota; class Sulfobacillia; order Symbiobacteriales; family ZC4RG38; genus JAKFDK01. The sequence continues at coordinate 43,138 of JAKFDK010000002.1, read as the reverse complement.
GGCGACAAGGCCGGCCAGGGCTTCTTCAAGAAGGTCAAAGGGGCCGACGGGTCCGGCAAAATTCTCTCCCTGAACCTGCAAACCCTCGAGTACGGCCCCCGGACTCGGGCGGTTTTCCCCAGCCTGGAACAGGTGAAGAACATCCGGGATCGGGGCGAGCGGCTGCGGACCCTGGTAGGTGCCAGAGATGTGGCCGGGCAATTCGCCTGGCAGGTGCTCAGCCGGGTGCTGGCTTTTTGCGCCGGCAAGGCGCAGGACATCGCCAATGGGGACGTAAACGCCATCGACCGGGCCATGCGCTGGGGCTTCAACTGGGACATCGGTCCCTTTGAAACCTGGAATGCCCTGGGCGTGGCCGACACCGTGGCCCGAATGGAGGCCGACGGGCTGGCAGTGCCGGACTGGGTCAGAAGCGTGGAACGCTTTGCCATTGACCGCAGTCAGGAGCAGCCCCTGAGCTTCACGGTGCTGAAGGCAGAACCGACCCGGGTATTGAAGGCGTCCCCCGGCGCCACGCTGGTAGACCTGGGGGACGAAGTGCTGGGGCTGGAGTTTCACAGTCCCAAGCAGGCCATTGGCCAGGACTATGTGACCATGGCCCGGTCGGCGGCGGAAGAAGTCCGTCGCAACTGGCGCGGTTTAGTCATATCAGCCAGCGCTCCGAACTTCTGCGTGGGTGCCAACCTGATGCTGATGCTGATGGAGGCCCAGGATGAGAACTGGGGCGACATTGACCGCATGGCGCGGGAGTTTCAGGGCATGGGGATGATGCTCAAGTATCTGGAGCGGCCGGTGGTAGCGGCCCCTTACGGGATGACCCTGGGCGGCGGGGCGGAGGTCGCCATGCACAGCGCCCGCACGGTGGCGGCGGCGGAATCCTACATCGGCCTGGTGGAGGTGGGCGTGGGGCTGCTTCCCGGCGGCGGTGGCTGTAAAGAAATGGCGGTGCGGATGGCGCAGATGCTGCCACCCGGCGACACTCAGATCCCCAACCGGCCGGAGTTGATCAGTTTTATCGGCCGGGCGTTTGAAGGCATTGCCATGGCGAAGGTGGCCACCAGTGCAGCCGAGGCCCGGGAACTGGGCTATCTGCGCCTGACGGATAAAATCGTGATGAATCGGGACCACCTGCTGGCCCACGCCAAGCAGACCGTGCTCGGCCTGGACCGGGCCGGGTATGTGGCCCCCCGGCCGGCCCACGTCCCGGTGGCGGGGCCCGATGGCCGGGCCGTACTGGAACTGGCGGCCTATACCCTGAAGAATTCCGGCTATGCCACGGAACATGACCTGTACATTGCGAAGAAAGTGGCGTATATCTTGACCGGCGGCCCACTGCCCGCAGGCACGCTGGTACCGGAACAGTACTTCCTGGACCTGGAGCGTGAGGCATTCCTGCACCTGTGCGGGCACCCCCGGACCCAGGCGCGCATGCTGCACATGCTGCAAAAGGGCAAACCACTCCGGAATTAAAGGAAGGGGAACGCCAGTGCGTGAAGCGGTCATTGTTTCCGGCGTGCGTACGGCCATCGGCAAGGCCCCCCGGGGCACCCTGGCTGCGGTCAGGCCGGATGATCTGGCGGGAATGGTTGTGGCCGAGGCGGTGCGGCGGACCCGTGGGCTCGACCCGGCTCAGGTCGATGACCTGGTGCTGGGCTGCGCCATTCCCGAAGGGGAACAGGGGCTGAATGTGGCCCGGCAGGTCGGTGCCCTGGCCGGGCTGCCGGCCGGTGTGAGTGCCATGACGGTGAACCGGTATTGCTCCAGCGGGCTGCAGGCCATTGCCATTGCCGCCAACCAGATCCGCAGCGGCATGGCCGACATCTGTCTGGCCGGCGGCGTGGAGAGCATGTCCAGGGTGTTTACCAACGTAAAGGTTGCCCCCAACCCCACCCTGATGGAGCAGGCCCCGGCCTACTACATGGGCATGGGCCATACCGCAGAGGAGGTCGCCCGGCGCTATGACATTGCCCGGGAGGACCAGGATGTTTACGGGCTGGAGAGCCACCGGCGGGCGGCGGCGGCCATTGCCGAGGGGCGGTTCCGGGACGAGATCATGCCGGTCGTCTTCCGGCGCCATGCGCTGGTAAACGGCCAGGTCGTGGCGCAGGAGATTTGCTTCGACACCGACGAAGGTGTACGAACGGACGCGAACCTGGAGGCGATGAACAAGCTCAAACCTGCCTTTGGCGTGACCGGCAGCGTCACGGCTGGTAACTCGTCGCAGATGAGCGACGGGGCGGCGGCGCTGGTAATCATGAGCGACGACCGGGCCGAGGAACTGGGGCTGCGGCCCAGGGCGGTTTTCCGCGGGTTTGTCACTACCGGGTGCCAGCCAGAACTGATGGGGATCGGGCCGGCCCTGGCGGTACCGAAACTATTGAAAAAAGTCGGCCTGCGGCTGGAAGACATCGACCTGATCGAGCTGAATGAGGCATTTGCTTCCCAGACCCTGTATGTGATCCGCACCCTGGGGCTGAATCCAGCCAGGGTTAATGTCAGTGGCGGCGCCATTGCCCTGGGACACCCCCTGGGGGCCACCGGTGCCCGTCAGACTGTGACCCTGATGCATGAGGCGGCCCGGCGCAAGGCCCGCTACGGCATTGTGACCATGTGCATCGGCGGCGGCATGGGGGCAGCCGGACTCTTTGAGTTCACACCCTGACCGCCTGGCGGCGAGTCAATTTGGGGGGGATAAGCAGTGGCAGCCAAGCATCCGGGTGGCGAATGGGTATTGCAGAGTCCGGCGGCGACCGAAGTCACCACGCCGGAGGACCTCACTGACTTTCAACAGCAGATGTCTGAGACGGTGCGGGAATTTGTCCGCCGGGAAGTGACGCCGGCTTTGCCGGCGATGGAGGCGCACGACTTCAGCCACAACGTGAGTCTGTTGCGCCGGGCCGGCGAACTGGGCCTGACCGGCCTGGAGATTCCCGAGGAGTTCGGCGGACTGGGTGTGGATAAGGTAACGGCGGCGGTAGTGCTGGAAGCCATGGGCGCCGGTGCTTCGTTTACCGCCACCTATGGCGCCCATACCGGCATTGGTACGTTGCCGATCATGTTTTTTGGTAACCGGGAGCAGAAACAAAAGTACTTACCCGGCCTGGCCACGGCGGAAAAGATTGGCGCCTACTGCCTGACCGAAGCCGGTTCCGGCTCCGACGCCCTGGGGGCCAAGGCCACGGCCCGGCTGAGCCCGGATGGGCGGCACTGGGTGCTGAACGGGACGAAGCAGTGGATTACCAATGGCGGCTTTGCCGACGTGTTTGTGGTCTACGCCAAGGTGGACGGCGACAAGTTCTCGGCCTTTATAGTCGAGCGGGATACCCCTGGCCTGAGCACCGGCAAGGAAGAGCACAAGCTGGGGATTCGCGGTTCTTCGACCCGCGAGGTGATTCTGACCGACTGCCTGGTGCCGGTGGGGAACCTGCTGTACGAGGTGGGCAAGGGCCACCAGATCGCCTTTAACATCCTGAACATCGGCCGCTTCAAGCTGGGAGCCGCAACGGTCGGCGGTGCCAAACAGGTAGCGGGCATTGCCACCCAGTACGCCCGGGAGCGCAAGCAGTTCGGTCGGCCCATTGCTGAATTCCCGCTCATTCAGCAGAAGCTGGCAGAGATGGCGGTGCGTATTTACGCTGCCGAGAGCGCCAGCTACCGAACCGCCGCATTGCTGGACGAGGGGCTGGCGGGCATCGATATCACCGGGGATGATGCCGGCCGGCAGAGCACCCGGGCGATCCAGGAGTATGTGGTGGAATGCTCCATCATGAAAGTCCTGGGCTCCGAAGTACTCGACTACGTGGTGGATGAAGCGGTGCAGATCCACGGCGGATATGGCTTTATGGAAGAGTACGATGTCTGCCGGGCCTATCGCGACAGCCGCATTAACCGCATCTTTGAGGGCACCAACGAGATTAATCGCCTGCTGATCACCGGTGACCTGCTGAAGAAGTCGATGAAGGGGCAACTGCCGCTGATGCCGGCGCTAATGAGTCTGCAGAACGAACTGCTGACCATCATGCCGCCGGCCTTTGACGGCACCACACCCCTGGAGCAGGAGAAATGGCTGGTGGAGGCGGCACGCAAGGTGGCCCTGATGGTGGCGGGGCTGGGTGTGCAGAAGTACCAACTGGCGGTGGAGCAGGAACAGGAGTTCCTGGCCGGGATTGCCGACATGCTGATCGACATTTTTGCCATGGAGAGTACCCTGTTGCGGGCGGAAAAGCACCCGTCTCCGGCACGGCAGGACCTGGCCGTGGCCTTCGCCCACGACGCCTTCGGCCGGATCGAAACGACCGCCCGCACCTTGCTGGCGGCACTGGAAGAGGGCGATACCCTGCGGACCCAGTTGACTATTCTGCGCAAGCTCACCCGGCGGGACCCGGCCAACACGGTCGGCCTGAAACGGCGAATTGCCGGACGGGTACTGGCGGCGGGCGGATACAGCGTGTAAGCCCCGATGACCGGAACAGTACCGGGATCGGTGCTGGGGGGCGACAGACCGGAGGGGATTGCCCCCTCCGGTCTGTCGCGTTCACCGGGTGCCCCGCGGGCAGATACTACAAATAACAATTGGTGATGTAATAGACTTTTTATACCATCTATGGTATATTTATATCAGGATCACAACGAGAAAAGGAGGCCGGGGGAGAAGAAGGGGCAGTTGGGGGAATTCAGAGGACAGTCCGCATGGGGGATGCGTACAGGGGAACTCTGGCCGCCCTAAACAAATACGTTAAACGTAAGGTGGTGCATATGACCACGCTTTACAGCACTCGGTCGGCGTTTGGAGCGCCGGGCCACGAGCCGCGCTGGACCCGCGCCAGCAAGGACGGGGTCGGTACTGCTTATTCGGCCTGTAGCCGGGTTTGGTTTACGCTGTGCGGCGGTATCATAAACGAAGTTTACTACCCAACCATTGACCGGCCGCAAATCCGGGATCTGCAGTTCCTGGTGACGGACGGGGAAACCTTCCTACACGAAGAACGGCGCCATATGGAATCGACGGTGGAATACCTGTCCCACCACGCCCTGGGTTTCCGGGTCATCAGTGTGGACCCGGAAGGCCGGTACCGGCTGATCAAGGAGGTTCTCAGCGATCCGCACCAGGCCTGCGTGCTGATGCGGACACGGGTGGAGACGGTGGACAGTGCGCTGGCGTCCCGGCTGCGGATCTTTGTGTTGTTGGCGCCCCATCTGGAGGTCGGTGGCTGGGGTAACAACGGCCACGTAGCCGACGTAAACGGTCGGGAGATCATGGTGGCCCACAAGGGCAACACCTGGCTCGCCCTCGGGGCCTCGATTCCGTTCCGGCGGTGCTCGTGCGGTTATGTGGGCACTTCGGACGGCTGGACCGACCTGGCCGGGAACCTGAAGATGGACTGGGAATTCGACCATGCCACCAACGGGAACATTGCCCTGACCGCCGAATTAGATCTGCAGCAGGGCCTGGAGTTTACAATCGGCCTGGCTTTTGGTGATGGGATCCACCACGCGGTCACGTCCCTGTTCCAGTCCCTGGGCATTCCATTTGCCGAGCACCGGCAGCGGTTTCTGGATCAATGGCAGCGAGCCGCCGGTAAGTTACTGCCGCTGGAACGTGTCACAGGCGACGGCGGCAACCTTTACCACACCGGCCACGGCCTGTTATTGGCCCACGAGGACAAGACCTACCCAGGGGCGCTGATTGCTTCGCTCAGCATTCCGTGGGGCGAGGCCAGGGGCGATGACGAACTGGGTGGGTACCACCTGGTCTGGGCCAGGGATATGGTCAACAGTGCCACCGGGCTGCTGGCCTGCGGCAATGCCGTGACGCCGCTGCGCTCCCTGATTTATCTGGCCTGCGCCCAGTTGCCGGACGGCGGCTTTCATCAGAACTTCTGGGTCAACGGGGAAGGCTACTGGCGGGCGGTGCAACTTGACGAGGTGGCTTACCCGGTTCTGCTGGCCTGGCATCTGGATAATGCCGGGATGCTGCGGGAATTCGACCCTTACCCGATGGTGTTGCGGGCGGCGCAGTACCTGATTCACCACGGGCCGGCAACGCCCCAGGAGCGGTGGGAGGAAAACAGCGGCTATTCCCCGTCTACCCTGGCCACCAACATTGCTGCCCTGATCTGCGCTGCGGGCTTTGCCCGCCGGCGCGGTGACCAGACGACGGCGCGGTATCTGGAGGAGTACGCTGATTTTCTGGAATGTCACGTGGAGCGGTGGACAGTGACGAACCAGGGTGTGCTGCTGTCGGATGTGCCCCGCCATTATATCCGTATCCTTCCCGCCGATGCCAATGACGCCTGGGCGGAGGAGAACCCCGACCACGCCATGGTGACCATCCGCAACCGGGCTCCCGGCCTCGTTGATACCTTTGCGGCCCGAGAGATTGTCGATGCCGGCTTCCTGGAACTGGTCCGCTATGGCATCCGGCGACCCGATGACCCACTGGTGGCGGATTCCCTGCGTGTGGTGGACGCGGTCCTGAAGGTAGATACCCCGTACGGCCCCTGCTGGCGACGCTACAATTACGACGGCTACGGGCAGCGTGACGACGGCTTGCCGTACCAGGGCTGGGGGCGGGGGCGGGCCTGGCCGCTGCTGACCGGTGAGCGTGGGCATTATGAGCTGGCGGCTGGTCGCGGTGCACAGGAATATATCCGGGCCATGGAACGGTTCGCCACTGGGACGGGATTGCTGTCAGAGCAGATCTGGGATGAGCGGGTGCGCAAAAGGGGCATGCTCCCGGGCCGGCCGACCGGTGCAGCGATGCCGCTGCTATGGGCCCACGCCGAGTATATCAAACTGGTTCGATCTGTTCACGACGGCCAGGTATTTGACTTGATCCCGGCGGTGCGAGACCGGTATTGGACCCGGCGGAACACCCGGCTGATGGAGATCTGGAAGTTTAACCGTCAGGTCCGAACGGTGCAGCCGGGCTACACCCTGCGCATTCAGGCGGCGGCGCCCTTTGAACTGCGCTGGACAGGCGACGACTGGCTGCACAGCCATCAGACGGCATCAACGCCGACGGGCATCGGGATCGACTACGTGGACATTTCCATCGACCCGGCCCGGCAGGCTCCGATCCGTTTCACCTTCTTCTGGCCGGCGGCGGGTCGGTGGGAGGAGCGGGATTTTACCGTGGCTGTGGCCCGAGGCTGACATGCAGCCGCTGCGGGCGGCGGGTCAAACGCAAATGCAGGGAAGGGCCGGGGGCGGGGCGCCCACCGGCCCTTCCGTGATAAGGGGCAGCAAGACATGGACACGTTTTTTTCCGCCGGCGGTGCAATCGGCACTGGCCTATGATCCTCCCGGCGCCTGGATTTCGGCCGTTCCGCCGGGATGCATCCGCTTGAGCGCCGGGTATCCGTTTCCGGACACCTGGCGCTGCCGCAGTTGGAGGAGGGGGTTGCTCGCCTGGGGCACTTGCTGGCAGCCCGGATGTGAATGCCGGGCCCGCAATGGCAAAAAGGGCGCCGCAGGCGCCGCGCCCCACTGCCGCCGGGTGCACTAGCAGCGCACGCCGACCTCCAGACCGGTCGGAACACCCAGGCCGGCAGTCTCGTAACCAGTGGGGCACCAGCCGGCGATCCCGGGGAGTGGCATACCGGTGATGCCAGGCAACGGCATACCGGTGATGCCAGGCAAGGGCAGGCCGGCGATACCGGAAACAGGCAGACCGGCGATGCCGGCGATCGGGAGACCGGCGATGCCGGAGACCGGGAGCCCGGTGATACCGGGGGCCGGCAGTCCGGCGATGCCGGGGGCCGGCATGGCGGCGTAACCGGAGATGGGGATGCCGGCGATGCCGGGGCCGGGGTAGCCGATGGCGCCGGGGACCGGGCAGGCGGTAACGGCGGGCATACCGGCGATCCCAGGCATACCGGCGATACCGGGGTAGATGCTGATGGTCTCTACGTAACCGGCCTCAGGAATCGCCCGGGGGATGACACCGGTCGCCAGGAACTGCCGGGAGATGTTCACGGCCGTAGTCGGGCTGTAACCCGCTCCAACCAGGGCGCCGGCCATGGCGGCTTCACGCAGGTGCATGGCGAGTTCCGGGAGGGCATGCAGGATTTCCGCACGGGTAACGGGCTCCAAAGCACGGGCAAGACGCTGAGGCATGGGTTGAATTCGCTCCTTTCAATCTGCCCGGTCCATTCCCCGGACCGGACAGTTCTACCCTATGCCTGCCCGGTCAACAACGCTCCTTCCCTGGCAAGAGCTTCCCGTGGGTGGCAACTACCAACTTATAGTGTTATACTAAGGTTGTTAGTTACCAAAAGACAGGGATGGAGTGGTTGTTTGATTCGACAAAAGCGCGTGTTATTCATTTCAGTGCATGGTGACCCGCTGGCCAGGCTGGGCAGCGTACAGGCGGGGGGCCAGAATGTCTATGTGCGCCAGTTAGCGGTGGCCCTGGCTGATCTGGGGTGGGCGGTGGACGTGGCGACGCATGGTGCGCAGCAAGGACTAACCCCCGGTATCACCAGTCTGGTGCCGGGGGTTCGGGTATTGCGGTTCAGTGCCGGCTGCCCCCGAAATGTACCCAAGGACCAGCTCCCGGATTTGATTCCCGCCTTCACCGCTGAATTGGCTGCCTATCTGGAGCAGACTGGTCAGGTTCCCCGGCTCATCCATTCCAACTACTGGATTTCCGGTCAGGTGGGGCTGCACCTGAAACAAAGATGGGGTATCCCGCAAGTGCACACCTTTCACTCCCTGGGCAAGGTCCGGGTCCAGGCCGTGGCGGGTGACCGCCGCCGGGACAGCGGGAACCGCCTGCGGACGGAACAGGGGTTGCTCGACGCGGTGGATGCCGTGCTCGCCAGCAATCCGGTGGAGGCCCGGCTGCTGACCGAGCACTATCGGGTCAGAGAGAACAAGCTGCGCATCTTGCCCTGCGGCATTAACCCGGATGTCTTCTGCCCCCGGCCGGTGGCCGAGGCACGCACGCAGCTCGGACTGACCGGCGATGTGTTGCCGGTGCTGTTCGCCGGGCGACTGGAGGACAACAAGGGCCCGTCGGTGCTCATCCGTGCCATGGCACAGGTGGTGCGGGAACACCCGGATCTGCGCTCCAGGGTCCGTCTGCTGATCGCCGGCGGCAGTCTCCCGGGTGGAGGGACCATCCAGCCGGAGGAGGAGAAAGTCCGGAGCCTGGTTGATCAGCTGGGCTTGGCGGATCAGGTCCGGTTCCTGGGGCCCCTGGCGCAGACAGACCTCGCCGTCCACTACGCCGCCGCAGTGACGACCGTCGTCCCTTCCTTCTACGAAACGTTTGGACTGGTAGCCCTGGAGGCAATGGCCTGCGGATGCCCGGTGGTGGCCTCCCGCACCGGCGGCCTGAGCCATACCGTCAGTCATGACCGGACCGGTCTGCTGGTCCCTCCCGGAGATGTCGGGGCCCTGGCCGGGGCGCTGGGACGCCTGCTCAGGGACCCGGAACTGGTGACCCGCCTGCGCGCCCCCCTGCGGAATGGTTTACCGCCCAGTGCGAACTGGAGCAGCATTGCCGACCGGGCCGTTTCGTATTACGAAGAAGTGGCAGGTGAAGCGATTGGCTCCAAACCGGTTGCTGGCCACTGACCTGGACAATACGCTGGTGGGAGACCGGACCGCCCTGGCGCAATTCAACGCCTGGTATGCGTGCCACAGCGACCGGTGGCGGCTGGCCTATCTGACCGGGCGCTCCCTGGTTTCAGCCTGGGAACTGATTCAGTCTCAGGGCCTCCTGCTGCCGGACGCATTGGTCACCGATGTCGGCACTGTGATTCATCAGGCCACCCGGGTGGCGCCGGTCAGCGTGCGTGATTACCGTGAAGACCTGCAGTGGCGTGCCCGGATGTTGGCGGCGTGGCCGGGAACCGCTGTGTGCACGGCGGCACTGGAGCACGTGCCGGGTCTGCGCCTGCAGCCGGGGGGGAGTCGTCCTCTGCGGGTGGGGTGCCAGGTATCTTCCCCGGCGGCGGTGGCAGCCGCACAGCGGCGGCTGCGGGATCACCGTCTGGCCGTGCAGGTGGTTTACAGCTCCGGCTGCGACCTGGATATCTTGCCAACAGCAGCCGGCAAGGGAGCCGCCCTCCGCCACCTGGTACAGGGGTGGAACATTCACCCCGGCGACGTGGTGGTATGCGGGGACAGCGGCAACGACCTGGACATGCTCCGTGCCGGCTACCCCGGGGTGGTGGTGGCCAATGCCCAACCGGAACTGGGGCAGGCGCAGTTGCCCGCGCAGGTTTACCGCTGCAGTCAGCCCTACGCCCGAGGTATTCTGCAAGGGGTTGCGCACTGGGAAAACGGAAGCAGGGGCACCCGGTAACTCTGGCAGAGAGTTACCGGGTGCCCCTCCCGGTGTGCGCCGCTTAGCCGATGACGGCGCGCAGGGCGGTCAGGAATTGCTCGTTTTGGTCTGCCGTCCCTACCGAGACCCGCAGCCAGCCGGGCATGGAAAAGATATCGTCGCAGGCCCGCACCATGACGCCGTGGCGCAGCAGCCCGGCGGCGACGGGCCGACAGTCCTGCCCCAGTTCCACCATGAGGAAGTTAGCGGCGCTGGGCAGTGCCCGGAAGCCCATGGCCTCGACCCCGGCTGTAATCTGCCGGCGGCCGTCCCGGGCCACGGCCAGGCTGCTGGCCACATGTTCGGCGTCCGCCAGAGCCGCCAGGGCGGCCGCGGTGGACAGGTTGCTGACCTGGAACGGCTCCCGTGCCCGGTTCATGATGTCGCAGAGGTCCGGGGGCGCCACCGTGTAGCCAATGCGAATTCCCGCCAGGCCGTGGACCTTGGAGAAGGTGCGCATCACCAGCAGGCGCCGGCCCTGCCGGAACAGTTCCACGCCGTCGGCATAGCCTGGCTCACCCTGGGCGTACTCGAAGTAGGCTTCGTCCACCATCACCAGGCAGGTGGGGGGGATGGCATCCAGAAAGGCATTCATCTCTGCCGTGGTGATGTACCGGCCGGTGGGGTTGTTCGGATTGCACAGGATGACCAGCTTCGCATCCTGACAGGCGGCAGCCATGGCGGGCAGGTCGTGGCAGCCGTCGGGGGTGCCGGGTACGGCCACGGCCTGCCCCTCGGCCAGGTTGACCAGCATGGCGGCCAGGGGGAAGGTCGGCCAGGAGTAAACCAGCTTTTCACCAGGGTGCATGAAGGCTTCAATAATCAGCCGCAGGGCACCGCTGACGCCAATGTCCACGACGATCTCGTCTGGATTGACTCCCAGTTTGGCCGCCAGCACCTGCCGCAGTTCGCCGTGCCCGGAGTCCGGGTAGCGGTGGCAGTCCAGTGCAGCCTGGGCAACGGCCTCGACCGCCCGCGGGCTGGGACCCAGGGGGTTTTCGTTGGCGCCCAGCCGACACAGGTTGTCCAACCCCAGCTCTGCCATGATCTGTTTGGCAGGCTTGAACGGCGTGGCGGCCGGAATGCGGAGAATACCGGGGCGGGTCAATTGTGCGGCGGTATGCGGCTGGTTACTCATGGGTGGTGGGCCTCCTCGCAATAGATTAATTCAAGGAATTCTGCCAGGGACATGACCCGCATGTTACGTGTATGTTGGCGGGCGCCGCGTTCCAATTGCATGAAGCAACTGGGCGATGAGGTGACGAGCAGATCGGCGTGGGTAGCGTTAAAGTGCTGGAATTTCAAGTCCAGCACCTGGTCGCTGAGCTGGGGTTGGGTGAGCATGTAGGCGCCGGCTCCGCCGCAGCAGAGGTCGCTGCCGCCCGCCTCGACATAGCGGGGGCCGGCTGCGGCCCGCAGCAGTTGCCGGGGGGCATCGGCCACCTTCAGGTAGTTCCTGAGGTGGCAGGGGTCGTGCCAGGTCACCGTCTGAGGGAGGCTGCGCCGGGGGGGCGGCGGCCCCAGTTCCACCAGAAAGGTGGCCAGGTCCCGGATGCGGCCCGCCAGTTGCCGGGCTTCGGCTTCTTCCGGCTGCCCGCGGAACAGATGCGGCAGGTCCGCCAGGTGGGCGGCGCAGGAGCCTTCGTCGACCACAATGGCAGCAGCCTGGATTCCGCGCCAGATCCGCAGGTGTTCCCGCCCCAGGGCACGGGCACCTTCGATATCGCCCAGGCTGTGGCAGGGCAGTCCACAGCACGGGAGCTGGGGCAGCAGCACATTGCAGCCGGCGGCCGCCAGCACCCGGACCGCCGCCCGGGCCGCCCCTGGTGTGACCACGTCGCGGGTGCAGGTAATGAAGTAGGCCACGGTGGCCCGGGCCTGCGGCTGTTTGACCGGGCGCACCAACTGCCGGGCCGTTACCCCCGGCAGGCGCGGCCCGATCTGTGCGGCCCGCTGCAGGGTGGGCCAGCGCCGGAGCAGGCCCAGCCTGAGGGCAAGGGTACGCAGCCCCAGCCCTTCGCCCACCGCGCCCACCCGAGCCACCAGCCGCAGCAGGCCGGGGTTGGGCAGCAGGCGGCGCAGGACCAGGCGGGCCAGGACGGGCAGCGGTTTTTCGGTCCGCAGGGCCTGGCGGGCACGCGTCATCAGGTAGTCAATGGGTACTTTGGGCGGGCAGTGGTCCATACAGGCCCGGCAGAGCAGGCAGGTGTCCACAGCGGGGGCAATGTCCGCCAGCGGCAGTTCCCCGCGCAGGGCATCCTGCACCAGGGACACGCGCCCGCGCGTCACCAGCCACTCCAGTCCGGTTACCTTAAAAGTAGGGCAGCCGGCCTGGCAGAAGCCGCACTTGTTGCACCGGTCCAGATCTGGCGCCAGTTCGGCCAGCAGGGTGGCGGCAGGGCCATTGCAGGTAATGGTCACGGTGTATGTGGAGCCCCCTTCGTACAGGGGTAATGATGCAGCCTTTACAGGTGCGGGTTGAAGCAGCGGCCGGGGGCCAGGGCGGTTCGCAGGCGGTCGGCCCACCCGTCCTGCCTGGTAGGCAGGCGGGCCGGGAAGTTCGCCAGGACCTCGGCCGGAGCGGCCTGGATCCAGGCTTGCCCGCCCAGGCTGTCGATGGTCTGGCGCAGTTCCGGCAGGGTGACCGTATCGGCGGCAAACCAGGCGGTGAGGAGCCCGAGCAGCACTGGTCCGGCCACGGCGGCGGCACCGGCGGTGACACAGGCGGCCTGTGCTTCGGCAGCCCGGGCAGCCGGTACGGCCAGGCGCAGGCGCAACGGACCGGGGGGCGACGGCGGGGTCGGCGGGGCGGCGGCCGGAGTCAGGTCCGGCAGCCAGTGGCGAGCGGCTTCGGCCCGGTGCTCAATTTGCTCGCTCCGCCCGTCCAGGCGGATGTACAAACGGCCCGCACTCAGCTCGGCGGCCTGCACCAGCGACCGTAATTCCGGAGCGAAGGCCGGGGTGGCCGTGAACCACTGCTGGCGCAGGGGGCGGGGCAGCAGCCGCAGGGTGGCACTCAGGAGCGGTCCCAGGGTGCCCCTGGCCCCAAGGTGCAGCTTGACCAGGTCATAGCCGGCCACATTCTTCATGGTGCTGCCGCCCAGTTGCAGAACCTGGCCGTCGGACGTGCCCACCTGCAGGCCCAGGACCCAGTCGCGGATGGGGCCGTAGCCGGTACGGCCGGGGTAGTCGGCGCCGGCGGCCAGCACGCCGCCCAGGGAGCGGCCGCGGTCGGCATCTAATGGCCACATCAGGCCATGTTCGGCCAGGGCGGCGTCGACGGCGCTTACCGGGGTGCCGGCCAGAAAGGAGGCACTCAGGTTTTCCGGGTTCACTTCCACCGGTCCGGCCAGGTCAGACAGGGGCAGTTCCGCCCAGGGACCGGGCGGGTCCGGCAGCCAACCGGCGGTACTGCCCCGGCCCCGGATCACCAGGGGCAACTGCCGGCGGCGGGCCTCCCGGATGGTGTTGAGGGTGGCGGTAAACGGCATAGGCTAAAACCCTCCCCGGCGCACGGGCAGGTTCTTTCCCGGGTTCATCCGGTCTTCCGGATCCAGGGCCCGCCGCACCTGCTGCATGTAGGCCAGTTGCGCGGGCGTAAAGGAAAGTTCCATCCCCGGCAGCTTGTCGATGCCCACCCCGTGTTCGCCGGTAATGGAGCCGCCCAGGCGTACGCATGCCTGCACGATCGCCGCATCCAGTTGTTTGACCCGAGTGGCCATATCCGCATTATGGGGATCAAAGGGGATGGCCGGGTGCAGGTTGCCATCGCCGGCGTGGGCGGTGGTGGCTACCTGCAGGCTGTACACACCGGCCAGGCGATTCACCTCACGGATCATCTCGGTTAGCCGGTTGCGGGGAACGGTCACGTCCTGCACCCAGGTATAAGGGCTCATACGCGCCAGCGCACCGCCGATGGAGCGGCGGCCCTGCCAGAGCTGGATCCGCTCGGCCTCAGCGCGGGCCAGATGAACCGTGGCGCCGAATTCTTCACAGATGGCCGCCACCTCGGCCGCTTCGGCCTCCAGGTCGGCTTCGAACCCGTCGACCTCCACGACCAGAGCAGCCTGGGCGTGGGCCGGGTAGACGGTAAAACCGGAGGCCCGGCAGACTTCAAGGGTAGGCCGGTCCATCAGTTCCATGGCCGCCGGGATAATGCGGGCGGCAATAATGGCGCTCACGGTCTGGCTGCAGGCATCCAGGTCGTCAAAAATGGCCAGCAGGGTACGGTAGCCCTGGGGCAGGGGCAGGATCCGCACCACCGCCTCGGTGACCACGCCCATGGTGCCTTCAGACCCGCAGAACAGGCCGGCCAGGTCATAACCCGGGTGTTCTTCGAGGTCGGACCCCAACCAGATCAGGTCGCCTTCAGCGGTGCACACCTGCACAGCCAGGACGTGTCCGGTGGTCACGCCGTATTTCAGGCAGTGCGGACCCCCGGCATTTTCGGCAATGTTGCCGCCGATGGTCGATGCCTTCTGGCTGGAGGGATCGGGGGCGTAATGGTACCCCAGGGGGGCCAGCGCCTGGGTGAGGCTCAGATTAACAGCGCCGGGCTGGACGCGGCAGAGCCGGTTGGGGATATCGATCTCCAGAATGCCTTGCATGCGGGTGAAATGCAGCACCAATCCGCCGTGGATCGGCAGTGTGCCGCCAGACAGGTTGGTGCCCGCACCGCGCGGCACCAGCGGCACGCCGTGCCGGCGCGCCACCCGTACACAGGCAGCCACATCGGCGGCGCTGCCCGGGAAGGCGACCGCATGGGGCAGATGTTTTTCTCCGGTAGCGTCATAGGCGTAAGCGAGACGTTCATGGTGAGCCGAGCGCACATGATCCGCCCCGATGGCTGCACACAGATCGTCCAGGAACTCGGGCGGGGCATCCGGCATGGCAATCATCCTTACGGCCGGTCAATAAGATGACTGACTACGGCTATCATGTGGTCCTCCTGAAGTATAAGAACGACGTGGCCACCTCCGGGTTGTGTGACAACGACAGTGATGCCGATTGCTTCCGGAGTACCGGCACGAAGTAGTTTATGGTGATGGAGTCACCGCTCCGGACGGCAGTTCGTACAGTTCAAGCCACGTCAGCGTGGACCAGGCCAATTCGGTGATGAACCGGTTGCTCAAGCTCTTTGATTACCTCGCCAAAACTTCGCCCTATTCCGGTCAAGGTTGGAGCCAGTTCCAGAACACCAACTCTTATAACTCCACTTACGGCGCCTATAACCTCAACTGGGGCGACGTGCGGGTGGGCTGGCCACTCCCAGGGGTCCGAGGTCGCCCTGTACATGGGTAAGGCGTTGAACATGGGAATCACATGTTCGATGCGCCATAGCGCCTGGTTCAGGTACGGGGGCCTGCCATGTGGCATGCCCCGTACAGTCCTTCCGGAAGGGCCAGTTTCACATCGGTTCGACCCTCCAGCGCTCCCCGTAGCAAATCCGGGGGATCCGAAACCGCCCCGCGTTGCTGGCTGGCTGAGCCAACACTAACCGAATTAAAGACAGTGGCCACCCGGTCGTGATGCCGGGTGGCTTCTTCATGGCGCCCCCACGGACAATCCGGGAACTGTCTCTTATTAACATATAATTGCAAAGTGTGTTTGGTCAAGTAAAAGTGAGCCAGTGTGATCAAGTAAGAGTGAGCCACCCTTACATTATGAGGAAGCGGTTTCGCTTTCAGCGAGGCCTCCAGTTGGTACCCTCCCCTGAGGGAGGGGAGAGATAAATTTTTCCTATTCGGTCCTGTTTCTCTGCCCTTTCGGCGGCGGGTCCCTTGCCCCCGCCGGCCCCTGGTACTGCCGTAGCCGGGGGCCGGAGCGCTCCGGCTGGGTGCCCTCAACCAGAAATTTACCAAGAGAGGGGCGGATTGCCGTCAAATTTTTGGTTGAGGCTCGGCCCAGGAACGCAGGAGCACGCTAAAACCGGTGCTTTTCGGCCATTTTGCCGTCTTTTATGTCCTTACGGGCCTCCAAACGGGTGTCTCAGCTAGAATTATAACGCTGGTACGGCGGCGCCGTGTTAAAAATTTGGTTGAGACCCAGGAGAGCCCTGAGATGAAGAGCAGGGGAAGCACGACCTTGCCGGGTATCGCCGGCTTCAACCGGACGGCACGAAACCTGGCGAAGAGCCACTTTTTTGTTAGTCCATACAGCAAAGTCGAACAAAAATTCGTATCTTGCAAAATCTGCACATATGACTTATTCTGTTGTTGAACGGTCGGTTATGTGAAGCTAACCGGTCGGTAAGGAGAGCGAGCATGCCGCAAAGAGAATCCGGAACGGTCGGGAAGGAAACCGCATGTTGCAAAACAAGGAAAGGAAGATTCTAGAAACTGCTACTCGGGTGTTTCATGTGTCTGTCTGTACCTCCAGATCAGGCGGATGACCGACGGAGAGGTGGTGGCCTGGGTCCACCTGGTCCAGGAGGCCGGCGAGGCGGGCACTGGCCAGAACAGTCGCTATCCGGCCGAAATGATCAGCAGCCTGCTCGCCTGGCTCACCCCCCTGGGGGGCATACCGGGCTGAGACGGCCATCGGCGGCAGCCGCCGCCGGTATCTGGGAGGGGTTTACGCGATGGAAGAGGTCCTGATACTCGGTGCCGCACGCACCCCGATCGGGCGGTTCGGGGGTGTATTCCAGGAGGTATCGGACCAACACGGTGGGCGGACTGGTCATCGGTTGGGCTGTGGCCGAGGCCGCAATGGAACCGGACAGGATCGACGAGGTCATCATGGGTAGCGCCCTGCAGACCGACCCCATTTGATTCATCCTCGCAAAAAACGTGCTTCTACATCAAAGGAACTTATGTGACTTTCGTAGTATAGAAGACTACATAACCGTATGCTCAGAGGGGGAAAAGTTAGAAATGCAAAAACGTCTCGGAACCTTCGCAACCTTGTTCCTGTCGGCGGCCATGCTTCTGACGGCCTGTGGCGGGCAGAAGGCGGCGGAACAGCCGGCCGCGCCAACGCAGCAGCCGGCCGCGCAGACGCAGCAACCGGCCGCACAGCCGGCTTCCACCGAGCCGATCAAGGTTGCGGTGGTTACCGCTATGACGGGCAACCTGGCTGCCACCGGCAAGCAGGTGGCCGCGGGCGTACAGACGGCTGCCAAAGAATGGAACGACAAGGGTGGCATCAAGGGCCGCAAGATCGAGGTGATCGTGGAAGACGACCAGTCCAACCCGAACGGCGCCCTGGCTGCCTACAATAAGGTGCTGGCGGAAAAGCCGATCGCCGTCTGGGGCCCAACTTTTACCCCGCTGGTGATGCCACTGGGGCCGGTCATGAAGACGAACAAGGTCCCGACCTTTACGTCTGCCACCGGTGCCATCACCACCAAGAGTGGCTTTGAGTATGTGTTCCGGGTCCGTACCAATGACGACGAGGCCGGCTTGATCGTGGCCGACTACGTGGTCAACGATGTGAAGCCGAAGAAGCCAGCCATGCTCTATGCCAACAACGACTACGGCAAGGGCGGCTACGACATTCTGAAGAAGGAACTGGAGAAGGCGGGCATCAAGTTTGTGGCCGCCGAGCAGTTCAACCAGGGCGACAAGGACGTGTCCGCCCAGTTGCTGAAGATCAAGCAGGCCAATCCGGACTACCTGCTGGTGTACTCTGTGCCGACTGACTCCGGCCTGATCAGCGCCCAGGCAGCCCAGGTGGGCCTGACGGCCAAGATCATCGGCAGCCCCGGCTTTGCCACTCCGGAGTACCTGCAGTTGGCCAAGGAAGCCGCTGAAGGTACCATTACCCTGATTGACTCCATGGCCGGTATGGACGAGGCCAGCAAGGCCTGGACCGAAAAGGCCAGGGCCGCCAACCCGGGCACGCCGATTTCGTTTGTGGTCAGCACCAACTATGACGGCGCCATGATGGTCTTTGACATCATGAGCAAGCAGGACATCAAGGACGGTACTGCCCTGCGGGATGCCCTGTTGAAGGTGAAGGACTATCCGGGCGTGAGCGGCAAGTTCAGCTTTGACCCCGAGGGCAACGGCCTGCACCAGGGCATTATTGCCAAGTGGGAAAAGGGCAAGCTGGTGCAGGTCAAGAAGATCGCCAAGTAGTCTGGGCGGAACAGTTCCTGAGTGTTGAGGGGAGGGGCGGGAGCGGATCGTGCTCCTGCCCCTTGATCCATACCGCCGGGGGATGAGGGGGGACCGGATGAGCATTCTGCTGCAGTTGCTGATTACCGGCCTGGCAATGGGGGCTATTTACGGGCTGGTATCCCTGGGGTTCGTGCTGCTGATTAACGCGGTTAACATTATTAACTTTGCCCAGGGCGAGTTCGTGATGTTGGGAGCATTCCTGGTCTATACGGCGGGCAGCCCGGACATGATGGGGCTTTCCTTCCCGGTCGCCTTTTTACTCGTGGTGCTCGTCTCGGCCGTGATCGGGATCATCTTTGAGCGCACCTCCTACCGACCGCTGCGCGGAGGCGACTTTGCCACCTTCCTGGTGGCCACCCTGGCTTCGGCGGTGGTCATCAAGAATCTGGCCCAGCAGATCTGGGGTCCGGTGCCGTTTTCGTATACCGAGCCCTTTGGCCGGAAGGTGCTGAACTTCGGTGAGGTTACGGTGCTGCCCCAACACCTGCTGATTATCGGGTTCACGGCCGTGCTGGTGGTGGCTCTGTACTTCTTCTTCTTTTACACCCGTACGGGTAAGATGATGCGGGCCACCGCACAGGACCGGGCGGCTGCCCAGTTGATCGGCATCCGGGTGGCGCGCATTGGCACAGTAAGCTTCGTCATGTCCACCGCCCTGGGGTGCCTGGCGGGTGTGCTGGTGGCTCCCGTCTTTTTTGTGAACCTGGACATGGGCTTTTTGATGGGGCTGAAAGCCTTCGTGGCCACCATCATTGGCGGGTGGGGTTCGGTGCCCGGCGCGATCGCCGGGGGTCTGCTGGTGGGTGTGGTGGAGGTACTGGCTACCACCTTCCTGGACTCCCGCTATAAGGACGCCTATGCCTTTGCCATTCTCATTCTGTTCCTGATCGTGCGGCCACAGGGTATTTTTGGGGAAAAGGTGGCGGAAAAGGCATGAAGCAGCAAGGCATTGCCCGCTGGCTCCCTGCCTTGGCGCTGGTCGCGGCCGCACTGGCCCCGTTGCTGGCCCGCACCAATTATGGGACGCAGATGCTGAACCTGGCTGCCATCCACGCCATTCTGGCTGTGGGCTACTATGTCATCTTTGGCCTGACCGGGATCCTGTCCATTGCCCATGCCGCCTTTTGGGGCATTGGCGCCTATACCTCGGCCATTCTGACCGTAGATGTACACCTGCCCATCTGGGTCGGTTTTCTGGCTGCGCCGCTGGTGGCAGCGCTTTTCGGGGTGCTGCTGGGCCTGCCGACCCTGAAGCTGAAGACCCACTACCTGACCATGGCCACCATCGGCTTTGCCCAGGTGGTGCGGCAGTTTCTGATTAACTGGGATACGGTTACCCACGGCCCCAGCGGCATTCGGGCCATTCCGGTCCCCGACCTGGGTTTGATCAAGCTGGATACCCCGTTCCGCTACTATTACCTGTCGCTGACCCTGCTGGCGGTGGTGGTGGTGGCCGTGCTGTGGTTGCGTCGCAGCCGCCTGGGCCGGGGGCTGGAGGCCGTCAGGGACGACGAACTGGCGGCGGAATCCAGCGGCGTGAACGTGACGCTGCTGAAGGTGATGGCCTTTGCCCTCTCGGCGGCCATTGCCGGTGTGGCCGGGGCCCTGTATGCCCACCAGGTCCAGTACATCAGCCCGGATGTCTTCCATCTGGAGTTTGATATTGTTGTGCTGGCCATGTTGATGATCGGCGGGCGTAACTCCGTCGCCGGGGCGGTGGCGGGCGCAGTGCTGGTGACTTATTTGCCTGAGGTCCTGCGCTCGTTCAAGGACTGGTACCTGACCATTTACGGGGCCATGCTCATGGTGATCCTGATCTTCATGCCTGAGGGCGTGGCCGGTCTCATGCGCCGGTATTGGGATAAAGCCCGGCGGACCAAGGGAGGTGTGGCCGCGTGACCGCCCTGGAACTGCGGGGACTGACCAAGGCATTCGGCGGCCTGGTGGCGGTGGAGGACCTGGACATGAACGTGGTCCCAGGCGAAATCCACGGCCTGATCGGACCCAATGGCTCGGGTAAGTCGACCACCCTGAACCTGGTCAGCGGCCTATACCAGCCTACCCGGGGTACAGTCCGGCTGGAGGGGCGAGAGGTGACCCGGCTCAGCGGCCATGCCCGGGTGCAGTTGGGCCTGGCCCGTACCTTTCAGAACATCCGCCTGTTCAAGCGGCTGAGTGTGCTTGATAATGTGGCGGTGGGCCAGTATTGCCGCACACGCACCAATCTGGTTGATGTGCTGCTGCGCCTGCCGCGCCAGCGGCACGAGGAGGCCGCCACGCGCCAGGCCGCCCTGCGGACCCTGGACCTGGTGGGCCTGACCCACCGGGTGGCGGATTTCCCCCACGACCTGCCCTATGGCCAGCAGCGGCTGTTGGAGATTGCCCGCGCCCTGGCTACCGGTCCCAAGGTGCTCCTGCTGGATGAACCGGCAGCCGGGATGAACCCGACGGAAAAGCAGGACTTACTGCTGCTGATCAAGCGGCTGAACGAGGAACTGCACCTGACCATCGTGCTGATCGAGCACGATATGAACCTGGTGATGAACGCCTGTAATCGCCTGACGGTGCTGAACTTCGGCCGGCGCATTGCCGAGGGCACGGCCGCCGAGGTCCGCCGCAACCCGGCAGTCATTGAGGCATACCTGGGCAAAGGGGGCGGGATGGCCAGTGCTGCAGGTCAGTAATCTGGACGTGTTCTATGGCCCGGTCCAGGCCCTGCGCGGCCTCGATCTGGTGGTGAACCAGGGCGAGGTGGTTACCCTGGTGGGGGCCAACGGCGCTGGTAAGTCCACGCTGTTGCGGGCCATCTCCGGGGTGGTGCCGTCTCGGGGCAATATCGAGTTTAACGGACAGTCCATAGCCGGCAAGGCGCCAGAAGAAGTCATCGCTACCGGGCTGGCGCATGTGCCCGAGGGCCGGCGAATTTTCCCCGGGCTGACGGTGGTGGAAAACCTGCAGGTGGCTGCCTATGCTCTGGGCTATCCCGACCGGCAAATCAAGGCAGACATTGACCGGGTCCTGGAGGTCTTTCCGAATCTGGCGAACCGCGCCCGCAGCTATGGCTGGTCGCTCTCCGGCGGGGAACAGCAGATGCTGGCCATCGGTCGCGGTCTGATGGCCCGGCCCCGGATGCTGATGCTGGATGAACCGTCCCTGGGCCTGGCCCCGCGCCTGGTGGAAGAGGTGTTCCGGATCATCGCCGAGATCTCGCAAAAGGGTACGACAATCCTGCTGGTGGAGCAGAACGCCACAATGGCCCTGTCGATGGCCAACCGCGGGTATGTGCTGGAGACCGGGCAGGTTGTCCATTCCGGTCCGGCACAGGAATTGCTACATGATGAGGCCGTGGTTGCCGCCTATCTGGGCGGGCACTGAACCGCCACCGAGGTTGGGTGGGATTCTGCGCGCAGCAGCCACAAACCGGGTTGCGTAACTCAGCTTCCCTGAGTTATCCTTTAGTGGTGGAGTGCGCGCAGAGGAGGCATCATACATGGAGCAGTTTCACGGTATGTTCGGTTTACCACGCCATATTACCTGGCCTGTCGGCTTTGCGGTATTCCTGTTCGTCATGGCGCTGGTGAGCACAGTCTTCCGGAAGCGGTCCCAGACCTGGGCGGCTACCGCCGTGCAGTCCTGGCTCGGTTTCATCGTGATGGCGGCGATTGCCGCAGTGATTTATCTGATGTTGCCCTCTGAATTCTTCGATACTGCCGTCAAAGAGGCGGCCAACCTGTCTTCGCATTAGTGTAGTGCAACTTCGGCAAGACCCCCGCAGTCTGGGGGTCTTGTTGTCATAGCGGAGGCTATCCGCCGGCGCCAACCGGCGCGCCACACAGCATAACGTGAGGAGTGTACGCCATGCAGTTTACCTTTGCCCACCACCAGGTGACGCCAGACCTACATATGTTCCGCACTCACATGGGCCGCGTGGATATGATGTTTAATGCTTATGTGCTCATGGCTGAACAGCCCGTGCTGTTCCATACCGGCAATCGGGCCATGTGGGCGGGACTGCGGGCGCAACTTACGGCAGTGCTGCCGCTGGACCGCATTGCCTATGTGGTGGTGCCCCATGTGGAGGCCGACGAGTGCGGCGCCCTGCCCCTGCTGCTGCAGGAGGCGCAGCCCACGGTGGTGGCGTCCCGGATGGGCAGCAACCAGCTCATTGGCATGGGCCTTTATGATCGGCCGCAGGCGGCCAAGGACGGCGACCGGCTCGATCTGGGCGACCGTGAGCTGGAACTGATCAGCATTCCCTCCGAAATGCACCTGTGGGACGGGCTGATCGCTCTGGACTGCAAGACGGGTACCCTGTTCAGTTCCGACTTCCTCTCCCAGGTGGGCGGTGACACCGGACCGTGGGATCCGGCGCCCAATCTGGCCAACATGGCGCAGATGGCCACGGGCAACGTACCGGCCCCCGGCCCGTACCAGCGGGTGGTGGAGCGGCTGCTGGGCCTGGACATCCGCTGCGTGGCGCCGGGCCATGGCACGCTCTTCACCCAGGACATTCAGACCCTGATCAAGGGCTATTTTAATCATACCATTACGGGTTAAACCGGCGGTTTGAGCTCAGCGGTCGGACTGCAGGTGGACCCCGCCCAGCCACCAGTCGATGCCCACGGTGGTGAGGCGGTCGCGGTGCCCGCTCAGCACTTCCCGGCCTGCCGGGGTCAGAGTGAGGGTGGGATTGGCCGCCGGCCGGTCGTAGCGGGGCAGGGGGCCGTCCAGGTCAAGCAGGGGAGTATCACCGTGGCACAGGGCGTGCAGCAGGGCTGCCAGGTGCAGGTCGCTTAAACCGGCCACCGGCTGCTGTGTTTGCACTGCACCCAGCAGGGTGCGGAAGGACTGGCTTTCCTGGCTGAGCAGGCTCAGGGCAAGTGCCTCGGTGCTGCTCAGGCCGGTGTGGACCTCGGGGAAGCAGCTCAGATGATAGCGGAAGGCAGCATGCACAAACGGGAGGGGGGCGGCTCGGTGGCCAGCCAACTGGCAATAGCCTGGGGATCCCGGCTGCAATACGCCTGCCAGCCGGTAACGGCCTGGGCCAGTTGCGGCCCGGTGACCGGCCGGCGACGGGCGAACAGTGCGGACAGATCGGCTGGGGTCAACTGCCCCAGCCCGTGAAAGGGGTCCACGCCGGGAAAGCGGTCGGTGCTCACCAGGTGCTGGCGGGTCAGCCCCTGCCGGACCAGCCGTGACAGCAGGTACAGCAGCATGGCCTGGTCGTAACGGTCGTGCTCGAACCAAAGGGTGATATCGGCGGAGTCGTGAGCTCCTGCAGGGCCTGCTCCTGCGCCTGGCAGCCGGCGGTGAACAGCGCCGCCGGTACGCCCAGTCGCGCGATTTTGCTGCCCACCACATCACCGTTGACCAGATGTACCATTGACTTACTCCCGGAAAATCAGGCCGCGGTCACCGTCCACCTGAATCCGTTCCCCCTCGCTGACTGTGCCCATGGCGCCGGCGGCGTTGGCCACCGCCGGGATGCCGTACTCCCGGGCGACAATGGCCCCGTGGGACAGGTAGCCGCCTACCTCCATGACCACGGCGCTGGCGCGCAGGAACAGAGGCGTCCAGGCCGGGTCAGTGGACGGCGCCACCAGCACGTCCCCCTTCTGCAGCCGGGTCCCCTCGCCGGGGTGGCGAATGGGCCGGGCCGGGCCGGATGCCACGCCCGCCGCCACGCCCACGCCGGTCAGGGCCGGTGTGCGGCCGTCGGTGGGCGCCGCTGCCGGAGCCGCGGCGGCCTGGCGGGTCTGGGCTTCCTCGCCCAGGATCACGTCCGGCGGGTCCATTTGTTCGAGTTCGACCCGGTGCTTCCTGCGGTCTGCCAGCAGGGCAGGCAGGCCCTTGCCGTCCCACTGCCGGCTGAGTAAGGCGGCCAGTTCGTTGCCGGTCAGGAAAAACACGTCAGCGGCGTGTTCCAGCAGGCGCCGGCGCACTAACCGGCGCCCGGCGGCCAGGGCCCAGCGGCGGAGCGGCCAGAGCAGCCGGACCAGGGCGGCCTTGGCGTCTTCCCGCAGGCGCATGCCCTGGCGAGCCTTCTTGAGCAGGCGGCGGAAGCTGAGCAGGGCGACCGGATGCCAGCGCAGCCGGGCCGCCACTTCCGCCTCGGCCGCCTGGCGGCGCTGCACCGCATCCTGCCACGGGCTGGCCGTGGCCAGGCCGGCCTGCAGGTGGGAACGCAGCGTCTGCAGCAAGTAGGAGGGGTCTTCGGCCCAGCGCGGGTTCATCAGTTCCATTTCATAGACGCCCCGATACCCATACTGTTGCAGGTAGGTTTCAATGGCCTTCAGGGTACGGGTGCCGAGCAGCCCCACCCGGAACTCCCCGGGGTCGAAGGCGGCACCGGTCAGCCAGGCCAGCGCGGCCGGCTCCTGGTGGGCAATGTGGGCAATCTGCAGCAGTTTGTAGCCGTGCTCGGCGGAGGTCACGCCGCCGGAACCGGACAGCAGGGCGGTGCCCAGCGACTGTCCCCGCCCGGGGAAGTAACGCTCCAGAAAATGCATCAACCGACCCGACCAGAGGGCGTTGACGTTGTGGATCATGGTTTCCGGCAGGAACTGGCGCCGCTCCTGCTCCATTTGCCACAGGCGCCGGATCAGATGCTGGTCGGCTAACTGGTCGAGGTCGTCGGCCACCTGCTGCCTGACCCAGTCCTGCACCCTGGTAAAGGTATCGTCGGCCCGCTCTTCGGCGCGGGCCATTTCCTTGTTCAGCCGGCCCAGGCGCTCGGCCTGTCCGCTGCCCGCCTCCCCGGCGCTGGCGCCGGCGGTCAGGGCGATGATGGGCTGGTGGCCGCCCATGAAGCGGTTGGTATCCGGCGGCGCCGCGCCGAAGGCGTCCCAGGCTGCCCACTGGATGGCCGAAAGGTTCAGGTACAGGCGTCCCTGCCACAGCCGGCTCCAGGTCAGGCCCTCCGGCACGTTGTAGGCCGTCCAGGTGCAGAGTTGCCGGAGCATGACTTCATGGGTGGCACTGTTCAGCCACCAGGAAAAGGGGCTCTGGACCCCGGGGTAAGCGTCTTTCATATTGGCGTTGGACCAGATCAGCGCCTGCCCGGCCAGGGCGGGGAAGGTGGCCCAGGGCAGGGCGGTGACCGGACGCGCCTGCAGCAGGACAAAATCATAGCCCGTATAGGCCCATTCAATGTCCTGGGGCAGGTGGCCTTCGCCAAGGGCGTCCTGCACCCGCTGGGCCAGCAGGGCGAGCCGTTCGACCCAGGCGCGCTCCAGCACCGGCTGTGACCGTTCGGCGTAGCCCAGTTCTTCGGTGTAGACGCCGCCGCCTGGTTGCGGCCGGACGGCGTGGTGCTTGTAGCCGATGCGCCCGTCGATCAGGCGGGCCGGGCCCACGTTAGTTACGGCCACGGTATATTCGTCAACTTCGGACGACCCCATGACCACCGATTCGCCCAGGCCAAAATTCCCGGCGATCACGACCCGATCCCGGCGCCCGCTGACCGGGTCGGCGTTGAAGCAGACCCCGGACGCCCGGGCGGGCACGAGTTCGCAGATCACCACCGCCGCGGCCACGTCCTGGTCGCCCAGGCCCATCCGGCGCCGGTAGGCCAGGGCCTGTGGGGTCCACAGGGAGGCATAGCAGCCCCGAACCTGCTCCAGGATGGCGGGCAGGCCTTGTATATTCAGGAAGCTGCGGTGGATGCCGGCAAAGGAGGCAGCAGCGGAATCCTCGGCGGTGGCGCTGGAGCGCACGGCCACGGATGCCTTTTCCAGGCCGAGGGCCTTGAGTTGCCCGGCCAGGGCTGCTTCCAGTCCGTCCGGCATGGGGGCGGACTGCATCCGGCTGCGCAGTTCTGCCAGCCGGTCCCCCACATCGGTGGCGTCGGCCCGCTCAGCCGGTATGGCCGCCAGCCAGTTCAGCAGGTCCTGCAGGTCGTTGTGTTGCAAAAAGGCCCGATAGGCCCCGGCGGCGATGACACAGCCGTGTGGCACCGTGAAGCCATACCGGTCCAACCGCCCCAGATTCCAGCCCTTGCCACCTGCCACCGCTGCGCCGGCAGCGGCCGCGGCGGCGTAATCCAGCACCCAATGTTCCACCATGTGTCGCCCTCCGGAATACAGTATAACACTGCGGCAAGCCGGGGCGCCCGTCAAAGGCATGTGAAGGCCCCGGACCGGGTGCGCGGCGATGTAGGCCGCCGCCCCGATGCCGGGCATATCATGGACCACAAAAAGGGGGGCTGGCCATGGACCTGCAGAAACGGCTCGAGCAGTACCGGTCCGTGGAGCAGAAGCTGCACTGGGAAGGGACTTTCCTGCAGTACTTTGACCTTGTGCGCGAGCACCCGCATGTGGCGGACCTTGCCCATGCCCGGATTTACCGGATGATTATGCAGGAAGGGCACGAAACTACGGCCGGGGGTCATGCACACTATAACTTTTTCGATCGGGATATCTTCGGCCTGGAAAAACCCCTGGAACAGTTGGTGGAGTACTTCAGTTCAGCGGCCAAGCGGCTGGAAGTGCGCAAGCGCATTCTGCTCCTGATGGGCCCGGTGGGTGGGGGCAAGTCGACCCTGGTCAGTCTGATTAAACGGGGCATGGAGCAGTTCTCCCGCTCGGATGCGGGGGCGGTTTATGCCATTAAGAACTGCCCGATGCACGAGGATCCTCTGCATTTGATCCCGTACGAACTCCGCCGGGACATTGAAACGGAGTATGGGACTTATATTGAGGGCGACCTGTGCCCGGCCTGCCAGCAGATGCTGCGGGAACAGTACCATGGCCGGACGGAAGACGTGCTGGTGCAGCGCATCGTGTTTACCGAAAAGCAGCGGGTGGGCATTGGCACCTTTACCCCTTCCGACCCCAAGAGCCAGGATATCGCCGAACTCACGGGTTCCCTGGACCTGTCGACCATTGGCCAGTATGGGTCGGAAAGCGACCCCCGGGCCTACCGGTTTGACGGCGAACTGAACATCGCCAACCGCGGGCTGATGGAGTTTATCGAGATGCTCAAGTGCGATGAGAAGTTCCTTTACGGCCTGCTCACCCTATCCCAGGAGCAAGTTCGTTTCAAACACTGGCTATCGCTGCCGACCGGCTGGCGCGCCTTCACCCGGACGACTGTCTGCCAGTATCGTCCGGGTGAAGGTAGATGTCACTGCTGGAATGAGGGCGCCCCGTCTGTGGCTGCGGCTATGACTTCGGGGCAGCCTTCGCCTTCGCCTTGGCGTAGTCCAGGGTTTTTTGCAGCATGACCGCCATCTTCTGAACCTTGTTCAGTTCAGCCTTGCGGACCTCCAGTGCCGCCTGGGCGACCTCCCGGCGTTGGGCATCCTGGATAGCGGCCAGGCGTTGCTCGGCCTTGCCGATCTGCTCGGTCAGGGCCTGCTCGCGCTTCTGGACCCCGCTCAGCATCTTGGTTAGCCGCTCCACAGCCTTCTCGGGGTGCTTTTCCGCCTGTTGCAGCAGTTTGCCGGCATCCATAAAGCGAGCCTTATGGTGGTGCCCGACCTCATGCACCGCCTGAAGCGGCGGTTTTGCGGTGTCTTCGCTGCCCGCCAGGGCTACGGCGCCTACGCCCATCACCATGGACAGGCCGATGGCTGTGGCCTTTAGCCAACGCGTCATAGCTGATCGCCTCCTGTACAGATCTGTGGGTTGCCCCTGATTATGAGGATACCCATTGCCCTTCGCCAGTCTTTAGCCAGTTTCTAAACAAAGTATGAAAATGTGGATCTCCCTCCGGTGGGTTTAAATGGACATGTAGGATAGTTGGAACAATTTCGATGCCTGTGGCGTCCCATCAGGCGGGCGGGTGTGACATGTCCCGCCTTTGGCGGACTGCAGGAAGGGGTTCGGGAAATGGGATAGCAAATTTTATGTTTTTAGGGTGGACGGATGACGCGGGAAGCACTGGGTAGGCCGTGGGCCAATGACGGAACTCCCCCTACACGACTCCCAGGGACCGGTTTGGGGCGGTTTTGGGGCGGCCAAGACGCACCCGACTACCCTGAGGGGTATAGTTTGGCGCCCAAGCCAGCCAGTAGCGTCAGTTTTTCCCATTACCTCGCACGAATACCCA
Source organism: Clostridia bacterium (assembly GCA_036676195.1). Taxonomy (GTDB): domain Bacteria; phylum Bacillota; class Sulfobacillia; order Symbiobacteriales; family ZC4RG38; genus JAKFDK01. The sequence continues at coordinate 14,632 of JAKFDK010000002.1, read as the reverse complement.
TGGAAAATCTGACTCAATTACCGGAATCAGGCTGCTCAGGCGGCGGGACTCATGTCGGCACGCCAGGAGTTGACCAGATCCTGAGGGTGGCGAAGAGCGGGACAGTGCGCATGGCCGTGACCCAGTCGTTCACGGAGGTGTAACCGGCCAGTGTCATGCCATCGGAAACCCACAACTTGGCGATGAGACCGGCGTGGAGAAGCAGAACCTGGTGCTGGCCGTTGCCGTCCAGATTACCCGAGTATCTACTGCAGGTAAACGGAGGAGGGGCAAAGCATGGAACAGAAGGACCGGGTCCGGGAATTTTTCGGCCGGCATGCCGGGGCTTATCACGGCGGCCCGGCACAGTCTCAGGCACCGGACCTGGAGCTGCTGATTCGCTGGCTGGCGCCGGCGGGAACTGAAATGCTCCTGGACGTGGCCACGGCGACCGGAAACACCGCCCTCGCCCTGGCCCCACTGGTGGCGGCCGTGACCGGGGTGGACCTGACGCCGGAAATGGGCCGGGAATTCCGCACCCGGGCAGAACAGCAGGGGGCGGCCAACGCCTGCTTTGTGGAAGGCGACGCCGAGCACCTGCCCTTCGCGGCTGCTACCTTTGACCTGGTCACTTGCCGCCGGGCTGCCCACCATTTCCCGAATCTGCCCGGGGTCCTGGCGGAAATGGTGCGGGTACTGCGTCCGGGCGGCCGGCTGGGGATCGCTGACATGGCCGCGCCGGCGGACCCGGCGGCGGCCATCCTGCTGAACCAGATGGAGACGGCCCGGGACCCGTCGCACTGCCGGGCCCTGAGTCCGGATGAGTGGCAGGCAGTGTTGGCCGCTGCCGGCCTGCGGGTGGAACAAGCGGCGGTGGCGGAGGAGGATATGGCCTTTGCCCGCTGGCTGGCTCCGGTAGCGGCCGACGGGCCGGAGGCCGCGCAGGCCGCGGCTCTGGCCCTGGCCGCACCGGAGCAGGTTGCCGCCCAGGTGGTGCGCCGCCAGGCGGACGGGACACTCGTATGTCTGAAGCAGCGGGTCGTCTTGTTGGCTGTGAAACCCTAAAGCCGTCAGGCCGGGGGTGCTAGCTTGCACCTCCGGCCAATGCGTCTGTGGGCGTGTCGAACGCTTGCCACGTTTCGACAGCGGCGTTCGACACGCAGCGAGAACATATGTTTGCTATGCTGGTGGTGCAGAGGGCGGGGGACTCCGCTGGGTTAACGGACGCCGGTTACATCCATGGCTTTCTTCCCCACGTAACCAGTGCCCCGCCCGCCCCCGTTCCTCTGCACCCTTCATTCTCCCCCGCACCGGGCGTTTTTACTCGGTGGCGGGTGGGGCAAACGCCGGTGTCACCGTGACCGCCGGCGTTTGCCCCCGGGGGGTGGGGTGCAGGGTATAGGCGTGCACCAGCAGGCGCACCAGTGCCGCCCGCTGCTCCGGCGCCAGTGTGTCCAGTGTCTGCCGTACCGCTACAGGCCAGTCCGGCTGGGCCAGCAGCCGGGTCAACGGCCCGGCGGTGGCTACGGCCGCTTCTGCTGCCGCGTCCTGCAGCACCGCCATCCGGGCCTGCAGGGCCGCCAGCTCCCGGTTGGTCGCCGTCAGGGCGGCCAGGGCCTGTTCGGCCGGCCACAGGCCGCGCACAAACAGTACTCCCAGCCGTTCCGCCTCGGCCTGCTTGTCGGCGGTCTGCCGCTGCAGCAGGACGACTTCAGTCTCCACCCGGGCCGCAGCGGCGGACCCGGTGGTCCCGGTACACCCGTTGGTCTGTTCCGCCGCCGCCAGTGCCGCCGCCTCCTGCACCAGCAGCTCAGGGTCATCCAGCCACCCCCGCACCGCCGCCCACACGGCGGCTTCCACCGCCTCCCGCCGCTTGGCGGGAAGGCTGCAGGTACGGTCCCGGCCCCTGGCTGTGGCGGACCAGTGCCGGGCGTACCGATTGGCGCAGACCACCCGGTTGCCGTTCAGGTAGTACAGAGGGCCGCCGCAGAGGCCGCAGCGGCCCAGACCGGTGAGCAGGCGGGCCGGGCCGCGCCCCCGGGCACGCCCGCCGGTGCGGAAGCTATCCAGCACCGCCTGGGCCTGCCGCCACAGTTCCGGCTCCACCACCGGCTCCACCTCTACATACGACCAGGTGTTGTCCGGTTTGGGCCGGGCGGTCAGGGTCAGGCCCTGGCGCCGGCGTTCGGCCGCCGGCAGCCGGCGGGCGGCCTGGATGCCGCGGTGGTCCTGCTTGCCCAGGGCCAGCCGGCCGGTGGCATATACGGGGTGGCGCAGAATGCGCTGCACCTGCACGCCACCCCAGGCCCCGCGGCCAGTCTTGGTGGCCACCCCCAGGCTGCACAGCCGTTCGGCGATGCGCCGGGGACCCAGCCGCTCCAGTCCGCACCAGCGGAACATCGCCCGGACCCATTCGGCCTCCCGCTGGTCAGGCACCAGCACCTCCCTGGCCGCAGCCTTGCCGGCGCCCTTGCGGAAGGCATAGCCATACAGGCGGATCACATGGGGCAGCCCGCCGGCGGCCACCTTGCCACGGGCGCCGCGCATGGTCCGTTCCAGGATTTTCGCCTTCTCAAACTCGGCAATGGCGCCGCGGAGCTGGTAAAACAGGCGGCCTTCCGGCGTGTCCTGGTAGTCGTGCTGAACAAATTCCAGCCGGCAGCCGGCCGACTCGATCTGGTCGGTGATCAGTAACTGGTGCATGAGCCGGCGGGCCAGCCGGTCCGGGTCCAGGCACACAAAGTACTGCACCGGCTCGCGCCGCAGCAGGTCCAGGGCAGCCTGCAGGCCCGGCCGCTCCAGAATCTCGCCCGACATCTCGTCCTGAAACTCGGCCGGCACCGGCGGGGTGTTGGTTTCGCGCCCGCCCGAGCCGGCAACCCCCAGTTCGGCGGCCCGGGCGCGGCAGGCACGTTGCTGTTCCTGCAGGCTATAGCCGCTGCGCGCCTGGTCTTCGGTGCTGACCCGGGTATACACCACAATGCGCATGGAATCACCGCTCCCAGGCTATGCCACCCGGGCGGGCCGGCATGCCCGGGGGCATTTTCAGGCGTCTGCGCGCCAGGGGGAGGTGCATAGACTCCATTATCCTGGCGGCCAAGGGGGTCCGTTGGCCATGACGGCGGCACAGTCGCCCCCGGCGGGCGACCCGGGGCCGTTGCGCACGGCCGTGCAGTTGCTGCTGACCTGGACCGCCCGGCGTCTGGCGGCGCCACCGGCACCGCCGGGCGGAGGCCGGAGCGACCGCAGTGCCGGGACAGGCGTGGCCGGTGAAGGTGCGAATCGGTTGCCGGACGGCGCAATCGCCAGGCAGAAGGGGAGAACCGTGTGAAGCCCGCCCCATTTGTATACCATCGTCCCCGCACAGTGGACGAGGTGTTGGCCACCCTGCGCCGGTATGGCGGAGAAGCCAGGCTGCTGGCCGGCGGGCAGAGTCTGGTGCCGGCGCTGAACCTGCGGCTGGCCCGGCCGCAGGCGCTGATCGATCTGAACAGGGTCGATGGCCTGGATTACATCCGGATCGAGGGCGGGGAACTGGCTGTGGGCGCCATGACCCGGCACGTGCTGGTGGAACGGAGTGAACTGGTGGCCCGGCGGCAGCCTCTGCTGGGCGAGGCCGTCGGGCACATTGGCCACTTTCAGATCCGCAACCGCGGCACCATTGGCGGTTCCCTGGCCCATGCTGATCCGGCGGCAGAGTTGCCGGCGGTATTGGCCTGCCTGGACGGCAGCCTGCTGGTGACCGGTGCCGACGGCACCCGCCGGGTGGGCTGGGGGGAGTTCTTCCTCTCCTGTTTCACCACCCGCATCGGTCCGGATGAACTGCTGACCGAGGTGCGGGTGCCCCTGCTGCCGCCCGGGGCCGGTTACGCCTTTGTGGAGGCGGCCCGGCGCCATGGTGACTTTGCCCTGGCCGCCGTGGCCTGTATGGTGACCCTGGCGGCCGACGGTACCGTGGCCGGGGTTCGGCTGGCTCTGACCGGCGTGGACCTCACGCCGGTGCGGGCCAGGGCGGCGGAGCAGTACCTGCTGGGGCAAATGCCGGCGCCGGACCGGCTGGCGGAGGCCGGCCACCTGGCCGCTGGCGCCACCGCACCGGAAACGGACGTGCACGCCACCGCCGCCTACCGCCGGCACCTGGCCGGCGTATTGACCGCCCGGGCCCTGGCCAGGGCCGCCGCACGGGTCGGGGGGGTGAAGAAGAATGGCTGAACGGTATCCGGTAATGGTAACCGTGAACGGCCACACTTACAGCCGTGAGGTGGAGCCCCGGCTGCTGCTGTCAGACTTCCTGCGCCACGAGCTCGGGCTGACCGGCACCCATGTGGGCTGTGAACACGGCGCCTGTGGGGCCTGCACGGTGCTGCTGAACGGGGAGGCGGTCCGGTCCTGCCTGCTGCTGGCTGTGCAGGCCGACGGGACGCAGATCACCACCGTGGAGGGTCTGGCGCCCGCCAGCGGCGGCCTGCATCCGCTGCAGGAGGCGTTCTGGACGGCCCACGGCCTGCAGTGCGGCTTCTGCACCCCTGGCATCCTGCTGTCGTTGCAGGCCTACCTGCGCGACCATCCGGACCCCGGCGATAACGAGATCCGCACCGCCCTGTCCGGGAATCTCTGCCGCTGCACCGGCTACCACAATATCGTCAGGGCGGCCCGGCTGGCGGCGGCGCAACTGGCCGCACCCGGGGCGGGCGCGCCAAAGGAGGGTGGCTGAATGGCAGGCCGCCTGTTCGGGGCCGGCGTACGGCGCAACGAAGACCCGCGCCTGCTCACCGGTCAGGGCTTGTTTGTGGACGACCTGCACCGCCCGGACATGTTGCACGGTGCGGTGGTGCGCAGCCCGCACGCCCATGCCCGCATCGTCCGCCTGGACACCGCCCGGGCCAGGGCCCTGCCGGGCGTGGTGGCCGTGTACGTGGCGGCCGATCTCGGCCCGCGCAATGGCCCGCTGCCGCTGCTGATTCCCCACGACGATCTACAGCACGGCCGGACCCAGTACGCCCTGGCCGTGGATAAAGTCCGCCATGTGGGTGAGGCGGTGGCCTTTGTGGTGGCCGCTGACCGCTACGTGGCCGAAGATGCCGCCGAATTGGTGGAGGTGGAGTACGCGCCGCTGCCGGCAGTACACGACCTGGAGCAGGCGGTCACGGCCGGGTCGCCCCGGGTCCACGACGATGTGCCCGGCAACGTCGGCGGCCATTACGTGCGCGCGGTCGGTTCCTGGGCACAGGCCCGGGCTGAGGCCGACCTGGTTTTAACGGCGCGGCTGCGCCTGGACCGGGGCACCGCCTGCCCGATGGAAACCCGGGGGCTGGTGGCCGTTCCCGAGGGCAATACCCTGACCTTGTACAACAGCACCCAGGCCCCCATACCGCTGGGCCGGGGGCTGGCGCAGTGGTTCGGCATCCCGGAATCGTACCTGCGCATGATCGCCCCGGACGTGGGTGGCGGTTTCGGCCCCAAGGTGATGATGTTCTACCCCGAGGAGGTGCTGGTGCCCTTCGCCGCCCTGCAACTGCGGCGCCCGGTGAAGTGGATCGAGGACCGCCGGGAGCATTTCCTGGCCACCACCCAGGAGCGGGAGCAGGTGCACGAGGTCGAGGTGGCAGTGCGCCGCGACGGTACCCTGCTCGGGCTGAAGGACACGCTGCTCCATGACGCCGGCGCCTACACGCCCTATGGTATCCAGGTGCCGATCATCACCGTTACCACCCTGCCCGGCCCGTACCGCCTGCGCAACTACCAGGTGGAGTTCCGGGCCGTGTACACCAACAAGCCCACCGTCACCCCCTACCGGGGTGCGGGGCGGCCCCACGGCGTGTTTGTGATGGAGCGTATGCTGGACCGGGTGGCCGACGCCCTCGGCCTGGACCGGGTGGAAGTGCGGCGCAGGAACCTGATTCAGCCGCATGAGTTCCCCTGGGACACCGGCCTGATTTATCAGGACTGGGCCCCCTGTCGGTACGATTCCGGCAACTATCCGCTGTTGCTGGATACCCTGCTGAAGCTGGTGGATATGCCGCGGGTGCGCCGGGAGCAGGCGGAAGCCCGCCGCCAGGGGCGGTACCTCGGGCTCGGCCTGGGGCTGTACGTGGAGGGGGCCGGCCCCGGCCCGTATGAAGGCTGCCGGGTACGGGTGGAGCCTTCGGGTCAGGTGCTGGCGGCCACCGGCGTGGGCACCCAGGGCCAGGGCCACTACACCACCCTGGCGCAAATTGTCGCCGACCACCTGGGGGTGGAACTGTCCCGGGTGCAAGTGGTTACCGGTGACACGGCCGCTATTCCTTACGGCGTGGGCACCTTCGCCTCCCGGGCAGCGGTGCTGGCGGGCAACGCCGCCAACCTGGCCGCCGCAGCCGTGGCGGAAAAGGCCCGGCGAGTGGCGGCGCACTTCCTGGAGTGCTCCCCCGAGCAGGTGGAACTGGCAGACGGCCTGGCCCGGGTGGCCGCAGATCCGGCACGGGCCCTGCCTCTGGGCGAGGTGGCAGCCAGGGCCAACCCGCTGCGCGGCACCCTGCAGTTCGGGGAGCCGGGCCTGGAGGCCACCCGCTACTTCAGCCCGGAGCAGTCCACCTTCCCCAGCGGCGGCCATGCGGCGGTGGTAGAGGTCGACCCCGAGACGGGCATGGTCAGGTTCCTGCGCTATTGCGTGGCCCATGACTGCGGCGCCATGATCAACCCGGCCATCGTGGCCGGGCAGATCCACGGCGGCGTGGCCCAGGGCCTGGGCGGTGTGTTCTACGAAAAGCTGGTCTTCGACGAAAACGCCCAGTTGCTTACCGCTACCCTGAACGACTACCTGCTGCCCACCGCCGCCGACCTGCCCGATATCGAGATCACGCACATTGAAACGCCCTCACCCCTGAACCCACTGGGCATCAAGGGGGTGGGCGAGGCCGGTGTCATCCCCTGCGCCGCTGTGTTTGCCGCCGCCCTGGAGGATGCCCTCAGGGACTGGGGCGTGCAGATTGACGAGTTGCCGCTGAATCCGGCCCGGCTGCAGGCCCTGATTGCCGGCGCGGCCCTGGCCCCGGCCCGGCCGGCCGGGCCGCCGGTGCCCTGAACGAATCGCCAAGGAGGGGTTCCCCGTGAACCAGTTCCTGGACCTGAGCCGTGTGCGGGTGCTGGACCTGTCGCAGGACTTTTCCGCCAACTCTCCGGCCTTTGCCCGTTACGAGGGGCCCACCATCAAGTGGGTGAAACGGATTGCCTTTGAAGGCGTGAACGCCCAGCACATTGCCTCGACCCTGCACCTGTCCACCCACCTGGACAGCCCCTGGCACTTCTACGACCCCGGCCCCGACGTGGCCGGCATCCCCGCCCAGCATCTGTTCGGGCCGGCGGTGGTGGTAGACCTGGAAAAGCTGGGCGTCGGCGACTACGATCTGTACGGCCCGGAGCATTTCGAAGCCTGGGAAAAGAAGACTGGCATCACCATCGAAAAGGGTGACATCCTGCTGATCCACACTGGCTTTCACCGCCTGTATAACGAGCAGTGGTGCCCGTGCCAGTGCGGGGAAACCAGGCCTGACCTGCCCCGCTACTTCCTGAACCAGCCCGGGCCGAAGCAGGAATTCATCCCCTGGGTGCTGGAGCGGGGCATCCGCTGGATCGCCATTGACGCCATGTCGACCGACCACCCCTTTGACACGGTAATCCGCCAGGTGCGGCCGGACGTGGCGGAGAAGGTCGCCCGCCACCTGGGGGTGCAGGACCTGGACGAGGTGTTCCCGCCGGAGTTCTACCAGATGACCCACACCTTGCTCTTCCCCAGGGGCGTATTCCATGTGGAAAACATCGGCGGCCAGATTGATGAGGTGCTCGACCAGCGCATCTGGGTGGGCTGTTACCCCTTCCGTTTCCGCGGCGGCGAGGCCGCCTGGTGCCGGCTGCTGGCTTACGTACCGGCAGGGGAGTAAGGGCATGCTGCAGCAGGTACTGGTCAGGCCCAACGCCTACTACGACTCGGTGACCCTGATGGCGGTGGCCGGGCAGGTGGGCGCCCGAGCCGGGGTGGTGCAATGTGTGCTGGTCATGGGTACCCCCGCCAACCGGGAGTTGCTGAACCATGTCGGACTGCTGACCCCGGCGGCGACAGCCGCCCGGGCCACCGACCTGATTGTGGCCGTATCTGCCGCTGATGAGGCGACCCTGGCCGCCGCCGTGGCGCAGGCAGAGGAACTGCTGCAGTGCCGCCCGGCCGGTGCCGGGGCTGACGGCGCCGGGGCGGCGCCACGCACGGTGGCGGCAGCCCGGCGCAACCGCCCCGAGGCTAACCTGGCCCTGATCTCTGTCCCCGGAGCGTACGCCGCCCGGGAGGCCCGCATGGCCCTGGAGCACGGAATGCACGTACTGCTGTACTCCAACCACGTGGACCTGGCCGATGAACTGGCTTTGAAGCAACTGGCCCGCCGGCGGGGCCTGCTGCTGATGGGACCGGACTGCGGCACGGCCATCATCGGCGGCGTGGGTCTGGGCTTTGCCAACCGGGTGCGCTCCGGCCCCATTGGCATCGTGGCGGCCTCCGGCACGGGAGCCCAGGAACTCAGCACCCTGATCGACCGGCTGGGCAGCGGCATCAGCCAGCTCATTGGCACCGGCGGGCGCGACCTGTCGGCCGCCATCGGCGGGCTGGCCACGCTCGACGCCATCGACCGGCTGCAGGCTGACCCGCAGACGCAGGTGATTGTGGTGATTTCCAAACCCCCGGCGTTTACGGTGGCCGAGCAGGTGGTGGCCCGTCTGCAGGCCGGTGCCAAGCCGTATGTACTCTGCCTGCTGGGAACGGTCGGGGCGCCGGCCATTGACGAGGCAGCGGTGCAGGCGGTGGCCCTGGCCACCGATACCGCCCCTGCCGACCTGCGGGGGCGTCTGGCCGGTGACCGGCCCCTGCCGCCCCCGCTGGTTGCCCCCGGGCGCCGCTACCTGCGCGGCCTGTTCTCGGGCGGGACCCTTTGCGACCAGGCCCGACAGGTGCTGATCGAGGCATGCGGAGGCGTACTGCCGCCGGGGCATGCCCTGGTGGACCTGGGAGCAGGCGAGTTCACCCTGGGCCGCCCCCACCCCATGATCGACCCGTCCCTGCGCTGCCGCCGGCTGGCGGCGGCGGCCCGGGACCCCGAGGTGGCGGCGGTGCTGCTGGACGTGGTCCTGGGCCACGGTTGCCACCCGGACCCGGCCGGGGCCCTGGCCGCAGGCATCCGCAGCGTTACCGCCGCCGGCATTCCCGTACTGGCCGCCGTCACGGGCACCGAGGCCGACCCGCAGCGGCGCAGCGACCAGGAACTGAAACTGCGCCAGGCCGGCGCCACCGTTTCGGCTACCGCCCACCGGGCCGCCCGGCTGGCGGCCGCCACCGTACAGGGGAGGTAACAGCTTGTCAACCGATCTGTTCGAACGGCCCCTGTACGTGCTGAACGTGGGTGCCCCCCACTTTGCCGAAAGCCTGCGGCGCCAGGGCGCGCCCGTCACCCACCTGGACTGGCGCCCGCCGGCGGGGGGTGATCCGGCCCTGGTGGCCGCGCTGGAAAAGCTGGGCGGCGACCCGCGGGTGGCAGCCGCCAACGCCCGGGCCATGGAGATCATCCTGGGCGGCCACCCGGTGCTGGTGGACCTGACCACTGCGGGCGAAGCGATTCCCGGGCTGACCCGCACCACCGTCCTGCACGCCGGCCCGCCCAACTGCTGGGCAACCATGTCCGGCCCGCAGCAAGGGGCGGTGCTTGGCGCCCTGATGCTCGAAGGGCTGGCGGATACACCGGAAGCGGCGGCGGCACTGGCGGCGTCCGGCCGCATTACCTTCCGGGCCAACCACGACCTGGGCTGCGTTGGCCCCATGGCCGGAGTGATCTCGTACAGTTCGGCGCTGTTCGTGGTGGAAAACCGGGCGTGCGGCAACCGGGCGTACTGCAACCTGAACGAAGGCTACGGCAAGGTGCTGCGCATGGGCGCTTACGGCCCGGAGGTGCTGGAGCGGCTGCGCTGGATTAATACCGAGGTGGCCGGGGCGCTGCGCCACGCCGTCAGGGCCCTGGGCGGCCTGGACCTGCGCAGTCTGATCGCCCAGGCCTTGCACATGGGCGACGAGGTGCACAACCGGAACAAGGCCGCCGGTGCCCTGTTCCTGCGGGAACTGGCGCCCCACCTGGTCACGGCGCCGCTGGCACCGGCCGCCCTCGGCCGGATCCTGGACTTCATCGGCCATAACGAGGTCTGGTTCGTCAACCTGTCCATGGCGGCGGCCAAGGCTGTGCTGGACGCGGCCTGCGGCATTCCCCACGCCACCGTGGTCACCGTGATGGCCCGGAACGGCTATGAATTCGGGCTGCAGGTGTCAGGGCTGCCCGGTTGCTGGTTCACCGGCCCGGCCGGACGGGTGCGGGGACTCTACTTCCCCGGATATACAGAAGCGGATGCCTGCCCCGACGTGGGCGATTCGGCGATTACCGAAACCGCCGGTCTGGGCGGCTTCGCCATGGCAGCGGCGCCCGCCATCGTGCAGTTTGTCGGCGGCTCGGTGGACCTGGCGGTGGCCCTGACCCGGCAGATGTACGAGATCACCCTGGCCGAAAACCGCCACTACCAGATTCCCGGCTTCGATTTTCGCGGCACCCCCACCGGCATTGATGTCTGCAAGGTGGTGGAAACCGGGATCCTGCCCAGCATCAATACCGGTGTCGCCCATAAAGACCCTGGCGTGGGCCAGGTCGGCGCCGGCCTGGTCCACCCGCCCGCACAGATCTTCGCGGCTGCCGTGCTGGCCCTGGCAGAGGCCCTGGAAGGTTGATTGTCGTCCGGGGCTGCTCCATACATGCCCCCCTGCGGCGCCGACTGCAGCCGGGGGCGTCTGCAACGGTTCTCAGTGTGCACCGGCCGGCCCTGAACCTGGACTTCGGCCCGGACCTGCTCACCGCCGTGGCCCCCGCCGTGGGGGACGGCCCCGGCAATCTGGTCTGTACCGTGGAACTGCCTTTTACTGCCCTGGGCTGGGCACCCGGCGACCCTGTGCGGGTCGGGGCAGATGGCCTGGATCTGACCGGTCCCGGTGGGCACCGGCTGACCTGGGCCGAGGCTCACCCCTGGGTGCCGCCGCCCCCGCCTGCGCCGGCGACGTGCACGGACCGTACCGTTCTGCTGCGTCGTGGCCGGGACCGGCTGGCAGTGGCCCTGGCCGCATACGGACAGCAGGGCGGCCTGTTGCCGGCAGCCCTGGCGGTGGTGGGCCGGGAGGTCGCCCTGAGCCCGCTGGCCGCTTTTGCCCTGCCCCGCGTGCGTGGCCTGGCCACAGGGGCGGCGGCAGAGGCGGCCCGAGGGCTGCTGGGACTGGGACCCGGCCTCACGCCCAGCGGCGACGACCTGCTGGCCGGTTACGCCGTTACCCGGTGGCGGGCCGGCCGCCCCACCCAGGTGCTGACCACCCTGGACCTGACCGCTACCACCCGGCTGAGTGCCCACCTGCTGCGCTGGGCCGGCCGGGGGGTGGCCGCGGCCTCGGCCCTGGCACTGGTGGATACGCTGCTGGCGGATGCGGCGCTGGCGGCCGCCCTGGCCCCCGTGCTGGCCCACGGAGCGACCTCTGGCAGTGACTGGGCGGCGGGAGTCCTGGTGGCGCTGCACGGGCTGGCCGAATGCATCTGATCCCATTGGCGGGAGTGATGTGTGCATGACCCAGACCGCGGTGATTGCCCTGGGGGGCAACGCCATCCTCCGGCCAGGCCAGTCCGGCACACTGGCCGAGCAAGTGACTAACATCCGCACCGCCTGCCGACAGATCGCCGAGATTGTCGGCCTGGGCTACCGGGTGGTGCTGACCCATGGAAACGGGCCGCAGGTCGGTCACCTGCTGTTGCAGAACGAGGCGGCCCGGGAGCAGGTGCCGCCCATGCCGCTGGACGTACTGGGGGCTCAGACTCAGGGCCAGCTCGGTTATCTGCTGCAGCGGGAGTTGCAAAAGGCGCTGCGGGAGCAGGGGCAGCCTGGCCATGTGGTGGCGCTGGTTACCCAGGTGGAGGTGGACCCGGCGGACCCGGCCTGGCACTGCCCGAGCAAGCCGGTGGGCCCGTTTTACACCAAGGCACAGGCCCGGGCCCTGCTGGCGGCCGACTGCGGCCCGCTGCAAGAGGACGCCGGGCGGGGCTGGCGCCGGGTGGTGGCATCGCCCCCGCCGCTGCGCATTGTGGAACTGGCTGCCATTCAAAGCCTGGTCCGCAGCGGTGCGACGGTGATTGCCTGCGGCGGCGGCGGGGTGCCGGTGACGGCGGGACCGAACGGGTGGGAAGGGGCAGAAGCGGTCATCGACAAGGACCTGGTCGCGCAGCGGCTGGCCACGGATCTGGCGGCCGACCTGCTGGTGATCCTGACCGATGTGCCCCGGGTCTACCTGCATTACGGGACTCCGCACCAGCAGGGGCTGGACACCGTCACCGCCGATGAGGCGCAGGCCTATCTGGCGGAGGGGTGGTTCCCGCCCGGATCCATGCGGACCAAAATGGCCGGAGCAATCGGGTTTGTCGCCGCCGGCGGCGGGCGGGCTGTGATTACCTCTCTGGAGGCAGCGGTGGCCGGGGTGGCAGGCCTGGCCGGCACCCAGATCCGGCGCTGACGGCAGAAGGAGGGGACCCATGGAGATTCCGGCCGAACTGCTGGCCCTGCTGGCCAGAACGATGCTGGGGCGGGAGAGCCTGCCCGATCCGGAAATGCTGGCGGAAACAGCCCGGCGGCTGCAGGCACTGCTGGCTCGGGTACGGGCGACCGACGAAACGGCCCTGCAGCGGGTGGCGCCCGCCTTCAGCTTTGACGCGGCTGCGCCGGCCTACGCCACGCCCCGTCTGACCCAGCCGGCCTGGGTGGATCCGGCCCTCACCGAGGGGGGCACAGGCTACGGCGGCGCAGCGGGCGGCCCCGCGTCCGGAGCCACCACCGCCACCGGAGCCACCGCCACTGCCACCGGGGGCACCACCGCCCCGCCCACCCCGCCCGGGCCAGGGCCGGGGCCGGAATTCCTGTACTGGAGCGCCACTGACCTGGCCCGGGAGATCCGGCAGCGCCGGATCTCCCCGGTGGAGGTGACCCGGGCCGTGCTGGACCGGGCGGCTGCCGCCCAGGGGGTGCTGAACGCCTTTGTCACCCTTACCGCCGAACCGGCCCTGCGGGAAGCGCAGGCGGCTGAAGACGCCGCCCGGCGGGGCCAATGGGCCGGCCCCCTGCACGGCGTGCCGGTGGCTGTGAAAGACATCATCGAGACGGCGGGGGTACGTACCACCGCCGGCTCCCGGGTGCTGGCCGATTACACGCCCTGCACAGATGCCACCTGCGTGGCGCGGCTGCGGGCTGCCGGGGCCGTGATCATCGGCAAGACGGCCACCCATGAGTTCGCCTTTGGCGCCACCACCGACAGTCCCTACCAGGGGCCCACCCGCAACCCCTGGCACCTGCAGCACAGCCCGGCCGGCTCCAGCGGCGGGTCGGCGGCGGCGGTGGCGGCCGGCCTGGTACCGCTGGCCCTGGGGACCGACACCGGCGGCTCCGTCCGCATGCCGGCGGCCGCCTGTGGCATCCCCGGCCTCAAGCCGACTTACGGTCGCATCAGCAAGGCCGGGGTTATTCCCCTGAGCTGGTCGCTGGACCATGTCGGCCCGCTGGCCCGCACGGTGGCAGACCTGGCCCTGGCGCTGGCCGTGCTGGCCGGGCCGGACCCCCTGGACCCCACCGCCCTGCCCCTGTGCACACCGGCGGACTGGCTCGCCGCCGGGCCGCCCGCAGCCGGACTGACCGGCCTGCGGCTGGGCGTACCGGCGGCCTGGCTGAGCGAGCGGGTGGATGCGCAGGTGCTGGCGGCCTTTCATACCGCCACCGCCGTCCTGCGCGACCTGGGGGCAGAGGTGGTGGAGGTGAACCTGCCCCCGGCCCCGGTGCTGACCCTGGTGAACCGCCTGATTACCCTGGCCGAGGCCGCGGCCTGGCACGCCCCTTTTCTGACGCGGCAGGCCGGTGACTACGGCGCCGATGTGCGGGTACGGCTGGAGCTGGGCCAGTTCATTCTCGCCCGCGACTACCTGACGGGTCAGCGCCTGCGCGCCGAACTGAGCCAGGAGGTGGCCACCGTGATGGCGCAGGTAGACGCCGTACTCACTCCCACCCTGCCCATTCCGGCGCCCCGCATTGGCCAGGCGGTTTGGGATTATGGCAACGGCCAGGAGCCGGTCCCCGAGGCATTGATCCGCTTCACCGCGCCCTTCAGCGTGACCGGGCAGCCCGCTGCGAGCGTGCCCTGCGGCCACACGGCCGCCGGCCTGCCCGTGGGCCTGCAGATCATCGGCCGCCCCTTGCAGGAAGGTACGGTGCTGCGCATCGCCGCTGCCTATGAGCAGGCCGCCGGCGGCTGGCTTCCAACGGGCACCCTACGGACCTTCTTCTTGTAACCTCCAACCACGGCTAACATATACCGCACTTCACGTACCTCTGATCCTGCCAAAACTGTCCTGAAGACGCTTCTGTTGTTCTCCGAAGTAATCCGCATTATCAAACCACTTCAGCGCCCGGCCACGATTCAACGCTGATTGTGCGCCACGAAAGCGCAGGGCTGCTAGACAGCCCGAAAGCTATGCTTAACTGAAGATGAGGGAAGGCCCCTCGGAGCCGCCATACAGGTGGA
>JAKFDK010000001.1:0-6935 GCA_036676195.1 Clostridia bacterium | reverse complement strand
ATGACAGCCTGGGCCAGTACTTTCAATCCTTCGCGCAAAAAATCTACGTCTCCATCAATCCCAGCCTTATGAAGCAAGTCAAGAAGGGACATCCTGTTAATGGCCACTTGGAATAATCCTCCTCAGCGTGTTCGGTCTGGAAGCTGATCACGCTAAGGATGTCCAAGTGGCCGATTTATTATCGGTCCACCGAATTTACACCACGGGTTGGGACTCTAGCGTATGACCTTGCCGACGAGATCAAAGAGGCACTGAACAAGCTGTATCTCAAAGCTCCGGAAGCAGTGCTGAAGGTGGTAGACGAGGTTACGGCGCCGGACGGCCAAGCAGAATTCTGCGGACGGGCGAAGACGAAAGTCAGTAGGAGGGCTTAACCGTGCAGCGTGCTTTATGCATGACTCTGGCGATTCTCCTTCTGTCCCTTGCGTTTTCTTCGGCCGCTTTGGCGGCGCCCGGAAGCCCAATTAGGCCCTGCGCGTTTTAGCGGCATCAATTTCCTGGCCGGCGGTGCGGTCCAACACGGCCATAAGGTCCTTCGCCAGGCTCCACCGAAGCTGCCGGGCGGGCACCTTGTGCGCCCACCGCCACTCTGGGCAGGCGAGAGGCGGCAGCCAGCCCGCGGGCCTTGTCCGTGTTGAAGCTGCCAAAAAGCAACCACTGGCGACTTATGCCGGTGAG
Organism: Clostridia bacterium; assembly: GCA_036676195.1. Lineage (GTDB taxonomy): Bacteria > Bacillota > Sulfobacillia > Symbiobacteriales > ZC4RG38 > JAKFDK01. Next base: position 6,257 of record JAKFDK010000001.1, on the reverse strand, counting down.
AATGTGGAGCCCTTCCGCGAGCATGGCTGCCGTTGTCAGGTCGGGTTGGGATACCCGCCACAACCGGATGGCTGCCTCTACTTCTGAAAGCGGAAGAAGTGAGGCTGTCGCCAGACGCCTCAGATCCAGGCAGTTCGGAAACTGGTCAGACAGGAAATCTAGGGCCAGCTTAGCCCTTTCCTGGGGTGAACACATGAGCAGCCGTAGGTGCTCGCTTCGGTCAGCCATCCGAATGCGCCATTCAAACAAGCCTTTTGGGGTCTGCCCTTCCAACAACTCGGCTTCACTCACACCATAGCCGCGGGCGAATTGCCTGAGCCACGAGTCCATGGTGCGCATATCGCAGCCCTGTTCGATTCGCTGTAGAGTTGACCGGCTAATACCAGTGAAGGCGAACAGAAGACCGTAGCAGTGCATGTTTTTTTTGCCTGGGACCTGGGGAACTCTCCTGGCCCGTTTGTGACCAGCACTGGCTTGCTGGCCGGTTGGGTAGGCTTCAAGCGGGCTGCTAGGTTTGATCATCGATTGGCTCAGGTTACCTTCGGGCACCTTCATGCGGTTTCAAGAGGAGCCTGATTCCCAAAAAGGGCAGCCGTGAAAAGGTGGGACGATTGTCCCAGAACAAATGCCAGCGCCGGGTTTTGACCCGGCCTTTTTGCATTTCTGTACAACCCATTAACTGGTAATTTGGTCACCACACAAGACTCGCGCGGCTGGGAAGTTGGTCATGCGGTTACCCAGCCTATCCGGATCCCGCAGCCGAGAAAGTGAGGGGGCGGATGTGGACCTTCGATATGGCCAGTTAGCCCGGCTGGCGATTCGGCACTCCCTGCGCATGCAGCCCGGTGAAAGGGTGCTGATCAGCACCGGCCCGGAAAGTGTCCGGTTCGCTGAGGTCATCGGTCAGGAGGTCATCGTGGCCGGCGGGCATCCCATCTTCCGGCTGACCTCCCGCCGGGTGGCGGCGGCCCGGCTGACCCTGGGGAATGACGATCAGATCGATTTTGTTCATCCGGCCGAAATGGCCATGGCCGACTGTGACTGCCACATCCATCTCGACGCCCCCACCGGGCGCCAACTGCCGGTGGCCAGACCAGAGGCAGCGGTACGCAGAAGCCTGGCCACGGCCAACTTCAGAGCCCGAATGGATGCCATGCGCTGGGTGGTGGTGTTGCAGCCGACCGACCACCTGGCCAGGCAACTTGGCCTGAAATTTGCCGCCTGCGAGGACCGGATCTTCCGGTCGACCATCGGTGTGGACTGGCAGGCGTTGTCGGAACGAGCCGTGGTGGTCAAGGAACTGTTCGATTCCGGCAGCGAGGTCAGGATCGTCGCCAAAGGAACAGACCTGCGCTTCAGTCTGGCCGGTCGCCAGGGCATCGTGGGAGCCGGGACCTGCAACCGGCCGGACGGGGAGACCCACTACGCTCCCGTGAGCGAAAGTGTCGAGGGGACGGTCAGCTTCCCGGACCCGCAGTTTGGGGCGGGTGGAACGATCACCAGTATGCAGCTGGTCTTCCGGCATGGCGAAGTCGTGGAGGCGACGGCCCGGGAGGGGCTGGACCGCCTGCAGGTCTTACTTGGCACCGATGAAGGTGCGCGGCGGATCGGGGAGTTCGGGATCGGCCTCAATCCCCTGCTGGACCGGATGACCGGCAACATCCTCCTTGACGAAAAGATCGACGGCACCGTTCACCTGGCCCTGGGCCAGGCTTTCCCCGAAGCCGGGGGCACCAACCGGTCGGCCATCCACTGGGACATGATCCTGGACCTGCGCAGGGGTGGGGAGGTCTGGCTGGACGGGCGCCTGGTCTGCCAACACGGCGCCTGGCTAGATGGGGCGGCCCGGCCGGCAAAGGTCACTGTGGTCCGATAGAGGTCGAACTGGGCGGAGGGGGGAGGCACACATGGGCGGAAGCGCACTGATCAGGGCCAGCCGGGAACTGGGCCACTGGCGATCCCTGCTGGATGCCGGGGAAACCGACAGGGTGATAACCGGGGTGCGTGATTTGCTGGCCAGCCGCAGCCTGCCCCTTGTGATCCAGGTGGAAGGTCAAATGCTGCTGGCAAGGGCATACGCTGCGGCGGGTGAGGTCAGCCAGGCAGAAAAGCAGATCAGCGAGATGCAGAGGCTGCTGAAAAATACCCGGCATCCACGGTTGATGCGTCTGATTCACGATACCCACCGTGAGATCAGGTTGGCTGCGCTGAGGGGAACGCCCCAGGGGAATGGGTATTGAGCGCTCCACAAAGCGAGGCGCCAGCCAGACGAGCCATGGAACGCCGGTATACCCGGGCGACCAGAAAGGAAACTGCGGTTGAACCGCACTTGCAGGCCTTGTTCCGAAGCGCAGGGGATCAGGTGCGCAACTGCCGCCAGGCGATGGGCCTGACTCAGGATGACCTGGCGGAGCGGGTGGGCACGGTACGAGCCCATATCAGCGTGCTGGAAAACGGCAGCAAGATGCCTTCGTTGAGCTTCCTGGCCCGCGTGGCATGGCAGTTGGGCGTCCGGGTCACCATCACCCTGAGCACAGCGCCCCCCGATCACCAACGGAAACGACCAGCGCCCCTCATGGAGAGGTGACTTGAAGGTGGGGGGCAGTAACCTCCGGGTATTCTACGGGCGGCGGAGACTGACCCGGTTGAAAACCTTGCTGGAGCAGGGCGAGAACATACGGGTGATTCGTGGTGTGGAAGACCTGCTGACCCAGCGCAGGTTACCGCTTAGCGTCAGGGTTGAGGCCAGAAAGCTACTGGCCAAGGCTTACGAGGCCATTGGACAAGGCGCTACGGCCAGGAACATCCTGGAGCGGACACGGGTTCTGGAAGCGGCAGTGCTGGACGGGTCACCGCCTACCTTAGCCCTCCGGTCCACGGGCCGGCGGGGTAGGTGGCCGGCCAGGGATCGGACAGCGTCGCAGTTCCGTGGGTCCAACACGAATGGAGGGGATCGCAGTGACCCATATGTCGTGGTCAGAGGCCGAGCTGCACGCCATCGCCGGCCCAACCGATGTTCGCCGGCGGCCCGCCAAGTACGGCGGCCCCCTGACGCCGGAAGCCCGGCTGCACGAGATCCGTCTGGAGACGGGTTACCTGCTGGAGGTCTACGCCGAAGCCGCTGATGGCGACCGGATGCACATGGCCCTGCGCCTGCAGGCCCTGGGCCAGGAGACGGTGGAGCTGGCGGCGATCCTGCAGGAGCCCCTGGCTGCACAGATCAAGCCGGCAATCTAAGTGGACTGCTGACCTGGGCAGCCGTGCGGGCGCCGGCTGCCCCACCGGAACAGTACCCCGGGGCCAGGCGGTAAATCACGCAAGGGGGCGTTCTGCCTTGGATCTGGTGCACCTGCGGATGCTTGAGGCCCGTGGTCTGTTGCTCCAGGCTCTCGAACTGGGTGCGGCCATAGCCTGTGACCACCAGGCCAGCCTGACCGAACGCATGGACGCCAGTCTGATCTGCGCCAGTTGCGCAGTCCGCCATGGTGACTACCGCCTGGGCCTCCAGTTTGCTATGCAGGCAGAGGCCCTGGCTGCCGAGGCCGGGAGCCCGCAGGGAATTGCTCTGGCGAGATCTTTCGCCGGCTCGGCCTGCGTGCTATCCGGCCAGGCCGCTGTCGAGTTCGAAAGCCAGGGGATGACGGCCAGGGCGATTGCTGCTCACCAGGACGCCGCCTGGTTACTGCTCCGAGAGGGCTGTGCCACTGATGCAGCTGATCACCTGTGTATGGCCAGGTGGCTGGAGGACGACGCAGATCCCGAGCAGCGTGCCCGACAGCAGGCCCTGGAAGCCTACCACTTCCACCTCCTGGGGCAGCAGAATCAGGCGATTAGACATGTTGATACCATCCTCACATCTGATCATGGTGACGCCTTTCCCTGGCCGAGAGCACTGGCGGCCTACCTGGCCACGGCGGTTGCCCTGGAATCCGGCCGGCCGGACATCGCCGGCGCCATGCTGAATGTGGCCCTGGCACATGTTCGCCAGACCCAGGACCCGAACCTCATGAACATGGTGGGGGAGTTGCGCGGCGCGCTGAAAGCCTGAGCGCAAATTTCGCCATGCTGCAGCGCTTCTCTCGCAGCAAAAACGCGGCCGGCAGCCAGATGTTCCCCGGGGTGCAAGCGCCCCAATCCCGCTCCAGTGCAGCCTTTCCAGGCCGCAGGCCGTAAACCCCCTTGTTATTGACATCATATGGAAGAAAATATATGCTTTGTCTTGTACTGGTTAGAATTATTCAATAAGTCAGCGGGGGTGGGACCTTGCGGCCACTCACCAGGCGACGGATTTTCTTTGGCACAGGGGCAGTGCTGATTCTCATCGGCGTTTCTGTCCTGGCCCGGCACTGGCAGTCCACCTTTCCCACCGTACCGGCCGTGCGCGTGACCCGGGACCTGCCCAGTGGGGTCCCGATCCCGCCCGAGGCTGTCACCGTGGTGCAGGTGCCGGCCGGGTCGGTGCCGGACGGTGTCCTCATCCGGGCAGACCAGGCCGGCGGTAAGTGGACCCGCATGCCCGTCCTGGCCGGCGAGTTTCTGACGGCCAGGCGCCTGGGGGACAGGCCTCCGGACCCGGCGACCGACATCGGCAACGGGACCGGGCTGCTGTCCATCCCCGTCAATCCGGCCCACGTGCTCGGCGGTAACCTGCGGCCGGGGGATGCCGTGACCATCTACGCCGTCCCGCGGCCGGAACGGGAGGGGGCGGCCGCCCGTGCGCTGGCGGCGGCGGAGCGGGTGACGGTGGTGGAGATCCGCAACGCTTCCGCAGCGCCCACGCAGGCAGGCCGGGACAGCGGGGGCATGGGCGGGCTGAATGCCACCGCCGGGCAGGTGCCGGCCTGGGTGGTGGTGCGGGTCACGGCCGCCGAAGCGCAGCGCCTCATGGAAGCGGTGGAGAGCAAGGCGGCTGTGTACTTCTTCCTGGTGGCCAGGGGGGCGGCGTCATGAGCGGCCGGCTGGTGGCCTTCTGGGCCCCCTGCTCCGGCAGCGGGGTGACGACTCTCTGCGCCCGGGTTGGCGCGGTACTGGCCCGGGTGGCGCCTGTGGCAGCCGTGGACCTGAACCTGTTTGAGCCGACCCTGGCGGTGGCCATGGACGCGATGCGTCAGACCCCGGCACCCACCTGCCTGGATGCCCTGCTGCCGCTGCTGCGCGGCCGGCGCCTGGACAACCTGGCCGAGCACGCCCCGGCGGTGCCGGGGCACGAAGGTTACGCGGTGATTCCCGGTCCCCTGCACCCGCTGACGGCTCTGCAGGTGACCGAAGCTGATATTCAGGTTCTGCTGGATCTGCTGCTGGCTCAGTATCCGCTGGTGGTGGCGGACTTGGGTCCGACTCTGGATTCGGTGGCTACCTGGCCGGTGCTTGAACGGGCCGGCACCGTGGTCTGGGTGGTGGGCGGCCATTATCCGGCCCGCTTCCATACCCGCCGCTATCTGCCGCTCTGCGGGCAGCTTGGCCTGACGGAGGAGCGGGTTCGTTTCGTACTGAACCGTACCCGGCCGGTCAGTGGCGGTCAGGTGGAAGATGAACTCGACTTCCGCCCGGCGGTCACGATTCCCCATGCCGGAGCACTCCGGGACCTGGAGGAAACCGGGCGCCTGTCCATGCCCGGTGCTGCCTTCGCCGGGGCGGTGGCGCAACTGGCGGGGCTCCTGGCGCCGGCAGCCGGAGGACGGCAGGCCGGGACTGCCCGCCGCTGGTTCGGAGGAAAGGGGGCTGCCCATGCCCAGCGTTGATGTACTGGGGCGCCTGCGTGGCGTCCGCCCGGGCGGTGCCTCCGCCCCACAGACAACGGAGCCCGAGGCGCTGCCGGCACCACCCCACACCTGGGAGGACCCCGCCCTGAAGCAGGCCACCGCCTTTGTGCAGGACTGCCTGCGGCGGGACTGTGGCGACCTGCTCCGCAGCAGCGTGCTGTCCCAGGAGGCCCGGGCGGAACTGCGCCTGCGCATCCGGCAGATCCTCGCCGAAAACCCGGCGCTGGCTCAAGCGCAGACCGGCCTCCAAGAACTGGTGGATCAGGTCTACGACTACGTGGCCGGCCTGGGGCCGCTCCAGCCGCTGGTGGACCGGCCTGAGATCAGCGAGATCATGGTCAACCGCTGGGACGATGTCTGGATCGAACAGGACGGACGGCTGGTGCGCGAACCGACGGTCCGGTTCCGGGACGACCTGCACGTGTTCTATGTCACCCAGCGGGTGTTGGGTCCCATCGGCGTACCCTTCAGCGCTGCCACGCCCCTGGCATCGGG